>JAWADY010000005.1:0-5401 GCA_038891615.1 Candidatus Woesearchaeota archaeon | reverse complement strand
TCTGCGAATCAAACATCGACGAACTTGCAGAAAACAAACTATACTACAACAAAGAAGAATTCAAAACAGCACAAAAAGTTGAACAAAAACTCATCACACCACTACTCACAACCATCCTCGAAGGAGAAAAACTCAACCCAATCTACAAAAAAATCCTCAACGAAGCTGAAAAGTACTCATTAGAAAACGAAATAACCAAACTAAAAACAAAACACCAACACTGGCTCAAAAACAAAAAAGATGCAGAAACAGTACTACAAAAATGGCAAACAAACAGTTTCCACGTCACATGGATAAACCACCCCAACTTCGCACCACTACAAGAAAAAAAATGGAATGAAAAAGAAAAACAAAAAACAGAACTAAACTACATAAAACAACAACTAAAAGAAACACACTCCAAAAACTTCCTAAAAAATACCTATCTTTTTGATGAGAAGTAAAATGCAAAGAAGCTCTTCTGATGATGGTACTTCTCAAGAAGGAGAAGCTCAGAATGTTTGCATTGAGAAAAGCAACATCTTAATTTTGCAACAAAAAGCTACAGACCTTGAGAAGCTCTTGGCTGAGGGTTTGTCTGAAGAAGATATAAGACTAATTGAACAAACCTCGAAGAACCCAGAAGCAAGCCTGCAGCGGCTTCTTTACATCTTACAAGACGATGAGGAACTTGCAGAAAGGCTGAAAAGAGAAGGTGTCGAAGCTCTCGAATGGTTCTTCAAGCCAGAAGAAGTCAGTACTTCTAAAGATATGAAAATAGGTTTGCATCACGCGAACAAGGTCCTTATTAGCAGAGCAGCAGAACTTCTTTCACAGCACAAAAAGAGACTGGCTAAACGCTTACAAGAAGAAGGTGAAAAGGCAGAGAAGGCTTTACAAACCATCCTTGAAGGAATTGGAAAAACAACGATTGCTATGGTCCAACTTGTCGGAACGTATTCTCCCAAAGAGGTTTACAACCTGTTAGCAAATCTTTCAATCGAAGGTGGCGTGATGCTCGAAAACCAAAGGGGACCTGAAGAACTGAGAATTCCGCTAGAAATTTTGAAAAAAGTGAAAGACGAGGCATACAACTTTAGTTGGCTCAAGTTTGCACAGCTCGTAGGAAAGCCCGGTGCTGCAGTAATGGTTGATGGAAAGCTGGTTCCCCTGACTCAAGAACTTATTAATGATATAATCAAAAAAATAAACTGCTCAAAAGAGGCTTACGCAACAAAAATAGTGCAAGGCCTTGATCAAAAAGCAGCAAAACTTAGAAAGATAGAGGTTGAGTTTGGCACAAATGAATATGCCTATTTTGCACACTATAATGCACTAAGAAAGCTTTTTGGTGAAGAGAATGAGTATGATCCTTTCTTCAGAAGGATGGTTGAGATTTTTACATTGCGGCGTGAAAACCAAGGCTTGCGTAGCGCAATTGAAAATAAAGAAAGAGCTATGGTAAGCCTCAACAAAATCATTGACGAAGAAAATAAGAAGTATGGAGAATTAAAAGAAAAATACTTTGCAAAAATAGAGGAACTAAAAGATGCTAAGAACAGCTTAAAGTTTGCAAAAGAGCATCGTAGTAGGCTATTTGAGCTATTACGCAATTATCTTGAAAGGATTAAAGGGAAGGAAAGCGCGATAAAAAAGCAGACAGAGATAACTGATTGCATCTGGAAATACACGCACATGCTTGAAAAGAGCTTAGAAAGAGCGGTCAAAAAAGCTGCTGAAGATAACAATTTGATTAAGAATAATCAACTTGAGCTTGAAAAGCTAAAAGCCAAAAATGCCAACTGTGAAGGACAAATAAAGTTTTATGAAGAGCTTCTAAAAAATAGCAAAGCTGAATATGAGAAGCAGATTCGTATTCTCAGCTTTGCAAACACAACACTGCGTGCAAAAGCAAAAGAGTTGTATGCGGCGCATGAAAAACTAAGCTCAGAACACGAGGAGATGACACATGAGTTGAAAAGAACAAAGGAAATGCTTTCAGAGGCAAAGCAATCAATCGATCAGCTTGTGAAGAAGAACTCAAAGCTCGAAAACAAACTTAATTCATATACCCGCAAACATAGCTATACAAACGAAGAAGTTGAAAAGCTGAAAGAGCAAAAGGGAAAGCTTGAAAATGAGCTAGAAGATTGGAAGAAAAAATATGAAAGCCACGAAAAGGAGCTTTCGAGAGTTGTTAAAGAGCTTGGAGAGGTTGGCAAAGAGTTTCTAGAATACAAAAAGGGGCACATGCACACAAATGATGAATTTAAAGCTAAAGAAGAAGAGTTGAATAAGAAAAATCTTCTCATTAAATCGTTGCAGGATGAGAGGGATGAACAAAAGAAAAGAGTTGAGGAATTAGAGAAAGAAAGAGAAGCAAACAATACGCTCATGAAAGGCTTACAGGAAACAATAAAGTCCTTTGGTGAACAGTTGAATGAACATGTAAAGGAGCTCAAGTCGTTGCAAAAGAGTCATGAGGAGTATGTCGGCAAACATTCCTATAGCAATGAAGAGTACAATCGCATTCAAGAAGAGCTTAAGAGGGAAAAGTCAAACTATGCAAAACTAAAGGAAGAAAATGAAAAATTAGAAAACGAAAAGAAGGCGCTGACTGACAATCTTAACAAAATCAGCGAGGCAATCCAAAAAATAAATGCTGGGCAGCCTTATGCAACTGGAGATGTAACTGGTGACATCAAAAAGATTTATCAAAAGACGGAAGAGATTTCAAGTGCTGTAAAGGCGATTGCCGAGAACCAAAACAAATCCACTAGCCAACAAACACCGCTAAATCTAAAAAGTTTGGCTGAGGAGATAGCAAAGCATCTCAAAACCAATGGCCAGGTCGATTGCTCACACGGCCTTGAGGGGAAAATAAAATCGACACATGTCCAAAACGGCTACGATTTCTCAGAAAAGTTTTTGTCACTTGCAGAAGAGCTTAAACTTGATACAAAATTTGTACCTCTTGAGGGAGAGCCATACCAGCTTAAAAAAGAAGGCGTTATGAAAATTCTTGGCTGGAAATTCAAGGAAGCCTATCAATACCTTGTCAGTGCACTTGCACGAGCTTTTGAAGAAAAACCTGGTTGCGGCGTGAGCGTTGATGAGACACTTGTCGGAGAAATACTTTACAATCTTGGTTGCGTTTTTGAGCGAACAGGAAATAATCAAAGAGCTTTAAGGCATTTTGAAAAATCATATGCATATGAACCAACCCCTAGGGTGCTTAAGAGCATAAGGTGGCACAAAGAAGACATTCATATCTGGTCAGAACCTGTATCTTAAATCACTGATGGCTGTTTAGGTTTCTGTGTATTTGGAAGCTTCTGCTTCTGCCTTAGCAAGCTCTTCAGAGAGTATGGCAAACTCGGCGTTAAGCGCGCTAATCTTTTTTCCAAATTCAAGTAGCGGCGAAAGGATTGTTTTTGCAAGATCAAGGCCGCCCAACAGTCCGGCTGTTGCGCTCATTCCTGCTCTTATGCTGTTGTATTTTTCTTGTAGCACTTCTGCTGAGCCTACAAACTTGTTAATGCCAGGTACAACTCCTAGTATCTTTCTTATTGTTGGAAAGGTTGTCCAGCTTGCCACAGGCTTAAGTGGGTTAAGTAAACCATCAATATAATTTATGTCAGACTTTACCTTTCTAAGATTTGAATCAATATCCTTGAGCATGACTTTTTTATGGTCAAACTCAATCTTGAGCGTTTCTAGCCCTAACTGGATTTCTTCAGCTCGTTGCAACAAATTCTGAACCCTATAAATGAATTCTGGTAATTTGCTAATTTTTCTTTTTGATAGCTGTGACGCGAATCTGTTCAAATTGTTAGTAAATTTTCTATGCTCTTCAAGGTTTTTTATATAAGTTCGCTCTGCATTTGCGAGCCCAACTTCTAGCGTTTTGTGCTGCTTCACGAAATGGTTATACTCATCCACGATACCTGTATGGTATGAGATAGCATTTTTTAGTTCTTTGACAAGAGTCTGGAACTTCGTTTGTTCTTCTGGAAGCAGCTGTTGCTGTTCTTTTTGGAGTCCTTGCAAAGCAGCCGCAACGCTGCTAGCAGCAGGCATAACCTTCTGAGTAATATAGGAGCTAACCCCGGATGCGCTTTGAGCCAAACCCTGAGCAGCTTGTTGCTCTGCTGTAGCTTCCTGGGCAGTTCCAGCAACTTGACTTTCAATGCGTTCAAATTCACTCTTTTCTCTCAGTTCTTCCTTTTTTGTAAGAGCTGCGAGAGCCAGTTCGGGGGAAGTTGTCCCTCCAAAAAGGCCTGCCAGAAGACTGATTAGTCCAACAATAACTGTGATTAGAACGCCGATATAGCCATAATCAACGAGCTGTTGGTATGTGGCAATGCCTGTGGCAGAAGCGCTTCGCAGAAGCACTCCAAGAACAAAGCCTATTATGAGATAGACCAGTCCGCGGATTATTTTATGAAGTCTTGTTGGGCCTACAAAAACAGTGCTATTAAGCCACAAACCAAGAAGGGCCGGTGCAATCACCAGCGCTATTGCAACGATTTGCGAGTAAGCTACCCACACTCCAAGAATAAGCTGCCTTGGGATTCCCAAAACAGAAATTGTGGCAAGGACAGCAGATATGGCTATTGCGGCATTTCTGTTTTCCTTGAAGACCCTGTTGACCCCAGTGAACATGAGGGCAAAAACGAGAATCCATATCGAAAACCTCATCACCATGACAAAAAGATCATCGGCGCTTGCGGCAGCTTCTGGAATTTTTATAAAGAGGAACCTGGCCAGTTTTTCAAGAGGACCTTCTTCTTGTGCAAAAACTTGAACTGAAAAAGTGAGGAAAGTAAGAACAGAAGCCCAAAGCAGCACCTTCTTTTTCATGGAATCATTTTTAGTGCTTGTATATATAAACTTTTTGTGAAAGGATTATAAAAGTAGCAGGAAGCAACTTTGGCTCTAGAAATGTGCTTGGAGCATAACAAGCAAAAGTTTATAAAGAACAAAATAAAAAGAGATGTGTAAAAGAGGAGATGGTGCACCTCGTACAGCTTTCCAAAAAACCAAAAGGCGTGACTGTTATTGAGGGCTTTCCAGTATATGGACTAGTTGGAACTACAACAACAGGTTTCTTATTGAGCATCTTAAATTCGAACAAATAGAAAAGGTTCCAGCAACACTTGCGATTCATGAATGCAAAGCCGTCTATCCAATAGGAATCTACTACAATAAGAAAAACCAGTTGACATGGCACCAGAAGAAATAGAAGAACAAAAACGCAAAGAAGCAGAATAAACACAAAATGTCCCTAAAAAGCTGGCTAGAAAAAATCTTCGGAAAACAAAACTTAACCGCAACCACACAATTCCTTCTAAACGCCAAGCACAACTCCAAACTCAAAAACGAAGGACTACTAAGCACCGAACAATTCATTGACAAAATT
>JAWADY010000004.1:0-25200 GCA_038891615.1 Candidatus Woesearchaeota archaeon | reverse complement strand
GAGCTTTCATTCGTTCGGCATGCTCTTTGCGAAGTTTCTTTTCAGCCAGCTTAAGCTCCTCCAGCTTGACATCATATTCTCTTATTTTCTTTGTTTCTGATCGTTTGAGCTTCTCCAGCTCCATAGCGTACCATTCCTTTTCCATCTGGAGCTTTAATATTTCTTTCCTGTTTTCTTGAATTATCACTTCTTTTTCTTTCATAAACTTTTCTAGCTCGTTTTTAAGGCGTCCGTAAACAAAGAAACTGCCTGTGATGGCTGCGGCTATGCTGAGTCCGGTTGCTAGGGCTAGTTTGAGTTTTCTTTTGAATGCGGTGTCTTTTTGTGCTGGTTCTTGGTATTTTTCGTTAAAAATTCTTTTGCCTAAATCTGTGTAGATTTTTAAAAAGTTTTCAAGGTTTGTTATGTCGTATTCTGGGCATTCGTTGGCTAGAAGTGAGAGGTCTGTTTCTTTGTAGTAGAGGTTGTAGTTGCGGTATACTGCTTTGTCGTGAAGTGGCCATGGGTGGCCTTCTATGGGTTTGAATTTTTTTTCCATTAGTTTGTCAAGGGTTTGAGCTTGTTCTGGTGTGAGTTGTTTTGAGTCGAAGCTTTTTCCGTCGCTTACGTATGCTGCGAGTACGTCGCGTAGGGTGCCGGGGAATTCTCGAAGAACTTTTTTGTGGTGGATTTCTATTCCGTGTTCGATGAGGTGTGTCTTTAGTTCTTTTTCGATGTTTTCCCAGTTTAGTTGCTTTTTTTTGTTTTTTGAAATTTCTTTTTCAACAAATTCTTTGGTTAGGTTGGAAAAGAGGTTGTACTGGTTTTGGGAAATTTTGTCAATGAATTGTTCGGTGCTTAGTAGTCCTTCGTTTTTGAGTTTGGAGTTGTGCTTGGCGTTTAGAAGGAATTGTGTGGTTGCGGTTAAGTTTTGTTTTCCGAAGATTTTTTCTAGCCAGTTTTTTAGGGACATTTTGTGTTTATTCTGCTTCTTTGCGTTTTTGTTCTTCTATTTCTTCTGGCGTTATGTCAACTGGTTTTCCAGCATGTCCAAGCTCTTTTGCTAGAGTCAGATCAGCAATATAGGAGAGTTTTTTCTTCATCTCTGCTATCTTCTGAAGCTGTTCCGCCTGAAGTTTAAGTTCGTCATCACTGCTGAATTCTTTTTCACTGAGCTTATTCGCAACAAGGCTCTCTTTTATCAAGGTCTTTACTTCCTCTTTTGCATTACTAAACATCTCAACGCATTTTTCGGCTTGCTGTGAGGTGTTTAGTTTACGATAACTGACCATAATTTTTGGCAGCATAAGAAGGGAATTTTCGTATACCTCGATTTTACCTTGTAGGCTTTCTGGATCAAATTCAACAGCGTTTTTTTGAGCCACTTCTTTCATTTCTTCTTTGATTGTGTTAATCAGTAGTTGTGTCAGCACTTCATTCAAGGCATTCCTGCCCTGCGAGACATATGAAGCCAGTGTTACCATGGTTTTTTTCTCATTAGTGATTGGGTCTGTGTACTCACTTATTTGATAAGCAAGCCCTTCGCCTCTAGATTTTGGAGCTAGCTCAAATTTTGAACGAGTTGCCTGTTCAACAATCCATTTTGCAGCCGCAGCCCCTCCGCCTGTCTTGCCTAACTGTGCGAGTGCCGTTGTTGGCTTCTCAATTTCATGTTCAAGGTCTGAAATGTCTCTACCAGTCAGTTGAGCGACACGGCCAAGGCGCTTTGGTTTGGTATCGGCATCTTTTGCTATGACAAAAGAGTTGAGCGCATAACTTCTAGTGTGATAGCGTCTTACTTCTTCCTCGAGCTCATTAAATTTTTTGATCAAGCTTTTCATATCAGTGCTTTTATCTGCTTTAACAGAATCCATCACCGATTCCATTTGAAGAGCAACTTGGTCTCCAGCCAAATTGTAAGTTCTTTTCAGTTCAGAAACAAGAGCCTTTACCTCCTGGCCAAAACCTGCCTCAGCACGCGTGAGAAAACCGTCAAGAGACTCTTGAGCATATTCTGCAGGAAGCGCGCCAAAGGTCTTATAAAGCAGCTCTTGATTTTTAAAAAGTTTCAGAATCTGCTCTTCGTTGAGAATTGTAGAACCTTGCCTTGCTTGCCCCTTTTCTAATTTTTCAACATCAAAGGCTAACTCTTTGAAGTGTGTGAGCTGTTCAAGCATTGGCTTATAGGTTTTATAAACAGCATCTAACTGGGCTATTTGTTTTTTTGCATCCTCATCGCCCTTTAGGTATGCTTCGCTTTTTAAATGCGATTGATACAGTGCCCTGTTAAGATTGGCACTTTGGAGAGCAGATTCTATTATTGATATCTTTCCTAAAATTGACAAAACCTCTGCACACTTGTTGCAGAGTTCTTCGTATCTTTTCTCATCTCCACCGCAAACTGTTTTTATAATGTAACTCTCGTCTTTTTCTTCAACCTCCAAAACTTGCGCTTTTTCTTTTCCTAAATAGATGTACCTTTTTTGTTCACTTCTTAGCTTTTCATCTTCACCTTTTGTAATCGACTCAAGTGTGCGATAGTTTTTTTCCGTATTTGTTTCGACCGCATTGCTTTTTTGTGCAGCCCTACCCCTGTAAAGATATTCTTTCAATTGAACCCAATTATCTTCAATTGCTGTAGAGAAATCCTTTGCGTCAGGAACCTTTACATATATTTTGTTACTCTCTCCAACAACTTTTATGTTTGAATATTTTCCAGAAGCTGCAATTTCATTAAGTTTGGCTTCGTCGAAAGAATTGTTTAAAAGTGAGCTGAGGTCTAGTTCTTGTTTTTCCATTTTTTATACCTCCAAATTTGTTATCAGCAACAAGTAGTTACAAAATGCTGTCCCTATATATAAATCTTTCGCTCTTTTTTGTATTTTTTATCATTAAATGGTAGTTACTCCTTTTAGGTATAATCACAGGAAATCGAAGCCTCAACAACAACCTCTGGCATCTGCTTTAGGTTTTGTATGTGCTCATTTATTCTGTTTATTGCAACTAATAGTGCTGCTTCTCCTTCAGATGGCTGTTGTAGTTTTTTTGCAATATCTCTAATCATCTCAGCAAGAACTGGTTCGTTCGCGCCAGGCTCTCGGAATGGTTTGACGACATAAAACGACCTTCTTATTCCTTTGTCCTCCAGCTCCTTGAGGAGCGGGTCCTCTATGCAATAACCAAGAGGTTGCAGCTGTATGCATGCGCTTTGCTGGATTTTTTTGCTTGAGGCTTCGTTTAATCGAATTTGTTCATAGTATTTTACAAGAGAATTAACTCCGAGGCTCTCGTTTACTTTACCAGAGTATCTATCTTCTGCTTCTTGTTTATTTCTTCCGAAGCGATTGCATATAATTCCAGTATTAAAGTTTTTTAGATACTCTGCGATATTTTTAAGGAGGGAATTGCATAATACTGGATAGTCGGCTGCATTTTCATGCACAATCTGCTCAAGTCGTGCAATGTAAAGTGGTGCGAAAAGCGAGTCTGGCTTGTTGCTTTCCTTTAGCACCTTCCATATCTTTTCGCTCAATGTTAGTTGATTTCTAGATGAATTGTGGAATTTGGAGACCAAAAGGTGTTTATCAAACAACTTTGCAAGTTCCCTTGCAATGACTGCATTAAGAAATGTCTTGCATGCTTGATAAGATTCTGCAGTTGGTTCAACAACAACAACCCTGCGCAATCTTGCCTTTGAGACAAGCCTTTCAAGGTCGCTGCTTTCGGCAAGAAATGTTGAAAAAGCTGTTAATGTTGTCGTGTCCGCGCCAGCAGGAAGGTCAAGCACTATGCAATTGTACTGCTTTGAGTCAAGCAGATGTCTTAGCAGTTTTTCATATTGTTTGAATACAAATTCTGGCTTTTGCACACTTTTTGCAGACATTCCTGGAAAGAAATAAACCTGCGAATACTCTTTCGAAAGCACAGGGTCATCCGGATAGATTCTGTGTGCGATTTCTTCAAGCCCTGCATTGCAAGTGATATCATCATAGATTGTTTTTTTTATCATTTCTTTTTCCAAACCAAGAAGCAGATGCGTGTTAGAGAGCGGGTCAAGGTCAACTAGCGCGACCTTCCATCCAAAATCGTTGAGCGCTAGAGAAAGCGCAACCGCGAGATTTGTCTTTCCCACCCCTCCTTTACCCGAAGCTAGTGGTATGATGATGGGATTTTTCTTATCAATAGTATCAATCCATTCTTGTCTCATCCTTAGAAGATAACCTATGCTCTTGCCCTCACATTTTGCATCGACAATAGCTTCGATTCCCTCTTTATCGTACTTCTCAAAGTTCATTCTGACCTCACATTTACAGTAACGATGTAATCTGTCCATCTGTACTTGCCATCAGGCAACCTGATGGGAAGGCCAGCTCCTTTGAATCTTACCCTTTGGCCATTTTCTACGCTTGGCAATTCTAGCTCTTTGTTGTGCAGGTTTGGTATTTTTGTCGTTGGATAGCCCATCTTTTTGTGAAGAGCTGTGCCGTTTATGGCTTCTCTTTTGCTGATAATTAGAGGGCGGCGTAGAATGACATCACGCTTTTCATTTACTTTATACAAAGGATGCTCTAAAACAATAAGCTCAAGACAAATCTCGATTTTTTTATTGTTAAGATATATCCCATTTGAGACTATTTTATCACCGCTCCACAAGCCGGCTGGTATTTCGAGCTTTAGCCCTTCAGGGAGCCTGTATCTTGCTGCCAAACTCTCCAATGAGATTTTTTTTCCATTCACAATATCTTCAAGCCTAAGCTCATATGTAATGCAAAGGCGTTCTCCTTCTTCTCGTACATGCAGTAGCCTTTCATCATCGTCATCTTTTCTCTCAAGCGCTTTAGAAGCAAGCTTTTTGTTGCAGCTGAAGCCATTGCTTTTAACTTCACGAAAAAGACTCTTGCTTACAAGTCCATCAAGGGACATGCCCTTACAATTTTTTCCAAAAAACTGGTTTTTAAAGAATTCTCCAATGTCGTCATCAGCTTGACTTTCTTCTATATTCTTTTCTTCTGGAACTTTGATGCCGTTCTTTAAAATGAAATCATAACCCTTAGCGTTATAAAGTGCGCGTTTTTCCACATCAGTGAGAATTCTATAAGCAAAATTTATTGCTTGCATTCTGAGCTCGTAATCCTTTTTTTTGTCATCAGGCGCCCTATCTGGATGCCAGAGAAATGCCTGCCTTTTGTAGGCGGCCTTTATTTCTTGTTCGGTTGCATCGGCTTTTACTCCAAGCAACCCATACAGATCCTTTGGATTGCAAAAAAAATTGTTTCCAAAATTATAAAGAACTATAGCTACACAACCATTTTTGTAACCGTCCATTTTCTACCCCTCAGTAACAAATATTTGTAGAGTTATTTAAACCTTTCGATACTTTTATCACTATAGAATGATAAAAACATTTACAAGTTCTGTCTTTTCCATGAATATATTTGCAAAAAAGTTTATATATCGGGCAGCGCAAAGTCTCAGAAGAGGAATACAAATGGCAGCCGAGCTATTGATAAAGCCAGCTATTGCGCTTGGACTGATAATAGGGATTTATGAAGCAATTTTACTTCATCGAGATGTAACAATCCCAACGCATAGGTTTGGGCATTCAATCCATGCGATATTTTATGCAATAATTGCAGTGTTTGCTACAATGAATGTTGAGTTTGTGATGGGATACTTAACCTTCCTGCCTGAATTTTTGCAAAATGTGCTTATGTTCAGGATTCTTATAGGGATAATAACGATGGTTAAAATACATGGCGTTTCTGCAGCGATAAAGGGCAGTTATGGCGGTGGGGTTGTTGGAACCAGAGAAACATGGTTCCATTCTTTCTTAATAGCGGCCCTTGTTGTGCTTGCGCCTTATGTCTGGCCATTTCTTGAGCCTATAGCACCTGCTTGGCTGAAGTGATCTGAAAAAATTTTTAAACAGTAAGAATTTGAAAAAGCTCATGGTAAAGCGTCTGGGTGGGAAAGCGAGGAAATCAAGGAAAACTCTAAGAAAATCGGTATGGCAGAGAGGGAAGATTTCCCTTGCACGCTACTTTGCTGCTTTTAAGACTGGCGAAAAGGTTTGCCTTGTTGCCGAGCCTGCCA
Source organism: Candidatus Woesearchaeota archaeon (assembly GCA_038891615.1). Classification (GTDB taxonomy): domain Archaea; phylum Nanobdellota; class Nanobdellia; order Woesearchaeales; family ARS49; genus JAWADY01. The sequence goes on along the minus strand of JAWADY010000004.1, from coordinate 19,128 downwards.
TACAGTCAGGAGCTCATTTACCAAGATTTCAAGGATTGTCAGGGTATGTGAAAGAAAGGATTGGGCGTTGTTATAAGGTCGTCATAAATGATGGTGGCAAGGAAAAAATGGTGATTGTTCATCCTGTGCACATGAGGAGGCTGAAATGAAACCAACAATAGTCAGTGAAAAATCGATATCACTGTATCAGTTAAAAGAAGAAATAGAACGTATGAAGAAAGAAGATGAAAAGTTGAACCAACGAACCCTACGCACAGAGGATTATCTAAATGCAACGCTCCAGCTTACACCTGAAAAAGCACATGCACTTTTTGAAAAGCTCTCAGGACTCGACATACCAAGGCTAAAAGAACCGCATCTACACAAAATAGTAGAGCTATTACCAAGGACTGTTAACGACCTAAAGGCTGTCCTTCAAGGTTACGCTATTACGCTTAGTGCTGAAAACCTAAAAAAGATTATTGATATAGTGAAGGAGTTCTCTTGAAAATTTAAGTGTCAAGCAAAACAGAGGCTAAAGGGTGGGCGCTAAAATGGGAGAAGAATCCAGTGCTGAAAAAAAAGAAGGTGGTCGCGAAACGCGAGAGGAGTACGCCATTATCCTTGATTTCCTGCCGCATGGTTATCCTTTTGACCCTAGACCAAGCTACAGAAAAAGTCCCATCATTCAGGCAATTGGCAAGTCAAAGTTTACACTTCTAGAGCTTGCGCCAAAAAAGGATGTTTTTGTCCAACCATACGAAGAGGTTTATATCGGGGAAGGCAAACGTGACAAAATACACCACATAATCGGAAGGCTGCCAATTGAAAAGCTCACCTCGACAGCAAAGGCAGAGCTAGAATTCGTCGTTAATGATATTGTTGAAAAGAATGAAGCGAGATTTGTAAACTTTTTTAACACGTCACAGCCCTTGACAACAAGAATGCACCAGCTCGAGCTACTTCCTGGTTTTGGCAAGAAACACATGTGGGAAATTCTTGAAAAGAGGCAAGAAAAACCATTCACAAGTTTTGACGACCTCAAGGAGCGTATAAAGCTATTGCCAGACCCAAAAAAGGCTATAGTTAAGCGAATACTTACCGAGCTCTCAGGCAAGGAGAAGCACAATCTTTTTGTTGATGTTTGAGCGCTAAAGAGCTGGAAAAAGCATTTAAGCCCCTTTTGCCCTGCTGCAAAGAAACATTTATAAAGTAAGAACAGAAGCCCTTCTCTGGGGTGATCTGAATGGTAACTGCTAGATGCATGAAAGAAAAAAAAGAAGTTGAGATAAAGGACGCGAAAGAAGTTGTAATGAAGAACGGCATGAAGGCTGTTAAAGGCGTTTGTCCTAATTGCGGAACAAAGGTATTCAGGATAATCGGCAAGGCTTAATAGGTTTTTTAGTAAACTTCTTTTTACTGGAGCTACAAAAGGTTTAAATAAGATTTCTTTTTAGTAACAAAAAGGGGTGGATTAATGGCAATTATTAACTCTGCTCAGCTCAAACTCGATGAACAGCTAAAAGAGCAAGTCTATAAGACAAGGTTAAAGATAGTTGGGATTGGTGGCGCTGGTAATAACACGCTTGACACTATAGCTGAGCTCGGCATCGAGGGAGTTGAAACAATTGCGGTTAACACTGATGCGCAGGACCTTCTTAATACAGTTGCAGACAAAAAGATTCTTATTGGAAAGGAACTGAGCCGTGGTTTGGGTGCTGGCAATGACCCGGAGCAGGGTAAAAAGGCTGCCTTGGAGAACATTTCTGATGTATTAAAGGCGGTTGAAGGTTGTGATGCGGTGTTTCTAACATGCGGTCTTGGCGGGGGTACAGGTGGAGGAGCAATAGGGGTTATTGCAGAGGCGTGTAAAAAAGCTGGATGCTTGACCATTGCAGTTGTCAGCCTTCCATTCACTGTTGAAGGTAAGCGAAGAATTATGAATGCAAATAAAGGTCTGCTAGAACTCACAAGGCATGCTGATAGCATAATCCTTGTTCCAAACGACAGACTTCTTGAAACAGCACCAAATCTTCCTTTAGTAAAGGCTTTCAAGCTCGTTGATTCGATTGTTGCAAATGCACTAAAAGGAATCATTGAACTTGTTACAAAGCCAGGACTTGTGAACCTTGATTTTGCCGACCTTAGAACTGTAATGCGCGATTCTGGTATTGGCTTGATTGGAATTGGTGAATCGGATGCCAAGAGCAGAGCAGAAGAGGCTGTTATGCGTGCAATTACAAATCCACTTCTTGATATCGACCTCTCAAAAGCAAAGGGAGCTCTTGTAAATATCGTTGGAGGTAATGACTTTAGGCTTGAAGAAGCTCACTGCATTGTTAATAGCATTGCATCAAGGCTTGATAGGTCAGCAAAAATCATTTGGGGAGCAAAGCTTGAAGAAGGACTAAAAGGAAAAATAAGGGTTTTTGTTGTTCTTACAGGCCTTAGGTCAACATCTTTCACTGATGCACATGCTCAGGATGGTTTTGTGTGGCTTGAAGACCTCAAATAAGCTCATCTTATGATTCCATAACCAATCAATCTCCAGCGCTGCCCAACATTTCTTGATATTGTCGCCCTTGAACCAGGCTCTGCACAAATCGGCCTTTTTAGCACGCAGAAAAGCTCATTCTTTTTCAGCTCTTTGACAACTCCAACTGTTGCTGCAGAGTTTACATTCAGCATAAGGAATTCGTTTGGTTTTATTGGCTCTACAACTAGCTCATCCTTTGCGCCGACAACCCGCTCAAGAAGATGAAGCTCAAGCTTGAGCGAACTCCAGACTTTTGGGAGTGTTCCTGGAGTTCCAACAACAGCCCCGACTAACTTATCTGCATATACAATGCTAGGATCAAGTTCTGTCAGCACTGCAAAAGTTCCTCCAGGTCTTACCTCATCTACCTTTTGACCACCGGTCATTAGCCCTATCACTCTTGTTGTGAGTGGTTTCCACACTTTTTGATTTTTTTCAACAACCTCGTGACCAGGCAGAAGTTCAATACTATCACCAACCTTCAACACCCCTTGTCTTAATGCCCCTCCAAGCACCCCACCTACCATTTCCTCGGGTTTTGTTCCAGGCTTGTTAACATCAAAACTTCTTGCGACAAACATTATTGGAGGTTTAGTTAACTCGCGTTGCGGAGGCAAGAACTGTTCAAGCATTGCCTGAAGAAGCGCATCGATATTTATTGAATAGAGCGCCGAGAGGGGTATTATAGGTGCATTTGCGTACGTTGTGTTCTTCAAAAATTCCTTTATTTGGTTGTAGTTTTTTATTGCCTGTTCCTCACTTACAAGGTCTATCTTATTCTGCACAACAACTATGTTTTTTACTCCAATGATTTGTAACGCCATAATATGTTCTTTTGTCTGTGGTTGAGGGCATGGCTCGTTTGCTGCAATTAGAAGGAGCGCTCCATCCATAATGTTTGCGCCACAGAGCATTGTTGCCATTAGGCTTTCATGCCCAGGCGCATCGACAAGCGAAAGCTTTCTCACAAGAATTGCCTCTTTGCCACAACTCGGACAGGTAGGATTTAGTGTGTAAGCCTCTGGCTCAGGGCAGCTTGCACACTTCCAAATTGAAACATCTGCATAACCAAGTCTTATAGTTATTCCTCTCTTTATTTCTTCACTATGGCTCGCTGTCCATTTACCTGAAAGAGCCTTAGTCAGGGTTGTCTTGCCATGGTCAACATGCCCCACAAGGCCAACATTTAGTTCTGGTTGTACGGTCTTTAAGGTTTCTTCTCTCATGCTATTAATTTTAATCAAAAAGTCCTTTTCAGCGTGCTTTATAAAGTTTTGTAGCGGTTTATATGTTGCCTAAAATGTGCTTTTTTATTTCTTCAAGCCTTTTATCTAGAAGCTTCTTTGTCTTTGCTTCGACATTTAGCCTTATCATTGCTTCTGTGTGGCTAGGTCTTATGTTGAACCACCAATCTTTATACTCAACAGTCAAGCCATCAAGTCTAGATTGCCTACCTGAGCTGTAAATCTCGACAAGTACACTCACGATTCTTTTCGCAACTTGTTGGCTCGCTTCAAAGCTTAGTTCACCTGATTGATAATACCTTTGAAATGGCTTAATCAGGGCTGAAAGAGGCTTTTTTTCTTCAGAAAGAATGTTGAGCATATGAATGACTGCTATATCTCCAGAATCACAATAGAAATTTTCCTTGAAATAATAGTGTTCTGAGAGCTCACCAGCGAATTCAGCATCTTCTTTTCTCATTTTATTTGCAATGAATGCGTGACCGACCTTGCTTCTTTCAAAACGTCCTCCTAATCTCTTAATCTCTTCCTCAACAACCCTGCTACAGCGCACATCGCAGAAAATTTTTGCTCCAGCCTTTCTTTTAAGGATGTCTCGTGCAATAAGCAGGGCTATTAGGTCTCCGCGGGCAATCTTGCCCTTTTCATCAACAAAAGCAACCCTATCGCAATCAGCATCAAAGGCTATTCCAAGGTCAGCCCCCTCCTTAACAACCCTTTCTTGAAGTTCTTTGAGTACACCAGTAAGAAAAGGATTTGGCGGATGGTTTGGAAAGTTTCCATCAAGCTTGAAGCACAGAGGAATTACTTTACACGGCAATCGACGAGCAATTGCGGGAAAGGTTAATCCAGCCATCCCATTTCCTCCATCAACAACGAGTTTAAGCTTTTTAATGCCTCTTGCAAACTTGAGTACATGGAAGACGTAGCTGGGCAATAAGTGCCTTTTAAAATGCTTGCCTTTGGCTTTTGCTACTGGCACAAATTTGCCTTGCTTGAATATTTGTTCAATCTTTGAAATGCCAGACTTTTGGGCTATCCTTATACCCCCTTTCTTGCATAGTTTAAAACCATTATACTCTTTTGGGTTATGCGAGGCAGTGACCATTATTGCATCAGCTGATTGTGAGGCAAAGTAGATCATCGGAGTAGAACAGAGCCCAATATCAATAACATCTGCGCCTTGTTCAAGAATGCCTTCGATCAACGCAGCCGCAAGTTTCGGTGAGCTTATTCTGCAGTCGCGACCAACAATGACCTTTTTGCTTCCAAGCGCTGAAACAAAAGCTCTTCCGATTCTTCTTGCAATCTGTTCGTCAAGTTCAGAAGGATATATTCCCCTTATGTCATACGCTTTAAAAATTTCATACATCCTCTTTTTTCACCAACAAAAGGCGCCAAGTTCGATTTTAATAATTTTGTGATTCTTAACTAAGCTCTTGTTCTGACTCTTTTCTTTCATACCATGTTTGACTCTTTCTCATCTTTGCCTGCTCAATTGCCACCTTTTTCCTGCAATCAAAACACCATTTTCTCATTGGACTATAGCTTTTTATTGTTGCGCCACAACGCTTGCACTGTCGCATGCAGATCCTCCATCTTCACCCACTTTTTTTGAGGAAAAGGTTTGATATATAAACTTTTTTATTGAAATAACCGAAAAGTGATAACTTCTTTTTGCTTCGTCAATGAAGCTGTTCTGTTCTCATGTGCAGAAGAAAAGGTATATTCTTGTTACGGTCAACGAAAGGATTATAAATCATTCTATGAATTTCTGGCGTATGTTTGAACAGGAATTGCGCATTCTCCTAAAAAAAGAAACTGGATGGGAGATTATCCCAGAGCTTCCACCGCACGAAAAGTTCGGAGACATCGCCTTTCCTTGTTTCGAATTGGCAAAAAAGCTAAAAAAACAGCCTACCCAGCTTGCCGCGGAGCTTGCAAAAAGCCTTGCTTCTAAGATACCGCCTTTTGTTGAAAAAGTTGTCGCAAATGGTCCTTATGTCAATTTTTTTCTAAAAACAAGTTCAATCGCAGAAAAGGTCCTTACAGAGATTTCATCAAAAAAAGATAGCTATGGAAGCAGGCAGATTGGAAAAGGAGCAGTTGTTGTCATTGATTATAGCAGCCCAAACATTGGCAAACCGTTTCACTTTGGTCATCTCAGGAGTACTGTCATTGGCAACAGCATTGCAAACATTCATGAATTCTTTGGTTATAATGTGATAAGGATAAATCATCTTGGCGATTGGGGAACTCAGTTTGGAGCGCTAATTGCAGCTCACTTAAGGTGGGGCGACAAAGAAAGGCTAAAAAAAGAGCCAATGAAATATTTGCTTGATCTATATGTGCGCTTCAATAGAGAAGCTGAAAAAAATCCCAAACTTCAAGAAGAGGCAAGGGAGTGGTTTAAAAAGCTTGAGCAAGGGAATAGACAAGCCATTTCGCTTTGGTCAAAGTTTAAGCACTTGAGTCTCGATGAGTTCAATAAGATTTATGAGATGATGGGAATAGCTTTTGACAGCTATGATGGAGAATCCTTTTATCGTGACAAGGTTGATGGAACAATCTCAAAGATTGAAGGAAGAGGGCTTACGCAGCTAAGCGAAGGAGCGCTTGTTGTCGCACTTGGCAAAGAAATTCCTCCTTGTATCTTGCGCAAATCAGACGAAGCAAGCACCTATGCTTCTAGGGACCTTGCAGCCATTGAGTATAGACTCAAAACCTATTCTCCAGAGAAAATCCTTTATGTTACTGGAGCCGAACAGCAGCTACATTTCAAACAGGTTTTTTCTGTTGCAGAAAAGATGGGCTGGGACAGCGGAAAACTCGTTCACATTCCATTCGGTTTTTATCTTGCACCATCGGGGGGTAAGATGGCAACAAGGCGCGGCGAGGCGGTCCTTCTCGAAAAAGTTCTTCGCGAGACAATTGCAAAAGTTGCTGCTGTGATTGAAAAGAAAAATCCAGCGCTAAAAGAAAAGGCAGAGATTGCAAGAATTGTAGGAATCGGTGCTATCTTTTTTGGAGACCTTGTAAATGACCGCATAAAAGACATAGTGTTTGATTGGGATAAAATAATAGATTTTGAAGGAGATACAGGACCGTACCTTCAGTACACTCATGCCAGGGCATGTTCTATATTGAAAAAAGCTGCGGAACAAAAGCTGAACCAATCTGCCAATATTGATTTTTCTATGCTTTCAGAAAGGGTTGAGAAAAAACTGCTCAAACTTCTAGCCTCATTTGGCTCAAAAGCAGAAGAATCGCTCGTCCACTACAAGCCACACATAATTGCACAGTACCTGCTTGAGCTTGGAAGGACTTTCAATGAGTTCTATCATTCTTGCCCCTGCCTGCAGGAAAAGAACGCAAACCGAAGGGCAGCAAGACTCCTGCTTGTGGACTGCTCACGTCAGGTGCTAAAAAATGGTTTAAGACTTCTTGGAATTGCTGCTCCTCAAGAAATGTGAATTTGCAACAAAGACCATACAAATGAACCTGCTAAAGTCTGTCCATGGTTAGGATGTCTTCGCATTGTGCGACTAAAGCAATCTTTAAATAAGCTCTAACCATTTTTGCAAATATGCAACTAATAAAAGTTCCGACCTCTCTTGGAGGGCTTTCTTCTCAGAAAGGAGCTGAGCTTGCACCTGACAGGGTTGTAGCAAAGTTAAAAGAAATCTGGCTTTCAGAAGCTGGTCAAATTCCTGTTTTTAATATAAGCGAGGTTAGGATTGTTCCTTCTAATATTGCTGAAACTGCAAGAGCAATACAACAAGCCGCTTCTGCACATAAGCAGTTTGCAATGATAGGTGGCGACCACTTCATCACAAATCCATCCTTCAAGGGCTTTGCAACAAATTTCAGAAATGCTGGGATTGTTGTTTTTGATGCTCATGCCGATTTAATGCCAACCATTCCTGGTGCAATTACTCATGAAGACTGGTTGCGCGAGCTTATAACAGCTGGTGCACTTAAGCCTGAAAATGTCATTATTGTTGGCTTGAGAAATGTCGACAAGGAAGAACGGGCTTTTATTCAAAAAATGAGGATAAAGAATTTTTCAATGCATGAGATTACAACCGAGGGTATTCATGAGATTTGTGATGCTGTGATGTCTGCTGTCCAGACCTTTGATGGGCTTTATGTTTCGATAGACATAGATGTTGTTGACCCGGCCTTTGCGCCTGGAACAGGATACCCAGAACCAGGGGGGTTTAGCTCTCGCGATTTGATTTATTTTCTCCAGCGCCTCCGCTTGCTTAAAAACTTCATGGCCCTCGATGTTGTTGAAATCAATCCGTTGAAGGATGTTCAAGACCTGACTGTTAAGCTCGGCGCTAAGTTGCTTGTTGAAAGTTATAAACCTTCAGCTCATGTCTAAAATGAAATCGTCAAGAATGCTCTTTTATGGCGAAAGACTTATAAACAGCACTACAAACAAAAATATAATGGGTAGAATAAAAACTCAGCTTATCAAAAGATGGACTCACAAGTTGATTGCTACTCACAGGGAAAAGTTTACGCAGGATTTCAACAAGAATAAGTTGCTTGTGGAACAGTTAATTGATGTACCAAACAAGAGGATAAGGAATGTCATAGCCGGCTATGTAACCAATTTGCTTAAGCGCGGGGAGGAATAGTGCCGGCCTTGGAGCAGTAGTGTTTGAGCAAATAAGCAAACAATGGAGGTGTTAGGATGACAGAAACAAACTCTGTTTTCATCGGCAACAAACCCTTCATGAACTATGTGACAGGGGTTGTGATGCAATTTACAACAAAAGGAGCGAATGAGGTTGTGATAAAAGCTCGTGGGAAGTTTATCTCGAGAGCTGTTGATGTGGCAGAGGTCGCCTCAAAGAGGTTTCTTGAAGGAGCGATTGGGGTTAAATCAATCCACATCGATAGTGAAGAGTTCACAAATCAAGAAGGCAAGCTTGTAAGAGTAAGCACAATCGAGATAACGCTTGCCAGGCAGCTACAGCAACAGTAATCTCTTTGCATCTTTTTTTATTTTGCAACAGCTTTAAATAGCATTCAATCTATTTTTAGCTAGCGGGCCCGTAGTTTAGCCTGGATAGAACAAGCGGCTTCGGACATCACTAGCAAAACTGTGCTGTAAGAAACCGCTAGACTGGGGTTCAAATCCTCACGGGCCCATAAATCTTTAGGAATGTTGCAAGGCTACTGACTCTTGGGATATGTTCCTGGAGGCATGAAAACCCGTTCTGTCTTTGCAACAGTCCCTTTGACAGCAGTCATGATTTGCTGGCTAAACATCGTTGCTTTGGCAATCGCCACAAGCTCACCTTTTAACGACTGCAACGCAACAATATCGCCGATTGCAATTCCTGACTCAAGCATTGACACTCCAGGAACATTCAGCAGCGCTCCACGACAAACGCTGTCAATCGCGGAATCAACCAACCATATCTTTGGAAGATGAACAACAGCTTCTTCAACAGGCCTTATGCAGTAGCGGATGAACTTTTCATTTTTTTCATGTTTCCAATACCAAAGTGCATCCTCAAGGTCTTGGAGAGTAATCATTGTGCTGTCAGTGAAAGGCCCAACCCTTGTGCGTATAAGTTGTGTCATGTGTGCACCAACACCTAATGATTGTCCAATGTCATGAATCAATTTTCTTATGTATGTTCCTGCTTCACAACCAATCCTAAAAAGGACGTCCTTGCCTTCTATCTCAAGAATATCAAGGTAATAGACCATCCTTTGCCTCTCAACTCTTTTGATGGCTGCGCGAACAGGAGGAATTTGTTTTATTTTTCCAACAAAGGACTCAAACGCCCTTCTCAGCTCAGATTGAGGCATCTCTTTATGAAAGTGCGCTAGTGCAACATATTCTTTCCCTGCCTTCAGAAGTGTTGATGTTACTTTTGTTGCGCTGCCAAGAGCAATTGGAAGGACTCCTGTTACAGCAGGGTCTAGTGTTCCTGAATGACCTGCCTTTGAAATTCCAAGAATTCTTTTGACATACTCAGAAACTTCGTGTGATGTTGGTCCTTTTGGCTTGTTTATGTTAACAATGCCATAATTGATAATATGCTCAACTGGCCTTAACTCTGGCACGCAGCCAAACCTTGGATCTGTTTTTGCCTCACGCTTTACAAGAATTTCACGCTTTTCCTGTTCAAAAGGCAAACGATTCATTGACACAGCTTTTAAGACCAAACTTTTATTTTTAAACAGAAGTTTTTCACTCTTTTTGTTTTTTATTTTTTGTTCTTTGTTCTTCTTATCTTTAGCTACAACTATTATTCTTTAACCTTGTTATAACTTATTTTTATATTGCTTGCTTTCATGTTGCTTTTCTTTTCACTTTCTCAAACTACTCTATTTTCTTCCTCCTTTTTCACTTTTCTTTCAGCTCCTTTTCTTTGTCCGAGGCTTTGCCCTTTTCTTCTTTTAACTTCTCATTTTTCTCTTCCAAGACTTTAGCTGCTTCAACTTCTTCTTTCTTTTTTCCTTTTGTTTCTTTTTGCTCCTTTTCTTTGTCCAAGGCTTTGCCCTTTTCTTCTTTTAGCTTCTCATTTTTCTCTTCCAAGACTTTAGCTGCTTCAACTTCTTCCTTTTCTGTCTTCGAGGCTATCCTTTCACCAAGCCTTCCAAGCAAGCCTTTTGATTCTGGCTTTTTTTCTTCTTGCTTTGGAACCTCAAATCCAAAAAGCTCAACCCTTACAACCCCCTTTTCATCCTTTCTAGCGCTAACTTTTATTTTTGCAGGAGGATTTCTTATGCCTCTTTTCCAAATCGCGAGGTTGAGTTGTGGTCCGATTTTTACATCGTTAGCCTTCATGTGTTTCATTAGAAACTCTCTCACAGCTGAGACAGCCTTTTTTGCCCTCTTATACCGTGGAGCCTTTATCCATTCTTTACGCAACGGGATGATATAACTTCTTTCTAGCATTTTAATTCAATCATAGTTTGAGTTTTGTTCTCCTCCAACTTCTTTTTATTGCCGTATGCCTGCCAGGATGGATCCTTCTGCCTTTTCCATAAATTTTTGGCACAGTCCAAAAAGGAGCCCATTTAGTTTGCCTGCCTGCCTTAGCAAGCCTTTTTTTCTTGCTTGGATGTTTATATTTGCTCATTTTGTCTTGCTCTTCTCTTCACTTTGCTCTTGCACTGATTGCACATCGCCAACATTTGGTGCGCCTGATTTAGCAGCTTCGCTAGTCTTTTTTTGCTGTCTTTTGGTAACCTTTTCTTTACCTTTTTGCTCTTTTGGGCCAGTTTCAGTTTTTACAATTGCTTTTTGCTCTTTGGTAGCCTTTTTTGCCCTTGGTTTTGTAGGGGGGGCTTTTCTTGGAAGCTTCAACTCTCCTTCTGGCTTTTTCGGAATAACAATCCCTTTTTCTGCCATGAGCTGGCTTGCAACCTTGTCAAGCAAGGCAAGCCCTGCTGGTGTTGCAATCCTACCTTTATGTCCTGCTTTTTCAACTTTTTTTGCAAGCCCGGCAGTTTCAAGTTGTTGTAAGCCTTTTCTAACAATGCTTCCAGAGCCTTTGTAGAAAGCTTCGCTTGCAACGCCGCGGTTTTTTCTTCCGCCATACGCTGTTCGAAGCTTTGAAACCCCAATAGGTCCTAGTATTGCCAACTTTCTTAGAATTGATGCCAACCGAACATACCACCAGTCAGGATTTGTTGGCGGGCGCTCCTTAAAGTGTCCTGTCTTAACAAATGCGGCCCAAAGAGGTGGCTTTAGCTGCTCAAACTTTTTTAGCTCGTCAGCAACTCTTAAAATGAGTTCATTCGTTGGAACATCAAATATTGCCATTTTTTCACCCTTAGCACTTTAGCCCTTGCGGGCTACTGGGGCAAAGCACAAGCTTACGCCCAGAATGATTGTGACAAAATGTACACGCTTTAAAAAGATGTCGGTCCTTCAGCAAGGTTTTTAAACAAGTAGGCTGAAGGTTGAGGTATGCCAAAAACAAAAAATGAGGAAAAAAGAAAGGCGCCTTTCGCAACCCCTGAAGAGATTGATGCCTTTAGACACACCACTGCACACATTCTAGCGCACGCTGTCACAGAGCTTTATCCAGATGCGCTTCCCGCAATTGGCCCACCGATAGAAAACGGCTTTTACTATGATTTCGCTGGGCTAAAAATAACTCCTGACGATTTTCCAAAAATAGAGAAAAAGATGGCTGATATTGTAAAGGCGAATTATAAGCTTGAGAGACTGGAGCTGAGTCCGGAAGACGCAAGAAAGCTTTTTTCAAAAAACCCTTTCAAGCTCGAGCTGATAGATGAGATAGTAAAAAAGGGTGAGCAGCTAACTGCTTATAGGCAAGGAAATTTTATTGACCTTTGCAGGGGCGGTCATGTTCAAAGCACAGGAGCGATAGCTGCCTTTAAGCTTCTGAAAATAGCAGGCGCGTATTGGCGCGGAGACCCACATAAGCCACAGCTCACAAGGATTTATGGCACAAGTTTTCCAAGCAAGGCAGAGCTCAATGTCTTTTTGGAAGCCCTCGCAGACGCGGAGAAAAGGGACCACAGAAAACTTGGAAGTAGGCTTAATCTTTTCATGTTTTCCGAGAGCATTGGAATGGGACTTCCTCTATGGTTGCCAAATGGGGAAATAGTACGTAATGAGTTGATGAAATTTATACGCCAAAAGGAAGAGGCATATGGCTACAAATATGTCTGGACTCCGCATCTCGCGCTTTCACAGTTATACCTACAATCAGGACACTTACCCTACTACAAGGATTTCATGTACCCTCCCATGCGCGAGAATTCACAAGAGTACTATCTAAAGCCAATGAATTGCCCTCATCATCATCTTATTTTCAAGAGACTTGTTACAAGTTACAGAGACTTGCCACTTAGGCTTGCTGAAGAAGGAACTGTTTATAGGAAAGAGCTTTCTGGGGTGGCCTCTGGCATGATGCGGGTGCGTGCAATGACTCAGAATGATGCGCACATTTACTGCACAGAGGAGCAGCTGGAAACAGAATTTGTTTCAGTGCTGAGACTGTTCAAAGAGGTTTATGATACAATTGGAATTAGCGATTTCTGGTTTAGGTTATCTCTTCCTGATTTTGAGAAAAACCCAGAGAAGTACGCAAGTGGTGATAGGTTAAAATGGGAAGCAACTGCAGATGCGATTAGGAAGGCAATGAGTTCTTTTGGAGCAAAATATGTTGAGGCAGTCGGCGAAGCAGCATTCTATGGGCCAAAGATCGATGTCCAAATAAAGAATGTTTATGGGCATGAAGAAACAATTGCAACAGCTCAGATAGACTTTATTGTTCCTACAAGGATGGGTCTTGAGTATGTTGACGAGCATGACAATAGAAAAAATCCAATTGTCATTCATAGGGCTATTTATGGAAGTTATGAGCGCTTTTTTGCACACCTCATTGAACACTTTGCTGGCAAGTTTCCGCTTTGGTTGAGTCCTGAACAAGCACGCATTATAACCGTTTCAAACAGATTTGATGACTATGCAAAGAAAGTTCACGATGAGCTCCTGGCAGCTGGCATTCGTGTTAGGCTAGACCTAGGAGCTGAAACACTAAACAAAAAAATACGCAATGCCCAGCTCGATTACGTGCCCTACATTCTTGTTGTTGGAGAAAAAGAAGCTACCACCCAAACTGTTAATGTTCGTACGCGTGATAATGTTGTTCATGGAACAATTCCTACTTCAGATTTCATCAAGCGATGCCTGAAGGAAATCTCTGACAAAAAGTAGCCGCTATAGTCCGAAAGCCTCTGTAAGCTCTCGGACCTTCTTGTATTCTGCAAGAAAAGCGATTCCCTTTTCTGTGATGCTAAAGTAGCTCCTTCCGTCCTCAAAGCGCTCTGCGAGCAGCCCTTTTGCCTTTAGTTCCTCCACATACTTTTTCATCCTTGCATGTGAAAGATTTGACTTGTAAAGAAGATGGGTTGGCTTTATGCGCTCGCCCTTTGCATAGGCAACCTCAAGGATGTTGATGAGAATTTCAATCCTGTTTCTTCTCATTTTTAATTTTCGTTTTTCCAAGACTTACAATTGACATAAGAAGGGTTGCATACCCAAGAAGCCTTGAAAGGTATGCTCCTACTGTTAGCTGCCCGATTTTTAGTGCGGCTATGAAGAAGAGGTATTCAACAATCATGAAAGTGAAAGCCAGAAGAATTCCTAGGGTTATTTGTGAGCGACGCTTTTGATAGTTTGCAAGATGGTTTGCTGTGATGAAGACAAGAAGCGCCAGAGCAGCAAGATAAAAAGCCATTGAGCTTGCGTAGGAGAATGCGCTGAAAAGAATCACAAAGACGCACAAGAGCGCAATTGTCAGCTTATCCTTTTGTTTGGTTGAGAGCAAGAAAAGGACGAGATATGCCGAAAGCACAAGAAGGACGTATGCAAATCGTCCTGCAACAAAAACTTGGCCTATGTCTGCCAGACTTGATAATAAAGATCGTGATGTTATTGTCTCAATTTTATAGCTTATGAAAAGCGTTGTCAAGGCGCGTGCAAGGAATGAAAGGGTGATGAAACCAAAAGCAGTCCCAAACCAGAAAAACTTCCTTTCATGTGTGAGCCCGTATGCTTTGTAACCTACAAGTGCAGTGATTATGGCAACCATTCCTGCAAAAAGTTCGAGAATTGTATCAATGCCATGAAACCAAGGAGGACTGTATACAAATGCTGTCATTGAGCCAAACCTCTCTTCTAAGCTTTTGATATGACACTAATTCCTGTTGTCACTTGACAATTGGTTTCTTTATAAACTTTGCGCATCTTTTTTCTAAACCCTTCTTTCATAATGTATTAATAAATCCCCTTTCTATGATGGTCCAAGAAGGCACCCAGCCCTTTTTGGCAAACTGGCATAACAAGGAGGTGATGAAGTGGCGGTTCGGTAAACCGGACCGCCTTTGAGACTAAGATGCCAAAAACTGAGCTAGTTGTGAAAAAGGATGAACTTATAAAGCGGGGTGAGGAATGGCATCTCAGAGAATGGTTTGAGATTTTTCAAAAAAGACCATGTGATGATGATTTGAACTAAGCTAAGTTGCCTGTTTCTTGTCAAATCCCAAGGCTTTCTAAGACAATTTTCGGCTCAAAAGGCTTGAGGTCATCGTAGCCTTGGCCAGTGCCTAAAAAAAGAATTGGCTTTCCAGTAACTTTTGATATCGATATTGCAGCTCCACCCTTTTCATCAACATCAGCCTTTGTGAGAATTATTCCATCAATTCCTATTGCCTTGTCAAAAGTGCTTGCTTGTTCAACGCAGTCATTGCCTGTCAGCGCCTCGCCAACAAAAATCTTCATGTCAGGCTTTGCCACCCTGCAAACCTTCTTCAGCTCATCCATTAAGTTGACATTTGAGTGAAGCCTTCCAGCTGTATCTATAAGCACAACATCTTTTTTGGCAGCCTTGGCATGCTTGATTGCATCAAAAGCAACAGCCGCTGCATCAGCGCCATAATCCTGTTTTATCAACTTACTGCCAATCTTTTCTGCGTGTTGCTGGAGCTGGTCGATAGCGGCTGCTCTGAAAGTATCCGAGGCTGCGAGGACAGTGCTAAGACCGTTCTTCTGCAATAGATGTGCAACTTTTGCAATTGTTGTTGTCTTTCCAGAACCGTTTATTCCAAAAAAACAAATGACAAAAGGTTTTTTTGACCTTGCTTTTTCCAAAAGGTTAGGCGCCTCAACAGAAAATAGTTCAAGGATTGACTGCCTGAGTGCTTCAGCTATCCTTTCCTTTAGCTTCCCTCTAGGAATCGGTTTGTCAACGATAGCTGCTTTGAGGTCGGCTTTTATTTTTTCAACAACCTCGACTGCCACATTGTTCTCCAGGAGTGCAAGCTCAAGCTCCCAGAAAAGCTCATCGAATTTACCTTCAGAGAGCCTTGTCGTTGTGACAACTTCCACAACCTTTTCCTTGAGTCGTGCAAAAAAGCCTTTTTTCTCAGCAGGTGCTTCTTTTGGTCCTTCAAATACCCTTTCTTTTTCATTGAATTCTTTTTCTTCAAAAACTTCTGATTTTGGTTCAGCTCTTTTTTTTGGCAGCTCTGCTTCTTCTGTCTTCTCCGCAGGCACTTCTTCAGCTTTTTTTGTGAATAGTGATATCGCTGCCTTCAGTTTTTCTTTGAGAAAAGTGAACATTTTTATTTGAAGCGGTTATTTTTTTGAAATTAGTTTTTGAATACTTTCTTCCAATTTGCGAGCTTCTGTTGTCAGCTTTTCTATCTGTTGTCCGAGTTCCTGCTGAACCTTTCTTATCTCAGCCACTTGGGCAGCAAGCAGGGCTTTTGTTTCAGGAATCGATTCTTTAACAGCAGCGCCACCTCCAACATTGACAAGCAATTCCTTGTTCTCTTTTAGTTCTGCCTTTGCAAAAATTCCTGGCGCGATTTGAACGAACAGCTCGCTTCCAATCTCTAATCTTCCAAAATCATCAAGTTGGCTTGAAACGGTATCAAGCTCCAGCGCTTGAGCCTCAAGAGCTTGCATTTGTGCTTGTAGTTGCCTGAGCTGTCTATCAATAAGCTGCAGTTCTAAGTATCCTTGAGTAATTTGTTGCTTAAGCTCAGATTCATTTTCTTTTTGCTTTTCTTCCATTTTTCAACTCATTTATGGCCATCCTTTAGCCTTTTCCCTTCAAGCTTTGCTAGCAGCTTCTCCAGGAAGTGCTCGTATTGCTCTTCGCCTGCAAGCACCCTTGGAAGCTCACTCGCCTCCCCTCTGCCTTCGCGCGCTCTAAACCTTTCCAGCTCCTGCTTCACCAGCAGTGCTAAAAGCCTGTTTTCTTTATTTGTAAAAGTCATCCTTCTTCGGAAGAGTGAAGGATGCTTTATATACTTTGCTGAAATCTCGTCCAAAAAGAAGTGGTTAAGTGGTAATTGTAATCTCCATCGTCTCAAGTCGCAAGACAGCAGCAAAACTTAATATATCAAATATGTCACCATCTTTAATCCCGATGGTCAAAAAAATTAGAAAAGACAACAAGAGCTATTGGCAGTGTGAGGCGTGTGGATTTTATTACAGCGATAGCTCAACAGCAGAGCGTTGTGAGGAGTGGTGTCGGGCTCACAACAGCTGTAACCTCGAGATAACAAAGAAGGCAGCTGGAGCCATTCCAATTTCTTGATAAAGCTTTTCTATAGTCTAACAGCCAAAATAATTTTAGACAGAAGCTGCACGCTGAGCGAATCCAAAACTAAACTTAGTAAAGAGCATCGATTCCCTTTTTATCTCCAGTTCCTAGAGTTCTCTTGAATGTCTCGCCTGGCCCAGCATACGGCCACATCGTTAGTGCTTGGTCAGTGAATTTCCGAACATGGTCAAGCCCAATCACATGCCCAATTTCGTGCGCTGCAACATTTTCTATGTCAAAAGCGCTTCCTTGGCTTGTACAGCTTAGAGCTGGATATTGTGTCCAGCTTTCTTGCGAGTCAAAGCTTACTGTTGCGCTGACTATCTCTTTTGTTTTGGTCATATAAGTCAACGATGTTACTGCAAGGGCTCCTCCTGGTCCATCAATCGGATTCCAGCCAATGCTCACTTTTGCAGGCAGACTTTCAACAAAAAGCCCTCCAGTAGGATGCTCTTCAGCATCCCAGCTGTTCATGCCATTAACCACTGCCTGCTTTGTCAGAAAAGGATCAATCCCAGAGCCAGAAGGGTCAATATTATAGCTTATTGGGAAAACAAACCATTTCAGCCCTTTTCCCATCAGTTTATAAGAACTAGAGTCTGGGCCGCAATCTGTTCCCAGAGGTGTTACGTGTACAGCTTTTGAATAGTCAATGAAGAATGCTCTTGAGAGTTCAGGAGTGACTGGTATGTCGACAAAGTCCTTACCAGCCGCAATTGCAGCTCTGACCTCTTCTGGAAGTACTGTCAAACTCGATCTTGATTGACTGTTTGTAACCGGAGCAGGATTCGCAGAAGTGATTAAATTACTTTCATTATTATTTCTAAGATGCTCAAGAGATAAAATTGTTAAAAATGTGAATGCAATAATTCCAAGAACAAACATTTCAGTGCCGCGTTTGTTTTTGAGCTTTCGCATCTTTTTACAAAGCCTCAAAAATGCAATTAGTATTTAAAATTTGTGGAGTGTTCAAATCGAATGGTCAAGGTGCTAATGAAGCGCATTAAATTTTTGAATTGCGGTTATAGAAATCTGATGCCTGCTTTTTGAAGGTTGCCAATGAAAGCTGTATTAGAAGAAGATGGTTTAGTGCTTGAGTTTTCTACACAAAAATAATCTTATCCCTTTAAAGTGAAAACAAAAATTTAAATGTTTTTTTACTCCTGCTGAGAATCAAAAAAAGTTGTGGTAATTGTGGTCTCAAAAATAAGCCATTGTGGTTATCTGTACTCTTTGTTTTTTTCATTTTTACTCTTTCTTTAGCTGTTTTTGCCCAATGTGTAACCCCTCCTTCTGGGCTTTTGGGTTGGTGGCCTGGTGATGGTAGTGCTGGTGATTTGGTGGGTGTGAGTCATGGTGTTTTGCAGGGTGGTGCTGGTTTTGGTGCTGGTGTGGTTGGTGAGGCTTTTAGTTTTGATGGTGTGAATGATTTTGTTGATGTTGGGACTGGTGCTGGTTTGAGGCCTTCTGGTGCTGTGAGTGTTGATGCTTGGGTTAAGCTGGATCCTTCTCAGTTGAGTACTTCTATGGTTTTTACAGCTCAGGATGCTTCTGGCAGCCTTGCTGGTTATGCTTTATATTTGTATTATGGCAGTACTGCTGCTTTTTTGGTAAAGGAGAATGGTTTTGGTTGGGGTGATTGTTGGGCTAGGGGTGGTCCTGGTTTGAAGGATGGTAAGTGGCATCATTGGGCTGGTGTTTATGATGGTTCTTCTGTGAAGGTTTATGTTGATGGGGCTTTGGTTGGTTTTGATTCTTGTCATAATACTGGTATTGATTATGGGCAGAATCCTCGTGCTTTGATTGGTGGGCATCCTAATGTTGGGGGTTCTTTTTTGAGGGGTTTGGTTGATGAGGTTGAGGTTTTTGGTCGTGCTTTGGGTGATGGTGAGGTTCAGGCTGTTTTTGCTGCTGGGGGTTTGGGTAAGTGTAAGGTTGTGAGTTCTGTTTGTGGTAATGGCTTGGTGGAGGTTGGTGAGTTTTGTGATGATGGGAATGTTTTAGGTGGGGATGGTTGTGGTTCTGGGTGTGTTGTTGAGTCTGGTTTTGCTTGTTTTGGTCAGCCGAGTGTTTGTGGTGTTGTTGGTAGTTGTAAGTCTGTGCCTGGTGGTGTTGTGAGTTGGTGGCCTGGTGATGGTAGTGCTGGTGATTTGGTGGGTGTGAGTCATGGTGTTTTGCAGGGTGGTGCTGGTTTTGGTGCTGGTGTGGTTGGTGAGGCTTTTAGTTTTGATGGTGTGAATGATTT
>JAWADY010000003.1:0-134976 GCA_038891615.1 Candidatus Woesearchaeota archaeon | reverse complement strand
ATGGAGTGTTCGGAGCAACCCCAGACACCACCCCACCAAGCGTTTTCGACCCCAAACCAGAACCAAACAGCGAATTTGGCATTGGAACCACCATAGAAGTAGCCGTAAACGCTACTGACAACGTAGCAGTCGACAAAGTATATGCTAATATTACCTTGCCAAACGGAACACTGCAACAACTCAGCCTCGCACCAGCAACAGGAGACAAGTACAACAACACCTACACAATACCAAGCCTAGCAGGGCTCTACAACATTACTTATTTTGCTAATGATACGAGCGGTAACACGAACACAACCACAACCACAAACTTCACAGCGACAACACCACCAGACACCCAAGCACCTGGCTGGTCTAATAATAAGACCTTCCCCACAAGCCCGGCAACCTACTCACCAACACAAACATACCAATTTAACATTACCTGGACAGACAACACAGGCCTAAGCACAGTCCTTTTTGAGCACAACTTCACAGGTGTTGCTGCAAACTATAGCCCCACAGGCTTCACTGGTAACACCACAAACAGAGAATACTTCTACAACTACGGCCCACTAGCAGCTGGTAACTATTACTGGAAAAGCCATGCCAACGACACAAGCGACAACACCAACAGCACCGCAACATTCTTATACACAGTAAACAAAGCCACACCAACACTCAACATAAACCTACAACCAAGCTCAAGCGTTACTTATGGCACAACAACTAATGCTAGCTGCACAGCCAGCACACCACAAGTAATCCCACAGCTGTTCAGGAACGGAACCTTAGTAAGCAATCCAGACATAAATGTACTGGCTGCTGGGAGCTATAACTACACATGCACAGCTAGCGAGACTCAGAACTTTACTGCTCCAGCGCCGCAAGAAGCAATACTGACAATTAACAAAGCAGCGAGCGAGGTAAACCTATTACTTAATGGGAATGATGTGAACATAACAGCCGCAAACGGCTCAATAGTCAACATAACAGCAAAACTCATCACCCCCGCAAGTGGACTAATAGACTTATTCGAAAACGGAACACTGCTAAGCAGCGGAAACTCACCACTACAAGTACTAAAGAACTACACAACAATAGGCACCTACAACATAACAGCAGTATTCAACGGCACAGAAAACTACACCTCGAGCTTTGAAACGCACTTCCTCACAATAACAACAGCTCCAGACACCCAAGCACCAGGCTGGTCAAACAACAAGACCTTCCCAACAAGCCCGGCAACCTACTCACCAACACAAACATACCAATTCAACATTACCTGGACAGACAACACAGGCCTAAGCACAGTCCTTTTTGAGCACAACTTCACAGGTGTTGCTGCAAACTATAGCCCCACAGGCTTCACTGGTAACACCACAAACAGAGAATACTTCTACAACTACGGCCCACTAGCAGCTGGTAACTATTACTGGAAAAGCCATGCCAACGACACAAGCGACAACACCAACAGCACAGCAACATTCCTCTACACAGTAAACAAAGCCACACCAACACTCAACATAAACCTACAACCAAGCTCAAGCGTTACTTATGGCACAACAACTAATGCCAGCTGCACAGCAAGCACACCACAAGCAATCCCACAGCTGTTCAGGAACGGAACCTTAGTAAGCAACCCAGACATAAATGTACTAGCTGCTGGGAGCTATAACTACACCTGCACAGCTAGCGAGACTCAGAACTTTACTGCTCCAGCACCACAAGAAGCAATACTGACAATAACCCAGGCAGCAACGCTTACAGAACTAAGGCTGAATGGTAACAGAGCCAACATAACAATTACTTACCCAACTCCTATAAACGCAACAGCAAACACAAGCACACTAATCGTAAACCTATACAGAAATGGCACACTAATAGCATCAGGAAACCCAGCAACAAATACCACCGTACTAGCAGCAGGAACCTATAACTACACAGCCGTCAATCCTGGGAATGAGAACTACAGCTCGAGCTTTGAAACATGGTTCGCAACCATCAACCTGAACATCACAATCACCAGTCCAATACCAAACCAGGCGCTTGACAGTGCTGATGTGCCTTTCAATATTACTGGAACTGCTTCTAACGGCGTAGCAATAAACCTTGTTCAAGTGTTTGTAAACGGAAGCCTGCTCGGAAACGCAACCACAACACCACCTACCCCAAACGAAAGCGTGATTTGGAACATAACCTGGCTGCCGAATGAGAGTGGCAGTTACACATTGCTTGCCACAGCATTTGACATTGCCAACAACAGTGCAAGCACAAGTATAGTTGTTACATTCAGCAACACAAGCACATTTGGTAGCAACACAACAATTGGAAATGGTACGAGCATCGGCTCAAACAATACTGTTGGAAACAACACAGACATAGGAAATAACAACACCATCGGAGACAACACAGACATCGGAAACAATAACACCATAGAAAACAACAACATCATAGGAAACAACACAGACATAGGAAACAACAACATAATCCAAAACAACAACACCATCGGAGACAACACAATCATAGGAAACAACAACGACATAGCTAACAACACAAACATAGGCCAAAACAACACAATACAAAACAACAACACAATAGGAAACAACGTCCAGATTGGTCAGAATAACACAATCGGAAACAACACAAACATAGGAAACAACAGCACCATTGGGAATAACAATCAGATACTCACAAACACAACAATAGGAAACAATTCAAACATTGGAGACGAAAACATACTTGCGAACAACACAAACATTGGGCAAAATGTTACGCTCGGCGATGGAAACATAATCAGCAATTCTACAATTCAGAACTCAATACTAATCAATTCAACAATAAACAATGCCATTGTTATAAACTCCAGCTTGACAAATGCAATAATAATTGGCATGAATGTGACTGAGAATGTTGCAAGCATAGCTTGTGGAGGACTCTTAGAAAATGTGAACAGCAGCCTTTCATCAAACTTGACAACAAGCTCGAGCTGCCTCGTTGTGCGTGGAAGCAATGTGCAAGTAGAACTTAACAACTTTAGCCTCATTGGTGGAAATGCTGAAACCGCAATTGAAGTGAACGGAACAAACATAACCATAAGCAATGGTTCTATCACAAACTTTTCAACAGCAATAAAGATAGATGCAGGGAGTGGTGAGGTTGTCATTGATGGCTTGACACTCACAAACTCAGAAACAGGACTTTTTGCAGACCCTGCAAACATAAGAATTGCCAACAGCGTATTTGCAAACAACATCTTTGGCATTAAACTTTTCAACACCTACAGCTCAATCCTTTCAAATCTCAGAATAGAAAACAACACACAAACAGGCCTGTTGCTGAATGCCTCAAGCAACAACATAATCCGCAACAGCACTCTGCAAAACAACACCCTGTGGGACTTTTTCGCAGTCAGTGGTTCTGGAAACAACATTGGTACAAACATAACAAGCCTGCAAAATGTGATAAGCTTTGTTGCAAAAGATGTTGCGCTAAAAGGAATCGCACCATCTCAAGCTCCTTCTGACCCAACCAGTCTCAAGAACATAAGTAAGTACATAAATGCAACAAACAACAGCGCAACAAGCAGCCTGTGGCTAAACATAAGCTATTCAGACACGGAAATCAGCAGTGCAGGAATTGAAGAATCAAGCCTCGCGCTTTTCAGACACAATGGCAGCGAATGGAACTTAGTTTCAGGAAGTGCTGTTGACACAACAGCCAACATCGTATTTGCCAATATAACAGGCTTCAGCACATTTGCGCCATTTGGAAGTCCTCCAGCAGCGCCATCTGCACCATCAGCTGGAGGTCCGAGAAGGGTTGGTGTACCAATCATTCCAGATAGGACACCGCCAAACATTACCTTCATCACTCCAACCCCACCAGATGGCTCAGTAACGAATGTGAGTGAAGCCACAATTAGCATTCTTGTAAGTGATGAGTCAGCAATAAAGTCTGTCCTGCTAGAATTTGATGGCAAGAGCTACCCAATGGTGCTCAGAGAAGGCAGGTGGACCTACACACTAACCCACCTTAAAGAAGGCAGCCACAACTTCAGGGTCTTTGCAGAGGATGTTGCAGGCAACAGAGCAGCAAGTCCAATAAGGAGCTTTGTAGTAAAGCTTCCAGTCCCTGCTCCGGTTCCTCCAGAGGTTGTGCCACCACCTGTTCCATTACCACCAAAAGAGGTAATCATACCACCACTACCTCCAAGGCCTGCACTGCCATTAAGAACAGCCCTACCTGTTGCTGCACATTCGCTTGTTTTCCTACTAGTGCTTGCACTACTCATAAAAGCACTTCTGATTTACGAGTTTAAAAAGACTGCAAAGCGACTATGGGATGTTATGATTTATGCAGGAGCACTTATTGCGGCTGGAATAATGGCTTATCACTATGCGCTGTTTAAAGAAACACTTATTCCAGCATACATCCTGCTTGGACTTGTTGTTTTGATAACAGCCATCACAACCCTCATTCCGCCAAAGTCGGTCAGCACAAGGCTTAAAGAAGTAGCAAAGAGCTATCTAAGACTTGGCTATTCTGAAAAGCTCATAAAACTTGCCCTTGAGGACTGGATGCACGAGCATGGCGAGTACGCAAATGTCAATACAGTGATTAGGGCTGCAAAAAAAGAACTTGCACTTTAAAGCCTAGATATTCTTTCTTTCTGTAGCAGTAGGGCATAAATGAAGACAGAGATTATGAGCAGTTCGAAAAAGCCGTTTACGTGAATAGGAACACTCACAATTCCGCTAAGTCGCAATATTGTTAGTGTTTGCTCAGCTAGATAAACTAAAAACGCAAAAAATATCAGCCTCCATGGTTGGATGTAGAACTTTTTGTTTCTTGTTGGAGTTAAAAACAACCTTATGAACATAATAAGCGCGATTGCAGCAAAGGCAAGGTTGTAGTAGGGCGCAACTGCTGCGAGCTGAAGTGCAAGGCTCATTTTGTACACCCCGCTTTGATGTGGCTCTCAGTTGCAAGGGCAGCAATCAAAAAAATAACAACAACTCCTGCAAAAACATGGGTTAGCCAGGGCGCGGCATGATATATGCCAAAGGTTTTGAGTGCTCCGACAAATTCAATCGCCACAAAAAATATTATGGCAAAGATTAGCCATCTCCATCCTTTAAGAATTTTCTTTTGCTGTGAAACATTAAGCATGCTCAAGGCTAGAAAACCAGAAACAATTGCGAGAAATGCTGCAGCCAGCTGCGCTATTCCATAAATCCAATCGTAAATTCCTAGAGCCATACAACCTCTTTTTAGTAGGTTGTTTGTGTAACACTATTTAAAACTTTTCAAAAGTTTTTTACCTTTTTGCAAAAAAAGGAGGCTTCCTGCCGGTAAACCATAAAGGAAGGTAAGGAACACAAGCTCTAAAAAAATTCCAAGCTTGTAAGCTGTATAAAGCGCAATAATGAAGAAGGCATAAACAGCTGACAGTGGCAAAACAAAGAAAATTGAAAGTAAAAGTAATGCAGCTGCACTTGCTACTGATGCAATCCAAGCTAGTCCAGAGCTTTTTAGTAAAATGAACAGAATTGTTGCAAGGAGAAAGGATTGAAGCAACTTAAAGTATCTTTGCCCAGAAGGCAATTCCTCGCGCGTTAGGCTTCCAAGTAAGTATCCTGTAAAAATTCCAGATAATGCAAGTACTGACAATATGATGTGAACAAGCAAGCCTGAACTTGTCATTCTCAATCCTTTTCCTTAAATCAACTCTTTAACTTGGCAATGCCTGGTATGCCCTTTCTTTGCCACTCTTCAAGTCCTTTTTGGCAACTTGCGTGAACCCAAGGACTGTGGCCCCACTGTATAAGAAGGTCCACTCCAGAAGAAGCAACAGGAGCAATTGGTGTATCACAAGCACCAAAACAGCTTCCAAGCCAAATTAGGATTTTTGCACCTGTTTCTTTTTCAAGTCTTTTTGCTATCTCGCTCGCAATTGGCTTTAAGCCATCAGGAAGCTGTATGCATACTAATCTTGCATCACTCTTCTTTATCTCCTCAACTGCCCTTTCAAGCTCAAGTTCATATCTTATGTCCATGCAGAGAAATGTTTTTAAAGAATATAAAAAGTTATCCCCCTAAGCCCCTGTAGCTTAGCGGTGGAGCGTGCGGCTGTTAACCGCAAGGTCGCCAGTTCGATTCTGGCCAGGGGCGTTCATGCTCCAGATAATTTTATAAAAGGTTGCTTTTTACAAACAGATGGCCCTGTAGCATAGCCTGGTTGGTGCACTCGACTGATAAATTCCAGTTCAGCCAATGCGTAAGTGCAATGAGCGAACTGCGAATTTCATAAATCGAGAGGTCGTGAGTTCAAATCTCACCAGGGCCATCGAAGATGAAAAGAGCGCTACTGCTTTTGACTTTAAGCATATCTTTGTTTCTTCTCAGCTATATGCCAAAGCCTTTGGAAAACCAATCTCTGTTTTATGAAAACATCAACAAAAAATCACCTTTCCAAAGACAAATTGGAGTTTTGCGCTGGCAATAAGGGACAGTCAAATAAATGCTAGTTTTATCTCTAGCTTAAATCTGACAATAGAGCGGGTTTGAGTAGGGAATAAAAAAGGAGAATGGCAAAAGGTGTTTGAAGGAAGGCACATATTTGACCTTGCTAAGGCAAGGAATATTCTTTCAATTGTCACAATCACCTCTTAGCCCTACAAATTATGACAACATAAGGTTGGAAGTTAAGGAAAGTAGAAACATTCTGATTAATGGAACTCTAAAAAGTTTTCATATTCCAAGTTCAAGGCAATATTTTTGGTGATTTTGAGCCGGTGCAAGGAGAAACAACTTTTGTCGCAGTCAACTTTGTGCTTGCAGAAGCAATTGTTTTGGTGGGCGAAAACATTCTTTTAAAACCTTCGGTAAGGGGTGGTACTACAAAGAGCGCTACCCTTGAGCTCGAAGGCGAGAGCGTTAAGCTTAAAGAGCCAGTGCTTTTTGATGAGCAACTGGTTATGTTTGAAGACCTCATCGAGGCTATTTGCAATTCAACGCTTCCAAGCTGCGAATCAGAGTGCACAAAGGAGTGCTAAATAAAATGCCGAAAACATTTAAAAAAGCCAGTGAATGGAAATTATTAACATGCCCCCGTAGTATAGTTGGATAGTATGCGGGCTTGCGGAGCCTGAGACCGGGGTTCAAATCCTCGCGGGGGCGTTTCATAGTTTCTAATAACCAAATTTTGAGAAGTCAGAAGAAGAGCCAATTGTACCTTTTGAAAACAGCATTAAGTTTTATTGCTCATCCAGAGTGTGCAAAAAGTGGCCTTTGATAGGCGCTTATAGAGGATTTGTAGTTTATAGTTTTTTTAGGCTCCCACGGTCGCTTTAAAAACTGTTCGATTGCTTTTATTGCTTGGAGCTGGGAAGGATTACCAACTTCTAATTGCTCTATGTACAGCTTTTCTTGGGCACTTGAGAGCGCTCTAAACTCATCAACAAAGGTATTTCTAAAAAGCGGGCCATACGCTTTTATTTTAGAAGAAAATACTGATGAAAGTTTAGGCTCGAGCAAGCAAACAATGTCATAAATGCGCTGAGACTTAAGCTCTTCATAAACCTCTTTTGCAGCCTTAAAATTTTCTTTGATTACTGCCGTGTACAAAGAATTAATTTTTGATGATATTCCAATGACAACATATTTGTTAGAGTTCTCAATTACTTGATTTAGAATAGAATCCAACTGTCCCATTCAATCCCACCCTTTGAATGCTCATCTCTAATACTAATATAAAAGCATTTCTCTATTTCACGCTATATTAAACGAGATAGCTTTAAATATTGCTTTCTTTTTTGCTTTCATATGGACGCGCTTGAGGCAATAAAAAAGAGGCGTTCTATCAGAAAGTATCTTTCTATACCTGTTGAATGGGATAAGCTGTCAAAGATTCTTGAGGCAGGAAGCCTAGCTCCTTGTGCAGGCAACCTACAAGCTTGGAAGTTCATCATTGTGCTTGATCCTGACAAACGGAGGGAAATTGCAGAAGCTTGTTCGCAGCAATGGTGGATGGCCGCAGCTCCTGTCCACATAATCGTTTGTGGTGAACCAAAGAAAGTTGGAAGGTTTTATTCAGAAAGAGGGGAACAGCTTTACATCATTCAGGACTGTGCTGCTGCTGCAGAAAACATGTTTATTGCGGCAACCGCACTTGAACTTGGAATGTGTTGGGTTGGAGCATTTGACGAAAAAATGCTAAAAAAGGCTGTTTCGATGCCTGAGAATGCTATTCCATATGCTGTACTGACCCTTGGTTATCCTGATGAAAGCCCAAGCCAACCAGCAAAATACAGCATTGAGAAACTTACCTATTTTGAAAAGTGGGGGAACACCGCAAGAAGCGAGGCTGAAATAACTGGAGAATATTCAGAATATGTGAAGCAAGCCCTCGTAAAGGCAAAAAAGTTCTTAGAGAAGTTCAAAAGATGATTTGGTAAAAGAAAATATATTCTTCAAAATAGACAATAGAGAATAAAAATGCTTATAAATAGTTTCTAATTAAATAAAAGAATTAATTTAACACCGAGTTTTGGCGAACTCGTGTTAAAATGTTTGGCGTGTATTTGGCGTTTGGATAGTTAGACTTATTTTCTAAGCATTAAAACTGTTGGCGCAGTTTTAACGGCTTTTTCTTCTAAGGCTAAGAAAAAGCTTCCACTATTTAAACTTTTCGGCGGGGGCTTAATAAAAACGGGGTAAAAGGGGGATGAAAAAATGGATGGGTCAAAAGATGTTACAATAAACGAAATAGAGGTAAAGCCTGCAAGCATAAAAATTGTTGGCACAGGTGGGGCTGGCAATAATATGGTCACCTGGTTGTACAAGCGTGGCATAAAAGGAGCCGAAATAATTGCCTGTAACACAGACCTTCAGCACCTAAAAATATCAGAGGCTGATAAAAAAATACTAATTGGAAAAGATGTAACAAAAGGACTAGGCGCAGGAGGCTTTCCGCAAAAAGGCGCTGACGCTGCCCAAGAAAGCCTGAACGACCTGAAGGCCGCTCTGAAGGATGCTGACATGGTTTTTGTCTGCGCAGGAGAAGGAGGTGGCACTGGAACTGGTTCTGCACCTATCATTGCACAACTTGCAAAGGACATGGGTGCCATAGTTATTGGAACTGTCACAATGCCATTCAAAATTGAACGCGCAAGGGTCGACAAAGCAGAGTTTGGGCTTGAGCAGCTGAGAAAGGTTTCAGACACAGTCATAGTTATCGACAACAATAGACTTGTTCAGATAGCTGGAAACCTGCCAATTCAACAAGCCTTTGCTGTTGCAAACGAGCTTATCGCGACAATGATAAAGGGAATTGTCGAGACAATAGCAATACCTTCGCTTGTGAATCTAGACTTTGCTGATGTGAGAGCAATAATGACAAATGGTGGAGTTGCAGCAATCGGGGTTGGAACCTCAGACACAACAAACAGGGTTGAGGAAGCAGTTAAGGGAGCACTTGAGAACCCATTGCTTGAAATAAATTATGAAGGCGCGACAGGAGCTCTCATACATGTTGTTGGTGGGCCTGACATGACGCTAGAGGAGATTAACAAGGTTGGAGAGCTTGTCACACAAAGCCTTGACGAAGACGCAAATGTAATCTGGGGAGCAAGGGTCGACGAGAGCATGAAAGGAAAGATTATGGTTATGACAATAATAACAGGCGTTAAGAGCCCATGGATTGTTGGCAAGGAATATAGCGCAAAAGCATCAGCTAGCAAAGTAATTGGAGAAGAGCTCGGCATAGAGCTTATTCACTAAAATGAGGTAATACTCACCCCCTTTGGTCAAAAGAGAGGTGTGTTCTCTTGCCTTCATTACCACCCCCAAAATTTTAATGAAGGCGAGGAAAGTGCCCCTCCACTTAGGAGGGGTTTTCTTTTTTATTTTTAACAACCTTCCAGCAAAATTTTTTAAGCAAGCCAGCCACCCTTTTCTAAATGGTGCTTTATCTGATAGGCATTGGCCTTGGAAAAGATGACATAAGCCTAAAAGGTCTTGACGCTGCAAGGAACAGCAACAAAATCTGGCTTGATGCCTACACAAGCCCGCTGCTTTTTGAACTTTCAGCTCTTGAAAAGCTAATTGGAAAGAAAATTCAACTTGCAAGCCGCGAACTTGTTGAGCAAAAGCCTGAAGAAAGCCTTTTTAAGGGCGCAAAAGATGCCAACAATGCACTCCTTGTTGTTGGAGACCCTTTCGCGGCAACAACGCACATAGACCTTGTGCTCAGAGCACTAAAACAAGGAATAGAAGTAAAGGTTATCCATAGCGCTTCTGTGTTTACAGCAGTTGCAGAAACCGGCCTTCAGCTTTACAAGTTTGGGAAAACAGCAAGCATTCCATTTCCAGAAAAGGGATATTTGCCAGAAACGCCTTACGAGATATTAAAGCAAAACCAGTCCATTTCAGCGCACACACTTTTCCTTCTCGACCTCAAGCCAGATGAAAATCGTTTTGTGACAATTGCTGATGCAATAGCCCTTTTGCAAAAGATTGAGCTCTTGAGAAATGAAAAGGTCTTTACTGCAGACACTCTCTGCATTGGCTGTAGCAGGCTTGGAAGCGAGGACCAGAAGATCAAAGTCGGTAAGGCAAAGGAACTTTTAAAACAAGATTTTGGAAAACCGCCACATTGTCTCATCGTGCCATCAAAACTTCACTTCGTGGAAGAAGAAGCACTCAAGAGGTTTCTGGTTTGAGCTAGTGTAGGCATTCATCTGCTTGCTGGGTTTATAGCTTTCATGACGAGAAAGCACTTCTCAAGAAAAAGCCAAAAACTTATTCAAGGCTTTAAAGGCATCTCCCATTGCTGCAATTATTCTGACATCTGATGTTAACATTTGCAGGCTTGCTGCCATCACAGTAGTTCTCAACTAAAAGACCCAGCAAGCACTCATCTTTTGCCTCAAGAGATGTTCCATCTGCAAGCGTTGCCCTTACCAAGCCTTGCACACTAGGCTCTTTTCCTCCATCGGAATCAGAACAGCTTTCAACGGTGATTTTTGCTTTGAGAGGCTCATTGATAGCCCTTTCTTGAGGGTGTTGTGAAACCTCTCGCGAGCCAGAACAAGCAGCTAGGAAAAGAATTGAAAGAACTGACAATGAAATCAAAATTTTCACAAGCATACAATAATTTTTACCCCGGCATATATAAATTTTGCTACGAAATGTTTTAAAAGCATAAAAGATTCTGTTAGTACAGCCCCGTCGTCTAGAACGCGCTCAAATGCTTGCGTGGACAATGGTCAAGGATAGCGGGCTTTGGACCCGCGGACCTCGGTTCGAATCCGGGCGGGGCTATTTTTATGCCAAAAGAAAGAATAATCATGCATGTTGACATGGACTATTTCTATGCTGCTGTCGAAGAGCGAGAGCAGCCAGAACTAAAAGGAAAGCCAGTAGTTGTTGGTGCAGACCCTAAGGGTGGCAAAGGAAGAGGAGTTGTTAGCACTGCCAACTACGAAGCAAGGAGTTTTGGCATACATTCTGGCCAACCAATCTCTATTGCCTGGAGAAAGTGTCCTGAGTGTGTTTTTCTGCCTGTTCGCATGGAGCTTTATGTTTCTGTTTCTGAAAAGATAATGAAGATCCTTCGAAAATATGCAGATAAGTTTGAGCAGACATCAATTGACGAGGCTTATCTTGATGTAAGCAGTGTTGGGAGCTATTCCAAAGCAGAGGAGCTTGCTAAAAAAATAAAAAAAGAAATTCTTGAGAAAGAAAAGCTTAGCTGCTCTATTGGCATCGGGCCAAATAAGCTCATAGCAAAAATAGCTTCTGATTCAAAGAAACCTGATGGGCTAACGGTTGTACAGCCATCAAGGGTTCTTGAGTTTATTGATGATATGGATGTTGATGTTCTGTATGGCGTTGGTCCTAAAACAAGGGCGATTCTGCATCAGCTTGGCTACAAGACTGTAAAACAGCTTAGAAAAGCCCCGCTGGAAGTGCTTGTAGAGCTTTTTGGCGTTTTTGGAAAAGTCCTTTATCTTATGGCTCGTGGAATTGATGAGCGCGAGATTGTTGAGTTTTATCCAATAAAATCTATTGGAAAGCAGTTAACTTTTGAGAAAAACACAAATGACAAAAAGGTGCTTCTTCCTGCACTTGAGCAGATTGTTGATGAGGTTCATCAACAGCTTGTTGAGCTTGGCTTTTTGTGCAGGACAATAACAGTAAAGGTGCGCTATGCGTGGTTTGAAACGCATACTGCGTCAAGGACTCTTGACAAAGCAACCGAGTCAAAAGCACTCATAAAAGCAACCGCACTTAAACTTCTAGAGCCGTTTCTTCAGGGCAACGAATTGATAAGGCTCATTGGGGTATCTCTTTCAAATCTTGTGCAAAAGAAGCAATTAGGTGGTTAAAGCTTGAGAACGATACGTTTATAAATTTTCCAAAAAAGCACCTCTACAGCCCCGTGGTGTAGAATGTACTGCCAATTTTTGGCAGTCATGCATAACGGTCAAGCATAACTGGCTCTGGCCCAGTTGACGGCAGTTCGAATCTGCCCGGGGCTATACATGAAGCAATGGCTTGAAGAATTAATTAGCGACACAACGGCACTTGGAGGACTACCGATTTATTTAATGATTACTGCGCTGTTTGCGGTTGCAGGGAAGTGGATTGTTTTTTCACAACTACTGCTTGGACTTGTGGCTGTTTATGCAGCCAAGGCTATAACAAGCACCTTTTGGTTTAGAAAAAGGCCAGAAAAAAGGGTCTACACAAACTTGTTTGAGAGGATTGACGCGGCATCGTTCCCTTCTGTGCACTCTGCTCGTTCAGTTGTCCTTGGAATTTTGGTTGCTGCCCTGCTGCAAAACATTCTTGCAAATTTGTTGATAGCAGGAGGAGTAATAGCTGTTGGAGTGACAAGGATTTGGTTGCGCAAACATTACTGGTCTGATATAATAGTTGGTTGGGCGTATGGGGCAGTTATTGGTTTGCTTCTGCTCAAGCTAACGCCGTTTCTCTTTTAGCCAGTGCGCTTTGGTGGGACAAATAAGCGCCAAACAAATCCGTTCGTAAGATTTATAAATAGGAGCAAAGAATAATTTTAAATTCGAGAGATGGTCAGGTGGTCACTTGACCATGCTGGAGAGGACATTCTCATCTTCTCGAATCAAACACATAAACATTTTATGAGTTGCAAAAGGAGAAGTATGAATGGCAAAGATGCATTCAAGGGCCCACGGTAGATCGGGCTCAAGAAAACCTGGCAAAAGGACAAAACCAGTTTGGCTAAGGTTTAAGCCTGCAGAAGTCGAGCTGATAGCCGCAAAACTAGCAAAGGAAGGGAATAATGCTTCAAGAATTGGACTTATTTTGCGGGACAGCTATGGAATTCCTGACTTTAAGGCAGTAACTGGTAAGAGGATTGGAGAGTTCTTGAAAGAGAAAGGTTTTGCGCCACAGATTCCAGACGACCTTGTAGCGCTTATGAAAAAAGCTGTTCTGGTGAAAAAACATCTGGAAAAGCACAAGCATGACATGCATGCGAAGCGCGGTTTGATGCTGACAGAATCCAAAATTTTCCGCCTTGCAAAGTATTACAAAAGAATTGGAAAGCTTCCTTCAGACTGGAAGTATGACGCGGAGCGTATAGCGCTTCTTGCAGAATAGGGTCAAACAAGAAGAGCACGAATATTGTCTATGTAATTAGCGAGCTCAACACCTTTTTTTGTTAGAGTAAGTAACTTTAGCCTTCCTTGCTTTTCACAATTAACCAAATTATCTTTTTCCATCTGCTGCAGAATCTTTACTACATGCGAATATGTGCAATCTATTTGTTTTGCAAGAGAGGAAGCATAAATTTCTGACTTTGCATTTTTTAGGTGAACGAGCATCATCACGGGTTTTTCGCGCAAAAAAACCTTAAAAATATCTTTTGTTTTCACACAACCACCCCATTATTGTCTTTCAACCCATATGTTGTGAGAGATATTTAAAACTTTCGTTATTGGTAGTTCAAGAGGAATTCTCAATTTCTACTTTGTTATCTTAATGAGAGTGTGCTTGACATTTGTTGAATATGTTTCCTTTTGGCACAACTAATAAAAAGCGAGATTTTATAAAGTTTGGCAATTCAAAATGCATGTTCAAAAGGTAGATGAGCTGCTTGATGACTAAAATGGAAAAGTATTTTTTTCCTTATGAAAAAAAACGGCTTAACCAAGAAGAATTTATGGACGCTGTGTACAATGCTTTCACAAAAAAAGGTAAACTCATTGTTCATGCGCCGACAGGTTTGGGAAAAACAATTTGTGTGCTTGCACCTGGCTTGAGGTATGCTCTTGAGAACAACAAGACAATCGTCTTTCTTACTTCGAGGCACACCCAGCAAGAAATTGTTTTGCGAACGGTTGAAGAAATAAACAAAAAATTTGGAAGAGCTTTTTCAGTCGCGCCATTGAGAGGTAAAATGACAATGTGTTTGCAAGATGTAGAAAAACTCTCAACTACAGAGTTTTACGAGTTCTGCAGTTCTTTAATAAATGAAGATGCCTGTATGTTCTATAAAAATGCAAAAGATGGCTCTCCAAAACAGGACATTCTTCTAAAAAGACTTTTGGCTTCTCCAAGCAATGCTCAGGAGATAGTTGAAGAAGGAAAAGCAATTGAAAGTTGTCCTTATGAGATTGCAATGGAGCTTGCATCAAAATCTTTGGTAATAGTAGCAGATTATTATTACATATTCAACAAACCGATAAGAGAGGCTTTCACAAGTAAAACTGGAAAAAAACTTGAAGACATACTGCTTGTTATTGACGAGGGCCACAATCTTGCAGAAAGGGTCAGGACACTCTCCAGGAATGTCCTTTCTTCAACAATCCTTAAAAGGGCTGCAAATGAAGCAGAAGAAAGCTTTAACGATGCACTTCCCTACATAAATAAAATAAGCGAGGCCATTAAGCAGCTTGCCAAAGGAGACGAGCCTGAGAGCATTGTACCAAAAGAACAGTTTGTTAACTTGGTAGGGGGAGGAAGCTATGGCAATATGAGCTATGATAATATATGCATTTATCTGCAATCGATAGGAGAGCATGTTCGCAAGAAAAAAAGAACAAGTGCAATTGGTGCAGTTGGAAGATTCCTCGAAGCGTGGCGTGGGCCGGATGAAGGACACTATCGCATTCTATCAAAATTACCAGCTAGAAAAGAAACT
This sequence comes from Candidatus Woesearchaeota archaeon, assembly GCA_038891615.1. Taxonomy (GTDB): domain Archaea; phylum Nanobdellota; class Nanobdellia; order Woesearchaeales; family ARS49; genus JAWADY01. Next base: position 119,804 of record JAWADY010000003.1, on the reverse strand, counting down.
CATTTTGAACTTGAGTATGGCTGCCTAGACCCGAGTTTAATAACGAAAGAAATAATTTCACAAACCCATTCGACAATTCTCATGTCAGGAACATTGTTGCCAACATACATGTACAAGGAAATCTTCGGATTTCCTGAAGACACTCAGCTTTGCGAATTCCCAAGCAGCTTCCCACCCGAAAAGAGAAGGTACATTGCTCTTCTGAAAACCAGCACAAATTATGAGAAGCGAAACAATGAGCAATATGAAGCAATTGCAGAAATCTGTAAAAGAATAATCAATGCTATTCCAGGCAATACTGCCCTTTTTTTCCCAAGCTATGAGGTCATGAACCAGGTCAAGAGCTTGCTTGAGAAAAAGATTGATGATAAAATACTATTTGTTGAATCACAAAACATGCCCTACGAAAAAAAAGAAAAAATTCTCGACGAACTAGTGAGAAATGACAATGGCATTCTTTTGGCAAATTCTGCTGGAAGCTTTGGCGAGGGAATAGATCTCCCAAGCACTCTTAAGGGCGCCATTGTTGTTGGCATACCCCTTGCAAAACCTTCTCTTAAAACAAATGAGCTGATTAAATATTATAAAGAAAAATTTAAGAGTCTACAAAAAGGAAATGAATATGGATACATCATCCCAGCAATCACTAAGAGTATGCAGAATGTAGGAAGGTGTATTCGGAGTGAGAGTGATTATGCTGTACACATATTCTTAGATGAGCGGTGGGGAAATGATAGGTATGGCAGATATCTACCAAAAGACTGGTTGGTGAATGAAGTGAAAGATATTAATGATGTTGAAAAAGAGATTGAAGCCTTCTTTAAACAGCAAAGCTTCAATTCAAAATTTCGCGTTGAAATGTGACAAGATTTATAAAGGTAATCATAGATTGCCTAACCATGCCTGCACGAAAGAAAAAATCCATTTTTGAGGGCAGTCTACAAAAAGAAGGGATTGAGACTGGGAAAAGTCATTCTCATGAGGCATTGCTCGATGAGCCGGAAGAGCACGAAGAGAGCCCAGAAGAGCTTGAAATTGAAATGCATGTAGGAGAGAGACAGCCTGATGTTTACACAGAAGAAGGGAGAGAAGAGCTGATTGAAGGTGAAGAAATCTCTGAATTTGAGGAGGCTTTTGCAGAAGGCGCATCTGGGAGAGGGCATAGCGGTGTTTGCGAACACTGTGGAAAACCCCTTGGCCAACGGGGAGAGGTTGTTGAACGAGAAATAGAAGGTGAGCTTTACTTCTTCTGCAGCGAGAGCTGCGCTGCAAAACACGCAAAAAGGCATGCCACAAAGTAGATTTGTTATAGCGTATGAAGGAAAAGCTCGTATTCTTGTGCCAAAAGAAGCCTTACAGCTTGTGCCAAGACGCAAGCTCGAGGTCTTTTACAACCCTGTAATGTCCTTGAATAGGGATGTTGCAATTGCTTTGGTGAGGGCATTAGGCAGAAAAAAACTGAAAATCGCGGACCCGCTTGCAGGAACAGGCGTTAGGGCTGTTCGCTTTGCTCTTGAGCTTGAAGGCTCAGTGTTGCACATTGCAGTAAACGACGCAAACAAAAAAGCAACAGAACTAGCAAAAAGGAATTTTAGTCTAAATAAAATTCCAAAGTCTTTGGTTAGCTTTACCTCAATGGATGCAAGCGCCTTTTTGCTTGAAGGCGATGGCTTTGATTACATAGATATAGATCCCTTTGGAAGCCCGAACCCATTTCTCGATGCTGCAATAAAGAAGCTATCTAGAAATGGCATCCTCGCCATTACCGCCACTGATGTTGCAGCTCTTGCAGGAACAGCCTTCACAGCTTGTATTAGAAAATATTGGGCAAAGCCATTACACAACGAGCTCATGCACGAGGTTGGCTTGAGGATTTTGGCAAGAAAGGCACAATTAATTGGAGCACAATATGAAAAGGCTCTTGTTCCCATATTCTGTCATTCAACGGCACATTATTTGAGGCTTTATCTCAAAGCATCAAAAGGCAAGAGATTGGTGGACAAGAGCCTTAAAAACCATAAGCTGCTTCTCTACTGTGAGGGCTGCATGAACAGAAAAATGGCTGATGAGAATATCGGCAAGTGTGAGTTTTGCCATAAGGAAATGACAGTAGCAGGTCCAATGTGGGATGGTCAATTGTGGGAGGCTCCGCTCGCAGAAAAAATGGCTTCAACAACATATGAAAGCGCTCAGACTCAAAAGCTTTTGGCTCTTATTGCCGGAGAAGCCAAGCTGTCTGTTCCAACCTTTTACTCAATCAACAAAATTTGCTCAAAGATGAGAATAAAAGTGCCAAAGCAACAGCGTATAATGGAAAAAATATATCTTTCTGGTTTTGATGTTGCAAGAAGTCATTTTAGTCCGGATGGCTTAAGAAGCAACATTCCAATTGACAAACTCAAAAACCTCCTTGCATCTCTATGACCGTCATTATCCAATCGCGCGCCTTACATCCACAACATTAACAGATTCTACTCCTGGAATTGAGCTTATTTTCTGCTCAAGCACATCAGTCCCACCAACTTTCTCATCAAGAATAAAAATAATTTTTATGGCTTTAAGACCAAAAGCAACGGGTTCAATCTCGCGCTTACCAACGGCTCCTCCAAATTCACTTATCATCCTTTCTGCTTGCGCCGAGACCTCATCAAGGTTGACAGAAAGGTCGGATGGCATTATTTTTAGAGTTATTATAACCCTTCCCATGATTTCCTAATTAGGACCCTCAAAGCCGCAAACACAGCCGTATTTTGCCCCAAGCACTCTGCAGTGCCGGCAGCGGATTATCTCGTACTTGCCACAGGCTGGACAAAGAAACCTAACAGAGCCTGTTTGATTCACGATTGGAGATTTGCAAGAGACACAAGTTAATGCCATGGAAGGCTTTCCCACGGTTGTGTTTAAAAAGCTTGCGTCTTGATTTCCTCATTTTAGAGGAATAACAAAGTTATATAAATTGTTTTGGCTACTGCTAGAAAATGGTTATAAAAATCTCTCGTCCAAAATCTCTGAATCTTTTAGCACTGACAAATGAGGAGTTAAGAGCAAAGGCGCGAGTTCTTGCAGAACGGGATGCTGAGCTTTCAAAAAAGGAAAGGCAACTGAGCGAACTTTTTTCCCACAAAGAAATTCAGTTAGAAAAAAAGGAAAAGGAGCTCAAAGAAGAGGCTAAAAGGCTAAAGGAATGGTCAACCAAGCTTGAACGTCTTGAGCAGGCAATCAGTCAAAAAGCAAAAGAACTTGCAAAAAAAGAGCAATTATTCAAGGATGCAGAACAGCTAAAATCAGAAGCAGAAAAGCGGTTGAGTGCTGCGATAAAAGATGCTGAATTTCTTTCGAAAAAGAACAAAGAGTTGGAGGAGAGCATTCTAAGGAAGAAACGCCTTGTGAGCTTGCTTACTGCTGAAATAGAAAGGCGCAAAAGAAAGCTCGAAAAAGAGGTTATTGTAAAAGAAAAGGAGCTCGAAGAACAACTTGCCGCAAAAAGAAAGGCGTTTGAAGAAGAGCTGGCAAAAAAAGAAAAAGAAACACTCAAAAGACTAGACCTAGAAAGGCAGGCATTTGCTGTAGAAAGAAAAGCGTTTGAAGAAAAACTTGCCGCAGAAAGAAAGGCGTTTGAAGAGGAACTGGCAAAAAAAGAAAAAGAAACACTCAAAAGACTAGACCTAAAAAAGCATGCCTTTGCCGCAGAAAGAAAAATTGCAATTGAAGAGCTAGAGAAAAAAGAAAAGCGGATGTTGCAAAGACTTGAGTTAAAAAGGCAAGCGCTGGCTGCTGAAAAAGCTGCAGCAGAAAAAGCACTTGAAGAAAAGAGAAGGCTGTTTGCAGAAAGGCAAAGGAGTTTAACAGCTGAACTGAAAAGGCGCAGGCATGAGCTTGAAAAGGAAAGTGCTGCTAAGATAGCAGAAGTGGAGACAAAGCTTGCACACCTCAATTCGCTACAGCAGGAAATTCTTTCAAGAGAAGCTGAACTTGCAAAAGCACGGAAACAGCTTGATGAGAAGGAAGCCGAGCTGCTAGGACTAAAGGCTAAGCTTGAAGATAAGGAAAAGAGCTTGAATGAAAAAGAAAAGGAAATAGTACATAGACAACTGGATGCTGCCCTCCGAGAAGAGCAGTTAAAGCAGGCCGAAGAAACATTGCTTAAGGAAAAGGAAGCATTTTATAATGAATTCCAGTTAAAGAAGAATGAGCTAGCAGAACTGCTGAGCTCCTGGGAAGAGCGAAAGGCAGAGATTAGCAAGCTGCGTTCAGAAGCAAGACGCGAAAAAGAAAAAGTTCTTGCAATCATCGAGCAAGATGCTGCCATACTCTCACAAAAAGAAGATGAACTTCTCACATCCATCAGAAAGCTTGAATCTGATCGAGCGAAACTAAAAAAACAAGAAGATGAGCTTGCCAAAAAGGTAAAAGAGCTTGAGCACGCAACAGAGATTTTCAAAAAAGAGGAGAAAAAGCTTGCAGAACGGGAAAAAGAGGTAAAAAGAATGGAAGGCTTTGCAGCCTCAACTGTCAAAAAAGCGGAAGTTCTGAAAAAGAAGGTTGAAGCCCAACAGGAGCGCCTAGCTGCGATAAAAGCCCTAAAGCAAGATATCTCAAAGCTAAAAGCTGAACGTGACGAACTTCAGCGTGAAATTTTGAAAGAAAAAAGGCTGCTCAAGGCTTTAGGCAAAAGGCCTGAGTTAAAGGCGATGGAAGCAGCTGTTGCAATCGGTGCACTGCCACCAGCAGTGAGTGAGGAAGAGATAACAAGGCTTGTCGAAGAAACTCGCGACCTAATCTCGACAAAGGACTTTGAAAGTGCTTCAAAAAACATAGAGAAACTTGAACTGATTCAAGCTGCTACCAAAGGAATCCAAAGAAAGAGGCTGGACTATGAGCTATCCGAACTCAGGACAAACCTGAAACTTGCAGAACTAACTTAGCCCACAGAAATCGTGAAGGTTCTTTTGCTTAAAAAAGGGCTTATCTAAGCTCACGCTGCAAGTGGTATCAGCCAAGCTATTGCATCATAGTCCATATTTCTTTATTCTTTTCATCTATTTCAAAAGCCTTGCCAAGAAATTGCTCTACGACATAAATGTTGGTTATTGTATGCGAAGTAAGCTGTGAAGTCTTAATCCTGCTAGGCCTTACAAGAGGCATATAAGGAATGAGGGTATCAGCAAGATGTTTGTCAACAGCAGCTTGTGAGTTTATTTCAGCCGTTAAGGCTTGTGCGGCTTCTTCGCCAACGGCTTCTGCACGCTTGCCACGCTCTCCAAGAGCATCTGCTCCGAGGCAGATTGGGTTTTGCTTATCTTTTGTTGAAAAGATTGCCCAAAGCGTTATTCCAGAGCCCATTGAGGTTGAAGGGCAATACTGGATGTCTATGTCTGTTTTAATACCTTGAAAGCAATGATTTAGTACGGCTGCTGCGGCTTCTGCCTGTCTTTCGGCAACACGTGCCTTTGCAAGTCCTTCTGCAGCATGTGAAAGCCCAATAATGCGTTTAAGCCCTCCTCGTTCAACGAGCTTTATGGCAGGGCAGGAAGTGGCAAGCTCAGTAAGAAAGTCTTCAAAAGAATCATAATCAGAAACATGCCATCTTGGTTTTATGTAAAATTCAACAAGCCCACCACCTTTTGGATAATAGCCTCTTCTTACAATCTTCATATCGAGTTCTTTGGAAAACCTGCAAAGCTGTGGCAAAACGACATACTTAAAATAATCACTTGAAGGACTCCAAGCAACATCAGTGCCGCCTCTTAGTTTAATGTTTATGGCTTTTTCTGTAAAAAGGCATGGAAGCATGAGCGCCTGAAGCACAAGTGTTACAGAACCAGCTGTGCCAATGTCGATTTTTATATCCTTTGAGACAAGCTCTCCTGGTTCAAAAAAAAGCCTTTGAGAAGCAAGGAATGCGCCTTCTGTTTTTGCATTGCAAAGCTGCTCAAAAGCCCTTATTGCGTAAAGATGCTGGCTTTTTAATCCCTTTTCTTTCCTACCACTCCTGATGTTTGTTACTTCAAAGGGTTTTTTGGTCAGTGCAGAAAGTGCAAGAGCTGTTCTGACTATTTGACCACCGCCTTCGCCATAGCTCCCATCTATTTGTATTTTTGGCATAGGCTGGTTGAGCCAAAGCGCAAATAAAAGCTTGATTTAAAAGTCATTTATCCAGTCTCAAACTGCTCAATCGAGGCAATATCTTGTTCGAGCTTTTCTAACTCAGTAGGAGAGATTTCTTGCTCAACAGAAGCAATGGCATTTATGTCTTGTTCAAGCTCTTGGGCACCTTCAGGTGTTGGCTCAAGGGTTGGAGGTTGAGCAGCAGGAAGAGGCGCTGTTGGCACCTTTGGCTTGCAACCAGCAATGACCAAAAAAATCACAGATAAAAGAACAAGTAAGACGAACACAACTTTTTTCATTAGCTCACCTCAATAGTTCTTAAAGTAGGACTTTTTATTGGAAAAATGAAGGTTGTATATAAACTTTTTTCTATACAACTTAAAAAATAAAATAAAAATTAGTCAGGTTTTATTCTCTGGGCTTTTTGCTTCTTTGTCTATCTCATTGATCTTATTGGGCTGGTAGCTACATCATGTCGTGGTTTTAGAGTTTGGTTCGTATCTTCAAGTTCCTTCTGTGAGGCTTTAAGTGGCGCTTGCTCCTCTCTTTCTCTTATTTTGGCAACAATATCTTTTAGAATTTGGTGCGCATCTTGAAGCGCCTTTTGGGCAGCCTTAAGTGCGGCATTTGCCGCCTTCATTGTTTCATCTGTTGCTCCTGGAACCAAAGCGTTCTTGAGCTTTTCTACAGCGCTTTCGTAGTTTGTGCGGGCTTCTGCAAGTTTGGCATCAAAGTTTGCCTTAAGGTCTTCGATTGTAGAAACATCAAAGCCACGTTCTTTTAGCTTTGATATTCTGTCTTCCAGCTTTTGCTTTAGCTGTTCAGACCTTACTAGTACTCCATGAATTTTTTCATTCATTAGCCTGCCTGTTCCGCTATTTAGGCTTACAAAAGCTGCTTTTGCAGCCTCACGAATTGCTTTTGCAGCCTCACGAACCTCTTCAGGTGTGCTGTTTTCTGTGAGTGCTTCTGCTTTTTTAGAAGCTTCTTTGACAACAGAAATCCTTGCATCAAGAAGGCTTATCACCAAAGTTTTTTCATCTTCAGGAATTGATGATGCTGCAACACGTTCCTTTGCCTGCTCGAGTGCTATCACAATCCTGTCTGCTGCACTCAGGAGAAACTCTCTTGATTGTATTTTTGCATGCTGCCTTACCAAATTGCAGACATCGCTCTGATTTCCTCTGCAGCCTTTTAGGTCATCTTTAAGTTCATCAAGGGCGCTCTTGGAGCTGTCGAAGTCAGACTTTGCTTGCTCCCTTGCCTGTTTCAGAAGCTCTCTGGCTTCGGCACGCTTGGCTTTTGCGGCCTCGATAGCTTCCTTGAATTTTTCTTTCGAGGCTTCGCGCTCTGCTTTTATCTTTTCTATAGCTTCTTTAAAAGCCTCTTTAGACGTATTTGCCCTGCCTGCTTTGAGTAGAGAAAGGGCTTCTTTAAAGGATTTCTCTGCTTCCTTGCGCTCAGCTACCGCAGCCTGTATAGCTGTTCTACTTGCGCTTGCAACAACCCTCTCCTCTTTTGCTATGACACGAATTTCTTCGCCAGGACCAGAACTATCATCATTTTCCCCCTCGTGTGCAAAAACAACAGCTGGCAATCCAATGACTAATGTAGCAATAGCAAAAATAACTGCAAGCGTTTTAAACATCATTTTGGCACCTCCTGCTTTCCAATTTGATTTTGAAACCTTAGTATGTTTTGAATTTGAACTATTTAAATATTCTTTACAACGCCGGTAAAAATGTGCCATTAGAAGCTTTATTGAGCAGGAATTTTTGCGCATAAGACTTTAGCAAGCTTTTTAAATTACAAAAATAAACCCAAGTTGTGGGAACTTTTCAAGCAGTCAGAACACTGATTGTAATGATTATCCTTTTCGCAGCTCTTGCAGTGCCTGTTTTCTCTGCAACAATCACTGGAAAGCTTTATGATTACTCTTTAGAACCAGTTTTGGATGCAGTTGTTGAAATAAATACAACTCCGAATCAGCTCATTGTTGCAAAAAATGGAAGCTATTCATTCGATGTTCGGCCAGGAAAGTATGCTATTATAGCCAGACATCCAAAAGAAGGGTTGATTGCAAACGAAACAATCGTGGTTAGTCTTGATGGTGTTTATATTATTGACCTCATTCTCATGCCAAGCTTTGAATTAGAAGAAGAGCTGGCAGGTTCGAACTTCACAATTGCACTTACACCTTTCGAAGAACAAACAAGCCGATGGCCGCTTTACCTTCTCATTGCAATTGCTTTTTTTGTAGGCGCTTACCTTTTGTTGAGAAAAAGCCTGAGAAAGAGCAAAAAAAGCACTGCTGAAACAATAGCTGAAGCTGCAGTAAAGGCTGTTCCAGCGACAAAAGAAAAAGATTTGCCAGAACAAATTCTTGAGTTTGTAAGAAAAGAAGGTGGACGAACCACGCAGAAAGAGATAAGAAAGGCAATACCTTTTTCAGAAGCAAAGATTTCACTTGCAATAACAGAACTTGAGAATAAAGGCCAAATCACAAAAATAAAGAAAGGTCGGGCAAATGTAATAGTGCTAAAGAACAAGTGAGCAGATTGCATGGCTGACAAGCTACTTATTGTAGGCATCGATCCTGGAACAACTGTTGGGTTTGCACTGCTTGATATTTCAGGTAGGCTTGTATGCCTTGGTTCAAAAAAACATCTCGAGGTTAATGGTCTTGTTCGTGAAACAGAAAGGCATGGCAAGGCACTTATTGTCGGCTGTGACAGAAAAAAAGTTCCTGGGCTTATCGAGGCTTTTGCAGCAAAATATTCTGCAACCATCATTAGCCCAGAGCGCAATCTCACAGCACGAGCAAAAGGACGGTTGGTTAAAGGGTACCGCAACAGCAGGCCTATGAATGCTCACGAGGTGGATGCCCTTGCATCTGCCGTTCTTGCCTTTAAAAGAGTACGTGGACTTCTTGAAAGGGTTGGCAGGTTTTCCAAGCTTGCAAAAAGGCCAGAACTCTTAGAAAAGGTTGCAGAAGAGGTTGTAAAGAAAAAAGTAGCTATTAAAAAAGTCCTTGCAAGGATTGTTTAAATCGCTTTGAGATATCTGGCTATGAATTCAATTGTCTTTCGAATCTTCTTACCAGTCCGTATGTTTTTTAGCCTGACCTGATTGTCAAGCCCAATGACTTCAAACTCTTCTTCGCCAATCTTGAGCACATCTCCTTTCTTCACATTAAAAAACCTAAAAAGAACATTTACTCTATAAAGCCTTTTGCCTGTTGGACTAATGCTAAACAGCTTTCTGCTCGTCTTCAACTCTCCAAAAAATCGCTGTCTGAGGAGTCTCCCAAGAGCCCTGAGATAGCGCTGTGAACTCAAATAAAAGTCAACACCATCAGCCAAGGGTACTATCTTCGCGATTTTTGCTTTGGCATCACTCGTGATACGTTTCTTTACCCAATCAATGAGCTCAGGTGTTGGATTTCTCAGCTGGAGAATCCCCTCAAAATAGCTTGCTGGTTTCTGGCCAGTTTTTGTCTCTATATCCATAACTTTTATGTGTTATGCAAGATTATAAATGTGCCGCTTTTTGGTTTAACTGAATAGCAAGCTTTTTAACCACCTCAAATAGCCTTCAAAAAATGGTCATGCTACAGAATTTAAAGGACTCATGCAAAAAGGTTTGGAGATTCTTATGGCACAGCAACCACCCTCTTAGCTGGCTTGCTGACTTTGTTCTGGCGTTTGTACTAATAAAATTCGTCTTTTATCCAGTGCTTGGTTGGAGCCTTGGAACAGCTTATCCGATTGTAGCTGTTGTTTCAGGCTCAATGGAGCACGATGGAAGATTTGATGAGTGGTGGAACTCTCAAACAGCACAATGCAATGGTGCTTTTTGCACACAGCGCGAGTGGTATGAAAGGATAGGCATAGAAAAAGAAGAATTTGTTAGGTTTCCATTTTCAAATGGCTTTAATAGAGGAGACCTTATGATAGTTTACAGTCCAAAAAAGATTAAGGTTGGTGAAGTTATTGTTTTCAAAATAGACAGCAGGGCTGATCCGATAATTCACAGGGTTGTAAAAATAGAAGAACTTGCTGATGGCAGCAGGAGGTTTGTTACAAAAGGCGACCATAATCCAAGAAATGCAGAATATGAAAAAGCCCTTCCAGAAAACAAAGTGCTAGGAAAGGCTGTTGCGAGAATTCCTCTGCTTGGATGGATAAAGATTGGCTTCATTTCAATCGCAAGAGCATTTGTAGGGTAATTCCTGAAGAGGTTTCAAATGAGATTTTGTCCAAAGTGTGGCTCATTGATGTTTCCACAGACTGCTGCTGGAGAGACATATCTTGTGTGCCGAAGCTGCGGTCACAAGATGGCAGCAGGAGCTGCAGATGTCATTCTCAGAAAGGCTGGGAAGCAAGAACGCGAGCTCGAGGTTGTTGAAAAAGAGTTAGAGATAGGAAGCGCTATTGAAGCGCGATGCCCAAAATGCGGCAACATGCAAGCATATGCATGGGAAGTTCAAACAAGAGCAGCTGACGAACCTGCAACAAGGTTTTATAAGTGCACCAGATGCAAACATGTTTGGCGGGAGTACAAGTAATGATGACTAAAAAAGCGAAAAGACATGCTTCACCAGATTTTTGGCAGCAATGTAAAAATTGTTGCTGGAGCTACCAGCTCGCATAAAAAATCCGGATTTGCTGAAAGTCAGTCATCTGTTCTGCAGAATTCACAGATTTTTATGCAAAGGGCTTTTTTACTTTTAAAATAATGCAAGTGCAATGTCGAATGTGAATGTTCTGCTGATAAAGGACGGCGTGGTTATTTTCTTTTCCACACATTACAAAAATGTTCTCTTGCTGTTGGACAAACCAGCACAAGCAGATAGGCTTTTCCAGCTTGCACAAAGGCAACATTATGTCGATGCGGGCTGGATTGTGCTCGACTTTGACAAAGAGATTGCAATCAGCAGCCAATCCGCATTCCCAGCAAGCAGGTTCAGCAACTGGAATGTTTTTGAGATATAAGAAAATAAAAAGTAAAAGAAATTGCTTTGTAGCTCAAGAGTTGCTTAAAAGCGTTCAAGCCTTGACTGTGCAGTATCAAACTCTTCAAAATACTTTGGAGGGGTCACCTTTCTGAACTCAAAACCCCAATCAAGCAACATTTGCAGAGCATTTGCAGTTATTTTTGGAGCTGCAAGTATTCCACGAACCCTTTTTAGCCCTTTGCTTGACATGACCTTTTCAACATAACGCCTAAGCTGGGTTACTGCTGCTGGGTCTGCACAATAGCGCTTACACTCAACAACAGTAAGCTGACCATTCTTATCTGTCCCAAGAAGGTCGATGAAACCGTATTTTGTTTGCTCCTCCTTAGCAACTGGCTTGAAACCAGCCTCGATGATTTCTGGATTTGCAAGGATCATGTCTACCATATCTTCTTCAGTGCCTGAAAGAAGGATTGACTGACAATCTTCTAGAGGGGCAGAGTTAAGAAAATAAACTTTGGTAATGACAATGTCAATCCACTCCTTTGAAGCAAGATTTTTAGATTTAATAAAAAGAACGCCTTTCTCGAGAAAAGCCTTATGACTGCTTCCTGGTTTCATGTAATTAACTGCTAAACTTCCAGTAGGCTGATGTATAAGCAAGGTTTTGTCTCTTTTTATTATAACAACCCTATCTCCCTCAGCTAGCGTGCTTTCAGCCCTTCCAGAGTATCTCACAGTGCATCTGCAACCAATGACAATCATTTCGTTATGCGCTAGACCTTCATTAATGAGGGTGCAACAGTCTTCGATGTTTAGCATCCAACTACCTCAGAAATACCACCCCAAAAAGCACCTTTAAATCTTTTGCCCCTCTTAAGAAGTGGAAAACTATCCAGCGAGCTCCTCTTCCTCTTCTTCAAATACCAGGAAGTTGTCAAGAGTTGAGTTGTGCCTAATGACATCATAACTTATAGAAGGTCTTTGTGGTCTGTTTCTGTTTTGCGACTTTATCATCTTTGTTTTCATATTGAGAGGAATCACCTCTTTTTTACCCTCTTTTTGGTTATGAGTTTTGCTCAAAAACCTGTTTGCAAAAATGAGAACCAATATTTAAACACTATTGATGTAAAAAATATATTACAAAAAAGTTGTGTTGTTACCAATCAATTGCTCCAAAAATAGCTAGCCTAAATCGACTAGCGACTCGAAAGAATGCCTAAGAATTTTTCCAGTGCTGGCAGACATCTTTATATTTAGAATCTTAAATGAAGCAGTCACATAAGTTATATTGAAAACACAACCAATATCAAGGCGCTGCAAAATGTAGAAACTCTTGATTGGTTGCTCTCTCGGGTGATGACGCTTTAGATATTCTTCTGCTAAGGATATCACCTTTTTTGCATCAAGCCGCACTTCAGACATCTTCAAAGGAAGAATCGACGAACCTGTTTTAAGAATCTCTGATTCTGGAAGGAGGTAAATCTCTTCTGGCGTGACCATAAAGGTTGTTATTGAGCCCTTTTTAGGGTCAAAAAAACCGAATTGCACAATGTCCTTGTTTGCTTCATCAAGCATGACAAATGCATGCACCAAGAAGCTATCTGTGTGTGCCTGTCTCCAGTTTCTGAGTTGAGGACTCGCCTCAAGCCTAGAAAGCGCACTCTTTGGTTCCATTGCTCTGGCCAATCGTTTTCAGTTTATATAACTTTGCATCGCGCAAAAATCAAACAGTAAGCCTAACAATTCTTTTTGAAAAAACATATAGCCTGTTCTGAAGCCCCTTTATCGGGTCTATTGCTATTTCCTTGAGCACTTCCACTATCGTCCCTGACTTCTTTTGTGCTACTGCAGAAACTTTGAGAAGGCAAAGTGCGCTTATGAGCCTAAGAAGAAACGCAAGTGCAAAGACAAGGGGTATGCCTGAAAGTACAAACACAAGATTATCAGCAATCCAACCGCCTAAGATAGAAGCCGCAATGATTGGCAAGGTTGTTATAATCTGGAATTCCGCAACCTCCACTGCACGTCTTTTTGCAGATGTTAATTCAAGCAAAAGTGTGAAGGAGGTTATATCCATACCTGCCCAAACAATGCCAGAAAGTATTTGTGCTGGAACCACCAACCACCTGTTAGTGGGGGTTATGAAAATGAATGACAAAGGCACAAGAGCTGTTCCAAACATTGAAAGGAATGCAACTGGTTTGTTGCCATACCTATCTGCAATCCTGCCAAGCCTCTTATAGCTCAATATTTTTACAAGCGTAGATAGAGCGGCTGCAGCCGCATAGAAGGTGTAACTCATGCCAAGATTTCTTAGCATGTAGACTGTGAAAAGTGGGGAGGCAAGAAAAACTGCAAAATTAAACAGTGCCATGATAAGCATAAATTTCCTTAGCTCTCCTTTAAGCGAGAAAAAGTCTTTTAACTTGTGATGGTCATGGTCGCGATAGGTTGGTTCACGAACTCTGGAAAACGCAACAACAGATGCAAGTCCAAATACAAGCCCAACAGCGAAAAGCGATGAAAATCCTATGAATCTGCCTTTTGGGAAGATGTCAAGATAAAGCCCGCCGAGTACGAGTGCGATCATGCCTGCAAAAGCAATGCCAGCTTGCCTTAGCCCAAAAAATTCGCCCCGTATTTTTGTTGGTACAATATCAGCAACCAAAGAGGTCCAAGAAGGGTCAGTCAACCATTCAAAGAATTTTCCCACAAAATAAAAAACTGACACAAAGGCAATCGGGTTGCTCTTGAAGAGATAAGGCACGAGAAGGAGCAACAACCACGAAGCTCTTGAAAATGATGAAAAGATGACATATATCACCTTGCGTGGTAGAAACTCAACAAGTTTTGCTCCAGGGATTTCTGCAAGAACAAGCGCAACAAATGGAAGGCTACCGAGGATTCCGACGACGGTATTGTTAGCACCAAGCGCAAGTGCAAAAGCCGCTAGAAATACAGAAGTAAAGCTATCATATATTGCCCAGAGTACTCCATTAATAAGAATGGCTCGCTGATTTTGATTTGATTTAATCGACATCTAGCCCTCTTTTTGTTTAAACTCAACCAGCAACCCTTCTGGACCTGGACTGACTAGCAGGCTTTTACCAAGCCTTTGCCTAGCACCAAAGCATTCATGTATGTGTCCTGAAACGACAAGTGCTGGTTGATGAAGCTTTATGAAGTTAGTTAAGGATTTGCTTCCAACATGTCTACCATATACAATGTCAAGCCTTGTGCCATAAGGTGGTTGGTGCGAAAGAAAAATTAGCCTTTTCCTATTTGATTCTGCTTCGCGAGCTGCTTTCTCTCCCCAGCGTTCTAGTGACTTATCAAAAAGCGCAAAACCTCCACCTCCATAGCCTGTAAAAAGCCAATCACCTATATCTGACTCAAAAATTCTTTTGTGCAAAAAGCTAATGTTGCTGCCACGCTTGACTAACGCTGCTACAATTTCTTCCGACTCATGATTGCCATGCACAAGAAGAACCCTAGCAGGCATCTGCTCAAGCTTTTCTATAACCTGTTCAATATCCTGCTCAAAAATTGTCATATCGCCTGCTACCAAAAGAAAGTCAGGCTTTTCTTTTTTTGCAACGGCCTCAAGGCGCTTCAGCGCAGGGAGTGAACCGTGAATGTCAGAACATGTCAAGAGTTTCATAGAGAAAGTTCTTGCCATCAGATTTATAAATCTTTGTCGACAAGGGAAGGCTGTGCCAAGAAAGAGCCCAATTGTGGTAAAAGAGGAGGTCCGCACCATAGGCATTGATGATGGACCATTTGACAAGTTCAAAGACAAAAATGTTTTGATAGTTGGCACTGTTTTTCGAGGCGGGCTTGCGATGGATGGTGTGTTAAGCACAAGGGCAAGGGTTGATGGCAGAAACTCAACAAAGAAAATTGCAGAGATGATAAACAAGTCGAAGTTCAAAGCTCAATTAAGGGCAATATTTCTTCACGGGATAAGTGTTGGTGGATTTAACATAGTTGACATCCCAAGACTGCATAAGCTTACAGGAATTCCGGTAATAGTGGCTGTCCGCGACTATCCAAATTTTAAGAGAATATATTCTGTTCTGAAGAAAATAGGCATGGAAGACAAAATTGCTCTGATTGAGAAGCTTCCAAAGCCTAAGAAGATTGGCAAGATTTACATCCAAGCTGTTGGAATCGACTTAGAACAGGCTGTTGCCCTCATTAAGAGAACTTGTACTCGTTCCTTCATTCCTGAACCATTACGTGTCGCTCATCTCATTGCGGCTGGTGTGGTGAAAGGTGAAAGCAGAGGAAGAGCCTAATTTTCAGGAATAATAATATTTTCCAGAAGCTTTTTGTTCTCTATCGAGCCTGCTTCCAGGCTTGTTTATTCTTGGCCTTTTACTTTCTAAATCTCGCCTTATTGTTATCCCAACAGAACTTAGAAATGCATTCATTCCGTTCTCCATATCAAAAGGACCTTCTGCAAGACCAGAAATGCCAGGATTGCCATTAAAAACCATAAGCCTATTTGAAACATAATCAATAAACATTAAGTCGTGATCTATGACAAGAATTGCGCATTCGCGCTTTTCCGCAACATCCCTAATCAATCGCGCAACAGCAAGCCTTTGCTCAACATCAAGGTACGCAGAAGGTTCGTCGAGTAGATAAAGCTTAGCCTCATGGCTCAGGCAGTGTGCTATTGCTACTCTTTGCAGCTCTCCACCAGAAAGCTCGTTAAGTGGTTTTCCAAGCAACCATTTAAGCTCAAGAGGTTTTATTAGCTCATTCTCGTACTTTACAACAGCTTCCTCCAAAATGCTTCCAACAAGTTCTTCTGAATTTGTTTCAAGATACTGTGGCTTGTAGCCTATTGTGACCTTTTTGTGCAACTCTCCAGAATCCGGCTCAAGTTGCCCTGCAAGTATTTTTGCGAATGTTGTTTTTCCTATTCCATTCTCGCCAACAACACCAATAACCTCTTTGCAAAAAATTTTTCCTTGGCCAGTTTTTAGTACAAATTCGCCGAGCTTTTTTGATAAGCCTGCCCATGAAGTTATTTCTTCTCCTTCACGCTTTACAACAGGAGGTTTTGTCTCAAAGCGAATTTCTGACTGTCTGAATTTCATTTTTTCTTCCCTGATGTATCCTGAGAGATAGGTATTGATGCCGGTTCTAACAGCCATCGGATGTGAGACGAGACCGTAGCAGGCCGCTTTGCCATAAAGTATGTGAACGAGTTGAACCATGCTATCAAGAATGAGAAGGTCGTGATCAGCGACAACAACAGCACTAGGAGTTGCAAGACTACTGATAAAGTTAGCTACAACAAGCCTTTCTTTTATGTCCAAAAAATTTGTTGGCTCATCAAAAAGATAGAGGTTTGCAGCTTTCAGACTCGCTGCCGCAATCGCTGCTCTTTGAAGCTCACCGCCTGAAAGAACATCCATCTGGCGTTCTAGCAAGGGTGTTAGACCAAGCTTTTCTACAACTTCATGCATCTGCCCTTTTTGGTCAAATTTCTTAAGAAAGTCGATAAGCTTTCCTTTGAATTGCTTTGGAATAAGGTCAACCTGTTGTGGCTTGAAGCTTGCGGTTATCTTCTTCTCAGCAAGCGCCTGAAAAAAAGGCTGCGCTTCTGTTCCTTTGAAATGTTCCAAGAGTTGAGCAAGAGATGCCTTTTCTTTGCCGAGGTTTGGCTGAAGAATGCCTGCAAGAATCCTTAGACAGCTTGACTTGCCAATCCCATTTTGACCAATGATTCCTAGTACTTTTCCAAAAACAGGCATTGGCAGCCTGAAGAGGTGAAAGCCATTTAAGCCATATTGGTGTATTGGCTGTTGTGCAAGCTCTTCTGGAAGATTTATCAGTTCTATGGCAGAAAATGGACATCTGTTTGCCTCAATCGCGCAGCCAAAACCGGTGAGCTCTGGATTTATTCTTATCTTTTTGTCAAAAGGGTCTATTGTTATATGCTCTTTGCCCATCCTGTTGACAGGACAAACCCTTATGCAAAGATATCCTCCACAGCCTTGTGGGTTGCACCTATCCTTGTGAACAATTGCTATCTTCGGCATTTTTGCTAAAAGTTAAACAAAGCTACCTGGCAAACTTTATAAATCTTGACGCCAGCCTTTCATCGATGAAATGCGAAATATGCAAAGAGCAAGTTCAAGAAACCTTCCTAAAAAAACCTATTGGCACATACATAAAGGATGAAAAAGGAAAGCAGCACATTATCTGTTTTGCTTGTCAAAAACGGTTCCGCACAAAAGAAAAGATTTTGGAACAAATAAAATAGGGTTGTCCTGCCCCGGTAGCACAGCAGCTAGAAACCAAAGAATGAGGTTGGCTAATGCGTCTGCCTCGTAAGCAGAAGGTCGGGAGTGCAACTCTCCCCCGGGGCTTTTAGCATAAGGGTGAAGGATGCAAGACAAAAGGGAAAAAAAGCGGAAAACGATGATTGCAATCTTCATAGCAGCAGTAATGATATTGAGCACAGCAGGTTTCATTATTGGTCAAAGCAGCTCTGGCAGCTTTGAATACAACGGCTATAGATTTGTTCAGACAGCACAAGGCTATAAGGTAAAGGTTGACGGCAAGCTATTGTACTTCAACTATCTTCCAACAGCGCTTGAATCGGTAAGCCTTCCAGCTGATGCAATAGCTGCTTTAAAAAATTCAAGAGTTATTTCAATAAGCTATGAGCCAAATTCAAGTCTTGTTGAAGGGATGGCCCAAGCACAGTTTTATCTTGAAAAGGCACTTTCAGAACTTGGCATATTTGTCCAAAAGGGCCTAACAAATAGTACAGGATACCTACTTCAGCTTGATTGTAGAAATGCAACAGCCCTTTCACCATTAGTTCTTATTTCTGAAGGAAGCGAGGGGGCAGATTTCAGCGAGAACTGTCTTAAGCTCTCGGCCCAGAACGAACAAGAGATTATTATGCAGGCAGAAAGACTTGTTTATGGACTAACAGGAATAATGAGATGAATACCAATGCCAAGCATTGAAGAAAAAAAAGAGCCAGGGCTTCAAGCTCAAAAAAGCTTGGACAAAAGCAGCGAAGGGCATAAGAAAGAGGACTCTAGACAAAAACTTTTTGTCTTGCTTATCGCAGCTGTCGTTGTGGCTTTTGTTGGCATAGTTGTTGTTTTAAAGCTCCTTCCAGCCAAACAGCCAATTGAGATGGTAAGGTATAATCAGTTTGATTTTATCAAGAGCGCTGGCAGTTGGTTTACTCAATGGCAGTACGGCAAGGAGCTTTATACAATCCCCTTCAGATTCAATCCTTACGAAGTGGAAAATGTCAGCATAACCGGCAGTCTTGATGAGGCATTTAATGAAGCAAATGTCACATTTATAACCTTCGACCCTGACACTGAAAATCTTACCTATGTCGCGCTTGGAGCAGCAGAACTGAGCATAAGCCTCGCGCAAGTTCTTGGGGTTAATCTTGAAGCCGCTTGCACAAAGAACGTAACAGGGCCTTGCACAAACAGAACAATAATAACCTGTGAGGAAGCAAATAAAAGAGGTAGGGCAGCAACTGCAGTAATTTATATTCGTGAGTCCGAAAAGCCTGAAGTGGTATTTAATGGCAGATGCGTAATCGTTCAGGGCAGACAACTAGAACTTGTCAAGGCTGTTGACAGGCTTCTCTATAAGTGGTATGGGATAATGTCATAGCCAAAAGTCGAATTCGACGACAAATTTAAATAAAACACAAACCACCTATAAGCCATGAGCCAGAGGTGGGTGATTTATGCCAGTGAAGAACTTGATGGGATTTGTGCAGCAGCCATCGTTCTTCGCTATGGCAGGTTGAGGGGCGAAGAGCCAAAGCTGGGTGGATTTTTTAACTACGTCAACTACAACTCAGTCCTCGACCAAATGGCAATGCTGGAGAATTGCCTCTTTTTTGTTCTCGGCTTTAGCCCAGAGAAAATTTCTAGTATAGAGGAAAAGCTTGTAAAGCTCACCAAGCGCAACAGAATTGTTTATTGGTCAAGCTGGCAACCATGTTCTGAACACACAACCACTGTTATGAAGAGGTTTGTAAAAATTTTTGACGCACTTTCAGCAAAAGATGGAAAGGAAGGGCTTATTTGTGCTACAGAGTTTGCCTACAACAGATTCCTTCCAAATGACCTTGTGGCAAGTGCACTTATGTCGATTGCTTCAGACATAAGCCTTTGGCAAAGGCGTGACCAGCGTGCAGTAAAGCTCGCGGACATTATTGCTGCAAATTTTGATAAAAGGCAACTTGTTGATGCACTCTCTAAAGGAATCTTCTGGTGTCAGGAATTTGAAGAATTTAGGGCTGAGTACCTAAAAAGAAAGGCTCATTTACTAACTCAACTCAAAAACACCATTGTTGTGAAGAGCTATTTGAACAAAAACTTTGCTTTTGGACTCGCGGACAAAAGCCTTAGCCCTGGCGACGCTACGCAGGCAATTCTTGACTCTCCAAACATAGATGTTGCGGTAGTGGTCTATAAAGATGGAGGTTTGACTTTTAGGCGTAAGGCTGGTTGTGCTATAAACATGAAAGCCTTAGCAAGGCTCTTTGGTGGTGGAGGGCATGCTCATGCCGCGGATGCATCAATTGCTAGCGAGTTTAGGAGTATTTCTTTAGAAAACTTTGGTAAGGCTCTTTTCTTCATAGAAAGAAAAATTAAGGACTATCTGCTCAGTTAATAGCTCACTCATCAGCCTTCTCTGCAAACGGCAGATTTATAAAAAACCTATTTTTGTGTAAACAGAGATGATAGCTATTCGCGAGCTTCTCGACATTGTGGCGATGACAGCGGCTGTTGGCTACATATTCATGCCTGCAATAAGCGCATTCAGGCTCAGACCTGTTAAGGGTTTTGATTTCAAGGCTTTTTGGATAGCATGTGTGGTTACTGCTCCAGCGCTAATTCTTCACGAGTTGCTGCACAAGTTTGTGGCAGTTAGCTATGGCTTAAACGCAACTTTTCACGCAGCGTATCCTTTTCTAGCACTAGGAATTGGCCTTAGGCTTCTTGGTTCAAAGTTCATCTTTTTTATACCAGGCTATGTGAGCATATCAAGCACTCTCCAATTATCATCACTACAACAAGCGCTCATAGCAGGCTCAGGGCCAGCAGTAAATGGAGTTCTTGGATTACTAGCTTGGCTTATGTTTGGCAGTTTGAAGAAAAAGGTCGCCATGAAATATCTTGCTAGGCGCAAGCTTCCACCAAAAAGCCTCAGAACTACTATGCTTGTGCTCTATCTAACAATGCAAATAAACATTTTGCTGTTAGTTTTTAACATGCTGCCAATCCCACCATTTGATGGCTGGAAGTTCTGGTCAGGGCTTGTCAAAGCAGTGTTCTAGCTTTATTTGGTGCTTGTTGTCAATTCACCTTTTCTCAAAAGCTTTATAAAAGCTGTTCTTTTTTGCTGTTTGGGGTTTTGATGAAAATGCAGCAGTCTTCAAAAGAAGCACTCGAGAGACCAGTCAAGCCTTTTCTAAAAAAGCTCTATGAAGACCATTACAAAAAACTACTGCTAATTCCAATTTTTCTTCTTGTTCTTTCCATAGCTCAAATTGCTTATCAGTCTGCAAAAACAGGCGATTTTGTCAACAAAGGGATAAGCCTAAAAGGTGGACTTGTTGTAACGATTCCTGCTGAAAAGATATCCAAAGAAAAACTTGAGAGCCTGTTGAAAAAAGAGCTGGACAAGAGCAGTGAGGTTTCACTAAGGCTCCTTGGAAAAGAGCAGATTATTCTTGAGGCGGCTGGTGTTCAAACCCAGCAAATGGTCGGAATACTTGAAAAGTTAGGACTAAAAAGAGAAGAATATTCTATGGAACTCACAGGCTCGTTGCTTGGGCAAAGCTTCTTTAAGATTGCACTAAGAGCAGTCCTTGGTGCGTTCCTGTTGATGGCTATTGTTGTTTTCCTTTTTTTCAGGAGCTTTGTGCCAAGCGTCATCGCAATCTATTGTGTGATATGTGATATCATTGTTACATTGGCTGTTTTTAATCTTACCGGGATAAAGCTAACAACAGCTGGTGTTGCTGCTTTCCTTATGCTCATTGGTTATTCAATTGATACAGATATGCTTCTTAGCACAAACGTTCTGCGGAGGAAGGAAGGGAGCGTGATGGAAAGAATTTATTCGGCAATACGCACTGGGCTAACTATGACTACAACCACACTTGCAGCAATCCTTGTTGGGCTCATTTTCATCACAGCAGATACCGTGCGGCAGATAATGCTGATAACACTCATAGGACTGCTTGTTGACATGATATATACATGGATACAGAATGTCGGGCTTCTAAGACTTTATCTTGAACTAAAGGAGAGAAAAAATGTCCAAGCTTAAAAAGATTTTAACAAATTGGCGGGTCATCATTTTGCTTTTGTTTCTGATATTTGCAATCATTGCCATAAAACCGAGTCCATGGGCAGATGGGGTTGCAATACGTGCAATTGCTAGAAATAGTTCCGCAGCTCTTGCTGGCATTCCAAGCCCTGACCCTTCAAAGCCGTTAATGTCTCGTGAGCGGATACTATGGATGAATGGCATAAGAATAAAAGATGTTAATGATTATGAGAAGTTTGTTCAAAAACTAAAAGCTAATGAGAGCATCACTGTTCAAACAACCAAGGCGACATATAAGCTTGTCACAAAACCAAAGCTCATTGATAATGAGAGCAGCGTTGTTGCAGAAGAGCTTGGCTTGAGGGTCTTTCCAGCACCAAAAAGCAACATAAGAAAAGGGCTTGAGCTTCAGGGAGGAACAAGGGTTGTGCTGCAGCCAGAACGGCTTCTAGACCAAAACGAGTTTGACATTCTCATAGAGGGGATGAAAGAACGCCTGAACGTTTTTGGCTTAACAGATGTAAGTGTAAGGGCAGCATCAGACCTACCAAAAACACTTGGGGGAACAGGCAAGCAGTTTGTCGTTGTTGAAATCGCAGGAGTCACCGAAGAAGAGGTCAAAGACCTTCTCGCAAAACAAGGAAAGTTTGAGGCGAAGATTGGTAATGAGACAGTCTTTGTTGGAGGTCGCGACATAACATATGTATGCAGGACAGCGGACTGCTCAGGCCTTGACCCAACAAAAGGCTGTGGAAGAATCGAAGGGGGCTGGGTCTGTGGTTTCCGTTTTTCCATATCACTTAGCCCAGAGGCAGCTGCGAGGCATGCAAACATAACAAGCGGAATTCCTATTATAACAAAAGGCGGAGAGCGCTTCCTTGAAAAACAACTTGACCTTTATCTGGATGACACTCTTGTGGATACCCTTAACATCGCTGCTGAGCTAAAAGGTAGGGTGATTACTGATATTGCAATCTCTGGCCCAGGAAGCGGAGTAAGCCAAGAAGAAGCTGTGAGGGATGCCCTAAACAATATGAAGAAGCTGCAAACAATCCTTATCACAGGGTCTCTGCCGGTTAAGCTTGAAATAGTGAAGACAGACACAATCTCAGCAGTTTTAGGAGAAGGCTTTGTAAAAAATGCAATTTTTGTTGGCCTGCTCGCAATCTTGGCTGTCTGTGTGGTTGTCATGGCACACTATAGAAATCTTTTGATAGCAATTCCAATGGGCTTGATTCTGATTAGTGAACTTTTGCTCATTCTTGGTTTTGCAGCACTTGTTGGCTGGAACATTGACCTTGCAGCAATAGCTGGCATAATAATCGCAATAGGAACTGGTGTTGATGCACTTGTTATAATCGCAGATGAAAGTCAGAGAAAAGGCGCAGCAGAGTATTTAAGCATAAAAGAAAAGATTAAGCGCTCATTTTCAATAATCTTTGCATCTTATTCAACACTATTTGTTGCAATGATTCCACTACTCTTTGCAGGCGCTGGATTGCTAAAGGGATTTGCAATAACAACAATCGCAGCAACAAGCTTTGGTGTATTAATTGCAAGGCCTGCATTTGCTGCAATAATGCAAGTGTTGTTAGGTGAGTAACTGCACATGGCAACAAAAGGTTGGGCAATAGTTCTAGTGGTGCTTATGACTGTGCTTACATCAATTGCACAGCTTTTCACTAAAGCTGGTGCTGAAAAGCTCCCACTCATTTTCTGGAACTGGGAATTAATAATTGGGCTTTCTATATATGGCGTTTCTGCGGTAATATTTTTGTTTGCGTTGAAGGGAGGCGAGGTTACAATCTTGTATCCAATGATTGCAACAAGTTATATTTGGGTTGTTATTCTTTCCCGGCTTGCCTTTGGTGAAACTCTGGAGCTATCCAAGATTGCAGGTATTATTGCGATTGTTGCGGGCATAACAACGCTTGGCATGGGCGCGAACACCCTACAAAAATGGAGAAAGAGCTAGAATAATGGCAACCTCACTTTGGTCTATAGGGCTAGTTGCGTTGGCAACTCTGGTTGGCTCACTTGGCCCAATCATGTTGAAAAAGGGAGCAGCGCAATTTAACTTGAATCCCTTAAAACAGTTCAGGAATTATCACATGATAGGAGGAATCGCCATCTACGCCCTTTCAACCATGCTCTACATACCGGCACTTAAGGGTGGAGAGCTTTCAGTCCTTTACCCACTTGTTTCCTTAGGATATATATGGACAACATTACTTGCAATACCTCTTTTGCACGAGCGAATGAACTTTTTGAAATGGCTTGGTATAGGACTGATAGTTAGCGGCACTATGCTGATTGGGCTTGGAGCTGGCTAAAAAACATAAATTTCATCTAGAACTTTTAGCTCTTTTAAGAAACTTCTTTTTCAAGCAAAGATGTAAAAGTGGACAGCTTAGCTGATTTCCCGCGTAACGCAGTACACTCAGCTACGGAGGCTGGTTTGACTGCCGTGTTCGAATGGGAACGGGTAGAACCCAGCCCCTATGGCCGTCCTATTAATTTTTCATCCGCTTTTCCTTATAAATTTTTCTATAACAAGATGCTATTCTGAAGTAGCAAAATTTTTATAAAGAGATTACCTTTAACAGCCTTCATGAGACTTTCCATAATTGGTTCTGGATATGTTGGGCTTGTAACAGGCGCTGTGTTTGCAGAAAAAGGAAACCAAGTCGTCTGTATTGATAATGATAAAAAAAAGATTGAGCTGCTAAAGAATGAAAAAATTCCGATATACGAGCCTGGCCTAGAAGAGCTTGTTCTTGCCCATAAATCAGAAGGAAGGTTGAGGTTTACGACTGATATTGCAAGTGGAATAAAGGATTCTGAAGTTGTTTTTATTTGCGTCGGCACTCCGCCAAAAAAAGATGGCAGCCCAGACCTTACATCAATTGAACATGTTGCAAAAGAGATATCAAAATCAATGAAAGGCTATAAGGTTATTGTTGAAAAAAGCACAGTACCAGTTATGACAGCAGACTGGATGAAGGAGCTCATGCAAAAATATTTAGAAAAGGCTGACTTCGACATTGCAGTAAATCCTGAGTTCTTGAGGGAGGGTTCTGCGCTCAAAGACGCAATGAATCCTGATAGAATTGTTATTGGTACTGACAGCCAAAAGGCGGATGCCATTCTTACAGAGCTTTACAAGCCTTTTAATGCTCCAATCATTCATACAGATATGCGTAGCGCAGAACTCATCAAACATGCCTCTAATGCGTTTTTGGCAATGAAAATTTCATATGCAAACCTGGTTTCGCGGCTTTGCGAAGCAGCAGGGGCTGACATCGAAGTTGTTATGAAAGGCATTGGAGCTGATAAAAGAATAGGTTACGATTTTCTGAAAGCAGGAATAGGATATGGTGGTTTTTGTTTTCCAAAAGATTTAGATGCATTTATTCACACATTTGAACGCCACGGCATCACGCCATCTCTGCTGAAGGCAGTATCTGAAATAAATGTCAGTCAGCGCAAGTATTTTGTTGAAAAGATAGAAAAAGAGCTTGGGGGAGTGAAAGGCAAGAGATTGGGTGTGCTTGGCTTAGCCTTCAAACCAAACACAGATGATATGCGCTTCGCACCATCAATCGATATAATATCCAAGTTGCAGGAGCTTGGTGCAGGAATAGCTGCTTATGACCCAAAGGCAATGGAAAATGCAAAAAAGATTCTCAAAAATATCACATACTGCACCAATCCTTATGCTGCTGCTGAAAACGCAGATGCGCTGCTCATTCTAACGGAATGGGATGAATTCAAGCATTTGAGGATAGAAAGGATAAAAAAACAACTAAAGCAACCAATCATATTTGACGGCAGGAACATATATGACCCTCAAAGAATGCACCAGCTTGGTATAAAATACTTTTCAATTGGAAGAGCTGTCTCAGTAAAATAATGGCAAGGTTTGTTGTAACAGGAGGAGCCGGTTTTATTGGAAGCGCACTCTCACAAAGGCTGGCTAAAAGTGAAGATAGCGTAGTTGTAATAGATAATTTAAGTGCTCATGGTTCCAAAGAGAATCTCGAGCAGTTGCTCTCTTCACAAAAGATTGATTTCAAAGAAATAGACATAACAAATACCGACAAACTCGTTGACGCGTTTAAAGGTGCAGATTACATTTTGCATTACGCCGCAAAACAGTCTGCACTCGATTCATGGAAAGACTGGAATGAGTACTACAGAACTAATATCATTGGCACAGCTTCTGTTCTTGAGGCAGCCAAAAAAAATGAGGTAAAAGCGGTTGTCATTGCATCCTCGGCAGCTGTTTATGGTCAAAGCAGCGCGCCACTACAGTGCGAGCATCACAAAATCTTTCCTTTTACGCCATATGCTATAACAAAAGCCACTAATGAAATGCAAGCCTTTTCTTATGCCAAAGAATATGGGCTACCTGTCCTTTGCCTCCGCTATTTCAATGTCTTTGGGTATGGACAAAACACAGCTGGTTATGCCGTCGTGCCAAGGTTTATAGAAGGCGCGCTTAGGGGCGAAATAATAATATACGGCGATGGTGAACAATCCCGCGATTTTGTGTATATAGACGATATCATCGGAACAACAATTTTGGCCGCAAGATGGGCTAGTGCAGTTCTTCAAAAAAAGACACCACCATTTGAGCTCTTCAACATTGGTAGCGGCAAAGAAACAACCATTAATGAACTTGCGAAACTGGTCGGAAAGCTTGTTGGAAAGGATTTTAAAGTAATAAGAGAACAACCAAGGCAGGGAGAGATTAGAAGGTCTAAAGCAGATATCTCAAAGGCAGAAAAGGCCTTTTGTTACAAGCCAAAAACAACTCTTGAAGAAGGACTGAAAAAAACGATTGATTGGTTGAAAGGGAAAGCGAAGTGAGCCGCGTTCTAGTTACTGGTGGAGCTGGCTTCATTGGAAGTCATCTTTGCGAGAAGTTACTAGCAAGAGGGGATGATGTTGTTTGCATCGATGACCTAAATGATTACTATAACCCAGCTTTCAAATGCGAAAACATATTAGAACTAAAAAAGAAAAAGACTTTCACATTTTACAAAGCCGATATAAGAGCTCCCCTTGACCAAATATTTGCTACTCATAATTTTGAACTAGTTATACACCTTGCTGCTAGAGCCGGAGTTCGTGCCTCGATTGAGAATCCAAAGCTATATGCCGAAGTGAATGTTGGCGGAACAACAAATCTACTTGAATGCTCAAGGAAATTCGGTGTGAAAAGGTTTATTTTTGCCTCTTCTTCGTCCGTCTATGGCAAAAATAGTCATCTTCCATTTTCAGAAAAGGAGCCATTGAATGAACCAGCATCACCGTATGCCGCAACAAAGCTCTCTGCGGAGTTAATGTGTAGAACATACCACAATCTTTATGGCCTCTCAATTGCCTGCTTAAGGCTCTTCACTGTTTATGGCCCACGTGGACGGCCAGACATGGCGCCGTATAAGTTTACTGAAAAGATTTTAAAGGAAGCAACAATAGAGATTTATGGTGACGGGACATCAAAGCGCGATTATACTTTTATTGACGATATTATTTCAGGAATCCTCGCAGCGACCGAGAAGCGCTTTGCCTTCGAAATAATTAATCTTGGCAATAACAAACCTGTGGAGTTAAACCAATTTGTTTCGCTTATTGAAAAACTTGTTGGAAAAAAAGCAATCATACAAAAACTTCCAGAACAACGAGCAGATGTTCCAATCACGCATGCTGATATCTCAAAAGCAAAGGCAATTCTTGGCTGGGAGCCAAGAACAACAATTGAAGAAGGAATGACAAGGTTTGTTGAGTGGTATCTTGCTAAACGCGCAAAAAGTCAATAAAAAAGATTTATCTTGCCCTTGATGCAAGCGCTTTTACAGTCAAAAGCTGGCGCCTCAATTCTTCAATCTCCTTCCTAACCTCAACAAGACCAAAAAACTTTATGTAGCGAACAATTGGCAACAGCAAGAGAACAAAAACAAGGCTTATGATATAAAAAGTAAACTTGTCAACAACGATTGGATAAAGCCTAAAAAGGTGAAGGAGCATAAGGATTAAAAGCAATGATAACAAAATTGCGTATGCCGCAAAACCAAAACTTTCTTTCTCAAAGTTCTTGCCTTCTTTTGGCATAAGCCCGTGTAAATCACAAACTATTTAAATCTTCTTTTGCTTTCGAAGCAAAAAACAGCAGTCTTGACAGATGAGGGGTAGGTTCGCATGACCTCACATACCGATTTAAAAATTATGGAACATGTTGAGAATTTTTGTAAAAGAATTGGGGGAGGTTTACTTTTGGATTTAGGTTGTGGACCCACTTTTCGCCACACAAAAATAGCGCTAAAGTACGGCTTTAATGTTTGCGCAATGGATGTTGTAAAGCCGCGCATTGTTGAAAAAAGAATAAAGTTTATCGAATTTGACATAAACAAAGATGTTCCACGCTTTAGAAACAAGTTTGATGTTGTTATTTGCACAGAAATCATAGAGCACATTGAAAATCCTCACAAACTTTTTAGAGATGTGCATAAAATGTTGAAAAAAGGAGGATTTTTTTCTTGAGTACACCAAATCTACAATCGCTATATGAGCGCATATATTTCTTGCTCTATGGGAAATTTAGGAGATTTCCATTGTCTGCAAAGGCTGGTGCACCTGAAGAGCACATAAATCAAGTTACATTAAACGAAATAAAATTGCTTTCAAAATGGTATGGATTTAATATCGAAGAACTAACAACAGAAGGCGCTTGGATTCCTCTGTTAAGGACATATCTAAGTGATAAGATTAATAAAATTTTCCATTTTCTATTCGGAGAATCCATCATAGCAATTATGCGAAAATTATGAACTGCATGAGAACTAAAAAGTTATGTTAGCTGATATTAATTATTGTTATAAGGCTAAGAGCAACGGCCTAAGAAATTGCTGAAGACAGCTACAATGTGGAAAATTAGATGAGCTTTAATGGCTTGAGAAAGACTGCTATAGTTACATTAGTTATAGAGTTCACAAGCTTTATAATGGGCTCTTCTGTATAGGGTCGGCATGAATTACACGAGATATTTTGTGCGGGGAACTTGGTTAGTTTTTATCATCCTTATTGCGTCCGCATTTGTCGGTTATCTATTCAGAATCTTGCTAGCAAGAAATCTGAGTCCATCAGAGTATGGGCTTTTTTTTGCAGTCTTCTCATTTCTCAGCTTTTTCATGGGCTTCAAAGCACTTGGATTAAATGTTTCAGTTTCAAGATATGTTGCTGAATTCAGAACAAAAGGCGACTTTAAAAGTGCAAAAAATTCGCTTGTATATCTCTTTCTTGTGCAAGCATTAATTCTTAGCCTTTTCACAACTGTAGCAATTATCTTATCTAACTGGTTAGGCAAGAATTATTTCAAAAACGAAGCCGCAGCAGGAATTATCATTGTTCTTGCAATTTCATTTCTTCTTTCAACTTTTGAGACATTTTTTGCGGCTCTGTTTGTTAGCTTTAAGAAGCCTGTTTTGTCAGCACTTATTGACTTATTCGGAAATGCAGCTATTTTTGTTACAACCTATTTATTTTTTAGACTTGGTTTAAAGACCATGGCTCCAGCCTATGCCAATTTGATCTCCTTCGCACTCGTGCCAGTTGTCTTTATGATTTTTCTTCTTAAAACATTTCCAAAATTCTTTGTCATTCCAGCATCATTTGACTGGCACTTATTTAAAAAACTGCTATATTTTGGTTTGACAGTGATTGTCGGACTTATGGGAAGTGCTATTCTAGGATATGCTGACACAATCATATTAACATACTTTAGGCCATTATCGGACGTGGGCTATTACAATGTTGCTATACCAATAGCAAACCTAATTGGATATATAGGAAAAGCCGTCTCGCCAGTTATTCTGCCTATGGCTTCTGAACTCTATGCACTTGCTGACAAAAGGCTCAGAGAAAGCATAACAAAACTTCAAAAATGGACTTTTATCATCTTGTCGCCTCTTGCGCTTTCACTATTTGCATTCCCAGAAGTAATAATCAATCTCTTCTTTGGCGAAAAGTATTTGCCTGCAGCAATTCCTGTGCGCCTACTGTCTGTTGGTACAATATTTGGGAGCATTGCTTTAATAAATGGAAGACTTTTGCTAGCAATAAACAAGCCAAAAATCCAGACTGCAATAAGTCTTTCAATTGCGGCTCTTAGTGTTTTGCTGAACCTACTGCTTATTCCTCTTCTTGGCATAGTTGGAGCATCCATCACTGCACTAACAACAGGACTTATCAACGCGGCACTTTCAACGACAATACTAAACAGGTTTGTTGAAAATAAAATTCCACTTTTTGATTATGCCAAAGTTATTGTTGCAAGTGCAGCATTTGTAGGTACATTATTTGTGCTAAAAAAATTACTTATTATCAATGTACTTATTGAAATACCAATCACAATAGTAGTAGCTTCACTCATTTACCTTTTGTTTCTCATAACACTAAAAACAACAAGTTTAAAAGAGATTAAAAACATCATAAAGTCTGCTATTTAAAATGATGCTCAAGCAATATAAAATGCACTCCTGGGCAGATCACTTTAGCCAAAAATCAACAACAGAATGGATTGAAGACGCAAAGACTGCATTGCTACCATTTATCAAAAAGTTTATTCCAAAAAATGCAAAAATTGTTGAAGCAGGAGCAAGCTTCGGCAGGATTTTAAAAGTTCTGAAAGATAGCGGCTACACAAAAGTAAGAGGGTTTGATACAGATGAGAAAATGATAAAGAAAGCTAAAAAAGAACTTAGAATGACTATTGAAAAAAGAGACATAAGGGATACAAAATATCCTCCAGAATATTTTGATGCATGGCTCGACATTGGAACCCTTGAGCATTTTACACTAGATGAACAAAACAAAATCTTGCACGAAGCGCGAAGGGTTTTAAAACCTAAAGGAAAGATACTGTGTTTTGTACCTAGGCTTGATTGGCAATCGCCAAAATGGCTCTCAATATTTTTGATTAAAAACCTTTGGCGAAGATTAAACGGCGCTCCAGTCTACCAGTGGTATTACACAATAAAAAGCTTAGAAAAGATATTCTCTGAGAATGGCTTCAAATTAAAAAAATGGTGCTATAATCCTGCGGGTGACAAGATTTGGGCTCTTGCGGAAAAAGATAAAATATAAGTTAACTATGAAAAAAATATATTTAATATGCAAGGTATTTAATGAAAATAGCGGTTCATACGCTGGCTTCTTTGAAGAGTTTGCAAAATATGCATCAAAAAAAGGATACAAGGTTATAATTCTATGTGGAAGAACTTCTAAAAAAGTGCCTTCATTTGAAAAAAAGCATTATGCAGAAATATATCGTTTTGATTGTTTTGCTCCAAAAATTCCTTTTATAGGCCAGAACCTAAGCTATATAATTCTCGGCTGGCATGTAAGCAGATACTTCAAAAAAAATCCTGCTCTTGCGGGAGACATAATCATTGCAAATGCTCTTGGAGCGTTGGGCGTATTGAAGCAAAGATATGTTTTGCGAATAAATCAGCCTGCGCAAGTTTTTTTACGAAATATGAAAATTGCAAAAAACTATTCTTCATTAGTCTCACGATTTGCGCGAAAAATTCACTACGCAATAATCCAGGCACGACTAGAAGCACTATGTGTGAAAAACGCTGCAGCATTTCTTTTCCCTTCGCGAAAAACACAAAAACTGATATTTGCTAATTATGGTAAGATTCTTGCTCCTTTCTTTGTGCCATGTTCTGGCGTTAAGTTTAATGAGTTGCAACAAAACAAAAAATTACCAATCAAAGGAATAAAATTATTATTTGTTTCTGCAGGTAACAAAGAAAGAATCAGAAAAGGAGTTATTTACCTTGAACAAATTTTACCAGAGCTTTTTGCAAAATTTAAGGAGCTTAAGCTGATTCATGTTGGAGATAAATTTGAATGGAATGTCCCAGAATGGTGTAAAGAAAGAATAATTTCAGTTGGCCGAGTCCCTTGGAGCAGGATGAAAGATTACTATAAGACAGCAGACATATTCGTCTCCTGCTCCCTTCACGAAGGATTCCCAAATGCTCTACTCGAAGCCATGGCCGCAGGCACCCCAATAGTAACAAGCGACATCGAAGGCATAGAAGAGTATATCAGGCATGGCAAAGAAGGACTGATATTTAGAAGGGGCGACACAAAAGAGTTAAGGGAATGCATTGAATATCTGCTGAAAAATCCTTCTATTAGAAAGCAAATGGCAGAAAAAGCATTTGCAAGAGCAAGAACGCTTGATTACTCAATCTATGCAAAAAAACTGTTATATTTTATTGAAAAAATATACGAAAATGAAAAAGACAGCCAAATACACATCAACTTACTTGAGAGAAACAAATCCATTTAAGTCCTTTTAGAGGAGGCATTTGCTTGGATTTCATGAAGTCATTTAAATTTATATTTATTTGTGTTATACCTTTCAAATTTCTTCGACGTTTGTGAGTCTAGAAACCACTGCTTTCATTTTTTTGATAAAAGTTTTTAGAGAAAATAATTTTGCGCGTCTTTGACAAAGTGCACGCATGCATTCAGCACGTTCAGGAGTTAGCCAATTAACAGCTCGAATAATATTTTCTATTTGAGTAGGCTCAATCAACAAACCAGTTTTTTTATCAATTATTGTTTCGGTAAGGCCTCCTTCATTCGAGACTATACACGGCTTACCGGCAGCCAAGCTTTCGACTGGTGTTATCCCAAAATCTTCTTTGTGGGAAAGATAAAGCGTAGCAATTGACTGACTGAGTAATTTTCTCATTTCTGTCTCGTCCTGCTCACCTAAAAAAGTTATGTTCGGATAGCCCAAACACATTTTTTTGATTCTTTCCTCTTCTCTGCCATGACTCATGACTATGAGCCTCTTCTCTGGCATACGTTGAAAAGCTTGGACAGCTAAATGAACCCTTTTTATGGGATCAAGTCTCGCTGTTGAAAGATAATAGCCTTTGTTTTTTCGCCACCTAAACTTTTCGATGTCGACAGCTGGATAAATAACAAAAGAATCTCTTTGAAAGTACTGCTTGACTCGCGCAGCCGTGAATTTGGAGTTAGAAATGATTATGTCTATATTTTTGATTGATTGTAAATCCCTTGTGCGAAGCCATTTGCAGGCAAGAGAATAAAATATTTTGTTTATACCTTTTCTTTTTGAAAGTTCTTCACCAAAGAGGTCGTAAACCCAACGCATAGGCGCATGACAATACCAAATATTTGGTCGATGGGCTCTTGCAGCTCTCAGTGATGAACCTCCATGAAGGATATACAGATCGTATCCCTTTAAACGAAGTTTTTGAAATGCAAGCTCTAATTGCAACCTAGCCATTGGACCTGGCTCTTTGTTTTTTATTAAAGAAAAAATATTCGCAGATTGAAATTCTTTAAATGTTGACTGAGAATCATATCTACCAGCAATTATATCAACAGTATGACCTTTAAAAGCCATAAGCTGCTGTAAAAGCACTCTTTCCACTCCACCTTTCTGAAGGAGCGAGTCCACCAAAATGGCAATTCGCATGTTCACAATTTCATGTTCATTATTTTAAACATCCTTTGTAAGCGATGCCTCATTGTGTGCTCTTTCAAAACCCTATCATAGCCTGCCTGGGCAACTTTTTCTCTTTCTTCATCATTGTCAAGATACCAATCAATGAGTTCAAAAAGTTCATCTTCATTTCGATATAAAACAATCTCTTTGCCGGGTTTAAAATGGCGTGTTATGGATTTATGGTAAGTTGCTAGCTGAAAATTTCTGCTAGCAGGAATCTCGAAAGTTCTTGGATTTGGGACTACAAACTTTTGTGAAGGACCATAAATATTCAGGTTTATCTTTGACTCGTTAAAAACATAAGCAAGAGCAGGCCCCATTGGAACTTTTTTGTTTACAAATTTTTTGAGCTGTTTGCTTGCTTGCGACCAACCATGACCATAAATCGCAAGGCTAGAATGCTTTTTTGATATTTGTTCAAGCAAATATTGCCTGTTTGAATAAGCTGTCCCTACAAAAGAAATATCATATTTATAGCTCCTCATCCAAAGAGGAATCTGCTCCCTATGAACATCAACATCTGGCCCGAAAGGAAGATAATAAGAATTTGGATTAATTTCTTTTAACTGCTTAGCATATCTTTCATCATAAATGAAATAGTAATCATATTCAGTGAGATTACGAATTCTATTAAATGGGAGAACAGCTCCAAAAGGCTCATCAGGATTCCAAGCTGCTGTTGTGATTGATTCGCCGGATATTTTTGATATCGTTCCAGGAATAAGGGACTCACCTTTAATCACCAAAAGCAGATCTGGACGCCAAATACGAGCAAATTTAATAAGTAAAGTGTTTAACAATCTATTTGTTAAAAAAAATTTGTTTAATTTTAAAAAGCGATAGTTAAATGTTCTTGTTTCATGGCTTGCTTTTTCCAATGTGTGCTTAATTTGGTAACCAATATCTGGAAAAGAACACCCATTGTTATCGACGATTAAAACCTTCATAAAAAAAACATCATCATTTTATTTTTAAAGTTTGTGAATTAAAAAGCTCAAGACTTCGCATCATGATTTTAATCGTTTGTTCTTCTTAAAGATAATCTGTTTTAAGAATCTCAAATGCAGCCCTCTTGCAATTTGTTCAAATAAGCCCTTTTGTCTTTAATTCTGCCGTTGCTTGACCAACTTTGTCTTCTGCTTCAACATCTGCCGACCATTGGACGAGCTCAACCAGCCCATTTTCTAAATTTGTCTTTGGCTCAAACCCAAGTTTTTCTTTTATTTTGGTAATATCGGCAAAACAGTGCCTAATATCTCCTTTCCTAAATAACTGGGTTATTTCTGGAACTAATTTTTTGCCACAAAGGGCAATTAGCTTTTCAGCGACATCCTTAATTGTTACAGGATTCCCAGTCCCAACATTAAAAACATTAAAATCAGCTGCCCTTTGTTTCATTGCAAGAATATTTGCTTGAACAATGTCATGCACCGACACAAAATCTCTACTTTGTTTTCCATCCTCAAAAATTAATGGAGGTCTATCATTTTTTATTCTGCTTAAGAATATTGCCATAACACCAGTATACGGATTGCTCAAGCTTTGTCTTGGTCCAAAAACATTAAAGTATCTCAATGCAACAGTTGGTATCCCGTAAGCTTTTCCAATGTTTAAAACCATTTCTTCTTGGTCCCTTTTTGTTATAGCATAAATGCTATTACACTCCAAAGGTTTTCTTTCAGTTGTTGGAATTGCTTTTAAGATTGATGAACATCTTGGGCAATGCAATTCCCAATCTTTGTTTGCAAGTTGTTCTGAAGTCCTCAGAGTTGGATTCACATTTCCGCAATTTTCACACAAATAGCTCCCCTCCCCATAAATTGACATTGATGACGCAACTAAAAGTTTTTTTACAGAATGCTTTGCATTTACCAAAATGTCAAGAAGGTTTGCAGTACCAAGCGAATTGTTTTCAACATATTTTTTTATTTGATACATGCTCTGGCCTACACCAACAGAAGCTGCCTGGTGAAAAATTACATCCATATCCGTCACAGCTTTTTTTAACGCCTCATAATCTTTTACATCACCTTGAATAAACTTTGCTTCTTTATTTAAATAGGATGGAATTTTTCCATTATGAACTTGTGGTTCGAGGTTATCAAAAATCGTCACATCATGGCCTTGCTTTATTAATTCGTCGACAAGAAAAGAGCCTATAAATCCTGCCCCGCCTATAACTAAAACTTTATATCTAATTTAAATCATCTCCTTAATACAATTTATTAAGTTTTGTCCAATGACTTTTGGACTACATTCTTTTTTAAATTTTGCTATGGCTGCGTTTGCAATCTTTTTTCTTAATAAAGGATTTTTTTTAAGCAAAACCACTGCTTTGGCAAGGGAATGTGCACTTCCAGCCTCACACAGCAGACAGTTTTCACCATTCTTAAAAATCCTACGAATTGCTGGCGTGTCTGCAGTTATAACTGGCTTTCCCATCGCGATTGCTTCGTAAAACTTATTCGGAATGACCCTATATGCTTTTGGAGTTGTTCCAAAAATTCCTAAACAAACATCTGCATTTGAAATTCTTTTTGGGATTTCTTGGATTTGCATCATTCCTCTAAAAACAACATTTTTTACCTTTAATTCATTTGCCAATGCTCTTGCTGCTGAGAAGGTTTGTCCATCACCGACAAGCTCAAAAAGGATATCCTCATCTTTTTCAAGAAGTTTTGCAGCTTTTATTATGTGCTCGATTCCTTGAAGTGGAATGAATGTTCCATGGAAAAGAACAACAAACTTTTTGCTTTTTTGCATTCTTTTCATTGGTACAAAGATGTCATCATCTGCACCAATCAAAATGGCTTTGAATTTTTCCTTTGGCAGACCAAACTCGCTGACAAAATAATCAATGTGTTCCTGCGTGTCTAGTATTACTAGGTCAGCAAGTGTGCAACTCAATTTGTCTCCCCACCAGAGAAATTGTGCTTTTATCGAACCTTTTCTAACAAGTTTTCTATCAATAACCAGTGTGTCGTAATCAGAAATAAAGGCATCAAAAATAATAGGTTTTCTGTGAATTGGCTTGAGGAGAACAGCAATCATCAAGGAGATTTTTCCAGTAACAAGTAGGTAATCATAGTCAATGCTTAAAATTCGCCTTGCTATTTTTGCATATTTTAATAAACCAGGACCTTTTGGAAGAAAAAGGTCCACTAAGATACCATTTTTCTTTAGCCCTTTATAGAGCACTCTACCTCTTGGGTATTTTTCAAAGTCGTATATTCCTAGCATTAAGACTTTCATTTTTAACCTTTTTATAAATTTTAATTGCTTTGCCAACAACTGCTTTTTCTGAATATTCACGCTTTGCCTTTGCAAGTCCAGCCTTTCCAAATTTTGCGCAAAGCGATTTGTTTGAGAGTAAAAGGTTAATTGCTCGACTTAACTCTTCAACATTTCCTGCTTCAACAAGCAGTCCTGTTTTACCATTTTCAACAACATCAACAATCCCGCCAACCCTTGAAGCAACAATAGCCTTTCCAGCGGCTGCAGCCTCAAGTGCGACTCTTCCAAGACCTTCAGGCACAAGTGACGGAAAGACAACAATGTCGTGTTCTGAATAAACCCGTGGCAAATCTGAATAATCACATTCATTATTTATTCTCACTGGCATTTTATTCTCTTCAACAAAATTCTGCATCCATTCTTTCAAGTTTCCACTTCCATAAAAACTTGCCTCATAATGAAGTTGGATATTTTTCAAAGCCTGAAGGAGCACATGCACCCCTTTTGATCTGAGATAGGCTCCTATATAGAGTATCTTTGGGACTTTGTTTTTCATTTGCTTTAAATTTGAGAATCTTTCTATTTCAACGATGTTTGGTAGCACTGTTATTTTTTCACTGCTTATGCCATAACAAAGTAGCCAATCGCGCATGAAAGTTGAGATTGGAGTATAATGATCAAATTTTGGTAGCGCATTACGTATTGCTTTCCATCTATCCCAAATTATTTTCCAAACTATTGGATTGAATCTGATCCACACCATGTTTTTCATCCTACCAATTTCTTCAGAAGTCATGAGGCATGGCAGAAAATAAGATGGAGTACATTTTAATTGGCATTCTTTACTGTATCTTATTAGATTTCCTTTCGGACAGAACGCAACCGGACTGTTTACATGACAAATTTTTGTGACGCTTTGCAATTTTGCGACAGAGGGGATGCACATTGCACTCATAGCGTGAACGATATCAATTTCGTTTCTTGAAAGATGGTGTTCGAGAGCCTTATCAAGTTCGGCTTTGAAAGATAATCTTGTGAGGTTTCCAGCAAGGGTGTTTGTGTTTCCACTTTTAACAACCCTGTAAATTTTTACATTACCAATAACTTCTATTTTTTTCTCTTCGTTTGAACGCGAAGTTAGCACGCTAACATCAATTCCCTTTTTGGTTAATCCTTTAGCTAGCAAAAAAGAGCTTATCTCACCACCCCCAACAACCGTAGGCCAGAAGTGCTCTGCCACAAGCAATACTTTCAATTTTTGCATTCAACAAGCTGGCAATGGAATTTTTATAAAGGTTGTGAATTATGACTTTTTTATTGCATAAAGAAGTATTGATGCTGCAATGAAGACAACAGATGTGCCTATAAAAACAAATGTAGTGAGTGGAATATTAAAAATAACATCAAAAAGAAAATAGATTATTCCTAAAATAGCAGCTCCAAAAAGATTTGCTAAAACAAATTTTTCAATAAAATTAAGACCTTTAAGTAGCGTAATCAACAATGCCATTGGAAGAGAAAACAGAAATGTAAATGCAAAAGCCAACTTAACCGCAGCAAAGAAATTCATGTAAACAAGCCCTGCAATAAAAATTAAAACTATTTCTGCTAAAACTAGCCTTATTTGTTCCGTTAGTCCAGAAAGCTTAAGCGCCATGTTTACCTAGTATAATTATCCCTCCTTTATTATAAACCTGCGTATAATTGTGCTCGCTTAATTTTTCTATAATTTTTTTATTTAACTGCTCGATATCTATGTTCCAGCCATGAAGAAAAATGTAGTCAAAATCTAAAATGTTTGCAAACCCTCCTTTGCGTATCGTCTCCTTTTCCCATTTTACAAACTTAAAAGGAGAAACCGCCATCGCAGGAAAATCCCAAAGCGTATCTGCTGCCCAGGAAAACTTATAAGTTAAAGGAAAGGTGTTATTATTTATATATTCTTGCATCTTAGAAACAAACTCTTCGAGCTCGACAATTGCTGCTTTCCTTTTCATCATCACTGCGTTTGCCTGGTATCCCCCTTCTAATACAAAAATCGTTGCGTTTTTTGGAGTGTTCTGCTGAATCCATTTATAAGCACCCCATTTCTCTTTTGTTATGTGTTCATATCTCAAGGCTTCTGTTAACTCGCCGTATTGAAGGAAACCAAGGGCAATGACTAAAATGCAGACAGGAATCGTGATGAGCAAGCTGCTTATTCTTAACTTGTTTGACAGCATCGCAATGCCATAATAAATTGCATAAGCAACAGTTGGAAATACAAAAAATATTGCAAGTGCTCTCGCACGTCCAAGATAATACGGACTGTAAAGGAAATAAGGCAAAAAGTATGTCATAAAAAAGTAGTGTGCAGTTAAGCCTATCCAAAGCTTTTGCTTTTTGAAGTTTAACAGCAAAAGCAACCCTCCTATTACAAAAAGCACTAGTACTCCCACAGGAAGAAAGGATATGTGTGGGGTCGTTAAACCACCCAGATAGCTTTTTGGAAACATGTCACGGATTCCATAAAATCCGGGCTTATAGCCACCGCCACCACTGCTCCAGACATAAAGGAACCAAGGCAAAAGTATAGAAAAAGTGAGTCCAGAAGGAATGACAAAGCTTAGCACATTTGTAACTTTTTCTTTAAATCCATGCAGCTTGAATATTCTATATATGATAAAAAGAGAAGGAAGCGCTAAAAGAAGAAGGTCCTGTGGATGGCTTAGCATGACTGCTGCCGTACTTATTGACATTCCAAAAAGTTGCCAATTTTTGTTTTCCTTTAGCCACTTTATGAAAAGCCAGAAAAAAGCAAGAACAAAAACAAATGCGACGACCTGAATCCAAAAGCCAATATAAATCCCATAAAGCCAAACCCTGATTGGTAACGGCAAGAGTGCAAATGCTGATGCAATCAATGCAATGCTCGAGTTAGAGAAAATCTCTTTTGTTATCAAATAGACCAAAACAACACAAATCGCAGCTGCAAGGCAAACAAAAAAATAAATGACTGTCCAGCTCGGTAAGTTGGTTACTGATGAAATTGCCGCTGACAACATGTAAAGTAGTGGTGGTTGCTGATTAATTGCGCGTTCCTGCCCATACGAGATATAGTAAGGATAGTATTTCCATTGTTTTGTTTCAAGAATAACATCGACCATAAGTGTATGGTAGAATGGATCTGCCGCTTTTATGTTACCTGGGTGGCTCAATGGCAGCTTATCAAGGCCTAGATAAAAAACAACTGCAAGAATAAAAAAAGCAAAAACAAACCATTCAATCTTTAGCTTCATTTTAATTGTATTTCCCCCACATATCGTTGAGTTTTATTTGTAGCATATCGCGCAACATCCTAATCGCATCACGAACAAGCCTTACTTTGCTATCAGCAGAGTTTACCCAGGTTACAGGAAGTTCCTTTATCTTGAGGTTATATTTCCTTGCAAGATACAACACCTCGACATCAAAACCAAATCCATTAATGCATTGCTTTGAGAATATTTTCTTTGCGGCAGACCTTGTGAAAAGCTTGAATCCGCATTGCGTATCTTTGATTCCACGTAAGACAAGCAACTGAACAAGAGCATTAAACAGCTTGCCAATAAATTCCCTATAAAATGGTTGGCGCAGTTTTATATTAGCACCTTTCAAAGCCCTCGAAGCGATCACGATGTCATAAGCATCAA
This sequence comes from Candidatus Woesearchaeota archaeon, assembly GCA_038891615.1. Classification (GTDB taxonomy): domain Archaea; phylum Nanobdellota; class Nanobdellia; order Woesearchaeales; family ARS49; genus JAWADY01. Next base: position 79,924 of record JAWADY010000003.1, on the reverse strand, counting down.
TAAACCTCAAAAATCTGTCAAGCTCTTCTATTGGCGTAGAGAGGTCTGCATCTGAGAACAAAAGCAAGTCGCCCCTTGCAGCCAGCATTCCTTTTCTTACAGCATAGCCTTTACCTCTATTCTTATCGTAACTTATTACCTTGACATTTTTGAACCTGCAAGCAACATCTAGTGTCTTGTCACTGCTACCATCATTAACAACCAATATTTCATAGCTAAACTTCTTTTTATCTAAGAAACTACTAATCCTCTTTAGTGTATTGCCAATTCTTTTTTCTTCGTTATAAGCAGGAATTATAACCGAAAGCCAAATGTTCTTTTTTTTAGCCATTCATTTTTGTAACCCTAAGAAAGTTTATAAATATGATGCTTCAAGTCTTTTGCATGGAAGAAGGGCGTGCAATTGAACCACAATATAGTGTTGCGTCCAATTTTCTAAAGAGGCGGTGGAACTTGATTCTTCTCTGTTTAATAATCATATTTGGCTTTTACCTTAGAAGCTATCACATTGATTATCCTGTCATCGGCTATCATAACTGGAAGGAAACACATTATCTGACCGAAGCCAGGAATTTTGCAAGAGATGGGTTCTTCAAGCACGGCATTTTTGTCCCGGAATACGATTATTACCAAGGAACTGAAGGAAAATATGGCGAACATCCAGATTCATTCCCGCTAACTTCAATTGTAGTGGCAGGCCTATTCAAAATTTTTGGACAAAGCCTTAGGGTTGCAAGGCTCTCTAGTGTACTTTTCAGTGTGGCAACAATTGTCGTAATGTATGTGCTTGTTAGAAGGCTTTTCAAACGCGAGGATTTTGCTCTCGTTGCTGCTTTTATTACAGCCACTTTGCCTTTGTTCGTTTTCTTTGGAAGGCAAGTGCAGTTGGAGCCTTACGCGATGTTCTTTATGCTTGTATCAGGATATTTTTTCCTTTGTTGGAAAGAAAATCCAAACATGAAAAACATGTTGCTTACAACAAGCACTTTTACAATTGGATTCGTATCTAGATACGACCACTTTACAATTATTTTCCCAATGCTTGTCATGTTTCCTTACAAAAGGTTTGTTGAAAAGCAGTATTGGAAACAGTTCTTAGTTGGAGGACTCGTGCTCTTACTTATTCCTGCGTGGCTCATTTACAACAAAGCCTTAGGAAAGGCTCTAGGTGTACCTATTGTTCCAGAAGGAATGAAACCATCGCTTTTGCTTAATTCAGAATGGTGGAAGCCAATAATAGCCTATTTGCGCGACAACTACACAATGTTCGGAGTTTTGCTCGCAGGAATGGGTTTGCTCTTTCTCATATTTTTTTATCTGAAAAACAAAAGTGATGGAAACAAATTCCTTTTTGGTTTTGTATTGAGCATAATCCCTTGGCTTATAATAAGCGCAAAATACCTCGAAGGGCACGCATATCATCAATTTCCAGCTTCACCAGTTTTTGTGCTTCTCGAGTCTATGGCAATTATAGGGATAACATCGAGCATAACAAGCCTTTTCAAAATAAAGTTCCTCAAAGCAGTTGGAATTATTGCGCTTGCAGGACTACTTTATTTTGGGTTTGGAATTGTTGAAGGCGAAGTGACTGCGAAGAACCGTTTGTTTGATACTCAGTTTCTTGGTCTTGACGTTGCAGGAAGTTACATAAACGAGCATTCAAAGCCTGGTGACAAAATAATGCACTCAAGCGGTCAAGGTTACGGTTTGATGTGGTATGCTGACAGAAAAGGATTCAAGCTGCCAAAAGATGCACAAGAGCTTGCGGATAAAGAAGCAAATGGAGCAAGATGGTTGTTTATTTATCAGTGGGGATTTTCAATAATGCAAAAAAGCGAGTTGTGGGATAAGATAAAAGAGAGCTATGGTTTGGCGCAACTAGCATTTCAGCAAACTCAACAAGGAAATGTTCCTCTTTATTTCCTAATGAAGAAAGGAGGAAGCTTTAACGAAAGTCTGCTGAATGATATGCTCAAAAACAGGCAACCTAACAGAAAGGAATATGAACTAACGCGAGGAAAAGTAATCATTTGGTATATAAATTTTGAATAAATGGTGGCATTTGGTTATTTTCCACAAAAGAACAAGCTAAAAGATTTTTTGTTTAAAATAGTTGGGCTGCCGCATCCAAGCGGTCGACTGAGGGCAAAACATTTCTTTAAATTGGTTGAAAAGAAAAGCAAAACGCTTGACGTTGGCTGTGGCGAGGGTGCATTTTGCAGAGAACTAGCAAAACTTGGAATTGAGGTTGTTGGGCTTGACACAAACAAAAGAAGTTTAGAATATGCAAAAAAAGCAGCCCAAGCGTGTGGATTAAACATAAAATTTGTTCTTGCTAACGCAGAGAAAATACCCTTCAAGGATTCATCATTTTCACAAGTTATCTGTCTTGATGTCCTCGAACACGTGGATGACAGCCAAAAGGTAATTAGTGAAATCAGAAGGGTGCTTAAAAGAAGAGGAATATTTATAGTCTCTGTTCCAACTCCTTACTATCTTACAAAGTCTTTGACTGGAATAAGCTTTAGTGAACATCTCAAGGCAATCGGCCACAAGAGCGCTGGCTACAGCTATCCAGAACTAAAGGCTCTGCTTGAAAGAAATGGTTTTGAAGTGACAAAGCACATAGAATACTATGGCTTCTTTTCCAGGCTTGTAAATGAGGTATTTTATGCAATTCTGGGTGCCAAAAGGATTAGCAAAGCAAGAGAAGAGATGTATGACTCAAGTTTTTTGGCACAACTTTCGTTCTTTGCGATATATTCAATTATGCAGCTTGATGCGCTATGTCCTTTTACAAAAAAAGGAGGAGTGATGGTAAAAGCAATCAAAAAGTAGCGAAAAATGCCTTTTCGTACCAAAAACAATCACAATCCTTTTCAAATAGAAAAGGGCTGTTGGAGAGAAAAATTTTTTGACTCACTTATTTGAGCACCTTCTCAATTTCATAAGGTGTCAAGTTTTTATAATAAATTTTTACCAATATGTCTGCCAGAACTCCAAATAAGAAGAACTGAGCCCCAAGCACAACAAGAAGAACAGAAAGAAGAAGCAGCGGTCTATTTGCAAGCTGTGAGCCAAAAAGCGCCTTCTCTGTGACGAGCCAGCCACCAATTAGTAGACCAATCAAGCCAAGAAAAAAACCAAGCCCTCCGAAAAGATGCCCTGGTCTTGCACTGTAATTCATCCAAAATTTCATAATGAACATGTCAATTATTCCCTTAGGAAGCCTTGTTAAACCATACTTTGTCTTTCCAAACCTTCGAGGTCTGTGGTTAATTTTTATTTCTGTAACTTTAAACCCCTTCCACATCAATAAATAAGGTAAATAGCGATGCATTTCTCCAAAAAGGGCTAAATTCTTTAAGGCTTCAGATCTGTATGCCCTAAAAGTACAACCAGCATCGTGAACTCCAGGACCAAGAAAGATTCTTCGCAAAAGATTTGCAAGCCTTGAGAAAAGGCGCTTTGATATGCTGTCGTGCCTTTTGAATCTCCATCCACAAACAACATCCCAACCTTCATCAAGTTTTTGTAGGAATTTTGGTATCTCTGAAGGATCGTCTTGAAGATCAGCGTCTAATGAGATAATTATTTCTCCTTTTGCAGCTTTAAACCCTGCATCAAGAGCAGCTGTTTGGCCGAAATTTTTCCTGAAGCGAACAACCCTAAACCTTTTGTCTTTTAAATTTATAGCTTTTGCCTCAAAAAAGGTTCCGTCATTGCTTCCATCATCAACTAAGATAATTTCCCACGGTTTGCCAATTTTATCGAGGACCGACTTTAACTCAGCATAGAGTAGGGGAATGTTGGCTCTTTCGTTGTGTGCAGGCATTACAATCGAAATCCTTGGCTTGACCATTTTACAAACAAATTCTTTTCATACATGTATTTTATTCGACCAATACAGTGGATGTTACATTTTCAGCTCCATTTGTTGAGCTTTTATTGGTTGATTCTTGTTCATCTTCAACTTTTATAACTTCAGTAGTTTTGTTCTGCTTTTCAGAAACATAAACTTCGTTCTTGTCACCACCATCCCAATCAACCTTCCAAGTATAAATCCATCCACCGCTTAACTGTCTCTGCGCGTCAAAGAGCTTGAAATGCCTTAATCCATGACCTCTGAAGAAGTACAGCCTGTTGAACATCGATAGCCCAAGCTCCTTCTGCATCAGAATTACTTGATAACCGCCCTCAACAGGAATTAATGACAGTGAAAGGTCATTACTTGTATTAAACTTTTTTTCAACAACATCAGGACCTTCAACATAAACAACTGATGATGGCTGGATTATGCCATTATTTGTTGGGATTGTTGCGCTATAGTTTTCAAGGTTAATGGTTATTCCATTGTTACACTCAACGATGTTCTTTTTTTGACTGCAGCTTGCTAGACCAGAAGCATAGTTTGGCCATGGCGCGATCCAACTATTACCCTCACGTTCTGTTTTTATTCCTTGAAGCTCGGTGTACAATCTCAAGGCTTCTTCTTGTGAGTAATTGTTGTCTTTTACCGCCTTTTGCACAAATTTTTCTTTTGGCTCATTGCGTGACAGCCATAAATCAGCGCGATCAAAATTCCAGCTTCCAAAATGAGCCCAAACACCAGCTTTGCTTATCATATCGTCTGAAGTTATAAAGTAGTCTTCGGGTGGCTCACAATGGGTGTATCTTAAAACATTTTGAATTTCATCTTTTAAGAGCCCATTTTCTTTAAGCAGTTTTTCAGCACCGCTTTTATCAAGCACAACAAGCTCGTAGAGAAGCTTAACTGTTTTTGAAGCATCATTTATCTTTTTGTCAAGCTCTTTGAATGCGCTGTTGCTGCCACAATCAAGCATCCTAAGAATTCCAATTGCTTCTTCTTCATTCCCGGTCAACAACACCTTCCCAATCCAATGAGCCATGGGCTTGTTCTGGCTTGCGCCATCAAATGTTACAGCTCTATCTGCAATGTATTTGAAATGGTGACCAAAGTCCCACCAAGAGTTTATTATCGCATTTGGCTGGGATTCTTGCCTTATTTTTGTTAGAGTGTTCCACCACGCATCGTTCACTATTGGAATGTCATTTATGGTGCTTTGGTACCATGCCTTTGCAGGACTAAAGAGTGCAATAGCGAACAAAAGCAAAAGCACTGGTGCAACTACTTTTTTACTAAGGTGTAAGCTCCTTTCACAAAAGCCGTTTGCATATTCAAAAGCTTTGCCTATAAATGTTCCAAAAGCTATCGAAAGGGGAGGCACGATTAACATTGTAAATCTTATTCCTTTTGTACTTGCATAGATTGTTGCAACAAACCATATAAGCAAAAGAATGAGATATTTAGGATCAAGTTTGCCTTGTCCATCTCGTTTTAGAGCTGCAAGTGCAATTCCTGCCAGAATAAGTACAAAAAGAAATTTTCCTCCAATTACATTGACAATCTGAGAAAAAGAGGCTTCGTTGAGTTCTGCAACTGTGGTATAAACATTTGGCCAGAGAGATAACTTTGTAGCTTCTTTTATTCGCATAAACCTAAAAGGCCCGAGCGGCGCGGAAAGTACTCCTTTAAATCCAATGAAAATTGAACCTATAAAAATTGCTGCTAAAATAAATGTTATAACAATTAACAGGATTTTATAAGATTCTATGTTTTTGATGTTGTTTGCTTTTAAGTTTATGAAAAGTAAATAAAAGAAATAAATACCTGCGGTGGCTAGCATAAAATCTAAAATATGCCACCACCCTCCCCAAAAATAAGTAAATAGGCCTGTTAATACACCCGCGCCTGTAGAAAGGGCCAATTTTTTGGACAGCTTTTTGACTTCGAGTGCTTCCAGAAAAAGCCAGCTAATAAATAAGGCAAAGAAAATAACATATGCATCAGTATCTGAATGACCCCATGTTGTCCTGTTTAGAAATGCTGGATGTATCGCGAGCATTGTAGAAGCAAAAAGACCTCCAACATTTCCTGCAAGTTTTCTGCCAATGAAAAATGCAGGAATTACCGAGATTGTTGAGAATATGATTGGGAAATATGTTGCTGCATTCATCAAGTCTGCAGATGGTTTAAAAATTTTAATTATCTTGTAAAGTGCAAGGAGAACATAAGGATGGCCTGTTTTATCAACACCGGCACCAAGAGGGGCAATCATGTGATTGTCCCAATCCAAACCATTCCTTATCTCATCACCAACATGACCTTTCTCAAGCAGATTTCTGGCGTATCGCAAATAAGTGTAAGGGTCTATGTCTGGCATGTATACAAATTTCTTTCCATTGCTCTCATACTGCCAGAATTCCTTTAGTAATTCGGCATTTTGTTTTATCTGATCAGCTATTCTAAAGCTTTGCCCTTGATATTGCCCTGTCTTAACCTGGTAAAAATCTTGCTTAATTGCCTTTGAAAACTCTTCTTCAATCAATCTGTTCTTGTTAGTTATTGGAAGGTTTGGATAGTTTTGGTTGACAAAGTTCAAGAGGTCCTGCTTTATGAAATTGTGAACATTATTTTTGGCCCATTCCTCTGTTATTGGCAAGCTTGCAGGAGTCATTCTAAAGTAGATGCTCAGAAATATTGGCACAAGAAGAAGCAGCCAGAGGTAATGCCTTTTCAAAAAAAGTGCTGCTGCACTAAGATTTAGGGAAAACTCTTCTGAATCATGAGAGCCAGATTGAGTTGTTGGAGGATTTTTATGTTCTTCAACAGTGCTTTCTTTAGGCTCAGACCGCTTGCTTTTGAAAAAAGAAAAAATATTTCTAAGGTCTAGTTCAAGTTCATCTCCTTCGTTTTTTGAGTCGTCTAAACCCATCGATAGGAACCCCCAGCGCTAAAAGCTGCTCAACGCTTAAAAATGTTTTCTTTCTAAGATTGTTGCGTAGACAGATTTAACCTCTCTTGCAAGCGTTTTCCAATCGTATTTCTTTGCAAGAGCGGCAGATTCAGCAACTTTTCTTGCATAAAGCGTTTTATTAAGTAGCAGAGACTTCATTTTTCGTGCTAAGTCCTTATGATCAGCTGGGTTGAAAAGAAGCCCAGCCTTGCCATTTTCTGTAACTTCGAGTATTGGTGGTATGGCTGCTGCAACATAGGGTACTCCACAAGCTATTGCATCAACAATCACAATTCCGAAGCCTTCCACAACAGATGGAAGGCAGAGAATGTGTGAGCGTTTTATGACAGAAAGCACTTCTTTGTAGCTTGGTAGTGTGCCAAGAAAATCAATGCTGCTTTCAAGTCCAAGCTGACTTACTAATTTTTTTAACTTTGCTTCTTCTGGACCAGCGCCAACTATTTCACATCTTAGGTTGGGAAAGTCCTTTTTCAAAAGCGCAATCGCCTTAATCAAGTCATCTATCCTTTTGTAAGACACAAGTCTGGCAACACAGGATATTGTTGGGCTGGGTGACTTTCTCGTTCTAACTTTGCTATGAAGTGAGAGGTCTACACCATTATGAACAACCGAAATCTTGCTTGGGGGAATACCTGCGCGGATGAGATTCGTTTTTGTGAAGTTGCTGTTTGCAATGAAATGGTCCCAATGCTTTGAAAGGGTCAGTCTTTCCCAAAACTCGCCCAACACTCCATCAACAAGACCAACATTACTTATCCATCTGCCAACCCAGACATCATGGTAGGTTGCAACAGCCTTTGCTCCGATCGACCTTGCAATTGAATAGGCTGGAAGATAGCTTATAAAATTCTGAGCGTCAACAATTTCTGCTTTCATCTTTTTGCCAATCCTTATTGCTTCAAGGGCAAAGCTTATGCGTGCAAGAAAAGAACCTGTTTGGGAATAACTGCGTTGCTTGCCGCACCTAAGTACGCGAATTCCTGCAAAGGAGCTCTCGCGTGGAGTTCCGTTTTCCCAAGAGGTTAGAACAGTCACGCTGTGCCTCTTGGCCAGTTCTTTTGCTATGAAAAAGCAACGCGCTTCTGCGCCTCCCCGCACTTCACAATCTTCGGACTTTGGGAAATACTCGCTAACAAGAAGGATTTTCATTTTAACCTTTTTTGTTCAGCTTTTTCTAATGCAAGCACCCTTGTCAGCTTTGTTATGGCTTGCTCAAGTCTTTCGGTCTTGACATATATCCTAAAAATCAGATAAAATAAAAGAAGTAGGCTAACATAGATTACGAAATCGACAGTTCTTCGCACACCAAAAGTTTCAGAAAAAATGGAGCCAACAGCCGGATGCGCGGCTAGGATGATAACAAAACCCCACAGTGCGCTCCAAAAAATAAATTCGCCGACTGTAATAGCTTTATCCTTTAGCCTTAGCACAGCCCTACTGAAAGCGAATAGAGCAAACAGAATGATGACAATCTGAATTGGTACTATTTCCATTGCTTAGTCACCTTAGTAGTTTGTTGACAAGCATCCTAAATGCTATCTTAATGGCTGCAAGAGGGCTTTGGCCATCTGCTAGCGCATAAGAGGTGTACTTTATAGTTACTGGAACTTCGACATAACGAAGTTTTTTTGTGGCAATTTTTTCGATTATCTCTGAAGCATGTTCCATTTTGTCAGAACATAGCTCAAGTGCTTTAGCAGCTCTTGCAGACATTGCGCGCAAACCATTGTGACTATCAGTCAATCTTACGCCATACATAGCCATTAAAAAAACAGCGCCTGCTTTCAACACGAGCTTTTTTGCAAATGAAACATTTGACTTCTTGCCAAGGAACCTTGAACCAAGAGAGATATCTGCTTTTCCACTCGCAATAGGAGCAATGAGGGATGGAATGTCAGAAGGATCGTGTTGCCCATCAGCATCAAAGGTTACTATAATATCAGCCCCATGCGCTAGCGCGAAATCAATCCCTGTTCTTAGAGCGGCCCCTTGTCCACGGTTTACCACATGCTCCAAAACAATTGCCCCTGCCTCCTTTGCAATCTCAGCAGTTCTGTCAGTGCTTCCATCATTAATAACAATTAAATTTTTGTAGCCATGGGACTTTAAATCTGTAAGAACCTTTCTTATAATCTTTTCTTCGTTGAATGCAGGAATTATTATGAAAATTTTTCTACCCATGAAAAGGGTTTTGCAATGGAAATTTATAAATGTAGTGAACCTTTTTTGGTTGAATTTAGAATAATTTATATTTAAGAAGCTTTGAACAAAGAGTATGCGCATTGCTGTTATTGGTGCAGGCCCAAGCGGGGCAACTGTTGCAAGACTTCTTGCAAAAACAGGGCACGAGGTGACAATTTACGAAGAACACAGAACTGTGGGAAAGCCAGTTCATTGCACAGGGCTTGTAACAAGGCTGCTTTGGGAGCATGTTCCTAAAATAAAGGAATTTATTCTAAACGAAATAAAGGAGTGCTTACTGGTTGGTCCACGAACAAAAACTTTGATACCTTTGCAAGAATGGGTTCTTGACAGAGCCGCTTTTGACAGCTGGCTTGTAGAACGTGCACTTGATGCAGGTGCGCAGGTCAAGCTCGGCCATCATTTTTTAGGTAAAAAAGATGGGCAGCTTGTTTTTGTTAATGGCAACAAAAGGGTTGTTGAACCTTTTGATATTGTAGTTGGTGCGGATGGCCCACTTAGCAAAGTGGCGCGTGTTTTTGGCCTTGAAGGGCAAAAACATTTTTATTTTGGCGCACAAGCAGTGGTAGAAGGAGAGTTTGAGCCAAAAAGGTTTTCTGCATATTTTGGAAGTGTTGCTAGTGACTTTTTTTGTTGGGTTGTTCCATTGAATGAAAATAGCGCCAAGATAGGACTAGCCAGTAAGCAGCAACTACATAAAAGATTTAATAACTTTCTGAGACAGCAAAAGCCAAAGCGGATAACTCATATCGAAGGAGGCCTTATCCCTTTTTATCACAAAAGAAAAGTATGCGAGCCATCCAAGGGCGTGTTTCTTGTTGGAGATGCAGCTGGTCTGACAAAGGCAACAACAGGTGGTGGGATAATAACTGGAATCATTTCTGCAGAGGCTGCTGCAAAAGCAATAAATGAGCAAAAGAACTATGAGAGACTTCTTAGCCCTCTTCGTTTTCAGTTATGGCTGCATGCAAGAATAAGAGCCCTTCTAAACCGTTTTAGCGATAGAGATTATGATTCCTTACTTAACTATGTCTCGCACATTGCTGTTAAAGAGGTCCTGAGCAAATATCCAAGAGAATTTCCAGCAAAACTCCTTCTAAAAGTTCTGCTTAGAGAGCCACGAATAGCAATTTTGGGCTTAAAAGCTTTAATCTAAATATTGCTACTCTGTAATAGCAACTAAAACGATAGTTTTATATAGTAGGAAGCAAATACTACACACAAATTTATTTTGTTTTTGGGGTGGTAAAATGGCAGATTACTTTAATAACAAGATTGGATTAAAAAATTGGTTTCTGCTTGCTTTAGGGAGTGCCGCAGCGTACCTCGGAACAGACAAACTTAGCCAGTTATATTTTGAATCAAAAAACAAACCAAACCAATTTTATAGCAACGCAAACGCCTTGAGAAATATAAAAAACCTCGAACAAAAGCTTGAGGCTCTGGAAAGCGTTTACAGATCGCTACAAAACCAATACAGTGCGCTCGACCAAAAGATAGATGGCTTGATTGCAAACGCTCAGAAAAAAACAGCCGAACAGGACCAACCCAGCGTTTCATACAACCACCCCAACAACGACCAGCTTGCATACGCAGCCAAGCAGACTGAAAAGGAAACAGGTCAGCAAAAGGCGGAAAAGACGATAAAGCAAGAGGTATGCTTTAGACGCTCAAGTGGAGAGCAGGATTGTAGATTAAGGTATGTTGCTGTTGAGGCCACAAAACAAAACAACCGAAATGTTAGTCAAAATAAAAAGGGGTTTAATTTTGGAAAGTTTCTGCTGAATATAACCCCAGGAGTGAATGTCATTTATAACTGCCTAACTGAAAACAGAAGTACAGAAGGCTGCATTGCTTCAACGATTGGGACTGGTTTGGTGGTTATTGGTATTGCTTCTGCAAGTCATGGCGGTGGCGGAGCTGGCGCTTCTTCAAGCGGAGGAGGAATATCAGGAGGCCAAGTTGGGGGAGGAGCATTTTAGAAGCTAGTCGGATTTACCAAGAGAAAGAATATGAAGGTGGCTCTAAATGGCTGAAAAAAAAGGTTTTGTGAGCATGCTTTTTATTCTGGTAAGCCTTTTTGCTGCAATAATCTTTTCCAACAGCGCAAGTGCACTTGTTGATGTTGTTTACAATTTTAATGTACCAAACGTGCAGGTAGAAGCATTTGATTGTCTTGACGCTGGTTGTAATAATGTTGCTGCCTTTTCAGGAAGCTTTCCTGATGGAAAGTCGACAACAAACGGAAGGTTAACAATTAGATATCCTAGCAGCCTTGCAACTCAATACGGCTATGCTGTTTATTATTTCAGCAAAGGATACGTCCCCCAAGAATTTGTTGCGACGTGGAACTCAGGAGGAGATGAAAGGCTTTTTACCACAAGCTTTGACATCACATTTAACAAAGTCAAAAGTTGCAAGGCAACTCTTGAAAACCTGCGAATAACGAATGATGCCAAGGCAAACATTCCTCTTGTTGTAAGCACCTCAGCCTCGTTGGCCGCAACAACAAGGTCTCCATTTGAGCAAGCAGACAACGGAGTTGGGTTTGTACCAGAAGCATTTAAGGATGAACATTATTCTGCAGAGACCGAAGTAACACTACAAATCGTTAATCTCGACACAGGCGCGGTTGTGAAAACAGAAAAGAAAAAGATTTTGCTTTTCATGGATGAAGCAGAGGATGTTAGTTTCAGCTGGACTCCTGGGAAGGACGGAAACTACTCCGCCTCGGTTAGCTCAGAAGTTACAGACGATCAATGTGAAAGCAGCACAGTAATGACAAGCTCAAAACAGTTTACAGTACTTGAGAACGAGCCGACAAACCAATGTTATACACTTATCAACAATCTAAGAACCGTTCCATTCAAGCCAAGGCTCGGAGAGCCAGCAACTGTTCTGTTCTCAAAAATATCAAACCTTGCTAGTGACGGAAGTCTAAGCCCGGTTCCTACAAAGATAAAATACACTGTTACAGCTCCTTCAGGTTCAGTTACAAATGGCGAGCTTGAAGTTGGAGAAAACCCAGATGCCATTCAGCCTAAGGAGTATTCCTTCAGCTGGACACCAAGTGGTGGAGAAGGCATTTATTCAATCCTTGTTGAAGGAATTGCCAACTCTCCTAACTGCGTGGCAAAGCAAAACCTTGGAGAAAGAGCTACGCTGCAGGTTTTTGCTTCAGCAGAGGAAAGGTCTACAATAAACTTTTATCTTATTGATGCACTTACTGGACTGCCTGTGCCAGGTGCAACGATAAGCATTTCAGGAGGCACTCCACAGACCAGGATAACAGACGATAAGGGTTTTGCACAATTTGCCAATGTCCAGGCTGGGGATTACAGCTACACAATAAGCCATCCTGGTTATGAACCACTTTCTGGAACTGTTAAAGTCAGCTCTTCTGATGTTTTTGTTTTCCTTTCACTTACTCCGCGCACAAGTTCAGGAGTCTTCTCTGCAACATTCCTAGTGCTTGATAATTCAACAGGCAATCCACTACCAAATGCACTTGTTGTATTTGATGGCCAGAGCAAGCAGACAGATTCTGCAGGGATAGCTGTTTTCAATAACTTTGCTCCAGCTAGTTACGCATATAAGATAAACAAAGAAGGATATTTAGAGGTTAGTGGAGTAGCCACCATCGTAGATCAGAGCATTTTCATAACAGTTAGGCTTCAAAAGCCAGGAGTTGCTGAAAAACCTATTGGTGCTGAGGAGGCTGAGTTTGGAATACACATTTCTGCAGTGAGAGTTCCTGAAAGTAACATTCTTGCAGGAGATATTCTTGAGGTTGGCATTGCGCTCTCTAACAGCGGCAATAAAGGCCTTGATGATGTAAAGGTGATAGTTTCAATTCCAGAGCTTGGGATACGCAAAAGCATTGGTCCTTTTGACCTCGGCCAAGGTGAGAGGATGAGCAAAACAGTCTATCTTGAGCTTCCTAATGCGCTTAAAGAGAAAAACTATTGGCTAAGGCTGAATATCTACAGCAATGAAGTAAGGCGCACAATCCACAGAGAGATAGAAGTTACTTCAGAGTAGTAAAAGTAGAAAGATTTATATATGCTTGAAATTACCTAACAACGGGGTGTTGATGATGAAGTTCGCGAAAGGACTCTCGCTTGGGCTGATGGCGGCACTTTTTGCAATAATTTTTGCCTCATCCACCTTTGCGCTTGATGCTTCATTTTCTAATGTTGAAATCGATGGTACAGAGCTTGTTCCAAACGAACAAACAAGACTTTCTTTGGAACGTGGCAACGAGTTCGCCCTAAAGGTAACCATTGAGGCGGGCTCCAACATAAAAAATGCAGAGCTAGAGGCTTTTATTTCAGGATATGAATATGGAGATATCGAACCAATTCATGACAGGGTTGGGCCTTTTGACCTTGAAGCAAACACAAGCTACAGCAAAAAGCTTAAGCTAAAGCTTCCTTCTGATGTTGATGTTGACAGCTACAAGCTTCGCATAGTCCTTTCAGATAGAAATGGTGATGCGCTTATTGAGAGCTACAATCTCAAAATAGATGCACCAAGGCACGGCTTGAGAATTTCTGACATTATTTTAAGGCCGGATGGCAATCTTTTTGCAGGGCGTTCATTGCTTGCAACAGTACGACTTGAAAATACAGGCGCAAAGACTGAGGAAAACATAAAGATAACAGTTGCTATTCCTGAACTCGGCTTGAGTGACAGCACTTATCTTGAAGAGCTAAAAGCTGGAAGCGAAGAGAGCACAGAAGAGCTTTACTTAAGAATTCCTCCTTCAACAAAGGAAGGGGTATATGACTTTGTTGCACAGGCAAGCTTTGACAGAAAAAGGGGCATTGTTAAAGAAGTAATTCCAATAAAGATTCTTGAAAACAAAGACTACAAGAGCTCCAGCGATTCAAGGCCTCAAATTGTTCTTGACCAATCTCAGGCATCTGTTGTTGCTGGAAGTGTTGCGAGCTTTCAGATAAAGCTTACAAACAATGGTAAGAGCGCAAGTTCATTTAGCCTTGTTGTTGGGGGTGTAGATGGATGGGGCGAGGCTACCCTGAGCCCGGCTCCCACGCTTATTTTGGAACCTGGCGCAAGTGGTACATTCACGCTGACAATAGCAACCAGCAAAAAAGCAAGTGGTCTAAAAAAAGTCCAAATTGAGCTGCTTAACTCTGAAAGTAAGCAAGTAGGGCAGTCACAGGTTCAGCTGGAGATAACGCCAGCACCAAAGACAGACCTGCGCGCTATTCTCGAAATTGCAGTTATTGTGCTTGCTGCGCTAATGATCATATTGCTGATTGTGAGCACCCTTAGAAAAGGGGCAAGGAGCGAAGTTTATTATTAGTGGCCAAAGTGCCATTTGAAAAATAGTGAAAGAAATGAATAAAAAGAGAGTGTCAAAAATTTTTTTGAACATCATCATACTTACGATTCTGCATTCCTTAATTGTTTCTGGTGAGGACTTTACCGCAACCTCACCCTCGACAATCTCAGCAAGACAATGCGAACAGGGAAACTATGCAATAACAATAACAAACAGCGGGGATAGCGCTACTTCTTATCGTTTCGCCTTTTTCGGAGACGCGGCTGGCTGGTTGAGCGCTCCTGAGCCATTTTTATTGCCTGGCTCGACAAAAGTCATAAATGTAACGATGACAATTCCCTGCAATGCCAAAACAGGGAGTTATCCATTACTTACTGAAATCTTAACTGCTGAGATTAAAAAGTACCTCGAGCAAGAGTTAGTTATTGAAAAGCAGTCGAATCTTGAAATAATTCCTTTAAAATGGTCAGAAGAAAGCACGCCATGTTCAAGGTCTGAGTTTGCACTGGAAGTAAAGAATTCAGGAACAGTTGATGAAAATTATTCCTTTCTTGTAAAATCACCAAAGCAGCTTAAGGTTTGGACAAGCACAAACAGCACGTCATTAAAGCCTGGTGAGAAGGCCCTTGTCAAGGTTTTTGCAGAGCCGAACTCATGCTCAACTTATGGAAACTTCAGCATAGCATTTTTTATAGAAACAAGCAAAAGTAGCCTTATCGGTGAGATTGAGCTGCTTCTGAAAATAAATAAAAAAGGGCTTGCGGCTATAGAAGGACCGAGCCTGTTAGAGCTCGATCAACCAAGAACTGTAACATTTGTTCTTGAGAACAAAGCAGACGAAGAGACAGAATACCTGCTCGAGAGCAGAACAAGCGAAGCTATAGAAGGTCTAAGCATAGCGCTCTCGCCTGAAAGCCTCGAGTTAAAAGCTGGCGAAAAGAGCAACTTTACACTCGAGATTGAATTCCCTCCGGATATAAAAGAAGGTAGGCACAATCTAAACATAAGCGCAATACCAGAAAGCACAAAAAAAGCAAACACAAAAGTAGTTACTTTAATTCTTAAACCAAAAAAGGCAGCAAAGAGAGTGGAGCTTGCTGTTTTTCTAGCAAAGATAGGTAGGTTTGCAAAAAACAATCTCAAATATGCTGCAATTTTGGTGCTAGTAGCCGCAGCTGCATGGACCATTTTTAGAATAGCAAAATATCTTGCCTTCTTGCGTCAAAAAAACCTCCGTCGCCTTTCGAAAAAAAGGCTAAAGCCATGGATAAGAAAGCCTGGCCAAGTTGCATTTGGGATTATTATTTCTGTTATTATTATTCTCCTGAGTTATGCTACTGTGCCAACAACGAGCATAGGAATTCCGCCACAGACATGGCCAGAAGACAGCATTACAGTAATCAATCTTACCAAGTACTTTAAAGACCCTGACGGAGACCAACTAACATTTAGCCATACACCCCTTCAACACATCTCTATTGAGATAACTGATGGTATTGCAAATCTAATACCAGAAGCAAATTGGCATGGTGCAGAAGATGTTATATTTGTTGCTGAAGATGGCAAGGGAGGCGCAATAAGGAGCAATGCCGTTAGGCTGACTGTCCTTCCAAAGCCAGAACTTGTGCCAAGGCCTGTAGAACTTTTCTTCAAAGGGTGGTTTGAATACATTGCAGGTGGAGTTGTGGCATTTCTCCTTGTCGTGATAGTCCTCATTCTACGAAGACTTTTCCAAGCCGAGCAAAGAATAAGGCTCAGAATTAAAAAGCGCTAGGCAATTAGACAATGCTGTAAATGACGTACCCTGCACCAAGAATAAACATTGCAATAAGCAGATAGGCAAAAAAAATTGGTAATTCAAGTGAGTATTCTGGCTTTCTTTCACCAACAGTCTTTGCCTTCAACCACATGAGAATTATTAGTGTTCCACCAATTCCTCCAGCAAGTGCTCCAGCCACTTCTAGTGTTCTGGCAAAAGAGTGCACACCAGCAAGAATGAGAAGGACAGGTGCACTAAATACCAAAAGAAGTGCAAGAGGTTTTCTCAGCCCAAAGTCATGAGAATAGGCATGCCTAAGCGCAATGCTAACAGGGACAAATGCAGAGAACATAGCAAAGATCGCAAAAGCATTTATTAGCATTATTCCTGCTCTTCCAAGAATGCTGCCAATGCTTATTGTGGCAACTTCTGAAATATTTGAACCTAATGAGCCAACAACCGCAAAGGTAAACAGTGCATAAAGAATGATTGGAATGAGGGAACCAATGATTATTGCATTTTTCATCAGCTGCCAACTGCCAAGCATGACCTCTCTTACCTCAGGCACAGCAGACATCCCAAGATACGCAAAAAGCACAACACCATAAGGAGCCAAAAACTCTGGTGTGACAAATTTGGTCAAGTTCTCAGATTGAATTAATCCGCTTGCTGAAATTACTATGAAAATTGTTATAAGAAGTCCTAATTTTGTAAGAGAGAGGAACATTTCTGGTAGCCCAATCCTTTTGATGTCAAGGCTCACAAGAATTATTCCAAGAATGTAAAAAAGTGCACTCCAAAGCCATGGCTCAAGACCAAATATCTGTGCTGCGCTCTGACCTATTCCAACTGTGTAAGCAATTAATGCTCCATAAATGCCAATCATGAGGGAAAGCATCATAAGTCGCTTGCCCCATTTTCCAAGATAGAGCCCTGCATAACCTGCTAGTTGGTGATCGCCTTGTGTGCGAAGTGTCAGCTCTCCAACACAAAGATTGACAAACATCATGGCAAGACCAAGCGCGAGAATGTGCAAAAGCCCTGCAAGAAAGCCAGACTTTCCCACTGCCCAAGGAATGCCCAGAACTCCAGCCCCAATAACAGTACCAACAAAAATCGCAATCCCCTTATAAAGCTGGAGTCTTTGCATTTTGAGCACTTATGGGGACGTGAGGATTTGAACCCCAATCTTCCGGTCTGGAGCCGGATGCCCTACCAGGTTAGACGACGTCCCCTTTCCTTTGAGCAAGGAACTCTCTATTTAAAGCTTGTTAACACATATGGTTAATATATTTTTGGTCAACGTAACTTTTAACTTTGCTAAAAAAGCAGCCACTGAAAAGAATAATTAGCAGCTTAAAGATAGATGAGTATCTTTTTCTTTACAAGATTTAGAAAATCAAGCCTTGAGGTAAGCCGCCTAAGCGCTCTTGTCATTGTGCCTTCCCGCTGGCCTTTTTGCAAAACCTTGATGCGCTCTGCTGTTTTGGTGAGCTCTTGCTCAACATAAGCCTTCACCTCTTCAAAGCTTTTCAGCTTCTTTTGTTCAATTTCTTTTTGAAAGACGTTATACTCAGGCGTTATTAGAATGTCTCGTGGCACAACCTCCCTTAGCTCTTCTTTTAATGGCATTTTGGCGCTCCAGCAAATCTTTGCGATTTATCGTTTAATAAGCTTTTCCACTTTTGAGAGGGGCAGAGCATTAAGCACATCTCCTTTTTCAAGCCAGCCTCGTCTTGCCTGCGCAATGCCATATTCTATGTATTTTAGGTGTTCGGAGTGGTGGGAATCAGTGGAAATGACAAACTTTGCACCAAAGGATTTTGCAATCCTTATATGGCTGTCCTTTAAATCAAGCCTCTCAGGATAAGAGTTTATCTCAAGCCATTTTCCATTCTCAACAGCAGCCTGACATATTTTCTCAAATTCAACGGCATAGGGCTCTCTGACATTTATCAGGCGACCTGTTGGATGCCCAAGAATAGTAAGATAAGGATTTTCTAAAGCCTTGACTATCCGTCTGGTCATCTCCTTGGCAGGACTTTTGAACCTCGAATGTACAGAACCAATGACTATGTCAAGCTGCTTTAGAATGTTATTTCCAAAATCAAGACTTCCATCTGGAAGTATGTCACATTCCAACCCTTTGAATATCCTAAAGTTGTCAGGCATTTTTCTTGCTATTTTATCTATCTCAGAAAGCTGTTTGAGCAATCTTTTTTCTTCCATGCCATGCGCAATTCTCTGACTTTTTGAATGGTCTGAGATTATAACATAATCATAGCCAAGGGCGCGAGCAGCATTAACCATCTCTTCAATGCTTTGCATACCATCACTCCAGTTTGTATGAACATGAAGATCTCCGCGAATATCGCCATAACCAATTAGCTTTGGGAGTTTGTGCTTGGCAGCTGCTTCTATCTCACCTGTATTCTCACGAAGCTCTGGCTCGATGTATGGAAGTCCTAATGCTTTGTAAACCTCTGCTTCTGTTCTTCCAGCAACATATTCCCCAGAACGTTTAAACAGGCCATATTCATTTAGTTTGTAACCCTTTTTTATCGCAATCTGCCGCAACCTGACGTTGTGCTCAACGCTCCCGGTAAAGTACTGTAAAGCTGCCCCAAAAGAGGACTCTTCGAGCACCCTAACATCTGCTTGTATGCCATTTTTAAGGATGACAGTAGATTTTGTAGGCCCTTTTGCAAGAACCTGTTCAACATCTGGCATGCTTGTGAAAAAGTCCATAACTGCCCCTGCCTTTTTTGAAATGACAAGTATGTCAATGTCCGCAACAGTCTCCTTGCGCCTTCGTACAGAACCAGCAGCCTGTGCTACCTTAACGTATGGCAGTTCCTTGAGCCTAGATTCAAGAGCCCTTGCAATTGGAAGCACTGTTCCAAGTAGATGCCTTTCCTTGCCACGCTTTAGCATCTCAATTCCTCTCAGTATGTCCTGTTCAGAGCGCTCACCAAATCCTGCCAACTCTCTTATCTTTCCTGTCTTTGCAGCGGTCTCAAGCTGTTCGATTGAAGCAATTCCAAGTTCTTTGTAAAGCCTTGCCGCCTTTTTTGGACCAACTCCCATTATATGTGTAATTTCTTCAACGCCATGTGGAATTTTTTTCTTTAGTCTCTCATACTCGCGCAGCTTGCCTGTCTTTAGCAGCTCTTCAATGCGTGCAGCAATTCCTGCTCCCACACCAGGCAACTCCTCAAGCGCCTTTATCCCGCCCTTTTGGTAGATATCAGCAACAGGCGTTGTCATTGTTTCCAGAGCGCGACCTGCCTTTCTAAAAGCGATTGGTTTCCATTTTATTCCAACCAGCTCCATCAAGTCTGCAAGTTCAAAAAGAATTTCAGCAATCTCACGATTCTCCATAAAGCACCTTTCAAATCAGCTTTTTTGTAAGGGCATTTTCCAACCAAGCGTTAGCCTTGTACAAAATCTCCTTTGAATTTTTAAAGGTTAACCTTTCAACAGCCTCCTCGAACGGAAGCCAGACATAACCTATCGCCTCTTCAGAAATTTTTACTTTCAGGTCTTTTGCTTTGCCAAGAAAATAAGTCACTTCCTTGAAAATTTTCTCCCCTTTCCGTCTGTAAAACCAAGATATCTTTTCCTTAAAGCCCTCAATTAGTTCTATAGAAAGGCCTGTTTCTTCTTTAACCTCCCGCAAGGCTGTCTGCTCGGGCGCTTCACCAGCTTCAACATTTCCTTTTGAAAAATCCCAGTACTCTGTCTTGTATTTGTAATGTAGAAGCAAATAAAGCGGCCTTCCCCTTTCAAGTTTAAAGACAACCGCGCCTGCACTTACCTCTTTTGGCATACAGCTTCTTATAGAACAGGGTATATAAACCTTCGTCAGAAAGCACTCAAAGTGGTCTAGCCATAGCAATGTTTTTAAATCCTTTTTTCGTGGCTTTTGAAATGGCAAAGGACAGGAGGGCTGAACTCGAAGAAGAACTCGAGGCTTATCTTGCTGCGAGGAAAAGAAGAGGGTTTAATTTTAAAGAGCTTTTTGCACCAGCCCCTTCTCGCATCACATCCAAAATGCCAGTAGAAACTGTAGCAAAGGAAGAAAGACTTACCCAGGCCTCAAAGGCAGCAGCAACTGCAGAAGCTGCAGAAAGTCTTGCAAAAGAATATGAGTCAGAAAAGAAGGGGTTTTTTGAAAAGCTTTTAGAAAGGCTTGGCTTAAAGAGAAAAGAGCCAGAAATCATCAGCGAGCCGCCAAACCAGGACATTAAAGAGCTGGCAAGGATATGCTTTAGTGTTGTCAAAAAACTACCTCCTGAGGAACTTAAGGGATTCAAAGAGTCAGAAGATTTTGCTAAGTTTAAAGAAATTCTAAAGAGGCACAATCTGATAAAATGAGTCAAAGGATGCTTTTTGTTTTGATTGGTCTCACTCTTTTGGGAGCGTTTATTGCAGGCTGTGGTCAACAGCCTTTTGGAGAAGGCAAAGGAAAAATAGCTGGCGGCCAAAGAGCAGGGGTTGGAGATGGCTGCATTTGCATTGCGCTCTACGACCCTGTTTGCGGTTCTGATGGAAAAACATATAGCAACAGTTGTTTTGCAGAATGTGCAGGGGTTGGCTGGTCAAAAGGTCCTTGTGAAGCTCAGAACCAGCAATAAACTGTTTGAGGCAAATCAGTCTGATTCTGCTTTCCAAAGTCCTCTTTTTTGCAACATTGCTTCTTCTTCTGCTGCTACAATCGCGCTGGCATATTTTGTGTTTGGCGGATAAATCTGAGCAACAGCAAGCCCTTGCCTGACAATTTCTTTGTTTACAAGCAAGCCGTTATACCAAACATATCGCAACAACCTGCCATATTTGTCCCTATTATCTTTGTCCCGTTCAAGGACAACTTCTTTCATTAAAAGATGCATGATTAAGAAGTCTCGAGCCTCGGAATATCCCCTCTCTCCTTTTTCAGGAGCATTAATGCCAAGAAGCCTGACATTTTGACCCCCTTGAATTGTCACAGTATCGCCGTCTATTACCTTTGTCACTATAGCAGGTTGCTTTGCAGGAGCGCAGCTCACCAAAAATAAAAGTAGCAAAAAAACAAACCATTTTTCCATTTAAAAAAAGCGGATGAAAGGATTAATAAGCCTTTGTACAGGTATTTTGAAAGCTTTTCAAGAAAATATAACTACTGAATAGTAGAAATATAACCGAAAGATTTATATATTAATTGTTATATACTAGTAGTAACAATTGAAATTTTAAGATCACCTCTTTTTCCCGCGCAGGCTCGGCCCAAACCGGGTCTGCTCGGGTTTTTAATGATGTAAAGTTCGTTTCTTCTTTTTCCTGAAGCCTTTTGCAGCCAAGTGCTTGTTCAAAAGCCATACAAAGCCTGCAAGAACTAATCCAAGTGCAAACCCAAGAAAGAATCCTTTAGCACGTTCTTCAAGCTTCGGCATGGACGACGGTGGCAAAATAGGCGGGTATTGTATTGGTTCTGGTACTGCTGCCCTTTTCTCAAAATAGCTGTCAAGAACTGATAGTTCCTGCGCAAGCTCTGCGAAAAGAAGCGCGGTTCCAATATCAACGCTCTTGAGAGTTTGAGCATAATCATAATAGCTATAACTGATTATTGGAATAAAGCCACGCCTTTGAGCCTTTACAAGCATTCCTCTAACCATCTCAAGTTTTTGCTCGATGAACTCTTGTGCACGCTCAAGCGAGATACCTGATGTGCTGATGAGCATGTCCGCACCTGCCTTTGCCTTGCTGGCAGCGAAGATGCAAAGCTCATACTCTCCGTTGGCAGCATAATTTGCTGCCTTTTCGATATCCTTGTGCACAGTAGAGAGTGGAAGAACAAAAAGAGAACTGGCATACGCTTCACGCTCTTCGGCTTCAGCCATCTTTGATTGGCAAGATTTGGCAATGCTTTGTGGCTCAACTTCAATCACTTTTCTATCCTCAAGCTGAAAAAACCTTGACCAAGTGATGGCAGAATATATCCGCTCTTCGATATATGCCAGCAGTGATGCAAGCTCAGAAGGTTCTGGAGTACCATTTGATAGTCTTTTTTCAATCTCGTCAAGACTCTCAAACGCTTCCACAAGCCTTTCCTTGGCAAGGAAGAAAGCCTGAAGACCAACAAGTGTTGTTACATTCCTTTCTTTAAGCTCGCCCCCAAGCTTTTCAATTTCAGAACGGGCTTCGCGCATTCTTTGGAAAAACTGAGCCAGTCCAAGCTCCCCTAGAATTATTGTTTTGTAATTTGTGTTTGCCCTGAAGCAGTAGGAAGCGGCGCTGTAGTAAGCTTTTTCTTTCAAGAGCTCTTTTGCCTGCGTTGTAAAATTGATTGAAGAGTCTAACAAAGCAGTTTTGTTTGAAGTTGCAAGCCTCTTTGCAATGTCGGAAAGCTCTTCTGCTCTTTCGCAGGTTTCAAAGGCTATTTGAGACATAAGCTCCAGATAAGCTGGATGAATGACAAGCTGCTCTGCTGGTCTCTCTGGCTTAAGCCCTGTAAAATAAGATAGTGCTTCTGCTAGTGTTGCGACTTCAATGACAGAAACATTCAACTTCCGGCCAAGTTCAAAAAGGTCTTTTGTTTCATTTTCATCCTTTGACAAGCCCTCGCCCTTTGGAATAAGCACGCGGCTAAGTCCTGCTTTTGAGGCTGCAAATATCTTCTCACTCAGCCCCCCGACTGGGCCTATTATTCCACCAGAATTTATTGTACCTGTTATTGCAGTGCGGTTATCAAGTTTCATGTCCTTCAGCGTCGCGGCAATAAGCACCGCCCCAGCAGCTCCTGCGCTTGGTCCTCCAACAATTCCTGAGGGGCCTTTAAGAGTAAAAATAAAATCGTAACGAGAACAGTCCAAATCCAGCTCCCTGCAAACCACTTGCTGTGCAAAGCGCATAGATATCTGGGTTGAAATTTTTGTTAAAGGTATTGTCTCGAGAAAAACCCGCTCACTGCCATCACGCACTTCAAGATGTAGCTCTGCCACCGTACCAACGGTCTTTCCATCTTTTTCAGTCAGTGCAAGAACAGGTATGCTGGCTTGTTTCAAAAGCGCATGAGCTGGATTTGTGAGTATGATAAATTGCAATAAAAAGAAAAGCAGGAGCACAAGCGGCCTCATTTTTGCCCCCTTTGGACATATCTGCATTTTGGATAGTTTGTACAAGCAATAAAACTCCCATAAATTGATTTTCTTATGACAAGCTTCCCAACTTTGCATGAAGGACAGCTATGTCCTTCAGCGAACTTTCCCACAGCAGCCTTGGATGGGCAGTCAAGGTTTATGCAAAGTTCAGCAGGTTTTTTCCCTTTTTTTATAATCTTTATCATTGGATAACCGCAAACACCACAAACCTCTTTTGAGACCTCGACCATTCCTGTTGGCGGGAGCTTGAAAGTTGTTCTGCAGTCAGGATAACGATCACAGGCAATGAATCGACCATATTTGCCCTTTCTAATTGTAAGACTTCCCTTCTTACAAACTGGGCACATACCAACATTTAACAGCCCAGCTTCCGTTTCCATAAAATGCTCCAGTAAACCTTCTCCAATCTTCCTTTCTTTTGATCTGAATTCCTCCAGAAGTCCAACAAGGAAAGTCCTTGCCTCCTCAAGGACTTCCTCTTTTTTCTTTATTCCACGGCTTATTGAATCCATATCCTGCTCAAAATGTCTTGTCATTTGTTCGTCGATTATTTTTGGGCAATAACGCTCCAGAATTTCTATTGCGTGCATTCCAAGCTCTGTTGCCCTGATTTGCTCACCTTTGATATAGTTTCTTTTATAAAGTGTTTCAACAATTTCAGAACGCGTAGCCTTTGTTCCAAGCCCCCTGCGTTCAAGCTCACGCACAAGCGAGCTTGGATTGTATCTTTTTGGAGGGGCTGTTTGCTTTGCATGTAGTGTAGTCTTTTTTATTTTCACCGAATCCCCTATATTAAAAGCAGGAAGGTCTGTTTCCTCCAGCTTTATGTAAGGAGCATAAAGTGGATACCAGCCTTCATCGACAGTCCTTGTTCCACGTGCGACAAATTGTTCGCCCTTCACATCAAGCTTAAGAAGAATGGTTTGGCGCTTTGCAGGCTTTCCAAAAGTTGCCAAAAAGCGCTTCACAATCAAATCATAAATTTTTTGATGCCTTGGCTCAAGCCCTTTTGGAGCTATCCCCGTTGGATAGATTGCAGGGTGAGCAGGGTCTGTTTTTATTCCTTCACAAGGTGAAAGCTTCTTGGACTTTAGAAGCTCAGAAGCAGCTGCGGCATAGTTTTTTTGCTTGCTGAGTTCGCGAATTATTCTTTCATAGCCAATAGATTGAGGCAGCTTTTGCGAAGAAGTTCTAGGATAGGAAATATAAC
Organism: Candidatus Woesearchaeota archaeon; assembly: GCA_038891615.1. Classification (GTDB taxonomy): domain Archaea; phylum Nanobdellota; class Nanobdellia; order Woesearchaeales; family ARS49; genus JAWADY01. Next base: position 55,467 of record JAWADY010000003.1, on the reverse strand, counting down.
CCCCAATGTAAAGCTCTTGGGCAATATCAAGCGTTGATTTTGGGCTTATACCAAAACACCTATGAGCCTCGGTCTGAAGTGTTGTTAGGTCAAGAGGAGTTGGAGGCTTGTGCTCAAAGTCCTTTTTTTCAACAGCGACGACAACCCCCTCTTTTGCGCCTTTTATCTTTTTCATGACCTCTTGGGCAACAGCCTCTTCCCAGAATGGGTCTTTGATGTGCCAAGCAGAAAAAATGCTTGACTTACCAACAGAACAGACGAGCTCTATCTCCCAGTAAGGCTTTGGCTTGAAGGCTGCAATTTCTCTTTCTCTGTCTACAACTATCTTAAGTGCAGGACCCTGAACCCTGCCTGTGCTAAGTATCTTGAACATTCCTGCAGATTTTATTGCAGACATGAGCGCCCGCGAGATGTTTATACCATAGTAATAATCAAGAAAATGCCTCGTTTCACCAGCCTCAGCATCTCCCCAGTTAAGATGCGGTTCCACTCTTTCATAGGCAGCAACAAGGTCGGGCTTTGTTAGCGTAGAAAATTTCATCCTACGAGCGTCATTTCTGTTGCAGATATATCTTATGATATTCAATCCAATAACCTCCCCTTCAACGTCATAGTCTGTTGCAACTGTGAAAATCTCTGCTCCTTTTGCAAGCGCCCTAAGCGCGTCATAATATGCCTTTGTAAACCTCGCAGATTTGTCAACAAGAAATACAGGTAACCATTCTATGTCAAAAACAGGGTAGCTCAAGCTCTTGCTTTTTACCTTTTCAGCAAGCGCGAATAGATGCCCGGCAGCACAACCCACAACAATCTTTCGTCCTTTGCGTGTCAAAATGAAATAAGGCACGCCGTTTCGGCTTTCCTTCTTGACATTTTTGTCTGCGAGCGCAAGTGCAATCTTCTCTGCGGCTGCAGGTTTTTCGCTGATTATCAGTTCGTACATCAAACAAATTTTCAAGCAAAGAATTTAAAAAACTTTGCGTTGCTTTGGGTTGGGCTTTTGAACCACTTTTTCTTTATTATATGAAAAAACTTTATATAATGCAAAAATAGGTTTGATAAAACTTGTTAAAGGCTTGGCAAGATTTTTATTCACAAGAACACTCCAATAAAGAAAAGGGGTTTTAGCAATGGGATTAGCCCAAGATGTTAAGAGGATTGCACAGCTTGCTAATGCTCTTGCAAAAGAGGGTCTTGGCTGGATTGTCCAGGAACTTGAGCTTAAACTGCATCTTCCAATAACAAAGCGTTTTCTTTGGTTCGAGATTCCAGAAAGTGCGAAAGGGCCCGAAAGGTTTCGAAGGGTCCTTGAGCAGCTCGGAGGCGCGTTCGTAAAACTTGGCCAGTTTCTTTCGCTAAGGCCAGACCTCATTCCAAGGACATATTGCGAAGAACTCGCAAAGCTTCAAGATAGAGTAACACCTTTTTCATTCGAAAAGGTTCGAGGAATTATACAAGCAGAACTTGGTAAGCCAATTGAGCAACTTTTCAAAAAGTTTGAGCACGAGCCAATTGGTTCAGCATCAATTGCGCAGGTTCACCGCGCCATCCTTCCTGATGGAAAGGCCGTTGTTGTGAAGGTCCAGAGACCTGATGTTGAGAAAGTTTTTGAAGCAGATATCGAATTGATGCATCATATTGCAGCAAGAATGGCAAAGAGCCCACGATTCGCGCCATTAAATCCACAGGAAATAGTCAAGGAGTTTGAGCGCTATACAAAAAGAGAATTAAATTTTATAATCGAAGGAAGAAATGTTGAGCGCTTTTACACAGCATTTGAGCGCACAAAAGAAATAATAATCCCAAAGGTCTTTTGGGAAAGAACCACAAAGCGTGTCATAACCCTTGAGTTGTTGGAAGGTAAGCCTTTAAGTAGGTTTGAGGGATCTCCTGCTGAAAAGAAAAGAATTGCAAAAATGCTTGTGTCTGGACTCATCAAGCAAGTTTTTGATTCAGACATATTTCATGCAGACCTTCATCCTGGAAACATTCTTGTGCTGCCAAAAGGAAGGATTGCAATAGTTGACTTTGGAATAGTTGGAAGCCTTGACCCAGAACTAAAGAGGTATAGCACACAGCTTTGGTTTGCGCTGCTTGAGAGGGATGCTGGAAAAATTGTTGATATCCTGACAAAAGTTGGGAGTCCGAGCAAGGAAACTCGCATTGATGAGCTCAAGCAAGAGGTTCGTGAAGTGATTTCTGAATGGCATGGTACAGCCTTGAGGCAAGTAAGATTCACGCATATGCTAAGAGAGCTCATGGACAGCGCCATTAGAAACAAAATAAAACCTCCAACAGAACTAATACTCTTTGCCAAAGCGCTAATGACTGCAGAAGGGACTGCCCTTCAGCTTTATCCAGAATTTGATTTTGTCAAGGAGACAAGGCCTTACCTCGATGCGTTGCTGAAAAGCAGGGTTAAGGAAAAGTTATCAAGCAGATATCTTTTTAAGCGGGCAACAGAAGTAGATGATTTTATTGAAGAATTTTCAAAAGGACTGAACACACTTGTTCAAAAGATAAAACGTGGAACGATTGAAATAGAGATGAGCCATCCTGATGTAAAACATGTCGGGCTGGACATCGCTAAAAGTTCAAATAGGATTTCATATGCACTTGTGATATCTTCACTGGTTCTAAGCTCTGCACTTTTAGTCAATATAGGCCCAATGTACCGCGGGGTTTCTATTTTTGCAATTGCAGGTTTTTCTGGCGCGCTTCTTTTCACAGCTCTCATGATTTTTTCAATGCTAAAGGAAGGGCATCCAAAATACGACCCACATGGCAGTTGAAATTAAAAGCTGAGGTGATATAAATGGCAAGAAGGGTGAGAAGGGCATTCTCGCTGCTTATGAGAGCAGCAACAGTCGGAAAACGCAGGCTCGAGTCAGAGCTCAAAAGGTTTGTGAGAGGACAGCGGGTTGACAAGCGTATGGCGAGAAAAATCGCATCAGCACTCCTGAAGGAAGCAAAAACAACAGCAAAAAACTTTGCAAGCTTTGCCTCACAAGAAAGCAAGCGTATTGCAAAGAGATTGGCACCGCTCATGAAAAGACAAAAGAAGGGTGGTGAAAAGAAAGGTCGGGCTAAAAAGAGGTAAATGGGCTTTAAGCATAGATAGTCTAAGGCGGTTTTTAGCAATTCTCACAAAGCAGCTTTTAAGGGCTGTCAGTTCAAGATAAAAGATTCTTACTTTCTTTACAACTGCTTAAATTCTGACAAATCTCCACTAACAGATTAATGAGAAAAGCGGAGGAAGGGACTCGAACCCTTGATAAGCCGCTCTGCAGGCGGCCGCCTTAGCCGCTTGGCTACCTCCGCACAAAAGTACATCCATTTGATTGTTTAAAAATTTTGCCAGCAATATTTATAAACGAAAAAAAATGTTCAAGACTCAAGGGCCTGTAGCTCAGTCTGGATAGAGCGGCTGCCTTCTATCGTCTGAATGACGAAAGGGAGCAGAAGATCCGGGGTTCAAATCCTCGCAGGCCCGTTTTATCCAATCAAGCCTTCACCTTCGGAACCAAGCTTATCACTCAATCCAATCTTGATTTTTTATCTTTTCTGGAAGATACTTCTCTGAAATGAAACTTATACCCCTTGAAGAAAGGGCTTGTATCTCAACCTTTGCACCATACTGCTTCATCATCTCAAACTCGTGCTGCCATTGCTTGTTTTTGACAAACCATTCATACGCAGAAATCTGTTTAAGCCTTGCAAGATCCTGTTCGTTCAACTTTATGAAATGCCTTTTTAAGCCATATTTTTCAATGTCTCCTGAGGTGATTCCTAAGAATTTAACAGTTGGAATGGTCATCTTTTCAGAAATGTGCGCAAGGTTGATAGAGCCGAACTTGATAACAGAATAGATGTAGTGACCCCAGCTGTCAAAATCAGTAAGCACATATATTGGAAGTTCATGTTCAAGGCTCAGTCTCTGGAGAAGCCTACGGATTCCTCTCGTTGTCTGTCCCTGAGATGAGATTATAATGCAGTTGTGTTTTGCCCAGAACTTGTCCTCATGCAGTCTCTCCCAAACCGCTGCCTTTTCCATGTAAAGAACATACCTTGCATCAACTTTTTTGAAAACTATTTCCTCAACATTTGATGGTATAGACCATCCTCCTGAACCCATTTTTGCCCAGTCAATCCTGTCTCCCTTGTCTTCTATTACAACATTACCCGCAACCGAGCCGTTCTTATTTGCATTTATGTTGAGCTGCTCCCGTGAAAGTTCAGTTATAAGTTCTAGGTCTTCTATTGCCTTGTCCGACTCCACCTGGTCATCAACAATGTTTATGTTTGTTCCAGGAATTGTCCTTTTTGCCATATAAAAAACATCTCTTAATGATGCGTGCTTTCCAGTCTCAAGAAGCTCTTTTGAAATTGCTGCAACTTCGACAGTCTGCATAAATCTCTTTGCATGCCCAACATTGAAAAATTGTCTTTCTGCTGTTTTATTTCCAAGCTCGAGGGTTTTTGTTTTTTGATTAAACCTTATGTTGCTAAGCGCACGTACAGGTACAACTATCTTTGGCTGTTGTCCTTTCTCTATCTCGTCAACAAGCTTTTTCCCAAACCCTGTAAGCTTTTTCACAGCTTCGGACATATTTAATCCTCGTCAAAAGACCCTTTTATTTCAACGCCATCCTCTTTTTCAACCACAGTAACGCTCTGGTGTGCGGCTATGAACTCCTTGTTTTTTTTCAGCATCTTTTTCATTTGCTCTTCTATTTTCTCTTTTTTTTCACCTGAAAGCTTTGCAAGAGACGCCGCGACTTCAGGAATATAACGCTCAAAAATATTGACGCGTTCTTGCTCAAGCCCGACTCTTCGCTTCTTGTTTATATAAATCCCAAGTTCTCTGCCACACTCCTGAAGAGCAAGTTTTACCTCCTTCATTATCTCAGGATAGTGTGCTATTGCCTCTTTGGCTTCTGAAGTGAAGGGAGGCCAAACTGAGGCAAGGTGAACAGCTATAGTCAATGGGCCAATCGGCAAGGCTCCAGGGCTTTGTTGAAGGCCATATATTTTCCAGTTTGTCATGACAACAGATTTGAATATTGCACACGCGCTCTGCTGATAGAGCAGTGGAACTCTATTTGCAAAACGGAGAAGACGGACAGGCTGATCACTTGCTTGACCACCTCCATAAGCAAAAGCACACTCAACCACAAAAGGAATTCCTCTATATACTTCAGGGCTTCTTGTCACAGATGTGTAAAACTCTGCAGAAACCTCCTTGCGGAGCCCCTTCTCAAGCAAAGAACTGCCTATTGGAACAATGCAATCGGTTGGAGGCGCAATTATCTTTGTCTTCTTTATACCATCAATTAACCTCTCAACCTCAGGAAGAGATAGTTCGGTTGGCCTTGCATCGGTTGGTAAGCTTGCATTGGCACAAATTTCTTTCGCTGTTCCCGGCCCGACCCTAGAGAAGGAATTTGTTAGAAAGGCTTGGAGCGTCCTAAATTGTGTGCTTTTGAGCATCTTTAGCATTAGCCCAGTCTCAACACCATAAGGATGCGGCTTTATCTCGATGGGCATCCTTGGAAGCTGGTCTGTTGCTCTGGGGAAAACCAATTGCTCTGCCCGGGGGTTTGTATAAACAATCGTTGCATGGGGATTTACTATGGCTGTTTCCTTTAAATAGGCATCAACAGATTGCTCACCCTTTTGATAGCTTGCTTCTATATCCATTTCTATTCTTGTCCCGTGTTCTTTTTTCCATTCCAACTCCTCTTCTTTAATAACAACAGGCTCATTCTTTGTGGTATCTATCTGAAGCTCATAGTAATGTGCGGGCTGTTTTGGAGAGATTTTTGAGAGAATCTTGGTGGTTCTTCCTGTTGTTAGTTGCCCGTATAGAACTGCGGCAGAGATGCCAATTCCCTGCTGGCCACGTTGTTGTCTCATTGTATGGAATTTGCTTCCATACAGCAGCCGCCCAAACACAAGAGGTATCTGTGTTTTGACAATCCCAGGTCCGTTGTCCTCAACGATAACCCTATAACGCTCTTCAGACATTTGTATAAGTTGAACAGAAATATCAGGAAGAATCCTAGCTTCTTCGCAAGCATCGAGGCTATTGTCTACCGCTTCCTTAACAACGGTAAGTAGTGCCTTCTTCTTGTTATCAAAACCAAGAAGGTGCCTATTTCTCTCGAAGAATTCGGCTACTGAAATCTCTCTTTGTTTTTTTGCCAGCTCAAGAGCAACCGGGTGGCCACTTTCTTCCTTTTCTTTTGCCATACTCACCTCTCATAACTTCTTATCTTTAGTTCTTTACCCCTCTTTTCCAACCATTTATAAACTGTTGCATGCTTCGAACCAGCTAATAACGATTCTATTGCTCTGCGCGCGAGCGGCAGCATCTCAACCCTACCTATTATTCCAATTGTTTTGCCATAGACAGCAATGTTCGAATCTGTTAGCCTTTCAATGGTCTTTCGACCTTTGCCCCCTTCCCCTATCACTCTCCCCCTTAGCCTATTCAGCTGGTCTTTTGTTGTTGCAAGTTCACCAAGGTTAATTATTTCAAAGCCATAGTCCTGTTTAACAAGCTGTTTAGCAACATCTGGATTAAATCCCCTTCCAATCGCGGTTACAATCTCTTTTGCTGAATATAGACCGATCGGATCCTTGCCAGAAAGCATGACATCGCCTTCCTGCGAACTAACATCTATCTTTGTTCCAGTCAATTTTTCAAGTCTTCTTTTTGTTTCTCCTCCTTTTCCAATTAGGACAGCAATTCTATCTTTCGCTATTTTAAGTTCATAATGATATTCTACTTCCTCAGTCATTTTACTCCTCAGGCGCTTCCTGCATTATCTTTTTTATTAAAGCCTCTTCTTCAATGCGCAATCCAACCTTTTTGAAAAAGCGAGCGAGATTTGCTATGTCTCTTTTAAGATATGTACGTGCATTTGGGTCCATCAGAGTTGTTGCTTGCGACATATCTATAAAAACAGGCTTTTCATTGTGATTTAGTATGTTGAATGCTGAAAGGTCGCCATGCACCAAACCTGCCTTATAGAGCTTTTTTAATGACATCACTAATTCATTAAAAAACTTTCGGGGATATTTTGGCGGGCAGTCCTTAAGCATCGGAGCTGGTTCTAAATCTCCAACGAAAGCCATCACCAGAACATTAAAGAGTTGTGCTTTTGGTTTTGGAACTGGAACCCCTGCTTCATACGCTTTGAGGAGATTTCTGTATTCACGCTGGGCCCAAGCAAAAATGACCTTTCGACGGTTCTTTCGCAGCCCAGCATATCTTGGGTCTGTGGCAAGATACTGATACATTTTCTTAAAATCAGCAGTAGTGAGCCTATAGATTTTTACAATCACACGCTCTCCTGTAGAGGTTAGGGCAGTGAAGATGTTTGCCTCTTTACCCATTTGAAGCGGGCTCTCAAGTCCATCAAAAATTCCCTTAGAGATTAGTTTGAACAGCACCTGCTCTGTAAAAAGGTCGAAAACCCATTTAAGCGTTTTCCATCTTTCCCGTGGAATACGTGGCATTCCAAGAGGATTGGAAGGCTGCTTTTTAAAGCTTAATCAAGGCACAGGCAAAGATTTAAATATTTGAATGTGTTGAGGAGGAGAAGCCCGCCACAGAAAGCACCTTGGGGAGCATACGGTAAAACCAAGCAATGAACCCGGGGGTTAGTGCCGGGCTACAAAACATATGAAGGGGTAATGGTAGAATAGCCGCATGATGTTCATTTGTTCACCTAGTTCAGGAAAAATGAAAAGTCTCATAAGATAAACAAGGTTAGGGTGTAGTGCTGGCTCGTTCTACCTATAAAAGCTTATGAGGAGGGATTCCAATGGGCAAAATCAGCCCTGTTTCATCAAAGTACATCATACACTCAACAATCGAAATCGATGGCGTTGTGGATAGACCAGATGTCATAGGCGCTATCTTTGGCCAAACAGAAGGCCTTCTTGGCCCTGAGCTTGAGCTGAGAGAGCTCCAACGTTCTGGCAGGATTGGACGAATCGAAGTTAACGTTGACACAAGGTCTGGCAAAACTGTTGGGACGATAATCATTCCAAGCTCTCTTGATAAGGCAGAAACTTCAATAATTGCTGCATCGCTTGAAGTAATCCAAAGAATAGGCCCATGCAATGCCAGAGTAAAGATACAAAATATTGAGGATGTCAGAGTTTCAAAGAGGAACTTTATTATTGAAAGGGCAAAAGAGCTGCTCAAGACGCTGATGGACAACGTCCTTCCAGACAGTCAAGAGATTGCTGACGAGGTTGCACACTCTGTCAGGATGATGGAGATTCAGGAATATGGTGTTGACAGGCTCCCTGCTGGTTCTGCAATAGACGAGTCTGATGAGATAATTGTTGTTGAAGGCAGAGCAGATGTTCTAAACCTTCTGAAGCATGGCTTTAAGAATGTAATAGCAATGAATGGCACAAGTTGCCCAAAAACAATCATAGAGCTAAGCAGGAAAAAAGAACTTGTGGCGTTTGTAGATGGCGATAGGGGAGGAAGTCTTATAGTGAAGGAGCTTCTTAATGTTGCAGACGTAGATTATGTAGCACGTGCGCCTGATGGAAAGGAGGTTGAGGAACTCACGAAAAAGGAAATTCATAAGGCTTTGCGTGGAAAAATAACAGCCGAACAGGCGAGGTTAGAGCTTGCACTTCCAGCAAACGACACGCGAAATGCGATAAGGAAGCAAACGTTAGCGCCAATAATGGGCCAGCTACAATTAAAGCCTACATTGGCACAATCAGTCAAGGCACCTTTGCAGCCAAAAAACATAGAAACAATCCCTCAAACAAAGCTTGGTGAACAAGAGCTGGAAAAATTTAGGCAAATGCTTGATGACCTTATAGGTACTCACGGCGCATTCATCCTCGACAACAACATGAACATTCTTGGCAAAGTTCCAATCACTGAACTAAACACCACTTTAAACTCTCTTGGAAAAGGAGTTTATGCGGTGGTGCTTGACGGCAGTGTTGACAAAGAGCTCGTAAAAATTGCAGAAAGAACAGGAATTGTACACATCATTGCAAGGTATAACAGCACTAGTGCTGAGGAAAGTCGAGTAAACATAATAAGTGGAGAACAGCTCTGAGTGGTTTAGTAGAAGCTTTTCAGTAAACCCTTAAAGCTTTTCTCAAAAGGATGGAAAAAGTTATTGAGAAAAGTATATAAGTCCAGAGCCAACCGAGCCTGACAAAGCCAAGATTCAAGAGTTTTGCAGGGGGGTTGCCTATTCTGATTGATTTTAGAGGAAGGGTCCTATAGGATTCAATTGGTTTTGCATAAACTCTTTGCGTAGATACCAGAAGCTCTTTTGTATAGCTTTTCCCTTCTATATCAAACTCAAGAAGATAGCGTCCCTCTTTCTCAGCCTTCATTCTAAGGATTGTAGTATCGCTCTCTAACTCAACTGTTTTGTTTTCTAGGAGTGTGAGTCCTTCAGGCAAGCTGACATTAAGGCTTCCGCGCGTTCCTTTTGCAAAATTAAGTGCTACAGAAAATTCCTGACCAGGCTTGATTGGCTCATAAGCAAGATGGGCATTCATCCAGCCAAAAAGAAGGATTATTGGCAGGAAAGTAAATAGCATTGGCTTGAATGAGTGTCTCATATATCTCATGTTTGTTTCCATCATTTTTTTCTGAACCTCAAGTGCTTCCTCTGGGTGATCTTTGAGTTGCCTAATTTGTTGCTGAAAGGCTTTTAGTTCTTCCTTGAGTTGTTTCATAAGCTGTTGGTTTGTGGTCCACTTGTAGATAAGCACGGTTAGGAGCGAAATAACAAAAGATATCACAAGGACTGTCAAGAGAGGTGAAAGCTTTAGCAGGGGCCCAAAAAGAAAATCGAACAGTTTGTTAATAAAGCCCAAAACCATTTGTTCACTCACCACCCATAAACTTCCTAAGCACAGGGTTCATATCCATCATGTGCTGCCTAGCTATATCCTCATACAACCTATAAACAATCATGACAGTTAGAAGCAGGCCTGTTCCAGATGTAAGTGCGCCTGAGACATCGGCAAGTGCAGCAAGCAAGCCAACCGCTATCGAACCCATTACTGTCAATGGTGTTACATATCTGTTAAGAACAGCCTCAAGTACACGTTCATCCCTCCTGAATCCAGGAATCTGCAATCCAGAGGATATCATTTGCTTTGCCTGGCTTCTCGCATCCATTCCTGCAGTCTGAACCCAGAACCATCCAAAAAGAACACAACCCAGAATGAAAAAGGAAAGATAAACAATCGTCGTACCAATGTCTCCAAAAGTGAGGCTGCCCTTTATTAGCTTCTCAACAATGTTTGGAGGGCTAAGCAGTGCGACTAACCCTGTTGCAGGAACATTTCCAATGTAAGTCCCAAGAATGGGAAAACCCCAATTTTGAAAAAGCCTTGCCCATAGCCGTATGTTTGCAAGCAACGCCGCCACAAGTATTACTGGGATGTTTGATGTGTAAAGGAAACTTAATGGCCATCGGATTCCATGGCCCCTTATTCGGCCGAAAGATAAAGGGATTTCAACTTTCATCGACTGAGCAAAAACAGCTATTGCAAAAACAGCAACAGTGGCAGCGATAGCGGCGAGCATCAAAAAGGCTGTTTTTGGGTCTCCAGCGCCGAGGCTTTGGAAAAGCGCGGGTATTGCCCCAGTCATTATGCTTGGGTTAGTTGGAGAAGGAAGCGGGGAAAAAGTTCTAATAAATATTGATTGCGAAACCCCTGCAGCTATGAAAAGAGATATGCCTGAGCCAAAACCCCATTTGCTCACAACTTCATCCATTAGCATCACTAGCAGCCCTCCAAGAAAAAGCTGGAAAACGAGCATAAGCTGCAAAGCTAGGTATGTTGCCGTACCTCTGAGACTTTCGGATGGCGCAAGACCTGACATAAAGACATATATTGCGGCTTCAAAAAGTATGAAAAAAATTGATAGGACTTTTTGCGTTGCCTGAAAGTTTGCTCTCCCTTCGTGTGTGGAAACATCAAAACGCACAAGTCCTGAACCGTTCAAAAGCTGTAGAACTATCGAAGCTGTAACCAATGGTCCAATCCCAAGACTAAGTAGCGAACCAAAGCTTGCTCCAAGAATGACCGAAAGAAACTCAAACTGCTGAAGCGCATTTTCGCCAAGCCCAAAGAGCGGCACAAGTGAGAGCGCAAAAAAAAGCACGAGGATTATCAAAGTCCATTTTAGCTTTTCTTTAAAACTCAGCCTTCGCTGGGTTGGCCTTGCAACCTCTGGCAACAGCCCTGCAAGCTTTTGGATGAATCCCATTTTGGGTTATCTACTCTCAAAGCCGACTGCTGCCTTTTGGCCTTTTTTAGCATCGGCCAACTCAACACTTCCACCAAGCGCGCTTATTTTCTGCCTTGCGCTTTCAGAAGCCATCTCAACCCTTATGACATACTTGTGGCTTGGCTTACCTGTGCTAAGAAGCTTATTATATCCAGCCTTGGAAAGATCGATAAATATTTTCTCACCTTCTATTCGAGCGGCTCCCAGCGCGATAAGCCTTTCAAGCCTATCCTCGAGCTCTTTTATGTTAATTTGTTTATAAATTGTAATGGGACCCTTCGGCTTAAAGCCCGACTTGCCCAGCCAGCCAGTGCCCCATACTGATGGCTTTTTTGCTTGCGCCTTCTTTCCTGTTGCTGACATACCAGCTCCACCACGCTGGCCAGAACCTCGGTGCATTCTTCCCCAGCCCCACCTCCTGGAGCCCTTCAGTCTCGTGTTCTTTTTGCGCTTTTTTACAACCATTCTTTTAACACCTTAACTAAAATCTATCATAACATTCTCTGAATGAGAGCGTTTATTGCATCTCCCCTTTCGCCGTAAGCCCCACCAAGGCTAAAAGGAAGTTTGATTCCTTTTCGCTCAAAACCACCTCTTGGAGGATGAAGTCGATAAAATCGCCTGCCACTACCTTTTTTGCCTTCAAGAATTTTAAGAGTTTTATCATCAATCTCTCCCCAAGTCACGTATGGGCTGACCTTTGCAAGCATTCCTCTCAAAACCTGACTGTCTTGTCTCACCACACAAAAATATTTTTTGTGAAGACCAAGCAAATGCAGCGTGCGATTTACCCTTTCAGAAGCCATTGGAGATGTCTTTATCCTAATAATTGCTATTTTTTTGTCAGTCGTTTTTGACTTTTCCTTATTCCCACCGATGCCAGCTGAGATATTGCTCTTTGCCATTTAACACCTTTGGCTGCTTTGCATCAAACTGCTGCTTCAGCTATGCTCAACCTTTCACGCTCATGAGCCCTTATTTTGCTTTTTGTCAAGGCCTTAAGCGCTTCAACGCATGCAAAGACAAGATTTATTGCAGATCTTGTCTGGCCAAATACAACAGAATGGATGTCTTTTATCCCTGCAAGTTTTATCATTTTTGCACATTCCTTCTGTACACAAAGGCCAGTTCCTTTTGGAGCAGGTAGCAGCTTCATTCTAATAGAACCACATTTTCCTTCAACCATAAATGGTATTGAGTGCGGAGTTCCACAACCACATTCCCAACTTCCACACCCCCTCATGATTTTGAAAATGCTAAGCTTTGCATTTCTTATTGCCTTTTCACGTGCGGGCAAGGTATCCTTTGCTTTTCCAAAACCACAGCCAACATAGCCATTATAATTTCCGACAACAGCTATTGTGGAAAACGCTGGTCTGTTTCCTTCAGGAGTCTTGTGCTGAGTTTGTTTGAAAATTCTTCTTTGTCCACCGCCAAATTTTCCTTTAGACTGTCCAATCATTAGCAGCTCGACCTCCAGTCCAGGAAGAAGTGCATCAACAATCCCAGGCTCAAGAATTCTCAGACCATTGTCAAGCAGGTGGTCTATCGAAGTTATCTTACCTTCCTTTACCATCTTGCCGATTGACGTTCTTGGCTGCCATGCAAGGATATCAAAAGCTGGTTTTGCTTTTTTCCCAAGCTCTTCTTCACTGGGTATTTCTGTAAAAACATCCTTTTCAACTTCAAGTTTTATCTCCTTGGCTCCTTCGACTGGAACAACTGCAGGTGCGGCCTCTTTTGGAACATCAAGAGTTTTGACTATCTGTTTTTCATGTTCTTCAGCAAACCTTGCTGACTTTTTTGTAGCGGCTTTAGCGTTTTTGTCCTCAGCCATTTTAGGCTCAGCCCCCTGTTGCGATGTTTGTTTCTTTACCAACTTGTTTTAGCTCTACATTTTGTATTATCTTCGCCTTGAGCTGTTCAAAATGTTCTGAAATTCTTTCAGGCTCAAGTCCGTTTCTGAGGTATTGCGAAAAGACTCTTTTATATCTTTCCACTGATTGCTGCTTAAGCTTTAGCGCCCAGCTTTCAATGTCTCTCCCTGAAACACGTTCGTATGATGGGAGAATATCTGGTGCAACAGGAATACTTAAGCCTGCATCAAGCGCACCTTTTAAAGCAGCATAAATCCTCGAGCCGGATGTCGAGGCTTGCATTCCAATGTCTGCAATGCATTTTGAAATATTTTTTGCAAGCGCCTTTTTTCCAGCAAGCAGTCCGCAAAGATATGCTGCGGGCAAATTGTCCCTTGAAGCTTTCCAGCCCAATTTAATGAGTTCGCGCGTGTGTGCTGAAGAAACAACCTTATCGCCATTCTCTTCAAAAAGCACAATCTGGACAACAAGGTTGTGAAGAGACTTACGGATAACAAGCCTGGGCAACCCAGAACTAAGCAGCTTGAGCCTTATGTGATAATTTGTCTTGCCGCTCAGCTTTCTTCTAAATTTGACGGTATAATTCTGCCTCATTTAATCAACCCTCGTTCCTTCAAATACAAGCCAATGTGCCTTTTACTTCTGAAAAAGCCTCCCTTAATTTTTGCATAAAGCTCATGATAAACCTTTGTTGGAATTATAGCCTTGGCATGAAGTCTTTTTACGAACTCCCGCTGAAGCCTAACCACTGCTGCCCAAACTTTTTTTGGAGAAGCTCTGGCTCCGTGGCTTCCTTGCCTACTCCCTTTGCCTTTGCGCCGTCCCTTTGATTTTTGAGCCTTTATAACCCTAGCATGCCATCTTGAGGTGTGTTTTGCAGCCTTTTCAGCAATGGCTCCTATAGAAATAAGCCTTCTAACATCTGCTTTTGTTATTGCCTCCTTGATCTCAGACATCTTTGCCGGATCAAGCCAAACTCTTTTTGGCGAACACTTCAGAAGTTGGCTCGCGAGTCGTTTTTGCATCATTTTAACCTCATATCCTTTTTGTTAGGATTTTATCCTTTTCTTCTTTTTCAATTACCGCCTTTTCTTCCGCCGAGCGCTCTTTAGACGCAGGAGAGACTTTGCTTTCAACGACTGAACCTTCTTTTGGCTTTGGCAAAGACTTCTGTTGCCTTTTCGCAAGGATTGCCTGCTCTTGTGCGGAAAGCCAGGAAGGCGCATCCTTCAGATTGAGCAGCGTTATATTTCTCTGAAGGGCTACCTTTACAATTTCAATCTTTTTTTTGATCCCAACAGATGATGCTATTACCGCTCCATGTCTCTTTGGCTCAAGTCTATCAATTTCCTGAATGTTATGAACAAGGACTGGTATTAAGTCGTTTTGCAACCCCTTAACCTCGGATGGGCTTCCCCATCCAGGCTCTGGTTTTCGCCCTTGTCCTTTTATGTGATGTCTTAGTTTACTATGCAAACCCTTTGGTTTTCTCCATGTTTTTGCTAAGCGCAATTTTTTGCCAAAATCCTGCCTAACAAATTCTGGCTTCTTTGATTTTATCTGCGCCCTAAGCTGCAGAAGCCCTTTCAATCCGTCTTTGTTTTTCTTTTCGTCTTTTTCACTTTTAGCTTCAACCATATCAACCGCCTTTCTCAACTATGTAAATCCCGTCTTGAAAAACCCTCTGGTCTTTACCACGCGCCCTTATGGCCAGTTCTATATCTGCAGCCGTCTGGCCTGCAAGTTCAATATCTGGAGATTCCACAAAAATCTTGTCGCCTTCAACCCTCACATCGACTCCTTGCCTCAACCTTACAATTCTTGGAGACTTTTCGCCTAGAAAATTTTTTACAACAAGCGAGCTGCCTTGTATAGAAACATTCATCGGAAAATGACCTGAACATATTTTCAACACATATCTGAATTTTTTCTGACAGCCTTTTATCATGTTTCTAATATGTGAAACAAAGGAGTAAAGCTTTGCCTTCTCCCGTTTCGTCACACGCTCTGCAATGAGTACAAGTTCCCTGCCTTCTTGTGAAAGCCTTACTTTTGGGTCCGAAAAATTCCTTGAACAGCTGCCTGCGGCCCCATTAACTTTTAGTAGTCCTCCAACTAGCTCAATGTTCACTCCTTCTGGAATAGCAATCTTTTCGATAATTGTTGTTTTCATTTTAATAGCAATAAGCTATCAGCTTTCCTCCGAGCCCTAAACGCTTTGCTTCTTCGTGACTCATCAATCCTTTTTGCGTAGAAACGATAAGTATCCCCATTCCTCTTGCAGGCAAATATCTCCGCTCAAACTTTTCAAAACCGTTCTTTTTGACTGAAAAGCGTGGCTTGACGACTCCGCATTTGTTTATTTGACCAAGAAGATTGAGTTTTAGCAGACCCCCACGCGCGGTTGATTCCGTTTCATAGCTTCCAACATACCCTTCCTTATTAAGCAAATCCAAAACAGCCTTTACCATTTTTGAAGCAGGTCGTAAAAGCACAGACCTCTTGCCAATCTTTTCATAACTCAGTATTGTTGAAAGCACATTTGATAAAGGGTCGTTGAGCATCTTCTCACCTTAATGATATTTTCTAAAACCAATGCTTGCCGCTATTTCTCTAAAGCAACATCTGCATAAACCTAAGCCGTAGCTTGAAATATGACCACCAAATCTACCGCACCTACTGCATCTTTTGAGCAAACTTCCAGTTGGCCGAATTTTTCTGGCATTATGTTTTAAATACTTGGCAAGCTTTGCAGGTTTTGCCTTGAGCTGTGCAATAGCCTTTGAGTAGTCTTTTCTTGTCATTTTAACCCCCAACTATCTTTACCCCGAATTCTTTTTTCATGAATTCCATTGCCTCTTGTTTCGCAATAAGATGCTTTTTGCCAATTTCGGCTCGCATCAACCTTCTCCGCTTAACCCTGTAGCCAGGTCTTTCAAGGGTCACACACACCTGAAGACCCATAATGCCTATCTCTGGAACATAAGCGACATTAGGAATGTCTATGTACTCTTCAATGCCAAAAGAGATGTTGCCTGCCGCATCAAACTGACTTTCATTAAGCTCAAGCTTTTTCGCCCTAAGTAGCCTTTGCAACAGCTCGTGCGCAGCTGCCTTTCTAAGAGTTAGTTTGCATCCTATTGGAAGGCCAGGCCGAAGGCCCCATTCAGGTATCCTTTTCTTTGTTACTGTTTTGATTGGGGTGCGCCCTGTGATGTGTTTCAGCAAAGCAATCCCTCTTTCAAGCTTTGCCTGGTCTTTGCCAGCTCCAATGTTGAGCGTGACTTTCTCTATCCGAATTTTTTTCATCGGATTCATTTTAGCACAAAAGCAACCTTTTTTGGAACTTCAATAGCTCTCCCAGCAGCATCCTTAAATATGACACTTTTTTCCTTTACATCTTCTACAACAGCCCTCTGTCCAATTCGCTTCCCTCCAATAAGAAGGATTTGAGCGCCCTTTTTCAATGGCAAGTGGTCAACTATTCCCTGCTCAGGAAGCGAAAGTACGAGACTATCTCCGACAGAATAGCTTGTGCCTGCTGGTTGCGAAACAACTCTGCCATCGGAAAGCTGCAGCTGTATCTTTCCACCTTTTGTAATTATTTTTCCAACAATCTTGCATACTTTTTTGTTTTCAATTCCTGGCAACTCTTCAACCTTTAACAAACCTTTGCTGTCTAGCACAACCAAAAAACTTTTGCTAAGTGGAGTGATTGTAAGTAAATCCATTAGACCAAGACAAGTCTTTGGCTCGCGCACCCGTCTTCCATCCACAAGCACCTCTGATAGCGTGAGTATTCGTTTAACCTCGCGAGAAGTCTTAGCCAGCCCAATCTTTTTTAATGCAAAATCTAGTGGGATACTGAAAGCAAGTGGGTGCTTTCCAGGAGCTGGTTTGGTAACCCATTTCCTTTCTTTTCTTAGCAATTGCCAGCTTTTTGGTGCTGCCTGACGCTTAAGATGCCTTGACACTTCCCATCACCTTTAGCTTTTCAGCCCTGCGCTTATCCGAAAGCTCGAGCTGGATAATCTGAAGCTTTGATGGATGAAATAAAACCCCTACTTTACTCCCATCTTTTCTTATTCTCTCCAAACCACTAATTCTAACAGCAGGTTTTTTCAGGTTAACCCACTCAACGGTTCCAATTTTCTTTTTGAACTCACCGCGCATAACCATCACTTGGTCTCCCTTCCTAAGCTCAAGAGTCCTTCTCCCATATCTTTTTGCAAGTTCCTTTGATAGATGTGCACCAAGACTTGCCCTTTTCACGTGAAGGGGAGCCATAGCTACATACGCTCTCTGCTTTCTTGGTTTTTTGCTTGATGTCCAAGCTTTAGACCAGACCATTTTTGCACCTAGACTATCATCTGAGCCAGTTTTGCTATGTTGGGCCATCTGTCACAAGCCTCCTTTGCAACAGGGCCCTTTACCATTGTTCCACGAAGATTGCCGAACTCGTCCTTTAGCACAACGGCCGCATTGTCCTCAAACCTTATTCGAATGCCGTTTGCTCTGCGATACTCCTTCCGTTGACGAACGATGACTGCCGGCACGACTTGTTTTCTTATATCAGGCTTTCCCTGGACTACAGAAGCGAGGATGTAATCACCAACTCCTGCCGCTGGAGCTCTTCCTTTTACAGGCTTTCCTCCTCTCACGCTCACTATCTTGAGGAGCTTGGCTCCAGAATTGTCACAACAAATAATCCTTGAGCCATGGTTCAAGCCTTTGCAAATTCGTGCTTTAAGCGCTTTCATTTTTCTTCACCAACAGCCTCAATCTTTTTGCTCTCCTTTTCAGCCCTTTGCTGCAATTCAACCGGTAAAGCTGATGAAATTTTTTCTAGTATGACAAAGGACTTTGTTTTAGAGATTTTCCTACATTCGCCTATCCTGACTACATCGCCTGGCTTCGCTGCAATACAATCAGGGTTATGGGCTTTAACCCTTGAACGTGCACGGGCATATCTCTCATATTTTCTGATAAACTTGGTTCTTGGCCATTCAACAGTAGCTGTTCTTTGCATATTTGCAGAGATTACAGTGCCAACAAACCTTCTGCCGCGGACAGATAGTCCACCATGCCGGCTACAATGTCTGTCTTTACATGCCTCTTCTGCCATTTTTATCAGCCCATCTCATTTTACAACAATGCTTTCGTGTGGAAACCCGAAAGTAACCAATGCTTCTCTTACCTTTGACCTATGATCGCCCTGGAGTTCAATCTTGTTGTCCTTAACCGTTCCTCCACACGCGAATTTTGCCTTAAGCTTCTTTGCTAGCTCTTTCACGTCAATCTCCTTTGGATCAAGTCCATCGATGACTGTGCAGTTTTTGCCAAACTTTTTCTTTTCAAGGCGAACTTCAATTTTTTGCGTTTCCTTTGCAATGGCTTCGCAAACACACAGATCCTTGGGTAAGCCGCAGTTTGGGCAGACTTCGGTCATTCCTTTGCTGCCCTCCTTGCAAGGAGTGTTTTTATCCTTGCAATTGCCCTTTTAGACTGCCTGATCTTTGCAGGAGATTTAGGAACAGTCCTCGTCGAAACTTCGCCATACAGCTTTATTAGTTCGTATCGCAGCTCACCAAGTTTTGCACTCAAATCCTCATTGCTCAGAGCTGCTAGTTCCCTGAATTTTGTTTCACTCATTCTTTTGTTCCACCTCCTTCTCTTTGCCGCCCTCATCATCTTTGTGGGCAGGTATTTGTTTAACATCTTCTGACATTTTCTCCTCGACACCTTTTAGCTTAATTGCTCTGTCGGGAAGATAAGTCTGTGGAGGAATTATGGAAACCTTGATTCCAATCACACCTGACTTCAGTTTTGCAGTTGTCATAGCCTTGCGAGTCGCCTCAATGGCAACGTTGCCACATTTTTTCATATAACCAGAATAAAACCTCCAAGACCTAGCACGTGCGCTTGGGAGTTTTCCTGAAAGCTTTATTTCTATTCCGAGCGCACCAGCTGCCATCGCCATTTCCATTGCCTTATGTGCAATTGCCTTGAACTTCTGAACCCCGTAACGTTCAAGAGAAGAAGCGATCCTTTCTGCAACAATCTGTGCATTTACGTCAGGGTCTGTAACCTCGCTTAGTTCTATCTGTGGATTTTCAAGCCCAAACTTTTTCTTAAGGGCCAGTGTCAACTTTTTTATGTTTTCTCCTTTCTTTCCGACAACCAATCCAGGTTTTGAAGCATAGATGATTATTTTTTCACCTAATGGTGTGCGCACAAGCTTTGTATGGCTGTGACCAACATTCTTCAATGTTTCAAAAATAAATTCTTGTATGTGGTGCTCCTTCACTCTTTCTGAAACAAATTTTCTTTCTATCATTTTTGCTCCTGTCTTGCTGCAAGGACAACCTCAATGTGAGCCCTTTTTGAAACCCTTCCTGGCTTCCTTCCACTTTTAGGGATTTTTGGTCCGCGGTGGCTTGCAATGTGTTTGACAAAAAGGTCTGCAATCGGCAAACCCTTGAACTGAGCATTTGCCTCTGCCAGCTCAAGCAGTTCTAGTATCTTTGCACAAGTTTTGACTGGATATCTACCTGCTGCAATTCCTTTTTTGTGAGCAAGGTCGCGTCTTGAGCGTCTGTAAGGCACCGCTCTTTTTTGGGCAATGACCTCCCTAAGCAGACCCTTTGCTATTTCGAGGGGTTTTCCTCTTATGAGTGCACAAACCTCTGCTGAATGCTTTGTTGATATCTCTAAAGCCCTTCCCATTGCAGCAGCTTCATTTTGTGCAACCACAACAGAGTACTTTACCATTACTCTTACCTCACCGAAAGGCTTGCACTCGACCTTGTTGCACCAATACCTGGTGCTGAGTGCACAACCTTCTTTCTTGTTAGTGCAAATTCTCCAAGCCTATGACCAATCATTTCTGGACTTATGGTTACCGGAGTGAATTCCTTGCCATTGTAAACTCCTATTGTCAGCCCAACCATTGAAGGAAGGATTATTAGCTCTCTTGCATGCGTCCTTAAGTTCTTCTCCCCAGCCTCGATGGACTTGAGGAGGGATTTGGCAGCACTGGTAAAGCCTCTTGTAAGAGTTCTTCGCTCACGTGCAGGAAGAAGTGCTGCAAATTCTTTAAGAGAAAGCTTTTTGAGCTCCTCTAGACCTTTTCCTCTGTAGAAGAACTCTCTTGGCATTTTTACTTTTTCCTCCCTGTACGTCTTGGATGAAGTTTTCCAACCTTTCTACCAGGAGGGGCATAGCGTGGGGCAGGGCGCTGCTTTGCCTTTCTTGCAGTCCGCTTGTTTCCAAATGGGTGGTCCACAGCGTTTTGAGCAGCTCCTGAAATCATTGGATAGCGTTTGTTTCTGCGCCTTGCAGCAAAATGTCTGTTTCCTGCTTTCAAAAATGGCTTTTCAACCCTGCCGCCTCCCGCAGGAATTCCTATCATTGCCCTGCAAGCCAAGTCAAATAGTCTCTGCTTTTTAGATGGCAACTCTACAAGCGCTTTTCTATCATATTTCGCAACTATTTTTGCGGCAACACCAGAGGTTCTGCAGTACTTTCCTCCATCTCCTGGAACGCCCTCGATATTAAAAATTGTCTGACCTTCAGGAATATCTTGTAGAGCGAGAATGTTTCCTATTTCTACAGGTGCGCCCGGACCAGCTTTAATCAGGCTCCCAACTTTAATGCCCTCAGGTGCAATCGCAAAACCTTCTGTGCCATCCTGCCATTTTATTTTTAGAAGTGGTGCTGTGTGACCAGAGCAGTGAAGTATGTCCTTAACAAATCCTTCCATAGGTCCTTTGTTGATGGGCAAGAACTTTGCCGCACCCAAATACCTAAAACCAAGAGCCCTGTATGCCGGACCCCCTTTACCCCTTGCTTGCTGAATTAGTCTTTTTCCCATATTCGCATTAGAGCTGTTCCTCCATATTTATCAAACCATCCCAAGCCTTGTTGCAACATCTATGGCAGGGCTTTCTTTTGCAAACTTGACATATGCCCTCTTCTGACCGCCAACAACAAAAGTGTTCACTGCTATAACCTTCGCCTTGAAAAGCTTCTCAATCTCCCTTTTAACATCCAACTTTGTTGCCTTTTTGTCTACCACAAAAAGCAGCTCATTGTTAGACTCCATCAACCTTATGGCCTTTTCAGTAGAGAGCGGGTGCTTAATTATGCTCTCTGGCTTTTTGCTTTGTTCTTGATTTTTTGTAGAGTTAAGAGTTTGCTCACTCATCTAAATAGACCTCCTGCAATTGCTTTGATGGCTCCTTCTGTGAAAAGAGAAAGCCTGCCAGGTTTCCCTCCGGGTGCTAGCAAGTGGGCATTTAGATTTCTTGCCTCAATAACATCAACACCTGGAATGTTTCTCGCAGCACGTGAAAGAGGGCATTTTCCTGAAACAACAATCAGCAAACCGCATGACTTTTTTAACCTACGCCCCCTTGCCTTGCCCTTTCCAGCCCTTATCCTATGAACAGCTGTCCTTTCAAACTCTTCCTCAAAGCCAAGTGCTTTAAGGCTTTCGTAAACCTTTTTAGTTTCAGCAAGCTGTTCAAGGTCATTAACTACGGCAAAAGGATACTTTTCAAAAACCTTGTGTCCCCTTGAAGCAACATGCTCTCGTGACATTGTTGCTGCCAATGCACTACGTATGGCTTTTCTTCTTTCGACTTTGTTTATTTTTTGGCAAAAGACCTTTTCTGCTTTTGGCGGATGGGCACGTCTCCCACCAACCGTTCCAGGTGCAAAAGCTCCAACAAACAAGAATTGTTCCCCCCTGCGCATGAGTGTTTTTCTTGGAACCCGAGAGATGCCCCTGCCATAGGAGCTCTTGAAACGCCTTCTTCGTCTCGAGAGTTTTGCTGCGGCTTTTTTGCCTGCTCTAGGATCTGCACCATAAGGCTGCCTATTGTTTGAAAGGATAGCCTCTACTGCCCTCTTTATGAGGTCTGGCCTTATTGGTTCTTCAAACTGTTTGGGAAGGGCTATTTTCCCTTTCTCTTTGCCTTCTATGCTCATTAGAGGGATTTCCATTTTGTCTTTAATACTCTATTGCTTTGATGCGAGACTTGTATAGGTTATTGTGAAACTCCCTTTTGCCTTCGTGTTAGGCCTTGTTGGTTGGGTGAGCGTTATCAGCCTTTTGCAAGGACCTGGAACAGAACCCATTACCAAAAGATAATTGTTCCTCACAAAACCATACCTAAGGAAGCCTCCAGCGGGATTTATTTCATCAACTTTTGAACCAAGTTTTAGCAACAGCTTGTTTCGCTCAAGTCTTTGATGAAAGCCCATCTGCCCAGCGTGTGGCACTGTCCATGAACGATTCCCTGTCCAAGGGCCAACAGTTCCAGGACCCCTGATGGTCTTTTGAGACTTGTGTGAAAGTCTTTGAACACCAAAACGCTTTACTGGACCTTGATAGCCTTTTCCTTTAGTTATCGAATGAACATCTATCAGCTGACCTTCAACAAAGACATCTTTTGCATTTATTTCTTTACCCAGAATGCTCTTAGCATAGGCAAGCTTTTCTTTTATTCCTCCCCCAATTCCAAGCTCGATGATTTCTGGTTTTTTCTTTAAACCAATCAACTTTGGCTGAGTTGCACAAAGAAGCCTCACATCAACAAGTTCATCAAGCTTCTTCTCAACATCTTCTAGCTTGCTTCGCTGAGTTTTTGGCATCCTCAGCACCCTTCCAAGGTATTTATCTTTCTCAATGCCGGGTGCATTCACTTGAGTCAAAACCCTACTGCCATAACCATTCTCATCTTTTTTGTAAAAGACTGCCCCAAAGACTTTCAGCGGCGGACACTCAAGAACAGTAACTGGAAGGAAAACTTCTTCGCCTTTTGTAGGGCTTGATGGCCTATTATCAAGCGCAAGAACATGACTCATGCCAACCTTGTAGGCTGCAAAGCCCAACGCTTTTGCTTCTTTGAGTTTAGCCCATTGTCTAACTCGGGCAGTGAGTCTGGCTGCTCGCTGCCTGTGCCAGTACTGCAGTGTTCCTCGCCTTGGACTTCTTTTTGTTGGCATTTGTTTCCCAAAAGTCTTTAAAAAGCTCTTTTGGGGTCAACTACTGATTGGGCCTAAAAGAGCCTTTTAGAAGCAGTGGCCAAAAACTTCCTCACCTCTCGGCTCACTTCGCTGTACTGAAAAGACTCCTTTTCAGGCCAATAATTCGTACCAATGAGGGGATTTATAAAGATTGCTATTGTTGACCTAAAACTTTTTTCCCATCAATTCAGTAGCGTTTTAAGCTATGCTAAAACCTACAATCTCTATACTTTCAAGAAAAGATAGAAAACTCAAAAAATTGTAGCAAAGTGTCATAATTCTGAACTCAAAAATTCTTTTTTACTTGTTTAGCCAACTTTGCTTTCAGAAGCGCATAGTTAACTGGGTTCTTTATTTTTGAACAAAAGGAATCTGGAGTGCAAACACCAAAGTTTTGGTAGAACTCCTTACAATTGGGCGGCAGGATTGTCTTATTTTGCCTTTTGTGATAGTTTAGCTGAGCGCGAATCAAGCCTTCTTTTAGCGGCGTTGAATTCTTTTTATTCCATTCGTAAAGAAGCGATTCTATTGTACCATAGTCCCATTTACAGTTTTTCAGAAAATTCAGGAGTACAAAAACAGACCTTTTTCGTCCATCTGGAAGACCTTTAAGTATATTTTTTATGCAGGGTGGAAAATGGGCTTCAGAAATTGCGCTCTCGAAAACAATCGATTGGATTTGCTCAGGCCTTTTTTCAACAAAAGTGAGTTCTGGCTTGAAATCAAGTGCTTCAAGAAATAATCTCTTTGCCTCGCCTGCCTCTGCTTTGCGATTAAGAAAGCCCTCTTTAACTACAACTAGGTCTGGCCTTGCACTTTCCTTCTCAAAGAAGAGAATCTTTTTTGGTGAAAAAGGGATTGAAACAAGGCCTGATTTCTCATTTAAAGAATAGGGCATTCTATACAAGTGCCGATGAGCAATGAATACAGTATCAATTGTTATGATTGAAAATGGGTCAAAAACTCTGTTTTCATGACCTTTTACAACATCAACCATCTTTTTGCCTACCCTCTTGGCTATCTTATCTACAGGAGCAATTGAAAGAAGTTTGTCCGAAAGTGCAGCTCTTATCTTTTCCTGGAGATAGAAGGCTATCTTTTTTGGTCCTTCTGGAAAAAGTTGACTTGTTGGCTGTCCCTTAACCTCTTTAGGAAACGCCTCAAAAGGAACTGCAATGTGCCAGCCGTGATTTCCAGAAAACTTTGCAGAAATTGTCTCAATGCCGCCATGGCGAAGCGCATCCACAATCAAATCTGCAGCAATGGTGCTATATTCGAATACTGGACAATCAATGTCAAGCACAAGGTCCCATCCAATCCTGAGCTGTTCAATATCCTTTTTGCTCATAGAGGTGCTAATCGCAAGGGGGTTTGACCAAAGCTCTTCTGAACAATGAAAAGAAGTCGCCCCATGTTTTGCAAACTCAAGGATATCAGCGGGATGGTTGATACTATCAGGCCTTTTGCCAAAGCCGCGCTCGCCATAAAGAACAGCTATTTCTTTGTTTGTGGCTGCAGCTATCATTGCCTCTTGCACATCTGCGCGCTTGTAATACTTTAACGAAGTAGAGAGTGGTATAACCATTTCCCCCTTTCTTAAAACGCGCCAACCATATTTATATAGTTTGTGCGCAGCTGTCCAGTGGCATGCCAATTAAAGCTGAAACACTCGAAGAGATAGCTGAAGCAATCGAGGTCCTGCGTAAGAGCAGGAAACTAATTGTTGTTGAAGGTAAAAAAGATAAAAGTGCTTTAAACAGGCTTGGATTAAGAAATGTTATGACTCTGAAGAAGCCCCTCTATGCAGTTGTTGACGAGATTGCAGCTTCTGGAGAAGAATGTGTACTCCTAACAGACTTAGATAGAGAAGGTAGAAAGCTATACTCTTTGCTCAGAAGTGAACTGCAAAAGCTGGGGATAAAGATTGATGATAGATTGAGAAATTTACTACTAGTGAAAACACCCCTTAAGTGCATCGAAGCCCTTGCTGACTTTCTCGAAAAACAGCAAAAACAATAAAGCTTTTAAATAACTCTTCTAAGTTTCAGACGGGGTATGGTATCAAAGAATCACATAAAGACTGCACTGCTACTTGGAACACTTACTGGTCTGCTTCTTTTAGTTGGAAGGCTGATTGGAGGGATAACAGGTCTTACAGTTGCTCTGCTTTTCTCAGCTTTTATGAACTTAGGAGCGCTTTTTGTTTCTGATAAACTCGTGCTAGCAATGTATCGTGCTGAAAAGGCAAAAGGCGCTGAGTTCAAAGAGCTTCATCAAATAGTTGAGGAAGTAGCCAGAAAGGCAGGAATTCCAAAACCAAAAATATACATAATCCCAAGCAATGCCGCAAACGCTTTTGCAACTGGTAGAAGCCCACGGCATTCTGTTGTTGCAGTCACGCGTGGCATTTTATCCATCTTAAACAAAGAGGAGCTAAAAGGGGTTATTGCACACGAGATATCGCACATAAAGAACCATGACATGCTTGTTGCAACAATAGCTGCGACAATTGCCGGTGTGATAAGCTACATTGCACAGGTAGCAAGATTTGCTGCAATTTTTGGAGAAAGAAGGGATGAAAGAAGGTCTTCAGGTATTATTGGTTTGATCTTTCTTGCAATTTTTGCACCACTAATTGCCCTCCTTCTCCAGCTTGCTATCTCGCGTTCAAGAGAGTATCTTGCAGACGAAAGTGGTGCAAGGACTATTGAAAATCCAAAAGCGCTTGCTTCAGCCCTTGCTAAGCTTGAACAAAGCGCAAAACATAGACCATTGACATTTGGTAATGAAACAACCGCAAGCCTATTCATTGTAAATCCTTTCTCTGCAAAAAGCTTTGCAGCACTATTCTCGACTCATCCACCAATTGCCGCAAGGATTGAAAGACTTATGCAAATGAAGATTTAAGCAGCTTAAAATAAGTTCTTAATCGTGCTCATACTGCCCACATTCTCTGTCTTCTTGCTCACAAAAATGTTCCTTATTTTGTTGGCCATCAAGCATGGTATAGTCTTTAGTTAAAACCTCATTAATTCTTGTTGCCTTTTTATCCCCTATACCATCAACTTTTTTTAGCTCGTCTGGGCTTGCATTTACAATAGACCTTACTGTTCTAAATCGCCGAAGCAACTCCTTGGCCAATGCTCCACCAACATTTGGGAATGCTGATACAATATACTCCTGCTGTTCACGCAGCGTCAATGGTTTTTTTGAGTGCCTAGAGAAGTCCCGACCATCAGTTTCTTGTTCGCGCTGAGCAATTGCATAAAGTAAGGCAGCGGTCTCCTTTGGATTTCTTGTTTGCAACACAGGGATACCATAACTAACTGCAACCGTCGCAAGAGCTCCTCTTATTGCATTTGGATGAACTCCGCGTAACGCATACATGTCCTCTTGCCCTTCAATGACAAGCAGCGGACGCTCAAACTCTTCCGCGAGCACCTTTAGTTGTTCAAGAAGACGACCATCGAGTATCGAGTTGACAAAGTCCTGCACTGTTTTGTGTTCTACACCAACACGGCTGCTAAGCTGGTAATCTATGGGTAAAGAGCTTAAGCTCACCTCTACGCCGAGGTCTGAAAGTTCTCTTAATAGAGGAGAACCTGATTCACGATGGTCTACAAGTATTTTCGGCTTGGCAGCCTTGCCATCATTCGATCCAACTGCTCCTTTAGGTGTTATGAATGTATCCAGACGAACTGTTGGCAATTTCTCGGAAGGAGCAGCTTTGCCATCGAATTTTTCCTTCAGCTGTTTAAGAATATATTCCATCCTTTTTTCTTTTCTTCGCGCAACCCATCCATATGCCTCGTCCCTTGTTTTTTTAGCAATCAGTACAATAACTCTTCCTGCGCCATGTCTACCAGTTCTTCCACGGCGCTGGATTGTTCTTATAGCACTTGGTATTGGCTCAAAAAAAACCACTAGGTCAACTTTTGGAATGTCTAGACCTTCTTCTGCAACAGATGTTGCTACAAGAACATTGAAGTTACCGTTGTGAAACTGCTCAATCAACTCCTTTTGTTCCTTCTGCTTCAAGCCAGTCTCGCCTTTCTTTGCTTGACCAACAAAAAGCCTTGCGTTCACGCCTGGAATGTCGTTAAGTTCCTGAACTATTTCATTCCCAGTATCCCGATACTGGGTAAAGACGATGATTTTTATGTCCTTTTTAACAGAAATCTCATTAGAAACAATTTCCCTTAACTTCAACATCTTTGGATGCTTGACCTCTTGTACAAAGAGTTCCTGTGTGCGCCTAAAGGCTTCTACAAAAGCATTGTCCTTTACCAACACTTTTATTGCGCGCACCCTGGTGTGGTTTGCCTCCTCGAAAATTTTTGATAGATAAGTATGCAAGGGGATTATGCCTTGGCTTTCAAGTAGTTCGAGTGCGTGATGAATTTTAATAGCCTGCGCAAGTGTAGAAGCAGATTTAAGAAGCTGCCAGTCATGATTGCCGGCTGCCATTGAAGAATGTATCTTTGCCTGCACCTCAAGCAAGTCTTTCTTTGTTGCGAGGTTGGCTTTTCTGACAAGACCATAGCTTATAAGTTCATCAATCCTTTGCTTATAGCAACCAAGAAGATACTGTTGTATGGCTTTGAATGAATCTGGAAGCTCAAGCTTGATTATTTGAATTTCAATTTTTTGAACATATGGTTTTACATCAGGGTCGTCATAACTCCTAACTTCAACGGCGTTTATGAAAAGATTTTTACAAACCTCTTCGATCTTCTCAAGCTCAGAGCCTGGAGAGGCTGTTAGGCCTAGAATCCTTGGAAAGCTTGCCTCTGACATGTATCTCTTTGCTATCCAGACATAACTGTATCCGCCAACAGCACGATGGCACTCGTCAAAAACAAGCAATGAGACATCCTTTAGAGAAATCCTTCCTGCAACTATGTCATTCTCAAAGCCTTGTGGAGTGCTTATGATAACCCTGCTCGACTTCCAACGTTCTGCCCGCTTTTCAGGCGAAAGCTCTCCAGTAAAAAGTGCAAAGCTATCTTCTTCAAGCTCCAGCCCTTTCCTGAAAACTTCAAAATGCTGTTGGCAAAGCGGTTTAGTTGGAGCAAGGAACAAAACTTTTGATGTTGGAAAAAGTTTAAGCCTGTGCGCAGCCAAAAGCATTGCTATTGTTGTTTTGCCTAAACCAGTTGGAAGCACAACAAGACAGTTTTTTTGTGTAGCCACACTAAATATTGTTTCCTGATAAAGTCGTGGAACAAAGCCCCTAATCATTCCACATACCAATCTTTTTGCCTTTTTATGCTTTGCGTCGACTCTCACACAATGGTGAGTCAAAGGTTCGCTAACGAAATGCTATATAGAATTGGAATCATGGCCCGGACATAAAATCTTGTAACTATAGTCCACGAGACGGTTGATTGATTCTTGCATTTTTGATGGAGAGCTTGTTGGCAGGTCTGTTCTTCCCAATGAATTTTTGAACAACGTGTCGCCAGAAAATAATATTTTTTCTTTAGGCATCCATATACAAATACTTCCACGCGTGTGCCCAGGTGTTGGAATTATTTCCAGCCCTGGGAGTTTTACATCGTCAACTGGCTTTAGATGAGCGTTTTTTAGTTTCGCGGCCATATTAGCATCAAGGACCGCTTGACTTGGGACCTTATTAAAATCCTCTATCTCCTGCTTTGACGCAAGCAGAAGCGCTTTTGGGAAAAGGTCAAAATTTCCACAATGGTCATAGTGTAGATGGGTAAAAATAACTCGCTCAATTAAGTCTAACTCAACAAGTCCGCCAAGGAAAAGCTGCAGCTGTTTGCGCTCTGAACGCAGGCCAGCATCTATGAGCGTAAAGCTATCTTGGCTTTGAATAAGATAGATGTTTGAGGTTCCGACAATCTTCCACACAGCTGGTGCAAGCTTAACCACTAATGATTTTTCTAGCATGCAATGCCCAACCTAAAGCAATCCCTATTAAAGTTATCGCAAGCAAAGCGGTTCTGTTGGCAGCAATTGCACCTGCGAGATAACCAAGAACAAATCCTGCAAATATGAAAACTAAAGGCACTCTTTTTCTGCCCTTAATAGAACGGAGCCATACTCCAATCATAATCCCAATTAGTGCAGCCAATGCATAAAGAACAATTGCACTCCTGCTGAAAATCGCAAGTCCAAATCCAATAAAAAAGGCAACAATGATGAAGAACTCTGCCCAGTTTTTGCCAAAATCTATGGCCATTTCCAGGCACCGCGCTCAAATGCGAGCTGAAAGATGAGCCAGCCTACCATTCCAATAATGACAGACCACATTATAGAAATGGTGCCGAAGACGTAGGCGAGCAAAAGATATGCTGAAATTGAGAGAAATGCAAAAACATAAATAGGTCTTGAAGCAAAGAAAACCCTGCTACCATCAAGTGGAGGAATGGGCAACAAGCTTAACAAGGCAAAGAGAATGTTGAAATAAAAAAGCTTGTTAGCCAATGCCTGTCCAAGAAGTGGTTGGCCAACTCTTGCCAGCAAAACAAGCACCGCATTAGCTAGCAAGCCCATAAGCGTTACAATGCCAATCTGTGTGGCCTTTGGATAGTAAGGAACTCTTCCTATTCTCGAAAGTGTGTGCCTAAGATAGAGCGCGGTTGCAGCATACCATTTTATCTTGCCGTTTGAGAAAAAAACAAGCAAAAGGCCTATAAGTAACCCAAACCACCACACACGGTGTTCTGGAATCAGCCCTTCGCGGTCTGCCCACCAACGCTGGGCAAGGTGATGCAGACCAACAGAAAGCGCAACAACAACTAATGAAATAACAAAATTCTTGATTCCTACTCCGAAATCAAATACTTCCTCCCCCCATTCGTTAAAGGATGCAATAAATGCAAGGACAAGGATAACTACAAAAAAATCTTTAAGTTCCTCCTTTGAAAAGCCAATGATGGCCATCCTACCTCTTTTTTAGAGTTGTTTCGAATTCCTGCTTTAAATACCTTTTGACTAATTTTAGCACTTCAGCTTCATGCCCTGCTCCAACAACAGCAACAATCGGCTTTTTTCTGAATTTAAAAAGAATTCTTGATAGTGCCTTTGCCATGAACTCATTACGTTCTTCTACAATAACCCTAAAGATGTTTGGATAGCGCGCTTTTACATGAGAAATCAGTTTCTCAAGGAGTCGCTTGCTCGGCACCCCTGAGATGTCGAAATCCACGCCATGTCTGAAAAGTAGCGCTCCAAAGACATCAAGTAGCAGATGCCATTTTTCTTTCCATGTTATGGCTTCTGATAATCTCTTGAGGGTTATTGTTATGTCCTGGTCTATTAGTACAATCGGGATCCTTAGCTCTCGAGCGAGTTGGACGGCCTTTAGCATCTCACTTCCGGGAACTGTACCAACTTTCTTCCCGAGGCTACGTTCAAGCCACGCGCCGATAATTGCAAAAAGCCAGCCTTTAAAACCAACCTTTTTTATTAAAGCAATTGTTGGCTTTCTTTTGCCATGGCGGGCTAATAAGGAGGCTAGTCTTTGCTTATCTAGCTCAAGTGCAATGACTGCCGGTTTCTTTTGCCTTATTATCCTTTCAACAACACGTATGCTCTCCGGAGAGATATGCGAAGTTCCGATTATGGTTAAATTTTTATATCTCATTTTTGAATGTCTCCCAATACGCCTTTTAAAGGTTTTCACAAAAGCTTTATATATCCGAAACTTCTTTGCAAGCAATACCACTTAAAAGTTAAATCATGAAGGCTAAAAGGAGGGATTGGGAATGCTCAAGATGAAAAGGGTAACCGAATGTTTTGATATAAAGGTTTTTACAGATTCTGGAGATTATTTTGGAGATGTTGAGGAGCTTATGCTTAGTCAAACAAAAATTCATGGCTGGCGCATAAAGGCAACAAAAAATTCATTCCTAAGTAAAATCCTAGGAAGTGCGAAAGGAGTCGTTGTCCCTCACCAACTTGTAAAGGCGATTGGTGACATAATGATAATAAGCAGAGCTGCAATGCCTTCTGGGGCAGGAGAAGAAAGCGAGTCTACTTAAAGATTCTCATTTTTGTTGTGCAGAAATAAACAAAAGTCTCCCTCTAAGATACAAAGTTGGCAATCTTTTTTTTTGACTATTCTCACACAGGCATGATTTTCTCAATTTTAATCAAATCAATCATTAAAAAGAGAAAAGGCAATGTAAAAAAGGCTTCAGCTTTGATAAAGCTTTTTAAAACCCAAATCGCTAAAGCACATACACGGCGCTGGTCTAGTGGTATGACAGGAGCTTCCCAAGCAAAGCCTGCTGGAGAAAGCTTCTAGTCCGGGTTCGATTCCCGGGCGCCGTAGTCACCTTTTTTTGAAATTAAGTTTGGTGACAATAAAATCTGCATACTCATCATTTCCAGACATATTTGCACCAATGTAAGCCTTTGTTGCCTGGATAACATGTTCTGACACGCCGCTGCGAAGACTTTGTTTGAGATTGTAGCCAAGCTCATCAAAAGAACGCACCATCTTACCAATCCCTGTTTCTAAAAGTCCATCAGCAAGCTCCTTGTTAAGAGCCATCCCTTGGCCAAAAAAGACAGGAATACCAAAGTATGCGGCTTCAAGCGGGTTTGAGCCATTTTCTTGCGGGTCCATGCTGCTGCCAATGAACGCTGCGCTGGCTATTGAGTAAAAATATCTCAGTTCGCCGAGGGTGTCAAGAATGATCATTTCTGAGCTCTTGTTGCCTGAAAAGGAATAACTTGACCTAAATGAGCAAGGATAAAAATTTTTTTCAGCGTGTGCTTTTGCAAGCCTTATCCCGCGCTCATCCCTTGGAGCGACAAGCAAAGCAGTTGGTTCTCCAAAGCATGCAGAAAAGGAAACATACCAGTCCATCGCGTTTGTTATTTCGTCTTCTTTCACGCTTCCTGCGAGAATTATCTTGCGCTCGGAAGCGCCAAAGTCCTTTTTGAGCCGTTCATAGTCAACATTTTCAATTGTTCTAAGCGCGGAGAATTTTGCCTTGTTTGTGTCCAAAATGAACTCAAGACCATTAGGAAGATGTTCTTCACTCATCCAACCAAATGGTTTCTTGTTGTGATATTTAACTCTGATCTTGCTTTGAGCATCTATCTCTTTCGTCCTTTTTACAAGTGTTATTGAGGGCTTTTGCAAACAGAAATCAAGAATAAATTCTTTTGTGACGCCCTTATCAGTCATGCTTTCATCAAGGTCGTAAACAAGCCTAATATCAAGAGGGATGCTCTTTGAAGCGAGCACCCTGGCAAGGTCTGCGCCACAGTAGAACCTGCAGACCCCAGTACCATAAATGTAAATAGCATCATCTTTAGCCATTGTCTTCACCCACCAAGGAAATTAAGCGCCTGGTTTATTTATAAATTTTTTTAACCTTTTTACATTCTGGCTTAGAGCCCAACATTTCTCACAAGGTTGCCCGCTTGTTCAGGAGTTATTTCTTCAAAAAGCTCAACTGTTGCAGCCATCGACATAAGCCCTTTTTTAAGAGAGGCATGATCTGCTATCGAAGCGTGCACACTTGGGCAAACAATCCAGATCTTCTCAAGCAAAGAGTATGGATTTACAAACCATATGCAAAGTGAAGAGCGCTTTAAAAGCTCTTGCCATCCTTCGAGCAAGCTTTGAAAATTTTCCTTAGTATTAGGAACAACCACTGTGGCAGCCTCTTCTTGCGGCATGTTGCGAATCTTCTCAAAATCTAGCGTTCGCATAATGTAGTATCTTTTCTTGCCGAAGGTGCCATGTACGATAAAACCATCACTTTGGGGCTCTATTAAAGATATTTCTTTTTTGAAGATGTCCAAATGTTTTATCCTTGTGAGCGCGAATTCCTTAAGGACGGATAAAATATCCTTTGCCATAAAAACACTAGCATATAAAACTTTAAAAATATTGAGTATACAAAAACATAATATTTATATATTAGTATATTTAATAGAGGCTCGAGGTGATTCAAATGGCAGATACCGTCATTCTCAAAAAAATACCAGGAGTTATTGAAATTGGGATAAAACAGTCCAAATTGCTTGAGCAATTCAAGAACATAATACCAAGCCTTCTTGAAAAGGGGATTGATAACCTTAATCTCTCTATGTTCAACGAAGAGATGAGACAAAACCTTTTGAATGCTCTTGGAGAAGAGTACTTCAGAAAGGGAAAATTTGAAGAAGCAATCAAAACATTCATCCTTGCTGGCAACAAAGAAAAGCTGACTGAAATCGGGGATGAGTATGAACGGATTGCGCTTTATGAACAAGCAATAGACTGCTATAGGCTTGCGGACAACTTTGTCAGGCTCATGGCAATTGGAAAAAAGTGCCTTGAGCATGGCAAACTGGCTGCTGCAATAAAAGCTTTCAAGACTTTGAATGACAAAGAATGGCTCACAAAGGTTGGTGAAGATTGCCTCGCAAAGTCGAAATGGGATTATGCAATCGAGGTCTTTGAGGCAATTGGCAACAAGGCTGCTCTTGCAAAGGTTGGCAGGGTGTGCCTTGCGGAGCGACAGTATGGCTATGCTCTAAAAGCTTTTGAACTTGCACAGGACAAAGAAGGACTAACAGCTGTTGGCGACGCATGCCTAAGAGAAGGACTTCTGAAAACATCTCTGGATGCATACACACTAGCAAAGAATGATATGATGGTTCAATTTATCAAAGAGAATTTTAGCAGGTAAAAATGCGTTGTCAAACTCATAGCCGGCTTGATGCAATTGGAGCTTGCAATTGGTGCGGCTCAAAGCTCTGCGAAAGGTGTGTAGAACGAGCAGATGGTCGAAAGTTCTACTGTGGAAAATGTACACCAATGCTTGCTACACTACCAAGTGAGAGCTTCCCGCGGCAAATAAAGCCAGTAAGGGTCATCTTTCGTGATGGTGTTGTGCAATTCCAGCCGGCTACAAAATGAAAACAAACAATAGGAGGAAACAACATGGATGTTGAAAAGCTTAAGAAGGTGAACGTGCTTGTTAAAGAGCTGCAAAGACACAATTTTGCAACAAGTTCTGAGGAGGCACTCATACAAGCAGACCAAGTTTATGCTCCAGAAGAGCTCACCGCAGCTAACGGCGTTGCTTTGGTTGTGGAAAAGCCTTCCCAAGAGCCAATCAAAAGCGAAGCGCAGACAAATTACCAAAAGCTGCCCATAAGCACGCTCGAACAAAAAAGATTTGAAATGCTTCTTGAAGCAAACAACAAGTTTTATGAAAAAAGGTTTGAAGAGCTAAAGGCATCCATCTCAGCACTTCAGACAGAAATCGGCCAGCTTAGGTTTGAGCTAAAGAAGGTTACAGAAAAAGTTCAACAACCTTCAGAACAACCCCTAGCGCGAGTAGAAACAAAAACAGTTGGAGAAAAAGCAGAGAAGGAAGCGCATCCAAGGCAAGGAAACTACACTTCAGATGATGTTTCTATAGATAAATTCTTCTACTTCGGAGCTGGTGGAAAGAGATAGGATTTATGGTTTCTTTTTTTGTTTACCTCATTGCAGGCATTGCGGTTTTAGCACTTCTTGCGCTTGGATACTTCTTTGGCTGGCTCATAACAAGCTATAAGTGGAGGCAAAGTCTACCACTCATTCGCGAAGAAGCTGCACTAAAATCAAGGGCTGTCCTTAAAGGACTTTTTACAGAACAACTAGCCCCCTATCTTCCTGGCTTTCCTTATAGTCCAACAGAAATTAGGTTTATTGGTAAACCTGTTGATTTTGTTGTTTTCAAAGGAATGGATGAAAAGAACATACGAGAAATTGCTTTTGTTGAAGTGAAGTCCGGAAAGGCTGGACTAAGCCCTATAGAGCGCCAAGTTCGGGATGTTGTTGCGGCAAAACAGGTGAGGTTCGAGGAGTTTAGACTTCCCGAATGATTGTTAAGGGGCTTCTGAAATCCAAGCAAGATTTGAAAACAAAACGACTTTAGAGTTTTAAGCAAACTATATAAGAATCAGTTTTCGGGTTCTTGTTAACTTATTTTAGGTAATTAATCTTCTCCTTAAAAGAACTCTAAAGTATTCTTCTTTATTTCCGCTTTCTTGGAGTTGATTTGACAATTTATTGGATTGTCAGGCTTGTTTTGTATTTCCCTTTTCGTTGGGAAATAAAAAAATTCGCTTGCAGATCAAGTTTATATTTTTCTTCTGGAGTCTCGCTTAAAGTGCTATACGTAATCTGCCTCTGGGTCGCCCTTTAGAAAGATTAATAAATAAAATTTTGTGAAACTAATCTTATGAGATGATGAAAATGCGCAAAGTACTAGTTTCGATATATAAAGGACTAACCAAAATCCTTTCAGGATACGGGATTGGGACATTCTATCCTATTAGAGTTGCCAATAACTTCATACGTTCTCATCTAAAATTAAGTTTTACTGAAGTTCAAGGACACAAAATGTTTTTAGACTCGAAAGATTCTCTTAATCTTTCAATAGATGGAATTTATGAACCATTTGAAACAGATCTTGTTAAGAAAGTAATCAAAAAAGGCAATGTTGTTTTGGATATTGGAGCTAACATCGGATATTATACATTGATTTTCGCAAAACTTGTAGGTAAAGAGGGAAAAGTTTTTGCCTTTGAACCAGATCCGACTAATTTTTCTTTACTGAAGAAGAATGTGGAAATAAATTGTTATAAAAATGTAGTATTGGTACAAAAGGCAGTTTCAAATAAAACTGGAAAAGTTAAATTGTATTTGTCTGAAACCAATAAAGGAGACCATAGAATATACGACTCACACGATGGTCGTAAATCCATTGAAGTCGAAGTTATACAGTTAGATGATTATTTCAAGAATTACAATGGAAAGGTTGATTTTATTAAGATAGACATTCAAGGAGCAGAGTGGGGGGCTGTTCAAGGTATGCTCAATCTTTTGAAGAAAAACAAAACTGTAAAAATTGTTACAGAATTTTGGCCCATTGGGCTTAAAAGATTTGGCATAGGGCCTGATGCATATTTAAAATTACTTATAGAACTTGGTTTTAAACTGTATGAAGTAAATGAGCAGGAAAAGAGAATTAAACCAGTTAATATTCCTAAATTACTTGAGGCATATCCACCTGAAAAAGATGATTATACAAACCTACTGTGTATGAGAGAGGAATGATTTAGCGACACCTTTGGCAGACTCTTAAGCATTTTACAGCAGATACTAGGAAGATATAGTAGAATTGATAAGAAGAGTTGGAATATGAACGAAAGAAACAAATAATGTTGTTGAAAAACTTCATGGGACACTTAAAGATAGGCTTGAATCAATACAAAGATTAAAGAGAGAAGAAACAGCTCAAAGATTAGTTGAGAATTGAAAAATTTATGATACAAAAAGCGACAAAATTCTGAGCTGTTAATTCTGCAAAATATCTGTGATAGAAATGAAATTTTTAATGTTTAAGATCAATTAAGTTAACAGAATCTGTTTTCGAAATCTTTATAAACTTAACTATAGTTAATTCTTTTGGTGGTCTTATGAGCAAATTAAAACTAATGTTCCCGCAAGAGGTTGAACATTGGTATGTACTCCCTGCGATAAGGCGTGAATTTGCACTTGCGCTTATGAACAATGGCCTTTCTCAAAAAAAGGCTGCCTCGCTGATTGGGGTAACAGAAGCGGCAATTTCAAACTATAAGAAGGAAAAGCGTGCAACAACTCTTGAGCTTGAAAAAGAAATAAAGTCAAAGATAAATGCTGCTGCGCGGAGGATTCTTAACAATAAAAGCAGTCTATTTGAGGAGATGATGAAAATAGATTATATATTGAAAAAGAAAGGAATTTTTTGCAGAATTCATATGGCGAATTGGGAAAAAATTAAAGGATGCGAAAGCGTATGCAAAAAGACATTTTTTAGAAGGTGAAAGAATGGACAAAGCAAAACCTCGAATAACAGAAGAAATGCTGATTGGGGAGCTCGTAGAGAAATATCCACAGGTCATTCCAACCCTCATGGCGTTGGGCGTGCATTGCATTGGTTGTGGCGTATCAGCTTTTGAAAGCATTGGAGACGGGCTTAGAGGTCACGGGATGACTGAGGAAGAAGTAAAAGAAGCTATTGAAGCACTAAACAGAGCGGCTGAAGAGGAGCTTCCAGAGGGACATCCACTAAAATGAGCATAAGAATCTATTTGGATCATGCAGCAACAACGTATACAAGGCCTGAAGTTAAAGAGGCGATGTTGCCTTACTTTGACGAAAATTTTGGTAATCCAGGAAGCTTCAACAGCTTTGGACTCGCTGCAAGCACGGCGGTGGCTAATGCACGGTTAAGCGTTGCAAAAATCTTGAACTGCAACCCTCGTGAGGTCGTCTTTACTGGTAGTGGAACTGAAAGCATTAATCTTGCCATAAAAGGTGTTGCAAGAGCAATGAAAAACAAAGGAAGACACATCATAACGAGTAAAATTGAGCATCATGCCGTTCTTTCGACTTGCGAATACCTTGAAAAAGAAGAAGGCTTTGAGGTTACATACCTTGATGTGGACAGATATGGAATGGTTCTGCCAGAGGTGCTAGAAAAGGCGATAAGAGATGACACAATTCTTGTTTCAATAATGTATGCAAACAACGAGATTGGTACAATAAACCCAATCAAAGAACTTGCAACCGTTGCAAAGGCACACAATGTTTACTTTCATACAGATGCTTGTCAAGCAGCAGGCTTCCTCGAACTTGATGTTCAAGCTCTCGGTGTTGATCTATTGAGCATAAATGGAAGTAAAATTTATGCGCCAAAGGGGATTGGCGCGCTCTTCGTGAGGCAAGGAGTTCCTATAAAGCCAATCATTCACGGTGGCGGTCAAGAGTTTGGCTTAAGAAGCGGAACAGAAAATGTTCCATATATCGTTGGATTTTCAAAAGCCCTCGAGCTTGCACAGGCAGAACGTAAGAGTGAGTCTGCGCGCTTGTCAAAGCTTCGTGATAAGCTCATAAATGGGATTCTAACAAGCATTCCAAAGTCATTCCTGAACGGCCACCCGATACAGCGCCTTCCAAACAATGCCAACATCACAATTCTCGATGTCGAAGGAGAAGCAATGCTTCTTATGCTTAATGAGCATGGCATTTGTGCAAGCACTGGCAGCGCATGTACTTCACAAAAGCTTGAGCCAAGCCACGTCATTCTTGGAATTGGCTTACCTTACGAAGCTGCTCACGGAAGCCTTAGATTCACCCTTGGCCTTAAAACAACAGAAACAGACATAGACAAAGTCCTAGAAGTTCTGCCAGGAATTGTCGCGAAGCTTAGAAAGATTTCCCCAGTAAACCTCCCGCTCGAAATTGTAGCTCCCATTGAAAAATAAAATGGAAAAAGAAACACAAACCCCCACGACCCATGCTGATGTGAAAGCAAAGGCAGAAGCAAAACAACTTAATAGCTGGTTCTATACACCTGTTGTTAAGGACCATTTCTTCAACCCAAGAAAGATTTGTAAAACAGATGATGAAGCAGAGGAGTTCAAAAAGGTTGCAAATGGATTTGGAATGGTAGGCTCGCCAGCATGCGGTGATATGATGGAGTTTTGGCTTAAAATAGACCCCGCCACTGAACGCATCATTGACTGTAGATGGAGAACCTTTGGTTGTGCATCAGCCATCGCTTCAACATCAATGCTCGCTGTAATGATTACGGAAAATGGAGGAATGAAGATAGACGATGCACTTAAGATAAAGCCAACAGACATAGTAAAAAGGCTCATCGATCTCCCGAAAAGAAAATTTCACTGTTCTGTGTTGGGAGACAAAGCCTTGAGGGCTGCAATAAATGACTATTTCAGAAGAACAGGTCAAGAAAACAGGATTGTGGTCGAGGGCGCGCGCATCATTGACAAGATACTCAAAATAACCGATAAGGATATAGAAGAGGCTGTACTTGAAGGAGCAGTGACATTTGAAGATGTCCAGAAAAAGACAAAAGTTGGAGTGTATGACAAAAGTTGCATTCCAGAAGTTGAACAGCTAATACGCTTTTATAGAGAGAAATATTTTGGTGGCTAAGAAGCTATGCATCAAAATCAATAGCCTTTCGAGGAGGACATCCTTCTTCATATTTTGTCAGTAGCTCAAGTATTTCTTCAAATTTATCCTTTTTGTTTTCATCCTTGTGTTCCTTTTCTGTGCTGGCCTTTTTTACCATCTTAGGCTCCCTTCAGCCTCTGTTCAACAACGCCCCAATCAACAGCTTTCCAGAAAGCATCGATATAAGCCGCGCGATTGAGACCGTAGTCAAG
This sequence comes from Candidatus Woesearchaeota archaeon, assembly GCA_038891615.1. GTDB lineage: Archaea > Nanobdellota > Nanobdellia > Woesearchaeales > ARS49 > JAWADY01. The sequence goes on along the minus strand of JAWADY010000003.1, from coordinate 16,047 downwards.
CATGAAGGCGTGTTCAAAAACATCCATTATTAGAAGGATTTTACCTTCAGCAAGATGACCTACATCGTGCTCGTTTATCCACACATTAAAAAGCTCATGGGTTGCTGCATCCATGTAAAGAACGGCCCAACCAATCCCTCTTGACTTGCCTGTGCTCTTGAAATCGCCTTCAAATGACTCAAAACTTCCAAAGGCTTCTGCAAGCGCTTTCTTAAGCCCAGTTGATATTGGCTTTGGGTTTTTGCTTATGTTTCCAAAATAAAGCTCGTGAAGCCTCATTCCATTATATTCCCAGCCAAATCTTCTCTTTAGTTCTGCGAAGAGCGGGGTATCAGATCTTCCTTCTGCTGACAGTGCATTAAGTCTTTCAATAAGGAGGTTTGTATTCTTTACATATCCCTCGTAAAGACTGAAGTGGTTCTTCAGGAGCTGCTCACTAAAGCCAGGTGTTCCAATCAGAGCACTGAAGTCCTTGGCTTGATATGCCATGCTGCAAAATATGCCCAAATCTTATAAAAACTTTTCTAAAAAATACTGCAACTGGAGAATAGAAATTTTTATAAGCTAGCAGCAATTTTGTTTGGTATGGGGCATAGAATAAATCAAAAAAAACTTCTTGGTGAGTTGGCACTAAAGGAATTTGGTTACGATGATGTTCTTGTTGCCCAAAATAGAAAGACAAATTTCTTGGAGAAAGAGATTGACCTAACAACTTATATAAGCACTAACATAAAACTAAAAATACCAATAGTGAGCGCAGCAATGGATACAGTGACAGAACACGAGATGGCCATCGCGCTCGCACTTCTTGGTGGGATTGGAGTGCTGCATTATAACTTTGGACCAAATCTCGAAGAAAACATCTCAAAACAACTTGAGGAAGCAAAAAAGGTAAAGCGTTTTAAAGGAGGATTCGTAGAGAACCCAATAACGCTATCACCAAATCACACAATTGATGATGCGGTTGAGATTAAACAAAGGTGTGGGATAAGCACAATTCCAATAACAGAGGATGGAAGTTCCAATGGAAAGCTTGTTGGTCTTTTGACAAAGTATGATTATTCTCCATTAAAACACAAAGGGCAACAAATCAAAGCCAGAATGATGACTGGAAAAGCCATCCTCAAGGTTAAGCTGGAGGAGCTTGAAAGAGGCCCAAAAAGCCCACTTGAAATTGCCAACGATATCCTTCTTGAAAGTCACAAGCCTGTGCTTTGTGTTGTCGAGAACACTGGAAAACTTGTTTATCTTGTTACAAAAAGTGATATCGAAAAGTTTGAAAGGTATCCTTTGGCGACAAAGGATAAAAGAAAACGTCTTTCAGTACTTGCTGCGGTTGAAACAAGGAAGGAGCGTGCGCTTGAAAGGATGAGTGCGCTTAAAGACTATGTTGATGGCTTTGTGATAGATAGCGCGCATGCTTATTTCGAGCCAGTTGCCAGGATAATTAAAGAAGCAAAGAGAAAGTTTCCTGAAAAGGATATCATCGCAGGAAATGTGTCAATGCCAAATGCTGTAAGATGGCTTGTTGAGCTGGGGATTGATAGCGTACGTGTTGGAAATGGTCCAGGAGAAGGGTGTAAGACATGGGATGTTGCAGGCACTGGTCGTGAACAGGTGAGCGCGATTTACTATTGCGCACTCGAACTCGAAAGAATGAGGAAAAAAACTGGGAAAAGGGTTTATTTGAATGCTGATGGCGGAATAAAATACAGTGGCGACATAACCGTTGCGCTTGCGGCTGGCGCAGATACCGTCACATTAGGATATCTTCTTGCCGGAACAAATGAAGCACCTGGAGAGTTTGATGTGAGAGGCGGGATGCGTGTAAAAGAATACCGTGGAATGGGCTCTCTTGCGGCGATGAAAAAAGGAGGAGCTTTGCGCTACAGTCTGGAGAACTCGACAACAAGGGTTCCTGAAGGTGGTGTTGAGCTCGTCAAATCGAGAGGTTCTGTGTTTGATTGGCTTCCGTTTCTCATTCAAGGCTTAAAGCAAGGAATGTTCAAGGCAGGCTGCAGAACAATCCCTGAACTGCATGCTTATGCAAAACTTTTGCCTGCAAATAAAAGAGACAAAAGGGAACTAACAAGATTTGTTGACGAGTATTGAGACAATCTAATTAGGCAGTTGGAAGTGCCTTATCACTCACTCTCCACTCTTGGTGCTAGGATAAATGCCAAGAATAGTTTGTCGATAATCTTATATTCGAGCTGAAGTGGATAATCCTGATTGAAAGAGAGTGCTGCGGTGTCAGCAAGCTTGCTTCCAGCTATCATTTTCTTTAGATATTCAATGGAGTACTTTGCCTTTATTCTTGGCTTTTCAAGGCTAATTCTTGTTGCAGGACCTGCCTTTATCTCTATATTTGCCTTTGCAAGGTCTCCTTCAGCGAACACAGAGAGCTTTTCAGGCTCTGCAACAAATGTTACCGCCTCTGCAACAATTCCAGCATCCTCTATAGCATCATTTAATAGAGTACTTGGAAGCTGGATTGTTGCAGCAAAATTTAGGTTTGGAATTTTTTGTTCTTTTTCTTCGAAATCAACTATTGGAATGCTGAAAACCCTCCTTGACTCGCCCCTCAGCTCAATCAGAAGTTTGTTGTCAGGGCTCAACTCAAGAACGATTGTATCATTTGCTCCTGAACGTTTTAGGATTTGCTTAAGGTTTCCAAGAGATAGCGCAATGTGATGTTCCTTGTCAATAGAATATTCAGAAAAACCGCTCGAAAGCAGCTTGAATATAACCATTGCTACACTCGCAGGGTCCATTGCCACGAGCTCAAGCCCGTCTTTTGAGATTCTAAACTTAGCTTCGTTTACTAGTTCTGAGATTATGCTTATGCTGTCTTTAAGGATGCTTGAGTCTGCAAGTACAAGTCTCATTTAAATCCCCGCTTAAGCATTTGAATACCTAATATAAAAAGTTTGTTGTGATAGGGTATTTGACTTTAAGAACTAATTCTAGATTCTTCTGCTCAGATAGTAAGTGTCTGGCCGAGCTTTAGAATGTGTACTGTTTTATCGGCTTCGTAACCCATTTCTTTTGCTAATTCGATAAAAGCAGAAAGGCCCCTTGGCTCGCAGTGAGCTGGAATGAGATGCTCTGGCTTTAGGAGTCCTATTAGATCGCGCATGTCCTCACGAGCAGCATGCCCTGAAACATGGACATTTGTGAAGACGCGAACACCCAAAGCCTTTAGCTCATCTTCAATTTGCTTTCTATAAGTCAGGTTTGGCTGCGCAGGAATAACATTTGATGAAAAAATGACAAAATCTCCCTGAGTCCATTTAAAGGGAAGTGCACCGCGAACCATTTTTGCAAGGGTTGATTTTGGTTCTCCCTGATGCCCTGTCACAACAAGAAGATACTTCTCTTTGCCCATTTTTACAACATGCAAAAGCTTTTTCCTTGTCTGAGCCGCATACTTTGCAATCTCAACTTCATCAGAAAATCTTACAAGTCCAACCTCTTCTGCTGCAAAGACATATTTTGCCAACGAACGTCCAAGAAAAACAGGTTTCCTACCAAGCTTTCTTGCAAGCTCAACAATCGCCTTAAGCCTAGCAATGTGTGAAGAAAAAGTAGTTATGACTATTGCTTTGCCTCTGCTATCAATTCCTAGCAGTACATCTTTGAGCAACTCTCTGGCCACTGCCTCACTAGGTGTTTTTCGATGCTCATGCGCATAAAGAGAATCAAATATCGCAACAAGGACTCCTTCTTTGCCTGCCTTACGAAGCGCCTCATAGCTAGGTTTTTTTCCAATTGTAGGACTATTATCAAGCTTAAAATCACAAGTATAAGCAATCCTTCCATGTCTTGTCGATAACATGCTAATGACGGATTGTGGCACAGAATGAGTTATGTTTATGAACTCGAGCTCAACCTTCTTGCTGAGCTTCATTGAAGTGTCTGGCTCTAGCTCAATAATCTTGTTGGGAAGCTTTATTCTTTCGTCCTTGAGAATTGCCCTGAGCACAGCTGCGGTGTAAGGGGTGCATATTATTGGCACATCGTATTTCGCTGCAAGGTATGGAATTGCGCCAATATGATCAAGGTGCGCATGACCCGCAACTATTGCAACAACCTTGCCTGTAAGCTTTTGTAAAGTCCTGTCGTCAGGAATTGCTCTTGCATTCCTCAACTCCTCTGCTGAGAGCCGCACAACTTCTCCAAGTTCCTCTTCGGTGTACTTGATGTAGTTCGGCAGATGAAGTCCCATATCAAAGATAACAATGTCGTCATCAACCTGTACAGCAGTCATGTTCTTGCCAACTTCACCATAACCTCCTACTGCAAGAATTTGTATTGGCATTTTTCGGAAAGGCACATTTGCTTTTATAAAGCTTTGTAAAAGCTCAAAGTGCGGCGGACAGGATTCGAACCTGCGTAGGCACTAAGCCAAACGGTCTTGAGCCGTTCCCTTTTTCCACTCAGGCACCGCCGCGCAAGCAAAGATTTTGAGTAAAAAGTTACAAATCTAAGAATTTGATGATTTATAAATTTATTCGCGCCACATTTCTTTCAAGAGTATATAAAAAAGAAAGTTGAGCTTAGAATAACTTTAGTTGGCGATAAGGCATTTGCAGCAGAAATCGATTCACAGAATTTTGAGCTTGCAAAGGTAGACTGGAGAAGAGCTTCAGGGGCCATAAAGTATAAAAAACACGAGTTAGACGGTTCAGTTAAAGAGAAACTTCTTGCTCTGATGCGAAAACTTAATCTAGATTATGGCGCAGTAGACATGATAATTACTCCAAATGGAGACCACATATTTCTGGAAATTAATCCTACCGGAGAATTCAAGTGGATTGAAGATTTCACCGGTTTAAAAATCTCTGACGCAGTATTAGACCATCTTGAAGCAATGCTGAGATATCCTTTTAAACCCACGTCGCTTCTTTGAATTTATGCCCGAAAAAGCCGTATTTCAGTTTGTGAACATTCATCAATTGCCTTTGCAGGATAGAAGACTTATTTACAGTTTGACTTCCCTTAGGAATAAAAGGGTAGATTCTATAAACCATTTTGAAAAAGAAATCAGAACGCTCTCTGAAAAGTTACCAAGATCATTTAAATACACTTTGGACTATAATATTTTATTGAGCTGGAATCTAAAACGACAGATGGTTTATCTTGCGTTTCTTCCGAAAGCCAAGACCATTAACGTTGCAAAAAGATACAAACTCCCATTATCGTCGTCCATTAAAAGATTGTTGCGGTTAAGCCAGGAATATGTTAATAAAAAATGGAAGCTGGTAGATAAAGGCTTCTTCTTAAAAAATCGTAACAAAGTGAGGGTAATAAAAGGCGCTACTTGGTTTGTTCATAAAGATTTAATTCCATACCAAAAGAAGTTTTCAAGCTTGACTGATGAGGAGTATCGAACTCTTGCAAAAATCGCGCTTTACGATAAATCAAGTAAGAATCACTACTTGACATTGCACATTTTGCAATTCTGTCCCGATAAAGAATTTGTTGTCAAAACTCTCTCAAAAACTGTGGCAGAACCAGATTACGAAATCAGCAGGATAAGCAGCATGTTTCTTCAAAACTTATGCAGATTTTATCCTGTAAAGAAAGGAATAATACTTGATCTGCTTTTTAGAAACAAACTAAAATGGATAAACGACGCACTATTGATTGCTTTAAGAAATTCAGATAAATCAATACTTAAAGAATTATCCAAAACTAGGAATTATCGCCGATTAAAAGAATTGTCTGAATGGAAATGCTTTTACATAAGTCGTTATGCAAGTCTGTTGTTAAAAAAAGTGTCCCAATAAGAAATGACTAATAAGACGAGAGTATTGTTAGAAGCACCAAGAATACAAAAGCCCAATGATGAGTGTTGGCCTGCGTGTTTAAAACAGGTACTGGAATATTATGATGCCTTTATTCCATACTTCGCAAGGACAACCACAGGAGCGGACTTGATGACATTCTGCTACTAATGAACAAATGGGTTCGAGGAAAGACCGTCGCGGCAGACACAGAATTCGATGCCGAAGAAAGATTTTATCAATTAATCATTGCAGCAGGCGGCAAAGGCGTTCCAGTATGGCGTACAAAAGGGTCGCGACGCAAGCAACTTCGAGGGAAATGGCTTGGTAGAAGTTATCACAGGCGTCTTCTTACCGAAACTGCAAACAGTATGATAAAACGAGGAACGGGAGAAACATTACGTGGTCGTACCGGTTGGACAGCAAGCAAGACACTTTTATGCAAAATGTTTCACGCATAACATGCTAATGCGGTGCGAATGACGAACTTTCAATAGAGCCCGCGCTTTATTGAAGCTCCTTTAGTCGTTGCTCAACTTCAGCAAGCTCCTCTTCAAGAAGTTCAAGCTTTGACTTCCTTGGCTTTGGCGAAGGCTTTTCTTCCTCTTGAGGCTTAACAGGTTCTGGTTTGTAGCTTGGTAGGACTGGCTTTCTACCAGCAAGTCTTGGAAATTTTGATTTTAATCTTTTACTTGCCTTTGCAAGCTCGTCAAGCACGCTCTTGAATTCTGCAGCGGTTGCCTGTTTTTGCTCCCGAAGCTGTCTAAACTCATCCTCAGCTTTTATTGTTTCGAGAAGAGACTTCACTGATAGCAGTAGTTCTTTGCGTAACTCTTTTGCCTCGGGAATGCCGACAAAAAAGGTCTCTGGCATCTTTATTGTCGTGCCTCTGCTAGCCTTTTGTCAATACCATCCAACCTCTGTTCAAGCTCTGCAAGCTCAGCACGCCAACTCTCCAGCTTTTTATCTTCTTCCTCCTTCAGCCGTTCTATTCGTTCAAGAACCTCTTTTGCCTTTGCTACCTGCTCCCTAACGCTTCCAAGAAGCTCAACAATGTCCTTGTACTCCTCAATCTTTACAAAAACAGTTCCATTCATTTTTCCGACGCTGATTGCCCACGCGCAATCAGCTCCTCCACAAATGCAAGTTTTTTCTCAACATTCTCAAGCGAAGCCTTCCAAAGCTCAAGCTCTCTATCAATGTGTTTTTTAATATCCTGAAGCCCTCCGGCCAGTGTTTCAACCTCCCCGAGCTTTCCCTTTATGTATTCCGCGCCATCAACAATTGCTTTATAGTCGTCAACTGAAACAAAAACCTCTTTTGGAAGCTCAGTAGGCGCAGAAGGTTTTGGCAAGGGCTGAGCTTCCGTGGTTATTTCTGGTGGAAAGGCAAGAGCCCTTCCCTTGATCTCCGGAAGCTCGCTGACGATTGACTTTTGCAGTTCCTCTTCTGTGAGAGGCTTGACAGCTTCGGCAGGAACCTTTTTCTTAAAAAGCATGTCAAAAATGCCCATTTTCTGATAGCAGCAAAAATTGGTTAAAAACTTTTGGCACTCCCAAAAAATAGTGAAATTTGCCTGGAAGAGCTCTTACAAAAAAAGAAATGGCTACGAATCGTTCGTAAAAAGAACGAAAAAGAGGACAAAAAGGTTTTTAATTTTAGGAGAATGAACAACAGAATGTTTCCAATCCTTTTTGCTGTCACTGCTGCGATGCTTCAACTGGAACTCGAGGTTGACTGTGCAAATTGCAGCGAACCTCTTTTTGTAAAAGATGTCGAAAAAGAAAATGAGATAGCAAAGAAGGTCATTGCTGTTGCGATTTTACTCATTGGTTTGCTTATTTCATTCAAAAATGTCATCAGCAAGTTTTTTATAGCCCAAGAAAAGAACAAAAAGCATGCACAAAGAACAAATAATTGCGAGAATAATAATAGAAATGCTCGGCAAGCCTCGAGAACATGTTGAGCAGACTCTTAAGAGCTATATTAACAGGCTAAAAGAGGAAGGTGAAATTGGAATTTTTGATGAGCATTTTGCACCTGCTGAAGAAAAGGGGTCGCTCTTTAGCACCTTTGTTGATTTCGAAGGCAGGTTTAAAGATATAAACCAGCTAATTGGCTTCTGTTTTGATGCAATGCCTTCCTCGATTGACATATTGGAGCCAGCTGAGCTGAATATTAACACTAAAGACCTAACAGACCTTCTCAATGACCTTCAGGCAAGACTCCACAATGCTGATATGGAACTTAAAGCAACAAAAGCCCGCCAGATAATTCTTGACAAAAATGTAATGAACATTTTTCACAACTTCATAAAATGGGTACTAAAGGACGGAGAAAAGCCACTCGAAGAGCTCAGCAGCATAATCGGCGTAAAACCTGAAGAACTTCTTCCGTTCCTTGAAAGACTTGTGGAAAGCGGCATCATAAGCAGAGATGGCGACACCTTCAGGCTTTCAAAATGAGTGAGCTCGAGCTTAAAAAAGTCATAGAATCACTCCTATTTTCTGCAGGAAAGGCTCTGTCGGTTGAAGAGTTGAGTAGACTCGCTCGCGAGGCTGATAAAAAAAAGATAGAAATTGCTTTGGAAGAGCTCAAACAAGCCTACGATTCTGCACAAAGTTCATTGAGAATCATTAAAGAAGGGGAATATTGGAAAATGTCCGTAAGAGAGAATTTTGTGCCCGTCGTGAGGCGCATAGTGACAAAAACAGAACTTAATAAATCTGTCATTGAAACCCTTGCCGTTGTAGCTGCTAAGGCACCAGTTCTTCAGTCGGAAATAATAAAGATTCGAACGAACAAAGCATACGACCATCTCGAGCTCCTTGAGCAACTAGGTTACATAAAGCGTGAGAAGAAAGGTAGGACAAAACTTATCACACTCTGCCAAAAATTCTTTGACTACTTTGAGATTCCAGAACAAAAGGTCAAACAAAGGCTTGCAAGCATTGCAGAACTTGAAGAAAAGATTTTATTTCGCGAGTCTGAAGTGGCAAGGGCGCAGGAGGCACTAAAAAAGGCTGAAGCTGAGAAAAGGTTAAAGGAGAGAGAGGAAAAACAAAGGTCAGAAGAAGAAGCCCTCGCAATTGACGCTGAAATAGCCTCTTATGAGGCAAAGATAAATTCTGATAATGAAAGCGCGCCTGCAGAATCTGAAAATCCTCCAGTTGAGCCTTATGTGGAAACTGTTAACGGCCTCGAGGTTTATGATGAAAAAGAGGTTAAAGAAAAAGTGGCTGAAAAAAAGTTCTCCAGAAAAAAGAAAAAGGCTGAAAAGCATGTGGTGAAAAAAGAAGAAGAGCTCCCTCCAGAGCTTGAGAAGGTTGTTGAAGAAAAGGTTGAGGCAATGACTGGTATTAAAGCTGCTGAAGAAAAGGCCTCAGAAGAACCGCAGGAAAGTGATGGACAGGGTTTATGAACGGACAACTTGAAGTAAAAAGTAAGTGGAGCTAAGCCCAAAAACCAAAAATTTTTTGTTTATAAGGCTTATAAAGCCATTTTGTTGTGGAAAGCTTTATAAACTGCACAAATTCTTTTTTGTAAAGAGAAGCGGCCAAAAGAGCACGATTTCTCACCAAAATGCCTGAAAACACAACAGAAAAGATAGCCAAAAAAGCAATAGAAGATGAAATGAAAAAGTACTATCTAGATTATTCTATGTCTGTAATTATTGGAAGAGCACTTCCAGATGTCCGTGATGGCCTTAAACCAGTGCACAGGAGAATTCTATACGCAATGGCTTCTGAAGGCCTTTTTTCTAACAAGCGTTTTTCAAAGTGCGCAGGGATTGTTGGGGAGGTTCTAAAAAAATACCATCCACATGGAGACATGGCGGTTTACGATGCCCTTGTTAGGCTTGCACAGCCCTGGAACATGCGCTATCCACTCGTTGAAGGGCAGGGAAACTTTGGCAGCATTGATGGGGATGCACCTGCAGCCTATCGATATACCGAAGCAAGGCTATCAAAGATAGCAGAAGAGTTGCTGGCAGATATCGAAAAGAAGACCGTTCGATTTGTACCCAACTTTGACCAAAGCGCTGAAGAACCAGTGGTCCTGCCTGCAAAGCTTCCTTCGCTTCTTGTAAACGGAAGCTCTGGCATTGCTGTTGGAATGGCAACAAACATTCCCCCGCACAATCTAGCAGAAATTTGTGATGGACTTTGCGCGCTGGCAACAAACCCAGAACTGACAACCGCTGAGCTTATGACTTTTGTTAAAGGGCCTGATTTTCCAACAGGCGGACTCATCATTGGCAAAGAAGGGCTCATCGAGGCGTATTCGACAGGAAAAGGAAAGGTCATTGTGAGAGCAAGAACGCATATAGAAGAGGTAAAAGGTAGAACAAAAATTATTGTCACAGAAATTCCTTTTATGAAATCTAAGGCAGCAATCATTGAGGAGATTGCTACGCTTGTCAATGAAAGAAGGATTAGTGGAATATCAGACATTCGTGATGAAAGTGACAGAAGCGGCATTAGGGTTGTCATCGAACTTAAGCCTGGAACAAACCCCGAAGTGCTTTTAAATCAGCTTTTTGCAACAACAGGACTGCAGGACACATTCAGCATCATCCTTCTAGGGCTTGTTGAGAACGAACCAAAGATATGCACATTGAAGCAACTTATGCAACTTTTTATAGCTCACAGAAAAGAGGTTGTGCGTAATAGAGTCAAATTCGAACTTGCAGAAGCGAGCTCTAAAGCACACATCCTTGAAGGGCTGCTCATCGCGCTTAGCAGGATCGATGAGATAATCTCTTTGCTTAAGTCTTCGAGAAATACAGATTCTGCAAAAAAGGCTCTAATCGAAAGGTATTCCCTATCAGAACAACAGGCTCAGGCTGTCCTTGACACAAAGCTTCAGCGCCTTACAAGCCTTGAGCAGGAAAAGATAAAATCGGAGCATTCCAACTTGCTTCAGGAGATTGCAAAACTCAAAGACATTCTTGGTTCAGAACAAAAAATAATTGCGATTATAAAAGACGAACTTGCGGAGTTAAAAGCAAAATATAGCGATGCCAGAAGAACGCAAATTCTTGAGGCTGCACAGCCGCTGCTAGAGGCTGAGTCGCTTATCAAGCCTGAAGAGGTTGTTGTAACAGTAAGTCACGCAGGCTATATCAAAAGGCTTCCTCTGGAAACATACAAAACACAGCGAAGAGGTGGAAAAGGGATTGTCGCTGCAGGAAAGAAGGAGGAAGATTTTATTGAAAGACTTTTTGTGGCGAACAATCTCGATACAATTCTTTTGTTCACAAACATTGGCAAGTGTCATTGGCTAAAGGTTTGGCAGATTCCGGAAGCTTCAAGACAAGCTCGCGGAACTCCAATCGTCAACCTTGTGGAGCTTTCCGAAGGAGAAAAAGTAAACACGGTTCTCCCTCTAAAAGATTTTGAACCTTCAAAGTATCTTTTTCTTGCAACAAAAGAAGGAATAGTTAAAAGAACTCCCCTGTCTGAGTTCTCAAACCCAAGAAAAGGAGGAATTCTTTCAATAAAGCTTCGAGAGTCTGACAGACTTGTTAGCGCAATGCTTACAAATGGCAGCGATGAGATTCTAATTGCAACAACGAATGGACTTGTGATACGCTTTGATGAGAACGAAGTGAGACCGATGGGCAGGGATGCGCAAGGAGTTATTGGAATCAAGCTTAGGGCTGGCGATTCGGTCATTAGTGCTGTTGTTGCAGAGCCAGGGAAAGACCTTCTCACAGTGACTGAAAACGGTTTTGGAAAGCGCACAAGTCTAGAGGAGTATAGGAGGACTTCGCGTGGAGGAGTCGGTGTGATAAACATAAAAGTTATGAAGAAAAATGGTCAAGTAGTTGGTGCTGCAATTGTTTCTGAGAATGATGAACTCATGTTGGTAACCAAAGAAGGTGTTGGCCTGCGAACAGCCGTCAGCCAGCTTGCGAGGAAAGGCAGAGCAACGCAAGGCATAAGGCTTATGAAGCTAGCGCCAGGCGACAGGCTTGTCTCGATTGCAAAAATCGTTCCTGAGAATGGGGACTAAAAGCCTGAAATGTCTTGCAACAATAAATGAGGGTTTTGAGGAAGTCTGTGCCTTAGAACTTCAAGAAGCTGGTGCAGAGGTTCTTCAGAAAGAAAGAGGAAAGGTATTTTTTAAGTGTAAAAGCCCTGAGCTGCTTGCTGAGCTTGCTTGTACTGCTCGGTCGCCATCTTCCATTTATTTATTGCTTGCAACGCTTGGAAAAGAAGGAGAAGGGCTTGGCACAGTTCCTTTTGAAGAATGGCTTGATGACAAAAAAAGCTTTGTACTCGAAACAAGCGGGCTGCCAAAAGAAGAGGAGCTTGCCAAAAAGGTTATAGAAGTCATAAAGTCAAGGACTGGTGCAAAGGTTGTCTGGAAGCAACCAGATGTGCGATTTGTGTTGGTTGATCGTGATGTACCTTTATTGTGTGTTGATGTTGCAGGAGAGGACCTTGGGCGAAGAGATTACAGAATTTTTCTTGGCTCAAAAAGCCTAAAGGGAAATATTGCTTATTCCTTACTAAGACTTGCTGGTTACGATGGAAGCCAAACGCTTCTTGACCCCTTTTGCAGATCTGGTGAAATCCCAATTGAAGCAGCTCTTTTTGCAAGTCGGTCTCCAGTCAGGCTCAACTCAAAGGCTAAACTTCCTATTGCACGGCTAAAACCATTTTCAAACTACTGCTTTGAAGAGCTTTTTGAAAGGTTGGCAAAACGTTCAGAAAAACCAAAAGCAAAGATATTTGCAATAGATAGAAGTTTTGCAGCGCTTTCCAAAGCATCGAAGAATGCAAAAATTGCAGGGGTTGAGCGATGGATTGAATTCAAGAAGCTTGAGATTGAGCACCTTGCAAATAGTCTAATTCAAGAGAGTATTGATCTTGTTGTCTCAGTGCCACTGCAACCCTCACGCTCATTGCCAACAGAGTTTGTTCAAAAGGTTTATGATAAGCTATGGCTGCAACTTGAACAAATTGTGACGAAAAATGGAAAGATTCTCTTTGCATTTAATAATAAAAAAGGGGTTGAACTCCTTCGTACAATAGCGGACAAAGCCTTTTATGTGCATTTGGAAAAACCATTTTTAATCGGCAAAGAAAGTTGGATTGCTATTGGCTTCTGTAAGCCTTAGCAAGATTTATAAAGCCACATGTGAATAATAAATTGGATTGGGATGGCATCCTGCTGACCGTAAATCCGTGATTGGATTTGCGGAGGAAAGTCTGCCCGCCCCAGGAAAATCCCTGGAAGTGGCCACTTCTGAACCCCACTGCTTGTGGGGCAAAGGAAGGCCTAGCAATAGGCGGCAACATCACAGAAACGACACGGCCCTTGGCATTGGAATGATGCAGCGAAGGTCTTGGCGACAAGACTGAGCAAACCTGTTGACGTCGCCAAGGGATGCGTTGAAACGGATAGCCCTGGCCGGCGCAAGTCCAAAAGGACGCTTAGTTGAATGCAGGACAGGCCTTCCAAGGCAAGTTAAAGCTTGCCTCGCTGTTCATCAGCGAAAAAGGGGGCATGAACAAAAGGCGGCTTATGCCAACCCAATCCCTTTTTGAAACAAAATGGCAGAAAAGATACAAATGCCAACCAGCACAGCTGGCCTTACACGCTACTTCGATGACTATAGTAGCAAATTTGAGATAAAACCTGGGCATGTTGTCCTTCTTGCGGTTGTCATAACAGCCCTAGTAATTATTCTTCACATTTGGATGAGAGGGGTAGCTGTATAAGCTTTGCAAGAGAGGAAGAATGCGAATAGACCCAAAGCTGTTTTCACAGGCAATTTCAAAGCTTGGCATAAAGCAATTCGAGCTTCAGGCAAACCGCGTTGTAATCACATGCCCTAACAAAGAAATTGTCATAAATAACCCTAAGGTGTTGAGGATAGAAAGTCCGGTTGGAGAAAGCTTTCAAATAATGGGGAGCATAGAGGAAAGGCCGGTTGAGGCAAAAATAAGCGAAGAAGATGTGAGGAGCGTTTCTGAGCACACAGGTGTAGATGCAGAAACCGCGAGAAAAGCCCTTGAAAAAAACAAAGGAGACATTGCTGCAGCCATTCTTGAACTACAGAAAGAGGGCCAGTCGTGAGCAGCCAATTGAACAAAACCTTAATTGCATCTAACAAAGTTTTAACAAATTCTGGAAAACAGGAAGGACTGTGGCGTTAGCGACCGAATTTATCGTTAAATTCTTTTGCAGCTACCCAGCTTACGAGCGAAGTAGGTTCTGGCAGCCGCATCAAATAAAAACACCGAAACGAGAACATTATTTTTCATAAATTTGCTTAAGATTGGCTAAAGTTAGAGGCTTTTTTCCTAAAGCTAATTGCTCTGCATTTCGAGAAAAGCTATTGCATTGAAATAGCTTTGGCTTTGCGCCTTAGTCACGCATAAGATTTTTATATCTAGGCTAATTCAAATTTTAGATGAAAGCCGCAGCATTGCTTCAAAAGTCGCGTGAAAAGCTAAGGTATGCAGATTATCTCATCAGCCAGGCATTGCGACTCAAAGACTCGACTATTCTTCATTCAGGGATAAAGGCGATTACTGAAAGCGCAGAAGCAACGCTCACAGCCCTTCTAACAAACGAGCGCGAGCTAAAAAGAGGGCCAGCATTTGGAGAAAGTTTTGAAATGAAAATTGAACTTTTCAAAGAATGGGCAGCAAGGCAAAATCTTAGTCAAAAGTACTCACTGTTTTTGGCAGAGTTGAAAGATTCTGTAAAAAGAGCAAGCATTGGCAACGAATGGGCAAAAAAATCCCTTGCAATGGCAAAGGAACTTCTTGAAAAGGTTGAAAGCTTTATCAGCACATCTTCTGGTGAACAGGGTTAAATGCAAAACAGCGCAGCTATTGAAAATCTTGAGCTTGCCAAGAAGGAGCTAAAAAGGGCAGACCATCTCATGTTTGTCAGCCTTAAATACACAAGAACTGTAGATGTGCTTAAAAGCGTTCTTTCAAGGCTTTTGTCAACACTTGAGTATTCCTTCATTGCGCTGCTTGAACAAGCAAAGGCTACTGGCAGAACAAAGACTGTTCCAACTCAACCAAAGCTTAGAGCAGACGAGCTCAAAAAGATTTATGCAGAAGACCCTTTTGTGCAACAGATGGTTGAATTTTATTTCATTCTAAAAAAAATTGACAACGCACCATTTGAAAGACGCATGGAGTATAGAAGGCATGTTACAATGATAAGCCACATTGATGACAAAAAAGTTGAGATTGACAT
Organism: Candidatus Woesearchaeota archaeon; assembly: GCA_038891615.1. Taxonomy (GTDB): domain Archaea; phylum Nanobdellota; class Nanobdellia; order Woesearchaeales; family ARS49; genus JAWADY01. The sequence goes on along the minus strand of JAWADY010000003.1, from coordinate 1,027 downwards.
TGATGTGGTTGGAGATTATTTTAACAAAGTGGAAGAGTTTGTAACACACGTTGAAAACGTGCTTTTTGGAAAAACTGAAAGTGGCCAATAAATACATCAAACGAAAACACAGGCTTCATTGGAGCCCTGAGCATGCAGAGAGCCTAAAGCCAAGAACGATTAAGTTAGCGGACGAGTTTGTATTCATCTATAGCTGGCTTGTTTCTATTCTCGAGGGGTTTGCTGCGTCATTCATCCTTTTACCTGTTTTCCTAATAACAAGTCGACTTGAGGCATATCTTTTTTCAGTACTTACAGGCTTTGCTGCGGCTAGCCTTATTTTGGCCTTTCTTAAAGGACTCGCGCACATAAAGAAAGTAAGGCACGAGGTTCTTCTTTTATTTGGAGCCCCTATCTCTTTTGCAGCTGTTTATTTTAGCTCTCGAATTGCAAACTTTGTTTTTGAGCAGCTCCTGCAAAGAGCTCTAATCTCTAGCGCAAAGTCTGAGGCCAATCCCTTGATCGCCGCGGCGGGGTATACCATAGGTTTCCTTGCACCATTGATTTACCAGGCGCTTTTAAAAAGAAAAGAACAGAATGTTTGAAGGGCGATAGCCGGGAGTCGAACCCGGACCACAGGCTTTCTGCGGACAATCCACAGGCCTGTATACTACCGTTGTACGACTATCGCCACAAAAGATTTTCTTCCAGCTGTCTTTTTAAAGCTAACTACGAAAGCTCGTTCACAAATTTTATAAGCACTAAAAAGCAGTGTGAGTAAAAGAGGTTTGCAATAACATTCTTTTTTATGATTCTCAAGAAAGAAAGCAAAAGAGGTACGGGCTGATGCCACGTAATAGCACGATTTTGGCAATTGGAGCAGGGATTATAGCGGTTGTGGTTTTTGTTGGTTTAATTGTAATAAAACCTGCAAAGGAACAGGTCTATGTAAGCCCATCGCCAACAGAGGTTGTTAGACAGTACTTTGAGTCGTGGAACAACAAAGCCTGGGCTGACATGTATGCAACAATTTCTGACGGATTCAAAA
>JAWADY010000002.1:0-204543 GCA_038891615.1 Candidatus Woesearchaeota archaeon | reverse complement strand
TAAGAAAAAAAAATATTGAGCACTGCTTGGTGCTGCGATGAAGAAAAAGCAATATTTATGTTTAGCAGTAAGAACAATTTGGAAGGATAGCAGAAAAACAAGTCTCAAATATGAAAAGTGAGAGTTTGAAGAAAACATAGGCATGCCATTGATTTTTAGAAATATTAAAATAAAAATAGGCACTATGAAATTTGCTCTAGGAAGGCTGTTAAATAGGAAAAGTGAGAGTTGAGGTCTTAATAATGAACATTCATGCATTTTATTTTCCAGTAGAACCTAAAGAGGAAGAATTACTAAAAGGGGAAATTTTTAGGCATTTAAAGGTTTTAAGAGTAAAGCAAAAAGAAAAGGTCATATTATTTGATGGAAAAGGTTTACAAACAGTCGGAATTATCACAGAAATCGACAAAAAGAAAGCTGTTTTCAAAACACTAGAAAAGAAAAGAATACCTCCAAGGCCTTTTGCAGTTACAATAGGAGTTGCCCTTCCAAAAGGAAAAAGGCAAGCATTTCTTGTAGAAAAGCTAGCAGAGCTTTGCGTAGAAAGATTCATCCCGTTAATTACTTCAAGAACAATAGTCAGACCACGCAGCACGGTCATTGAAAGGCTACAAAAGATTTCAATCGAAGGGGCAAGTCAGAGTAGAAATCCTTATGTTATGAAAATTGAACAACCAATGGCTGTTGATGAAGCAGTCCAACTCAGTGATTTTGACATGAAACTAATTGCAATTCCTGAAGGCAAATGCTTTAAAGATTTAATTCACGACAAAAAACCCACAAAGGTTTTTTGTATTGTTGGGCCAGAAGGAGGCTTTACTGAAAACGAGATTAGATTGGCTGTGGAGCAGGGTTTTGAACCAGTAACGCTTGGCAGAGAGCTTCTAAGGATCGAAACAGCTGCAATCGCGCTTGCGGCAATAATAAACCACGAGCTTGGCTGATTGTAGGAAGATTATGCTGCCCGAAAAGAATAATAGTAATATTTTTAAATGAAGTCTGACAATCTTTTGGCAATGGAGATAGCCATTATTGAAGAAAAGGATAACAGACTTGTTTTTGAGTTGAAAGGAGAAGGACATACTTTCTGCAGGATGCTAGAAAAAGAGCTCTGGAATGATGAACATGTGAAGGCAGCTGGTTATCGCATAAAGCATCCACTTGTTGGTATTCCAACTTTTGTGATAGAAACAGTGAATGAAGAGCCAAAAAAAGTTGTCCTTGCTGCAGTAAAGCGACTTAAAAAACAGCTTTCAAAATTAAAAGAGCAGGTAAAAGGGATAAAATAAATGCAAATACTTGTTCTTTTCTTTTTAATAAAGGCTTAAAAAATTAAAAGCGTTCAAAAAATTTAATAATAGTGCCTAAGCATTTCTTTTTATGTTCATTCGCCAAAAAAGAATAAAAGGCAAAAAATATGCATATCTTGTAGAAAATGCTTGGACAAAGAACGGTCCAAGGCAAAAGGTTATTAGTTATCTTGGTAGCATTAATAGTCCTGAGAAAATCTATGAGAAGGAGCCTGAGCTTGGCTCTAGATTTCAAGATTCGCTAAAAAAACTTTTTGAAAACGAGCTCTTTAATCATGGCTTTGCAAAGAATGGTGCTGATGGAAGCTTTGCAAAAGAGGATATGACTGTTGACCTTCGCTTATCAGATGTGAGATTAAGAGGAAAGCCAGCTGTTCTTGCTCTTAATGATGGCTTTCTGTGCACAAAAACAATGAAAGATATTTTTGGACTAAAGCCTGTTGAAAACAAGGAGCAATCTGCAATTTTGCTGGCAAATTCACTTCTTGTTTCGGGACTTAAAATAGGAAAGGAGCTCTTTGTTAAGCTTTTTGAACAGTTTGAGCAAATGAAGCAGGATGGTTCGCAAGGTTTTTAAAATAGCTTAACAATCCCGCAGGAAAAGTGGGGAGAAGTATGGTTCTAAAACACATAGGAATAATAATGGATGGGAACAGACGTTTCTCTAAAAAGCTTATGCTAGAGCCATGGAAGGGACATGAATGGGGAGCAAAAAAAGTTAAGCAAGTGATTGAATGGTGCAAGGAGTTTGGGATAAAAGAGGTTACGCTTTATGCCTTTTCAATTGAGAATTTCAACAGACCAAAAGAAGAATTTGACCACTTGATGAATCTTTTCAAAAGGGAGTTTGATAGGCTCGCTACACCAAAACAACTCGAAAAACTAAATTCAGAAGGCATACGCATTAACTTTATTGGCAGAATAGAGATGTTTCCAAAGAAAGTTTATGAAAGCATGAAAACGCTGATGAAAAAAACTGCAAGAAACAAAAGATACATTGTTAACTTTGCAATGGCATATGGAGGAAGGGCAGAAATTGTTGATGCTGTAAAACGGATTGCACATGGCATAAAGAAAGGAAAAATTGATGTGAACAATATAGATGAAAAGCTTATTGAAAAGAACCTTTATATGAGAAGTGAACCAGACTTGATAATAAGGACTTCAGGCGAACAACGTACTTCAGGATTTCTTATCTGGCAGGGAAGCTATGCAGAACTTTTCTTTTGTAAAAAATACTGGCCAGAGTTTGAAAAAGCCGACCTTGCTGCAGCCATAGCAGACTACAATAGCAGGGAAAGAAGGTTTGGGAGATAATCTACCTTAGAGATTAATAAAAAATTTGAAGTTTTAGCAAATTTTTGATTTTAATATTAACCTTCGGGAAAAATTTAGAAGGTCTAAAAATTGAAATGTTTCCGCAATATTTATAAACCCTTAGTCAAACCTTCACCAAACCCGCTAACTATTTTCCGACTACTTCGGTAGGAGGGAAGATGGACAATAGTGATTTTGTTAAAGCATTAGAGAAGCTTAGGAAAGAGGCACCCAAACGAAAGTTTGTGCAGTCAGTTGATCTGATCATAAACCTAGTAGGCTTGGACCTAAAAAAGCCAGAAAACCAGATTGAACTGTTTATTCAGCTTAAGAGTGAGCATAAAAAAACCAAAATCTGTGGAATTGTTGGGCCAGAGCTTGCAGAGCAGGCAAGAGCAAACTTTGACTTGACAATCACTCCTGAAGACTTTCCAAAGTATGCTGACAAGAGGCTGGTCAAAAAGCTTGCAAAAAGCTTTGACTGGTTTGTTGCCCAGGCAACAATAATGCCAGAAGTTGCAAAGGTTTTTGGCAGAGTTCTTGGACCACGAGGAAAAATGCCAAATCCAAAGGCCGGTTGCGTTGTTCCATCAAATGCAAACCTTAGACTAATTGCAGAGCGACTCAGAAAGACAATAAAAGTTTCTGCAAAAACCCAACCAAGTATAAAAGTCTCTATTGGAAATGAAGCAATGAGTGATGATGCACTTGCAGAAAATGCTATGAGTGTATATAAAGCAGTCCTTGAGAGGCTTCCCGAAGAAAGTGAAAGTATCAAGAACGTACTAATAAAATTCACAATGTCAAAGCCAACCGTTGTTGGCGCTACAGAAGGGGAAAATGACTGAAAAAACTAGTAAGGCGTCTGGCAAGAAAAAGGAGATTGTGAAAGCTCTCGTGACGCTGCTTGAAAGCTCACCAATAATTGGAATTGTAAACATGGAAGGACTGCCGGCTGCGCAACTCCAAAAAATAAGTGCACAGCTTCGTGATAAGATGAGGCTTTTCATGACGAAGAAAAGGCTCATAGCGCTCGCAATGGCAGAAGTGCTTAAGAAAAGGCCGGACCTTGAAAAGATAAAAGCATACATTTCTGGCATGCCTGCACTGCTTTTCACAAATGAAAACCCATTCGCCCTTTACAAGTTGGTCAAAAGGTCAAAGACTTCCGCCCCTGCAAAGCCCGGCCAAAAAGCTCCAAAGGACATTGTTGTAAAAGCAGGACAAACGCCATTCACTCCTGGTCCAATAATCAGCGAGCTTGCAGCGGTTGGAATAAAAGCGGGCGTTGAAGGTGGAAAGGTCGCCATAAAAGCCGATTCTGTTGTGGCAAAAGAAGGTCAAGAAATCTCGCCTGCACTTGCTTCCATACTCTCAAAGCTTGGAATAGAACCAATGGAAATAGGCCTTAATATTGTTGCAATATACGAAAATGGCGTTGTATATCCAAAGGACGTTCTGGATGTGGATGAAACGCGGCTTCTTGAGGAAGTAGGATTGGCAGGAAAGCAAGCAATTAATCTTGCCACAGAAATAGGATTTTTGACGGATGAAACGATTGAGTTAATGTTGCAAAAGGCTGCGCTAGAAGAGATTGCACTTTTAGCGCTTGTAAAGTTTCCTGAAGAAGAAAAAAATGCAAAACAAGCAGTTTCTGAAGAAAATAAAGAAATAACAGCTGAGGCTTTACTGGCTCAGGCTGAGAAAGACCCAGAGGTTGTTGCCGAAAAGCAAAGATTAAAGGAACAAAAGATCCACAAGCAGGTTGAGGAGCTTTATGAAGAGCTAAAGAAAAAGGGAACTTTGCGTGAGGCTAATTAATAAAACAATATGTTAAATAAAACAATAAAGATTAAAAGCAAGAAGTGACGATTCGGAGGTAGAAAAATGGAATATATCTACACTGCCTTGTTGCTTCACAAAGCGGGACAGAAGATCAGCGAAGAAAACGTAAAGAAGGTGCTTACGGCTGCAGGCTTGAAGCCTGACGAAGCAAAAGTCAAGGCTCTTGTTTCTGGCCTTGAAGGCGTGAACATAGATGAGGCTATAAAGAAGGCTGCAATGCCTGTCGCTGTTGCTGCTCCTGCTACGGAAGCAAAGGCTGAGAAAAAAGAAGAGAAAAAGACAGCTGAAGAAGAAAAGAAAGCCGAAGAAGCTGCAGCATCTGGGCTTAGCGCACTCTTCGGTTGAATGGCAAGGATGCTGTCAACTACTGAAAAAGAACTAGCTAGGAAAATCAGGTCTGCTGAAATCGAGATAAAGAGACTCAGAGGTACTCTAAATCAGTTGGGCAAGGAAAAGGAAGATTTATTCTTACATCAAAAGCAGCTATTAAAGCAGATTAAAGACCTTCTTGAGGAAAACAAGAGCTTGCGAGAGCGCAGAAATAATTTGACTGACGAAGCAAGAAAGGCAAAGGCGGAAAGGCAAAGGTTTAATGAGCAAATAAAAGTAGAAAGAATTGCGCTTAAAAAGCTAAAAGAAGAGAAGAAAGAGGCTATGAAAAGGCTTGGCATAAAGAACGACCCCGAGCTAATAAAAAAGAAGATTGAAAACTTAGAATTTTTTATAGAAACAGAAGCACTCCCATTTGAAAAGGAAAAGCAGCTCATGAAGAGGTTAAACAAACTAAAAAAAGATTTAGCAGAGGCTCAGAAGCTTGGTAGTGTTTTAGAAAAAAGTTCTCAGATTATAAAGAAGATAGAAGAGTTGCGCAGAGCTGCTGATTCTAAGCATGCAGAAGCCCTACAAAAGGCAAATTTGAGTCAGGAGATGCATAACCGCATTCTTGAAAACAAACACCGCATAGATAATGAGTTTAGGGTGAAACTTGATGAATTGGGAAAAGCGATTGCCCAGAAAAAGGCATTGATTGAGCAGACTAGCAAAGAGCTTGAGGAAAAACTGAAGGAACTTGGATACCTAAGTGCAAAAAGACAGGCAAAGCTCAATGATGAAATAAGAAGAAACAAAGAAATTATTATGCAGAAGCTTGCAAGGCGCAGGGAAGATGTTCATCAAAAACTTGTACGGGGAGAAAAGCTAACAACTGAAGACATCCTTGCGCTGCAAGCAGAAGAAAGCTAGTTCTTGACCAAGCGTTTGATAGCTGGAAGTTAAAAATTGCCTTTGTACCATCAGAGGACTACTTTTTATCAAAAAATTCTGTATAGCCGCATTTGCCACAATGAAGCCTATTTGCGTGTTTTGCCATGAAGACGCCTGCACCACACTTTAAACAAGTCTGCCTTTTCTTCTCAAGCACTTCCCCAGCCTTGGAATAAAACTTCCAAACACCCCTCTTGAACTTGCGCTCTGCCATTTTAAATCAGGTTTCTTTATTTCTTTCAGAAGCTTCTTCTTTCTTTTCTTTTACCTTTTTTATCTTTTTCTTTGGTTCTATGAGCTCTTTGTCTTCCTTTGAATTATAAATGTTGGCAATCACTTTGGCAGTCGTGCTTCCAAAAGAGCCTTTTATTTGAAGGACAGAAATCCTTTCAGGAGGAACATTAAGAGTTGAGGCAAGGGCTGATACCACTTGTTCTGTTGAGGGTGTTGGCCCACTAAAGATTATTTCTCCCTCTACTTCAATTCGCCTTAGCAACTTGTTCTCAAACCTTCTCTTCTCAACAAATTTCATACAACCTTTACAGCCTTATGTAACTTTTATTGCGTATTCCCCTTTTATCTTTACGCCAATTTTTTTTGCAATTTCAGAGCGTTCTGCATCAAGCACAGCAATTCTACCTCGCCAAGTTGTTGTAAAGGTATTACCTTTACAGATAGGACACTCCATGCCTTCAACAAAAATCTTGCACTTTTTGCACGCCTTTTTCATGTTTTCAAAAGTTTAATCAAAAAGTGCCATACTTCAGCATTTGATTAAACTCCCCATCATTTCTTTTTCTCACGCCCTTTGGTCTTTTCCTTTTCTTTTGTTTTTTGAGCTGTTTTTTGTTCAACCTCTGAGACCGCCAAACCAGCCTCTTCTTTTGAAACCTCCTCTGCAACCCAATCAAGCCTTCCCAGATACGGCTGTCTCATCGTTAGCCCTATCTTCGGATTATATAAATCCTTAAACGATACAGCTATTATTCTTGCCCTGCAAAGGTCATTGACACGCAGGCTTCGCTTGGTGTCTCTGCCACTTAGCACTTTGTCTTTTGAAAAGCTCACAAAATCATCCATTGTCTGTGAGAGATGTATCATACCATCAATAGGGCCTAGCCCAATAAATGCGCCGAAATCAGCAATGTCACGAATCTTTCCGAGAACAACTTCCTGCAGCTCAGGCCTGAAGACTATGAGCTCAAACGTTGTATTGTAGTAACTGGCACCATCGCCTGGAATAATTATCCCTTCTCCAATCGTCTTGAGCCTTGGTACGCAAACTGCAATTCCAACATTCGGGTCTATGAAGTTTTCATATTTCAACCGCACAGATTCGAGCACTGCCTTTTGAAAATCTAGGTCAAACTTTTTAGGCGGAACCCTTATGTAGTCATTTACCTCAAGTTTGTAGAACATTTTGATCGCTGGAATTGTTTCAAAAACGATTTATAAAGGTTTTGGTTTAACTGAGTTGTTGCATTTAGGCAGTAGTTTTCTTTTTTAATTTTAGAAGAAAAACTCCAACCAAAAGAAAAACAATGCCCATGAGAATATTCACCATTGCAAATCCCTTTCCTAACCCACTTAAAATATCTCCTGAATAATTATTACCTCTCGTCATTAACCAATAAATATCATAAATGATTAGAAAGATACCAAGCAAAACTAAAGAACTGCCAAAAAATAGTTTTATAATTTTAATTACTTTTTTAATCATCGACATGCTTTATCAATTAATTTTATAAGATTTATAAAATTTTTCGCATTCACTTCGCATCTAACCAACTGCCATTAATACATTTCCAATTTCCTGGAGCTCCTGGCGGTGGCCCACATCTTTCGAGGTCTTCAAGTTTTTGTTGATAAACTTGGTCAGCTTTTTTAGATTCTAACTTTTCACAAATTTCAGAATATCTGCAGCCAGGATATCTTGTTTCCAATTCTTTTGCCGCCTTCAAACATTCTTCTTTTCCTTTTGAAGTGTTAGGGGCAATAGTCGGACAAGCTAATTCTTCAGTAAAAGTTCTTCTGTTTGGAGCAAAACATTGGCGAGGATGGGATTCAGCTACAGGATATCCTGCTCTAACGCACTCTTCAAAAGTACGAATTGTCTCAACTTTTTTAGAAATAAAAAATCTTTGATAACCAAAAATGGTTATGCCAATAATCAGAGTACTGATTAAAATTTTAAAAAGTAATTTTTTGTTTTTCATAAATTCCTATCTCTATTTTTGTTTAGTTATTCATCCCCTTTAAGACTCTTACGTTTTTGGCATTTATTACTTTTTATCTATGCGCGCACCTTTCACATTTCCACCCATAAACTTTGATTTCTTTCTTAGCCATAAAAATTAATCAAATTTATTGTAATAAAAAACAGTATCAATAAAACTATCAAATTATAAGGTTCTAATAGAACATCACTTATGGTAACACATTATACTAATTTCATTGTTTGTCCCAAATGCAACTAGCCAAAAACAAGATAACTTTTTTTCCTTATTGTTATGACCTTAATTCCTTTGGACTTCAGCCGTGCCTTTAGCAACCTGTCTTGTGTGGCAACGATTGCCTTTTCTGGGCTTTGAGAGGCAATGGCAACTAGGATAAAGTCAACGGGCTGGCCTGAAAGCTCTTTAGCTACAGCTTCTGGCTTTATGCCTTTCTTTTGAAGTATTGCAAGGGCAAGCTTTGCAGCAGCCTTATCCTTTTTCACAACTTTGAGTTCTTCTACAACCTTATCCAGAAGGATTGGTTTGAATGGAAAATCGCAAATGCGCTCAAGCTCGCTTAGCCAATCAACCCTGAATTTTGCCGCCGCAACCAAAAAGCTCGTGTCAAGAAGAATTCTTTTCATTTTGACTTTTGGGTAGTCTCTAGTTCTCTAAGCACTTTGACCATCCTAATGCAATCCCTAATAGTGTCAGGACTTTCATTTATTATGTTTGCGTCTATTCTAGCGCGAGCTATGGCGGAGAGGGCACCAATAATCTCTTCGTCAGTTGTTAGGAGGTGTCTTCGTTCTCCCTTTGAAGTCCACTCAACCCCAGAAAGGTGACAAGCAAGCCGCTTAAGCCCTCTTACTTTGAGCACTGTTTCAATTACATTACCATAGTTGATTTTCCCCTGACCCCGCGCTTTTAGGTGACAGAAGTCAACACAGAGGCTGCAACCAAGCTCATTTGCCAACCTCACAAGCTCTTCGAGGCTTCCAAACTGTGAGAACTTTCCTGTTGTCTCAGGCGCGAGCTGGACATTCCAGCCTTGCGAATGAACAACCTCTAGAACCTCTTCAAGTTCTTCTTTAACAATTTCATAACATTCCTCATGCTCGAGTTTTCCATAAAAAGCAGGATGAAAGACAATATTTACTGGCTCACGAACAGAGCCAAGCCAATGCCCGCGCTCACAACAGTCAAGAATTTGCCTTTTGCTTGCTGCGCGAATTGCTCTGTTCGGGCTTGCAAGATTAATATAATAGGGAGCATGAATTGAAAGTGAAATGTCGAGAGCCCTTGCTTCTTTGCCTATCAGTTTTGCCTTTGAGCTATCAAACCTCACACCATGAACAAATTCTACCTCCGCAGCTTTAAAGCCAAGCGAGGCATAAAGCTTTAGCGCAGAGATGGGGTCGCTACCTAGACCAGCTGGACCAATACGAATCATTTTTCTATTTTAAAAATGGCTGATGCGATTGCAAACAATAAGAAAACCATGGCAGCAAGAGAAACAACAATTTCCCTTTCAGCAAATGCATAGCTATTCGAGAGAAGAAGCGTTAAGGCAATGATTATGTTAAAAGCAGGGAGAGGTAAAAGAAGCTCAAAAGCTCTTTGCCTTCCTTGAAGGGGTTTTTTCTGGCTAGCGAGGGCGAGCAGCCGAGCCAAAAGGACTCCTGCAAAAAGAACAAAAGCTGAAAGAGTGAAAAAGCCAGAAGTTAATTTTAGTGCAGGTTTGGCAAGAGCGATGCCCGAGACAAAAAGGCAAAAGATTGTCAGAGGTCTTGTGAAAGTATTTTCAAACCTTTTCAGAACAGAATTGTGCAAAGGATTGGCAATGCAGAAAAAGGCTGAAAATGTCGCAACAGCAACAAAACCGTTGCCTTGCATTGCAAATGCGAGACTGAATGCAAGGAGCGCTACTCCAAGCAGAACGATTGGTTCATCAAAAAAGCTTTTTTGTCTCACTTTGTGTCTTTGGTTGTGAAGGAGCCTGAGAAAGACAAGTCCCATAATAAACCCAGCCCCAAATCCTCCTGCAAGCCTGCCGAACAAAATAGCTGGATTTGAAAGGCTTGTTGTCTGGACAACATCAACGATAAGGAATGGAAGCAACAGCGCAAATGCTCTTCCTGGCTTTCCAACAGTTGAAGTCCAGCCAATGAGCAGCGTTCCGAGCACAAGGCCTGCTGCTAAAGAAAGTCTGAGAATGTTTGTTGCTAGCAGGCTTGTTAGCGCAATCACAAGGATTGAGAATAGAAAAAAATCTTTTGCTTCTGCAAAAAATCGTTTTACTTGGGAACCATGGAGTTCAAGCGAGGCAAACTCTGTGAAAAAAATTGATAACAAGCCAACGAGAAGGACAATCGAGCTAAACCCCCTTGGTAGGCTAAAGCCAGCTGCAAGCTCTAACAATAGCCCAACCAACAATCCACTAACAAAGGCTGCAAAATTGCTTTTTTTCATCGAAAGCTCCTCTTAGCATTTTATTTTTCTTGCATATAAAAAGATTTTTATAGATTCGTGCAGGAATATGAGTGGATGAGTGAAAGGGGCGACAAACTTAGAAGGATAAAAAGTGTGCTTGCAGAAGTTATTAGTGAAATAACTCCGGACAGACTTGAGCACAGATTTGCGATGGCAAATGCTGAGGCGTTCATCGAAGCCTTGAACAGAGAGCTAAAGAGAAGAAAGACAAAGGCAAGGGCTGTTCTTGGTGGAAGTTTTGCAAAAGGCAGCTGGCTTAAAGGGGACTATGACATTGACATTTTCGTAAAGTTCAAGCAGGGATATAGCGATGCTGAAATGAGCCAACTTCTTGGCTTAGCGCTTAAGCAACTTGCAAGACCCTTCAAAGTTGCTATTGAGAGGGTTCATGGTAGCAGGGACTATTTCAAAGCAAAAGGAAAGGTCAACTTTGAGATTGTACCCGTGCTTGATATCAGAACTCCTGCTGAAGCAAAAAATGTGACTGATTTTTCACCTTGGCATGTTAGGTGGGTCAAAAGGTATGGAAAAAATCTTAAAGCTGACATCCTTTTGACAAAACAGTTTTTAAAGGCAAATGGCGTTTATGGTGCAGAGAGCTATATCAAGGGCTTTTCAGGACATGTAGTTGATATACTTGTCATTCATTACAAGGGCTTTCTTGGACTTCTAAAAGCAGCTGCAAGCTGGCCAACCACGCCCGACAACAAGGTAGTCATTGACCACGACAGGGTTTACAAAGGGAAGGCCCTTTTTATGATGAATAAGTCAAAGATACAGGGTCCTTTGATTGTCGTTGACCCAGTTCAACCACAGCGAAATGCTGCAGCCTCTCTGAGCTTTGAGAACTACTTGAAATTTGTATATGCTGCGAGGGAGTTCCTTCAAAGGCCATCAAAGGATTTCTTTGTGCCAAAGATGCCTGACTTTGCCAGCCTTGCCAAGAAAGGAACCGTGCTAATGCTAGAAGTCGAGCCTGTGGAAGGCATTAGCGAAGTTGTCGGCACTAAACTTTTGAAAGCCTTTGAGTTTGTAAAAAAAGGGCTTGAGGATTTTGGAATTGTAGAAGCTGGCTGGAATTGGGATGCGAAAGCTGATAAAAATAAAAAACATGCTTTGTTTTGGTTTGTTTTAAAACAAAAAATCCTGCCTGAAAAGATGGCTGTTAAAGGCCCTCCGGCTTCAAGAGAGCCTTATGCAACTACTTTCAAAAAAGCTCATAGAAAGGTGTTTGAGCGCAATGGCTGGCTTTGGGCAGAAGTAAAAAGACCTTTCACAAAGCCCGTGGAAGCTGTGCATGGCATCCTTAAGAACGAATGGTTGAGGGGCAAGATTAAAAAAGCACGTTTGTTAAGAAATAAGATTAACTAACGCATAAATGCATGCAGATGTCTAGAAGATGAATCTTTTCATTCAAGCAGCAATAGCAAGCATCCTTCCTATTTCAGAACTTAGAGGGGGAATGTTGTTAGCTATTGCGCAGGGTGCAAACCCATTTGCAGCTTTTGTGATCAGCGTGCTCTCAAACCTTTTTGTGGCTCCGCTTGTTTTCATTTTCCTAGACTTTATCCATCACAAGCTGTTGGCAATAAGGCTTTATAAGAAAAGCTTTAATCGGATTGTTGAAGGTGCAAGGCGTAAGAGCAAACCATTTGTTACTAATTATGGCATGCTTGGGCTTACGCTTTTTGTTGCTATTCCTCTCCCAATGACTGGGGCTTACACAGCCAGCCTTGCTGCCTGGTTTTTTGGGATGAATCGCTTGAAGGCAATTTTAGCTATTTCCTTGGGGGTTATTGTTGCAGGCTTGATCGTTCTTACGGCAGTATACCCTGTTTATGCAATCTTTTCTTCTTCTAAAGTTCCACTCGTTTGTCGCTAGCCCATAAGATTTTTAACTTCTTTTAAGTAGTCATAAAGTTTTTTAACCGAAATCAAAATACATTTGTATTCATAAGTTGGCCAAAAGCCAACTCAAAAGGAGGGAAAAGCATGGCAGAATCAAAAACAGGCCAATGGGCATTTATAATAGGTGTCTTGTTGGCAATCGTTGCCGGTTTGATACCAGCCCTACAAATCCCGACAGTAAGTTGGATACTTGTGCTTCTGGGATTGATTGTGGGCTTCCTTAACATAACCGCAAAAGAAGTAAACAATTTCTTGATAGCCACTATTGCACTGCTTTTGGTGAGCGGCAGCTTAAGTTCGCTACCAGTTCTTGGAACGGTTATATCTTCAATCTTTAGGAACATCGTGGTGTTTGTTGCACCAGCTGCGCTCGTGGTTTCGCTCAAAGCAGTGTACTCCACTGCCCAAGACTGAGCGAACTTTTTCTTTTTCTTTTATTTTTGTTCATTCTTTGACTTTTAGCAAGCGCTTATAACGCAGTGAAGAATTTTGTCCAAGCTAAAAGCTGAAGCGAAAACGGTTATTTAAGGAAAATCAGTCCGCTTAAAAACAGCAGGAAAGCGAACGTTAATTAGCTAACCAAATCCTTTCTTTAGCCAGTCAATGAGCAATGGTATAAGGTCTGGCTGGTTAAGCATGTCAGTCCCATGACCAGCTGCTGAATAAATCTTAAGCGCTTTTGGCTCCTTTGCCAACCTTATAATTTCCTTTGAGCTTTGCGCGCTATAGGCATCATCTTCGCTGGCAACAACAAGCAAAGGCTTGCCAAGCTTTGAGGCAACATCGGCAACTTTTACACCTCTGTAATCCAGCCCAGGACTGAGAAGAACTACTGATTTTATTGAAGGATGCCTTAAGCCCGCGAGCAGTGCGTGGTTGGCACCTATCGATGCTCCAACAATACCTATCGTCTTTATCCCTTTTTGTTGCAAGAAATCTATTGCAGCATCAACATCAAGGGCAATGTTCTGAAAGTCTTGCGGGCTAACAAGCTTTCCACCAGATTCTCCCCTTCCGCGATAGTCAATTGCAATGACGCTCCAACCCTCTTTCTGTAGAAATGGCACAAGAGGTCTCCAGGAGCTTCTGTTGCTTGGAAGCATGTGCACAAGCACTATGCCAGGCTTTTCTTTTTCACCTTGCCAAAAATCATAAGCTAATTGCGTGCCATCCTTTGCTTTAAGAAAATTTGTCATTTCACTCACCTCTTCAACTTGTTTCTCCTTTAAATTAACTTTCAAAGATGTTTGACATCCAAACACAAAAAGCAGGAAGCAGATAAAGGTTAAGAGGTTAATCCGCATAACCTTTCTCTCCCCTTAGCTTCACAAATGTATAATAACCTTCCAAAGTTTTTTTCACAAGGCCACCCTTCTGTTTTCTTGCCTTTATGAGCTCTGTTAACTCTGGCTCTTCGCTAATACTCACTGGGATTAGCAGTATTCCGTCTTCCTTTAGTTGTTCAACATAAGCCTTTGGAATGTCTGGAGCAGCTGCTGTTACAACAATTCTATCGTAAGGCGCAGCTGGAGGCCATCCTTTGCTACCATCAGCGTTTATAACCTGAACAATTTCCTCAAGACCTGCCTTTTTTATGTTAGCCCTTGCAAAGTCCGCAAGCTCAGGAATTATTTCAATAGAGTAGACCTTTCCATCTGGCTTTACAAGCTCCGCAATCAGCGCTGCGTTGTAGCCAGAACCAGCTCCTATCTCAAGCACAGCCATGCCAGGCTTGAGCTCAAGAGCTTCAAGCATTTGTACAACAGTTGTTGGTTGCGAGATTGTCTGTTCTGCTAAAATGGGCAAGGGCCTATCTTCGTAGGCTATAGCCTTTTGGTATGGAAGGACAAAGTCCCTTCTATCAATTGCCCTGAATGCTTCGATAACTCTTTGATCTTTAACAAATTTGTTTTTAAGCCAGAAACTGATCAGCGCTTCCTTTTCTTTTTCAGAATTAGCTGTTTCGTCCTCGACCATATGTGGGGGTTTGCCAGCAAACTTTATAAAGCTGACGGAGAACTTCTCTAAAAAAAAGAGGGGAGAGATTCGATTGGCAAAGGTTGATTTCTCAAAATTGGCAAAACATCTTGACAGAGCGACAAGGTTTGTGCTGTGGTTTGATGAAATAGGAATGGCTGATGTAAGCCTTGTTGGTGGGAAAAACGCATCTCTCGGAGAGATGTACCGAGAGCTTACCAAAAAAGGGATAAACGTACCAAACGGCTTTGCAATAACAGCCTATGCTTACAGACACTTCATCAAGGAGTCAGGGCTAGAGCCGCAAATAAGGCGCCTTTTAAAGGGGCTTGATGTTACTAACATAAAAGACCTTTCAGAGCGCGGAAGAAAGATCAGGGAACTTATACAAAGAGCATATTTCAGTCCAGAACTTAAACACGCTATTATAGAAGCATATCACAAGCTCTGCAAGCTTTACAAAACTCCTAATGTAGATGTTGCGGTGAGAAGTTCTGCCACGGCAGAAGACCTTCCAGAAGCAAGTTTTGCTGGCCAACAAGAAACCTACCTAAACATAAGAGGAGAAAACGAGCTTCTCAATGCTTGCAAGAACTGCTTTGCTTCTCTCTTCACCAACAGGGCAATTGCCTATCGCGAGGAGCATGGCTTTGACCATCTTAAGGTTTACCTTTCAGTTGGTGTCCAGAAAATGGTGAGGTCCGACCTCGCATGTTCAGGAGTCCTATTTACATTAGACACAGAAACCGGATTTAAGGATGTCATCTTTATAACAGGTAGCTGGGGGCTTGGCGAGAACATTGTTCAAGGAATCGTAAACCCAGATGAGTACTATGTGCATAAACCAACTCTGAAGGAAGGCTTTAAGCCAATAATAATGAAGGTGCTAGGCGAAAAAAGCCAGAAGATAATTTATTCAGAGGAAGGCACAAGGCCTACAAAGAGCGTTTCTGTGCCACTTGAAGAGCGAAAAAGGTTTGTGCTAAGCGATGATGAAGTTCTCACGCTTGCAAGATGGGGCATGGCGATTGAGGAGCACTACTCAAAAAAGAAAGGCGGCTGGACTCCAATGGACATTGAATGGGCAAAGGATGGAATTCTAAACAAGCTGTTTATTGTTCAGGCAAGGCCAGAAACAGTACAAAGCAAAAGAAGAAGGGATATTGTTGAGGAGTACTATCTCAAAGAAAAGGGCGAAGTAATCGTTTCAGGGAAGGCCGTTGGAACAAAAGTTGGCCAAGGCAGGGCTCACGTCATAAAAGATGTTAAAGACATAACAGCCTTCAAGCCCGGAGAAGTCCTTGTTACAGAAATGACAGACCCCGACTGGGTACCTGCGATGCGCATTGCTTCGGCAATAGTGACAAATCGTGGAGGGCGTACTGCCCATGCGGCAATAGTTTCAAGGGAACTTGGCCTGCCTTGCATTGTTGGCACTAATAACGCAACTGAAAAAATAAAAACAGGTCAGCAAATAACTGTCAGCTGCTGCGAAGGCGAAGTTGGAAAGGTCTACAAAGGATTGCTGAAGTTTGGCATAAACAAAATAGACCTTAAAAAGCTGCCAAAAACAAAAACAAAGATAATGATGAACCTTGGCGACCCAGAAGAGGCTTTTGATTTTAGTTTTATTCCAAATGATGGCATTGGCCTTGCGAGGGAAGAGTTCATAATAAGTAATTACATAAAGATTCATCCCATGGCTCTTCTTGAATTTGACAGCCAGCCTGAGCACATAAAAAGAAAGATAGAGGAGATAACTCATGGTTATGCGGACAAAAAGCAATTCTTCATAGACAAGCTCAGTGAAGGAATCGGGGTGATAGGAGCCGCCTTCTGGCCCAATGAAGTGATAGTCCGCTTTTCTGACTTCAAAAGCAATGAGTACGCAAACCTCATAGGCGGCGAGGCCTACGAACCTAAAGAAGACAATCCAATGATTGGTTGGCGTGGTGCAAGTAGATATTACAAAGGCTATAGCGAAGGGTTCGGTCTTGAATGTCGGGCAATAAAAAAGGTGCGTGATGAATTTGGCTTAAAGAATGTTTCCGTAATGATTCCTTTTTGCAGGACAGTTGAAGAAGGTAAAAAGGTTCTTCAGGAGATGGCTAAAAATGGGCTGAAGCGCGGAAAGGATGGACTAAAGGTATATGTTATGTGTGAAATACCCAGTAATGTAATTCTTGCTGAGCAATTTGCGAAGATATTTGATGGCTTTAGCATTGGAACAAACGATTTGACGCAGCTCATTCTTGGTCTTGACCGTGATAGCGAGCTTGTGTCAGAGCTCTATGACGAAAGAAATGAAGCCGTAATGCGAATGGTTGCAGAAGTTATAAGAAAGGCAAAAAAGATGAAGAAAAAAATAGGAATATGTGGAGATGCGCCAAGCACATTTCCTGAGTTTGCACGTTTTCTTGTACGAGAGGGAATTGACAGCATTTCTTTGAGCCCTGATGCGGTAATAAGGACTAAGTTGCATGTTGCTGAAGAGGAGAAAAGGTTAAAAAGAAAGCGCTAGTGTCAAAAATTTTGTTAATAGGGAATTTCAAAAAGAGCTCACAAAGCCGAGCGAGCTTTCTAACAAAGAAGGAAAACAGCCAAAACAGAATTAGAAAAAAGGTTTATAAGCCCCAGCTAGCTTGTTAAAAAGAATGTTAAGAAGAGGTAGACCTGCATCCTCGCAGATAAGGCAAAATATTGTAGAACTGCTTGCAGTTCTTGGCACTGCCCACGGTTACCAAATAAACAAGATTTACCAAGAGATTTTTCCAAGTTGCACGCGGGAGATTATTTATTACCATCTGAAAAAAGGGGTTGCGCTGGGCGAGTTTGTGATTGAGGAGGTGAAGCTTGAGAAAGGAGAGTTTTCCTGGGGAAGCGTTGCTGAAAAGGTTTATTACAAGCTAGGGCCTTCTGCAAAGCCAAAGGGCGACGAACGCGTGAAGAGGTATTTTGAGCAGCTCAGGCGAGCATAAATTGAAAAGCAGCTACTTCACAAAGCCTGCAAAAATGTTAATTAATGCAAGGATTCCGAAGAAAAGGCTAAGCCATCGCCACATAAGCCTGCCCTTTTTCTTAAAAATTCTTTCAATTCCAAACTGCGCCATCCGCCCGCCATCAAGTGGACCTATCGGTAGAAGGTTTGCAAGCCCTATGCCGAGATTGAATTGTACAACCCAAACAACAAGCGCTAGCAGAGATAGCATAACCTCTGCATTTTGTTTCGGTTTCTTTGTAACAGGCTCAAATGAGATGCCAAGATAGCCTTTGTCAGCAGTCTTTTGCTTTTCGTCAGGATGGGTTGCAGCAACCAGTTTATAGCTTTTGTTTTCAGTCTTCAAAAAAACACTCTTTCCAGGCTTAAGCCCTTCAAAAGCTCTCAATGCTTCAAGGTTTGAAATGGTAATTCCATCTATCTCTTTAACAATTTCACCCTTTTTTAGACCTGCAAGAGCGGCTGGGCTTCCTTCAACTATTTCAGCAACTCTTATGCCATCAAGAGCGGACCATTTTGCAATTTCGTGCTCAATATCAACAACCGCTGTTGTCTTTACAACTTTTCCAAGTAATGGAAGTGGTATTCCAAGTGCAAAGACAAGGAGCAGTGCAAAAAGGATGTTCGCAAAAGCGCCTGCAGCAAAGACAGAAAGCTTTGCTCTAGCTGAAGCATTAGCTAGCGCCTTTTCATCTGGTTCGACAAAAGCTGCCGGAATTAGTGGCAAGAGAAGGCAAAGAACAGCAAGCCCTGAATGCTTAACAGGCAACTTGTAAGACCTTGCTGCGACACCGTGAGCAAATTCATGAAGGGTTGCAACAACGAAGATAGAAATAATCCAATAGAACAGCGGAACAAAAAAGACTCCTTTTAACTTTACAGGCAGGACAAGTGCAAGCCCCGGCGCTGCAGTCGGCTTTGTAAAAAGGTCAATGGTTATCTTGATAAGAAAGGCTGACATTCCAACCATTGCAACAAAGCCTACAACGACTCCAAGAAGTGAAAGCCTCTGCCAGAAAGTTGATGCCCTTCGAGCTATCTTGTCCATCCAAGAAATGCCAGCTTTTGTCCTGTACATGATAAAATAGAAAAATGGGAAAGCGAGTTTTTGCAATTGAAGGCTTTTTCTATGCCTAAACAAAAAAAGAAACAGCCATCCAACAATTAATACTGTGATGACACTCTGAAAATCAATTGACATATAAACTCATTCCTCAGACAAAAATCAAAAGATGTTTTACTTCTTTCTTTTAGGCTTGAACTGATGACTTCCGCATTTCCTGCAACTTATTTTTCCTGACATTATACGCATGGTTGTCGCAGTAATCACACTCTTGCACTTCCTACACACGAATTTGTTCTTGAAAAGCCTTGCCTCGGCTTCTGGAAATCTTACCATAGCTCATCAACCACGAACATTAAACAAAGTTATTCCTCGCTTGTTTCTGCTCCTGACTTTAGCTGTTTCATGACCTTTTGACCAAGCACATCCCAGTAGAGTATCTGTACACCTTCAACTATTTTTCCTTTCAACTCTTCTGGAATTTCAAGGTCAAATGTTTCATAAGTCTCAGAATCCATCACATTTGCTTTATCTCCAGACACTGAGAGAACCTGCGCAGAGCGCTTTTCTATAATAGGAACCTCAACGGTATCGGAAGCTGGCATAACAATATCTCTTTTTTTGTTGTCAAGGATGCCAATGGCAACTATTCTCATCTTTGCCGCACCATGCTTGCCACCTTTACCATGCGTTGCCTCAACGACCTTACAAGCCGCTCCATCAATAACTATATAGCTTCCCTCTTTTATCTGTCCAGCAGGCACAACCTTTGTTGCCATGCCCTTTTGCTCAAAAAGGATATTTATAAAGATTTCTCAAAGGCTCTAACAAAACATCAAAGCTTTCAACATCTCTTGTGCTTGCGCAAGCTTGAAACAAGCCGTGAAAGCTCTTTCTCTAACTCAGCCGCGTCATCAAAACGCGCCTCTGCTTCTTTAAATGCTTTTGTGTGATGTAGCAGACGCAAGCTCTCCTTTCCAGTTGCAAACTTCAACTTCTTGTGAAGCATTTCATGATACATGACATAATCAAGAAGCTTCTTGTTGCTAAGCAAGGCTCGGCTTATTGTTATTGTATCTGTTGCATAGTCATAGCTTCCTAGACGAGCCAAGGACTTGCTAAAAATAAGGTTTGGTTTTGTTAGCATGCCTCCAAAATACCTGTTGTTCACTCTTTCAAAGGATGCTTCTAATTCTGGATGTGAGCTTTTGACATCAGCAACTTCGCCAAGGCTTGACAGGAAGTTGTGGTATAGCTCGATATGGAGCGTTCTGACAGGCCTCTTGAAGAGTTTTACTAGCAGTGCTTGGAGTAGGCCAAGTTTTATCGCGGGCTCAACAGCCTTCCACGCTTTGCTCAGACTGAAGATTAACTTTCGGTTTGCCTCATCAAATCTGACATTTGCGTTATAGCCCTTGAGCCTTCCTGAATATCTGATTAGAGGGACATAATAAAAAGGTTTGTCTGGAAAAATTTCACTAAAAGCCTTCTGGACAAGTTCTGAAGATATCATTTTGTAAGCAAAGGTTATCCAATTGCTGCTTCGTAACGTAGCAGGGCAGCAATTTTTCCAAGGTCGCGAAGCTGCATCCCTTCAGTCGTCTCGGTGGATATCATCCTGACTTCAGTAGAATATTTCTTTGCAATTTCCTCAAACTCCTTAATCTTTGCTTCTTCAAGCGTATCTGAGATTAAGAGTGTTTCAACAGTGCCCATTTCAAGATATTTTTTGACCTCGGCTTCACCATAAGCAACCTTCCCTGGCTTTTTGGCAAGAAGCTCAAGAAATCGCCTAACTATCTTTTTTTCTTCAACAATATCTTCAGCTGCAAGGACATCATGTGAACGCTCCACAAGCTCCTGCAGCCCAAACTCATCAGTGTAGGTTATATCTTTTACTGCAAGTATTTTCTTCTTCACATCAGCTGTTATATAGTCACCTTCAACGAGTTCGTACTTTGTCGGGCCAGGTCCTCCGACAAGAATTCCCTTTAGCCCTTCAAGCCCAAGAAACTGGTTTTTCATGTGCTCTGCAACCTTTTTGTAGTGTGCCTTTGCAGCAAGTTCGCGGTTCATTTCAAAACGATGTGCGCTCTGTCCTCCTGCTTTGAATTTGCCAGGAACCTCGGAGTGCGTCTTAACAAGAGGGACAATCGTTTTGCCTTTGAGAAGCGCAAGCATCGCATCTCGTCTATCCATTACAACAAGGCCATAAGCCTCTTTGACATCAAGCATATCAATCAAAGGCTCAAGAACAAACTTCTTGTCACATCTGTAAATCTTTACATTTAGTGGAATTGGAGGTTCTATTGACCAGACACGCACATCAGAAGCGCCCTCTCGTGCAGCAATATTTCCTGAAAAAACTGCCAAACCATGTTCTGGTGTGCTCTTGAAAAGCTTGAGGTGCTGTATCATCCGTTCAAGTGCGTCAATGACATTCTTTCTTGTTGAGGCTGACTTTATGTTTGTTGCAGTGCCCTGCTCCTGCTGAAGCTGGGAAATAATCTTTGCTAATTCGTAGCCGCCAGGAATATAAACTGATACAAGCTCGGTATGTCTGCCGCTGTATCCTTCAAGCTCGCGTATGAATTTTTTGAGCTGATATCGCTGGTAGGTTGTGAGCGTCATTATAAGCTCAAGCCGAGGAATGTTTATAAAGCTTTATGCCAAAAATTTGAATGAGCGATAGATTTAAAAACCGCTTGTCAATCATTTTTTAATTCAGGGGCTGTCTGCTAACTTGGTTAGGCTTCCTGCCTTGGGTACAAAAGTCAGGAGAGCAGGTGATCCCGGTTCAAATAGTGGCTTTCAGCAGAAAGCCTTTTGAAAGTCCGGGCAGCCCCATTTAGCGAAGCAGAAACCAACATTTGATAAAAATGCCAGAGAAAACCGGCTTGGGAACAGCGAAGCGATTTGGCGTACGCTATGGAGCAACTCCAAAGTACAAGCTCGCTAAGATTGAGGAGGCTTATCGTAAGAAACCGCAGGATTGTCCTTACTGTCACAAGCAAGCGGTGAAAAGGATTGCTTATGGAATCTGGGGCTGCAGAAAGTGCGGAGCAAAGCTCAGTGGTAAGGCATACAGTATTGAAAAGAAAATAGTTTTTGGAGCTGAAAAGCCAGCAGAATTGGAGCGCACTGAGCTGGAAAAAGAGCCCAAAGAGGCTACAGCTGTTGAAGTGAGAGAATAAAAATGTCACGATACTCATGTTTGATGTGCGGAAAGACTATTTCTGAAAGCCTGCTTGGAAAGAGGGTACGCTGCCCCTACTGTGGAAGTAAGATTCTTTTTAAACCTAGGTCGATAATAACAAAGGTAAAGGCGGTGTGAAGGATGACAGATGCACATATTCCAAAAGAAACAAAAGAAAAGATTGCCAAACTTCAAATCCTCGAGCAAAACATGCAGGGGCTTTTGCTGCAGAAACAGCAATTTCAATCCCAACTTTTTGAGATAGAGTCAGCGTTGAAAGAAGTGGAAAAAACACAGCGTGCCTACAAAATAATTGGGGGTATTATGGCAAGCGTGGACAAGGAAGAGTTAAAGAAGGAGCTTGGCCAAAAAAAGGAGCTCCTCGAGATAAGGCTGAATGGAATACAAAAGCAAGAAAAGCAACTTGGTGAGAAAGCAAAAGCCCTTCAAGAAGAAGTGATATCAAGTCTCAAGACGAAATAGTGGTTAAGAAAGGGAGAGAGTGACAAAATGGCGCAGGAGAGTGAGTTTTCAAGCTTGCTTGGAGCGCTTTCAGACCTTGCAAACGATGATGGTCCAAGAAATGTTAAAACGAAGGCGGAAACTGCCTTAAAACTTCTTCAGAACTGCTTGGAAAAAAATGGCGATAAAACAATAGTCATTAGTAAGGCACTGCACGAGCTCGAGGAACTGACGACAGACTTGAACATAGACCCCCTGACAAGGGCGAGGCTGATCAATGTGATTTCTCTCCTCGAATCAAAGATGACATGTTTTAAGCAATAGCTGTTTCTAAATGGAGCCGGAAGAGCAAATAAGGGAACTCGAGGCAGAACTCAGCAGGACAAAATACAACAAAGCAACTGAGTTTCATTTTGCAGTTGTTCGCGCAAAAATAGCAAAGCTCAGGCGCAAGATTGAAGCAAGGGGTCGGTCAAGGCAGAAAAGCGGCTTTTCGATAAAAAAGACTGGTGATGCAACTGCTGTTTTTGTTGGTTTTCCGTCTGTTGGAAAATCTAGCATACTTAACAAACTGACTGGCGCGCACTCAAAAATAGCTGCTTATGATTTCACAACGCTTAATGTCATTCCAGGCACACTTGTGCATAATGGCGCGAGGATACAACTACTCGATATTCCTGGGATTCTTTGTGGCGCTGCAACAGGTTCTGGCAGAGGGAAGGAGGTACTTTCTGTGGTAAGGAATTGTGACCTGCTAATCATTGTCATTGATGCGCTCAGGCCTGAACATTACCAGATAATTCTGAATGAACTTAAGGAAGTTGGCATAAGAGCAAACGAAGCACCTCCAAGGATAAAGATAACAAAAAAAGTTCGTGGGGGGATAACTATCAACAGCACTGTCGAAATGGAGCTTTCAGAAACTTCGATAAAAGCTGCGCTCCAGGAGTTTGGCATTGCAAACGCGGACGTTCAAATAGATGAAAGGATAACCCTTGACAGACTCATTGACGGACTTGAAGGCAACAAGGTTTATATTCCTGCAATAACAGTTGTAAACAAAATAGACCTGGTTGATGAGAAGAGACTTGCAGAGCTCGCAGAAATGCTCAAGCCCGACCTTATGATTAGTGCTGAGAATGGCACAAACATTGAACGGCTGAAGGAAATGATTTTTGAAAGACTCAAGATTTTACGTATCTTTCTAAAAGAGGTCGGGAAGGAGCCTGATATCGATGAGCCAATGATTCTGAGAAAGCCAGCAACCTTGCGCGATGTATGCAACAGAATTCATCGAGAATTGGAAAGAAAGTTCAGTTTTGCACGAATTTGGGGAAAAAGCGCGCGATTTCCTGGTCAGACATTTAGAAGGCTTGACAAAGAGCTCGAGGATGGAGACATTATCGAACTTCATTCAAGATAACTCAAGGCTTTTAGTCTCCTTCAACAGCAATCCCAAGCCTTCTTGCCTTTGGAATAAAATTAAGAATCTTTCCTTCTTCAGGCTTGTATTTCCCACAGCCTAGAAAGTCCTTTCCGTGCTTTAGCAGAACATAGCCAAACCATTCGCCGCGCTTTTTCAGGTCGTTACCTTTCAGCCAAGAAATTACCTCGGTGTCGTTGAGCTCGACCACATTTTTTGTTGAAGCTGGGCCAACAAGCTGGCTTCCTTCGATACTTAACCTTATCCCTTCGTGAAGCTCGCCAAAATAAAGCCCTATTGAGGTTTGCCTGAGCAGCTCCAAAGGCAGTCTGAATATTTCTCGCGAGGCAACATAAATATTCCCTTTTGGCGTTGCAAGGAAGACCAGATCTAGCTGTTTGTCAAAACCCCATTGTTCCTTCAAGAGACGAAAAATTTCCTTTTTCTCCTTTGCCCTAAGAATGCGCATTTTCATTTGCTCACAGTCCCCACAACGGCTTTTTCTTCCGCATTATCTGAGCTATCTCGGATAGAAGTTCTTTTTCCTCATCTTTCAGCAGATGCTTCAGTTCCTTAAACTTCTTAAATTCTTCCTCCGTAAGAACAGACCACAGCTTGTCTCCTTCCTTTATCTGCCTCCCAATAGTTACTCCAGACATTGCTATTGCAACTCGTTGGTCGCGAGCTGCGCTTTCGATGCTTTGCTGCTCGAGCTGTATGCTCTTGACACGTGTTAACTCCATTCCATCCTCTTTCATTAAAGGAGTATTGGGCTTGAGCGTCCCTGCTAAAACCTCAACACCAACAACTGCAGGGTTTGACTGTCTAAAAACATAACCTTTGAGTACATGAATCTTGCAAGGACTTGTAAGTCCTTCGAGCGCTTCGCGCGCAATTGCCTCCTTGCGGCTTTCCTTCCATAAGGCATATTCTTCCACAATCCTGTATATCACATCTCCAATAATTATCTTAACCTTTTCAGAAGTTATCTCTTCCGTATGTGGAATGTTAAAGCCGAGAATTGCTGCATTGAGAGGATTTTTTTCCGACTCTGCATCTAGGATGTCTTTCTTTGAGATAGGACCAATCGATGCCTTTTTAACTGGGATGCCATGTTCTTTAAGCAGCATTGCAAGGGCCTCAAGAGAACCAAGGCTGTCAGCCTTTATTGCCACGCCTTCTTGAGAAGTCTCGAGCAAAACTTCTCCCACATCTTCCATAATAGCACTCTTTGCGGCTTCAATTTCTTTTGAACTTTTTACGCCAAGCAGTGGCATTCCCGCAACAACCTTTTCGCCTTCTTGAACGACAATCTTTACGCCTGTTGCTGCAGAAACCCTTCCAACACTAACAAATTTTGTTTTTTTCAACCTCATTTCGGCAAGAGGCTCTGGCTCTAGCAGCGCCTTCACCTTCGTAAGAATTGGCCCTTCAAGCCCTCCAATCACAACAGCATCACCAACACTTAGGCTGCCATCGTATATTATGGTGTCGAGAGCAAGCCCGAGCCCTTTTTCTTCCTTAACTTCAAGAATTGTCCCTTTTGCAGGGGCTGAGAGGTCAACCTTAAGACCCTTTTCAAGGTATTTTTGCGTGAGTCCAATTATTACCATTAGCAGCTCTGGAATTCCTTGTCCTGTTTTTGCAGAAACAGGCACTACTGCAATCTGCTTAGTATAATCAGAAACCCTATCAAACCTGTCCGCATCAAAGCCTAATTCAGAGAGCCTACCAACAATCCCATAAAGCTTGACCTCAAATCTTTGCTTTGCAAGTTGTGTTTGGTTCTCAATGGATTTCAAAAGGTTCTCGCTTTTTTCATACTTCCACCCTTCAATAAGGTCTATCTTATTTGCCGCGACGACAAAAGGGACTTTGTAGCTTTTCAAGATGTCAATGCACTCAAGTGTTTGGGGCATTACCCCTTCGTTTATGTCAATTACAAGAATTGCAATGTCTGCGAGGTTTCCTCCTCTTCTGCGAAGATTTACAAAGGCAGCATGGCCTGGAGTATCAATGAATAGAAGTCCTGGAATGGTAAGCTCTATTTTTAGCCTTTTGAGCAAAGTTCCACAGACTGCTCTTAGTGTTGATAAAGGGATTATTGATGCACCTATTGCTTGGGTTATTCCTCCTGCCTCTGCAGCAGCAACAGCGCTTCCCCTAATCGAATCGAGCAGCAGAGTCTTTCCATGATCAACATGACCCATTATTGTTACAATAGGTTGCCTAAGCATGGCTTAGTAGATTTAAGAACGATTTATAAATATTGACTTGCTAAGAAAAATCTTTAAAGTGCGCAAGCTAAACAAAAACGGTCTCATAAAAGTTGCTACTCCTGAATACTAAATATGGAAAGATTTAAATATGGGTTATACTTTCTGGTGGTAAAACACACCTTAAAATCAACAAAAAAACAAAATAAGGGGGAATCTTAAAATGAAAAACATTTTGACGCTAGGTTTAACGTTTTTGTTTATTCTGGCATTTGCAGGATTTGCTGCAGCGCTGCCAGTAACAATAGATTCTGTGAAAATAGATGGCGACCTTGTTGAGCCGGGAGACACTGTTCGGCTCAGCCTTGAACGAGCAGCCAGTTTTGATGTGAAAGTGAAGTTAACTGCAAATGAAGACGTAGACAACGTCGAGATACGAGCATTCATTTCTGGCTACGAGTACAATGATTTTGAAAGCATCTCTGACAGCACAAAGGTCTTTGACATGGAGAAAAATGTTAGCTATGTTAAGACGCTCAAGCTGAGTCTGCCAGACGACTTGGAGAAAGATGAATACAAGCTCAGAATACTTGTTTCTGACAGAAACGGTGATGAGCTAATCCAGAACTATAATCTAAAAGTAGACCTTCCAAGACACAAGCTTGTTTTTGATGACCTCATATTGAGGCCTGGTAATAAGGTTGTTGCGGGAAGTGCGCTGTCTGTAGTTGCAAGGCTTGACAACCGCGGAGAGAGGGATGAAAAGAATGTGCTGGTCACAGCAAGCATTCCAGAGCTTGGAGTGAGTGATAGCAGCTATATAGACAAGATAAAAGAAGATGATCAAAAAGAAACAGAAGAGCTTTTCTTGAAGCTACCAAAGTGCGCAAAGCCTGGCGTTTATCAACTGAAGGTTGATGCGCAGTACGACAGGAGCCACAGGAGCATAAGCACAACTGAGAGCATTGTTGTGCTAGAAAATGAGGCTTGCAAAGAAGCCTCTCCTGTCCAAACAGCGCCACAACCAACAACTACAACTCAACCAACTACAACGACTCCGACTACTCCTACACAGACATCAACCCTAAGAACAGCCCTTGAGACAATACTGCTAGTGCTAATTGCACTGCTGGTGATTGTCGGGCTGATAATTGGGTTTAGTAGACTCAAGGGCGAATGAAAGCCCTATTTTTTATTATTTTTTGTTCTAAGAGTTTTTCAAAATGAAAGTCTACTATCGAATTACAAAAGAACAAAGGGGGACAAGATTGCCTCTTTTTTATGAGCTGTTTGGAAAGCAAAGCTCAGATTCTTTCCTTGAGGTTCCAAAAGATGCAATCTATGCTGTTCTCGAGTTTGTTGTTGGCAAGGAGCGAACTAAGAAAAGTTCAATCAAGACAAGCTATGGAATAATAACTCAAGCTTTGGCATATAGCTATCGTTGTGTCGGCGTGTCTTACTTTAGCGGCAAAGGCGATAAACTTGCGAGCAAGTTGTTTAAAAAAAAGACTTTTTACAGTCTTGAAGAACGCTTGGATGGCCTTTTTACAAGGCTGAAGACAGTTCCTGCTGCTCTAAGGAAGGAAAGCAAAAAATCTCCCAATGGAAAAGAAGAAGTAGTTCTCTAAAAAGTGCTTTAATCATCCGAGCCTTGTCTTGACAGAATCGTTTTTGATTAACAGCTGCCAAAAGGCAAAGCCTTAGCCTCTCTGGAAAGCTCCACAAATTATTTAAAGAGCCTCATGAGAGTTTTTTTATGGCAGCTGACGATGAGCTTAAGAAATGGTTTAGAGAGATTGCCTCAAAAGAGCCTGAAAAATATTATCCTGTTTCTACATTAAAGGAACTTGGCTTTGCTAGGAAGACCTGCAGCAATTGTAGAAGGGTTTTTTGGTCAAAAAGGCATGAACAAACCAGATGCGGCGAACCATCTTGTGCCGGGGGTTTTGGTTTTATTGGCAAAAGCCCTGCAAAAAAACAGCTGAGTTACATTGATGTGTGGAAAGAGTTTGCTAAAATCCACAAAAGGCTTGGTTATACACCTATCAAAAGATATCCCGTAGTTGCTCGCTGGAATCCAACAACAGAATTCACAATTGCCAGCATTGCAGCGTTCCAGCCCTTTGTTGTTTCTGGAGAGGTTGAGCCTCCAGCCAACCCTCTTGTAATTCCACAGTTCTGTTTAAGATTTCCTGACATCGACAATGTTGGCATAACTGGTCATTATGTTGGATTTGTGATGATGGGTGAGCACGCTTTTGTTCCACCTGAAAAGTATGATACAAATTCTTATCTAAGACATCATCTCATGTGGCTGAACGAGGGCATGGGTTTGCCAAGCGAAGAGTTAACAATACATGAGGATGTCTGGGCCGGAGGGGGAAATTTTGGACCCTGTCTTGAATTCTTTTCGAGAGGTCTTGAGATAAGCAATCAAGTATACATGCAATACGAGCATACCACGAGCGGGATAAAAGAGCTTAAGATAAAAGTCCTTGATATGGGTCAAGGCCAGGAGCGAGCGGCTTGGTTTACTCAGGGTTTAGCAAACAGTTATGAAGCAAGTTTTCCAGAGGTTATCAAAAAGCTTCGCAAAATAACTGGTATTGGCTATGATGAAAAGTTAATGTCGCAGTTCGCTCAATATTCACCGTATTTAAATGTGAATGAAGCAAAAGACATAAATGCCGCATGGGCTAGCGTTGCGGAGAGGCTTGGGATTGATTTGAAGGAGTTAACATCTATTGTTCAGCCAATTGCAGGACTTTATGCAGTTGCTGAACACACAAGGGCACTGCTTGTTACGCTCGCGGATGGCGCTCTTCCAAGCAATGTTGGCGGGATGTACAATCTTAGGGTTGTACTTAGAAAAGCTGTTGATTTGATTGAAAAGTATGGTTGGAGGTTATCGCTTTGCGACATTGCTGAATGGCATGCAGAGGAGCTAAAGCCACAATATCCAGAGCTTTTGGATTTTATCGAGAACGTTAAGAAAATCCTCGAGGTAGAGCAGCTTAAATACCGCTCAACAAAGGAACGAGCACTTAGAATTGCTCAACAAATTGCAGGGAGAGAGCTTAGTGCAGAGGAGCTGATAGCCCTATACGATAGCGAAGGAATAAACCCTGAGCTTGTTGCGGCAGAAGCAAAAAAGATTGGTAAAGAAGTTGTAATACCAAAGGACTTTTATGCCCTTGTTGCTGCCAGGCATGAGCAAAAAGTGCCGCAGGAAACAGCAACAGAGCGTGAAGAAAGGATTGAGTTTGGTGAGCTTCCAGCAACAAAGGCACTTTATTTTGGCGATTGGAGACTTACAGAATGCAGGGCAAAGGTGCTTGGCATTGTTGACAACGCTGTTGTGCTAGACCAAACAGTATTTTATCCAACTTCCGGTGGCCAACTTGCAGACAAAGGAACAATTGACAACTCAGCTGTTGTTGATGTATTCAAGCAAGGCAACCTAATTGTGCACAGGCTTGCTGAGAAGCCGCTTTTCAAGGTAGGCGATGTTGTTGATTGCAAGGTTGATTTTGAAAGAAGAATGCAACTTACTCAGCACCACACCTCCACACACATAGTTAATGCTGCCGCACGCAAAGTACTTGGAGCACATGTTAATCAGGCTTCTGCAAAAAAAGACATAGATAAAGCATACATAGATATAACTCATTACCAGCCTATAAGTGATGAGGAGCTTAAAGAAATAGAAAAAGAGGCAAATCGGATTGTTCAGCAGGCAATACCTGTAAAAAAAGCCTTTTATCCAAGACATGAGGCTGAAAAAAAGTTTGGAATGGGCATCTACCAAGGAGGGGTTGCGCCTGGAAAGGAACTGAGAATAGTAGAGATTTCTGGTGTTGATGTCGAGGCTTGCGGTGGAACTCATCTCAACAGTACTTCAGAGGCTACACGCATAAAACTTCTTAAAAGCACAAAGGTGAAGGACGGGGTGGTGAGGATATTTTATGTTGCAGGAAAAGCTGCAGAGAAGGTTGAAAAGGAAGAGGAAGGGCTGCTCAAGGAACTTTCGCTTCTTCTTGGAGTTTCTGCTGTCCAGATTCCTGCAAGGGCTAAGGAGATTTTTGAGAAGTGGAAGAAGGCTAGAAAGTTGGTTGGAAAAGGACAAAAGCGTTCGCGGGCAGAATTGGAGGAGTTTGAGCTTGTATCAGAAGAGCGCTTTGAGGGAAGTCCTGGTGAAATTGTAAAGAAGACAGCAGAAATCATAAACACACAGCCAGAACATCTTGTAAAGACGTTGAAAAGATTTTTGTCGGAACTCGAGGAGTTCAAGAGGAGATTAAGCGAAGGGCAATAAAGCGCAAGGCAAAACGAATACTTTTCAAGATGCGGACTAACAAAACCTGTGCGTACCGAACATAGTTGGTATGCTCAGGTCAAGCACAATCTGCTTTTGGACTCAGCACTTCTGGCAGAAGCATTGAACTTCTCTTCGCCAAAGAATCAATTCTTGCCTTTTTATTTTTCTTCGGTACGAGCATGATTGCCTGAATTTTTTCGAAAGAGTTTTTCAATTACATCAAGGGTATAAAGGATTATCGCTTGCGTCTGTGCTTTTGTTGGGTTAAAGGGTTGCTGTTTTTTGTGCACAGACCATATCCTTACTTGATTTATGAGGTGGACCTGATTACCAAGACCTGGATCTATTTCTGCTCCGTGCTCTGACAACTTTGCAATAACACTTCCTAAACCTATGCCCGGACTTTTCTCAAGAAGGTCATTACCAGTTAGCTCAAAATATTTTCTGTGAAGTGCGGTCTCAAGGATTCTGCCGCAAAGAATGACAGCTGACCTAAAACAATCTGAGTTGTAGCATCTTTCGAGCTCTGTGAAGTCCGCAGCAAGTTCTTCGCGGATTTCTGATGGGATGATGGATAAATCAAGTTCGAAAGGGCTTTCTTCCTCTTCAAGCTCTTCAAGAATTTCAAGTACGTCACTAACACTTTCTTGCGAAAGATTGCGCTTGAGTCTTTGGATTTGAGCTTTCACCCAAGGCTGAGATTTTTCAGCTAACCTATCTATTTCTGCAGCGCACGCCCTCAAGGCGTTTTTAAGCCCCTCCTTTTGCTGGCTTCTGAAGTCAAGAAGCGTGCCTTTGACAGGGTCTGTGTCTGAAAGCATGACTCCCACTGATTCGGCCTTTTGCAAAAGTTCTTTAAGTTCAAGAAGCCTTTGCCTCAATTGATAAGACATGAGGAAATTTTAGCAAAAGCTATAAATAAAGCTTTCGTCTAAAAAGAGTCAAAGCGTGAACTTTGAGATGATGAAAATAAAAAAGATTGTGGCACTTTTGAGCGGAGGGATAGACAGTCCTGTTGCTGCAATGCGAGCAATGGCAAAGGGGGTTGATGTTTCACTTGCACATTTTTATAATGTTCCTGATAGAATCGACTCAAAAATTGTAAAGCTAGCTGAAATAATTTCGAAAGGAAGGCAAAAGGGAAAACTTAAGCTCTATCTAATTCCTTTTAGAGAGACGCAGCTTGAGGTAATTAAGGCTGTTCCTGCGGATTATAGAATGATTATTTACAAGAGGCTTATGTTAAGAATCTCAAATGAGATTGCAAAAAAGGAGAGGGCACAGGCCATTCTCACTGGGGATAGTCTTGGACAGGTTGCTTCTCAAACCCTTGACAACACAAGGGTGATTTACCAAGTCTCGAGCCTTCCAGTTCTCACGCCTTTGCTTGGAATGGACAAGGAAGAGATTGTTAAAGAAGCAAAAGCCCTTGGAAGCTATGAGGTAAGCATTTTGCCTTATCTTGATTGTTGTTCTTTCATCATTGGCAGGCAACCAGTGACAAGGGCGCGGCTTGAGGATGTCGAAAGGCTTGAAAAGGGGCTCAACATAAAAAGGCTCATTGCGAAGGCGATGGCTGGCGCAGAGGTAAGAGAAGTGTGAATAAGTCCAAAAGAACAAATGCTAAATACTTTGTCATTTGTTTCAAAAAGAGGAGCCTAACTCGCATGAGCACTAAAAACAGAAGTTAAAAATTTGCTACAAAATGCAATTTCTTTATTTCTGATTCAACCTCTGGCTCTTCTGTTATAAAAGAAGGTTCTGAATCCCAACTCTTTTTGTGCTGCGAACATGTGGTCTTTCCTTTCCAATAAAACCAACAACGCTCCTTAAAGACTTTCCAGTTGTGGCAGTTCTCACAGATGCCCATACTAGCCACTAGGCCAGCAAGGTTTAAAAAGATAACGGCTGAGTTAATACGCAATGCCTAAATGTAAGGTTGAAGTTCCTGGAGAGGGTCCTAGAAGAGCAGCAGTTATGCTGATTGGGGAGGCCCCTGGAAAAGAAGAAGTGATTGCAAAGAAACCTTTTGTTGGTAGGGCTGGAAGGTTTTTGATGAAAACACTTTCAAAGTTTGGTATTGATAGAAAAAAAATTTACATAACAAATGTTGTAAAGTTTAGACCAACTCGTACAATTAATGGGAAGGTTAAAGACAGAGCCCCAAAAAGTCAAGAGATAAAAGCTTGCCTACCTTTGCTTAGAAAGGAGATAAAGTTGATAAAACCAAAAGTCATTTGCCTACTGGGAAAGACCGCTCAAAGGGCTCTAGCCGAGCTAGACCTTCCAAAAATAGAAACCTATCATCCCGCAGCAGCTATGAGGGATAAGAAAAAAAGAGCGTTCTTTGAGAAAGAGTTGAAGAAAATAACTAAATTCATTTAAAAGACACAAAATTGCTGGCATTAAAATTTAAAAAATAAAATGCTGACAGAAAAGGAAGTGCGCCGACTTAGGGAAGAGCTTGCAACAACACAGAGGCCGATATTCTTTTTTAATGACGACCCTGACGGCTTTGCGAGCTTTCTTTTGCTGTATCGAATGATAAGGGAAGGTAAAGGATTTGTTGTTAAGGCAACTCCAAAGCTTGGCATTCAGTTCGCTCAGAAGGCGCTTGAATATGTAGCTGACAAGGTTTTTGTGCTTGACATTGCAATCGTTGAGCAGGAATTTATTGATGCGGTGAAGATGCCGGTTGTCTGGATAGATCATCACCCTCCGCTTTTGCGTGAGAGGGTTGCATATTTTAATCCCAAAACAAGAGGCGCAAGTCCGACGCCAACATCTTATCTATGTTGGCAGGTTAGCCAAAAGGACAGCTGGATAGCCCTTGCAGGCACCATCAGCGATTGGTATCTGCCTGAAAATGGCCTTGTGAGCAGCTTTAGAAAGGAGTATCCTAGCCTACTCCCTAAGGAAATAAAAAATCCAGAGGAAGCTCTTTTTAACAGCCCTGTTGGGGTGCTTGCAAAGGTTCTCTCATTTAATCTAAAGGGAAGCTCGCAGGATGTTAACACCTCAATAAAGGTGTTTACTAGGCTTGCGCACCCAGATGAAATACTCAAACAGGAAAGCCCTGCTGGAAAGCTCATTTGGAAGAAGTATCAGCAAGTTAACCAGGTCTATGAAAGCTTGTTGAGAGATGCACTTAGAGAAGAAAAGAAAAACAAGGAAGAGAAATTTCTATTGTTTTCTTATTCAAAAGAAAAGATAAGCCTGACAAAAGACCTTGCAAACGAGCTTGCCTACCGCTTTCCAGAAAAGCTAGTCATTGTTTGCAGGGAAAAAGGCGATGAGATGAAGTGTTCATTCCGCTATTCCAGGGGAAACCTTTTAAAAGCGCTTGAAACAGCACTTGTAGGCATCGAAGGATATGGTGGTGGACACGAATTTGCCTGTGGTGGTGTTATAAAATCCCACAATTTTAAAAGGTTTATTGAGAATTTAAGAGCAGAACTTGGAGTTTGAGTTTTTAGCTCGGCACTATTTTTCCTGTTGGGGTTTAGTAGGCGTGGCTTGTGGAGGAGATTTGGACGCATGGCCGCAAGAAAAAACAGAGCAGCCACAATAGCGAATAAAATACGAGAATAAAGGCTCGTTATTTAGTTAAAGGATTGCTTATAATGAATTTTTCAAATTTTTTGTGGCTGCTTTAATTTTGTAAGTTAAATTTATAAGCTTAGAAGATGGTTCTTGAACTGTGCGCCGGTGGTCTAATGGCATGACATCAGCCTTCCAAGCTGACTGTCCGAGTTCGAATCTCGGCCGGCGCATTCTTCAAACAGAGGGCTGCAACGCGTTAAACGAACAAGCTTTCAAAACAAAAAGGGAAGCATGAACTGCTACAGTTTGACTCAAATCTTAATTCCAACAACTTGACTAATGCCGTGCTCGTCCATGCTGACGCCATAAAGCGTTGAAGCCTCGCTTATGATGGCATCGTTATGTGAAATCATGAGATACTGCGCATTCTTTGAATATTTCTTAATCAGTTGTGCAAGCTTCTCTGAATTGTGCCTGTCAAGAGCCGCATCGACCTCATCAAGAACATAGAAGCTTGCTGGTTCGTGCTCTTGAATCGCAAATATCAGCGCAAGTGCAGTTAAAGTCTTTTCGCCACCCGATAGACTTCTTAAGTCAAGAAATTTTGTTCCAGTGAGTTTTACTTCTATGTCGATTCCTCCCTCAAAAGGCTTGTCTGGCATCTCAAGCACAAGATGAGCCTCTCCTTTGCTTGTAAGAGCGGCAAAGTTTTGAGAGAAATTTTCTTCAATAGCTTTGAAGGTATTCATAAAAAGGTCTGTTTTGTTTTGCTCAATCTCGTTCATCAGCCTTAAAACCTCTTCCTTTTCGGCAACAAGTGTTTTTTTCTTTTCTACGAGTACCTGATATTCCTTCTCAGCAAGTTCATAGATGTCAAGCGCTCTCATATTTATTGGACCTATTTCTGAAACCATTCGTTCAAACTCTGCTATTTCCTTCTTCAACTCTTCTTCTGATTTTTCAGGAAGAAGCTCAACCCCAACATATTGGCTAAATTCTGCTTGAAGGTTGTTTAGCTCTGCAACAATTCTTGCTTCTTCGATAGAAATTGTGTTAAGTTCTATCTCGAGCTTTCTTCTTACCTCCTCTATTTCGAGCTGAGCGTTCTCTCCAGTAATAACCTCACTACTAAGCTTGTTCCGTTCATCAAAAAGCTCCTTGAGGCTTGATTGCAAGCTCGCCTGTGCGCTTTCTTTTGCCTTGAGTTCTTCGGTTAACCTTTCCATCCTTGCTTTCAGGCTTGATATTTGCAAGGTCATCTCAGACATTTCAGAATCCATTGCCTTGAGCAAGGCAGAACTCTTTTCAGCATCCGAAGAGAACAGTTCGGCAAGTGTAGCCTCGAGTGCAGCAAACCTTGCTTCTAAACCTGCCATTTCTTCAAGTAGAGACCTCCGCTTCAACTCAAAGGCGTTCAACTGTGCAACGATTGCTGGGTTTTTGAGTTCAGCTATCTTGTTTCTGAACTTTTGTTTTTCGACCTTTAGCTTTGTCAGTTCAGAGGTCTTTTCAGAAAGCGCGTTTTCGACTGAAGCTAGCTCCTTGGAAAGTTCCTCAAGCTTTAGCTTAAGTTCTTCTTTGTAAGTTGTCGATGTTTCAATGTCAAGAGACTGAAAATGAAGGCTTTTCTCGCCCTTTATTATTTCTCCCTCAAGCATTGCTTTTTTCTCACGAAGCCTGGAGATTTCAGCCTCTTTAGCTTGTCGGGCTTTTTCAGCCAGCTCAAGCCTTTCTGTGAGCTCTGCAACAATTCTCTCCTTTCTGGCAAGCTCTTCTGTGAGCCTTTTTTCTGTGAATGCACCTTTTCTTTGGGCAAAACCACCAATCATCACTCCAGAACTTTCACAAAGATCACCATCAAGTGTAACCATTCTTGCAGAACCAATCCCAAGTCTGCGCGCAGTCTCGATGTCATCCACAACGATTGTGTTCCCAAAGACATAGCTAAATGCTGCCTTGTAAGCCGGGTCAAAGGAGATGAGGTCAATCGCAAGGCCATGAACCCCTTTTGCACCTAGCAGCTTCTTTATACCTTCATCATGTTTTATATTCTTAATTTTATTTAGTGGAAGAAAGCTTGCTGTTCCAAGCTTTTTATCTTTGAGAAATTTTATACAATTTGCGGCTGTTCTTTCGTTATCAACGACAATGCTATTTAGCTTAGAGCCGGCGACTGTTTCAAGTGCGAGAGCATAACTAGAGTCGACCTCTCCCAATTCCGCAATTGTGCCAAAAACCTTTCCAAACGCCTCCTTCTCTTTCAGGATTGCTTTGACAGCTGCAGGTGAGCTTTCTTCCTGTGCTGCAATACTCCTTATCCTAATCTTTTCAAACTCCTCTCGTGCTTTAATAAGCTCTGAACGAAGATGGACAATTTGACTAGCAAGTTGAGAGTCTTCGTTCAGCAGCTTATTAAGCTCGAGCACGAGCCTCTTGAATTCTTCCTTTTTTGCGTTTAGTGCTTCGAGCTCCGCCTTATGAGCATTGGCAAGCTCTGAAAACTTAGCAATTTGGCTGTTGATTGTTTGAAGCTGGAAGTCGAGCTTGTCCTTTTCTCTCAGCAACGCCTGTTGCCTTTCGACAAGCTTTTGACATTCTGATTGTACAATCTCTGCTGCTCGATCGATGGTGGCTATTTTTGTCTCAACCTCTTCAATGTCTTCTGGAAGCTCATTCTTCTTTTTGAAATCGATGATGTTTCTGTTTACAGTATCAAGGTCCTGCGCAATTACTGCTTTTCTTTCAAGTAGTTCCTTTTTTTCTTCTTCAAGTTCGGCAATCTTTTTTGTGCGAGACTCGGCACTCTGCTCAAGCTGGGCTTTCCTCTGAGACATCCGTGCAAGCTCCTCTGATAAAGAGGTTATTTTTGTGCGCACTTCTGCAAGCTCGACCTTTAGCCTTTCTATCTCCTTTCGCAAGCCAGCCTGTTCACCCTCGCCCTTTTGCTCGAGCTGGAGGTTTATTTGTGAAATGCGTGCCTTCTTTTCAGAAAGCTCATTTCTAATCTTTGATATCTGAATGTTCAATCTCTCAAGCTTTTCTTTTAAGCCTGAGCTGATGCTTGTCAGCTTATCAGCTTCTGCCTGTTTTGCATCAAGCAGTTTTTTTACAAAAGTTGCTTTGTTTTGCTTTATTTTGTCACTAAGGCTTTTGTACCTAAGCGCTTGGTCCCTATCTTTCTTTAACTCTTTTAGCTGGGCATCGCGTTCTTTAAGTATTATTTCTGCATGCCCAAGCTTTTCCTCAACCTTTGCAAGCTCATTGAGTGCCTGTGCCTTTTTCTCTTCGTAGATACCTATGCCAGCAATGTCTTCAACCAACTGCCTGCGCTCGATTGGTGACATCTCAACAAAACGCACAATATCTCCCTGCAAAATGAGATTATAGCCATTGGGGTCTATTTTTGCAGCTGCAAGCAGCTCTAGCAACTCCTGCCTCGTCCTCGTCTTCCCGTTTATCTTATACTTTGATTGACCATCTTGACCAACAATTCTTGTTATCTTCACTTCATCCTCATTAACAGGGAAAACCTTTGAGCTGTTGTCGAAGAAAAGGCTCACTTCTGCCTGCTTCGCAGGTTGCTTTGTTTTTCCCCCATTATAGATAAAGCTTGAAGCTCGCTCAGCTCTTAAAGACTTTGCAGAACTCCTGCCAAGAACAAAACAGATGGCTTCTGTAACATTGCTTTTACCTGAACCATTCGGTCCAACAATGACATTGAAACCTTCGTCAAAGAGCAGCTCTGTTCGCTTGCCAAAAGACTTGAAACCATCAAGGACAAGTTTTGTTATTCTTGTTGCCTTTGGTCTGTTGCGCTGAAGCTGAAGTGCGGTGGCTGTACTTGCATGACTTCTTTGTGCATCTTTACCTATATCTTGCGACTCAACCAAGTCTATCTCCTCCTTTGAAGCCGTGCCTTGCAATTGGCATTTGAAAAAGGCTTTTGTTGGTATATAAAGCTAGCGCCATTGCTTGCCAACACTACCAATTCACTAAAAGCTATCAAGTTTTTGGTTAGCGCATTCGGGTTTTTACGAGCTTGAGCGCCTCTATAATTTCTGATTTGGGCCAGAACTGCCCTAGCTCCTCAAAGATTTTCTTATCACTCAAGCCAGCATGCAGTCTTGATTTTATGAGTTCAAGGAGCAAGTGGCTAGGTTCTTTAGCAAATCTTACCCTTGCCCAAAGCTCGCTAACTGCAACAAGCGCAAGTCCAAGCAGCGGCAACAACAATAGCTGCTTGCAAACCAGATAGTGAATCAAAAGTAGGAAAGCAGTGAGCACTGCTAAAACAATGACAACAATTCGCAGCCACTTAATTTCATCATGCTTGTATTTTTGGGCGTGAAGAATCACAAGTAAGCGTGTTACCTCAAGAAGGATTGTGAGCAAAAGGACAACAAGCACAAACAGCTCAAGGGTTGGACAGATGTTTTTTGAAGGAATTATCGCTGGACTGATTGTCTTGTTTGGCCATGCAACGGCAGCAGGAACCTCTTTGACAGGTGTTGGCAGTGATGGCACTGGCTGCTCAATGTGCTCAATGAGCTGCAATGTTCTTCTTTCAGACCACCCACGGTTGCCAGCTGCATCATCTGCAAAAGCCTGATAGACATAATATCCTGGCTTGAGTCTTAACTTCGAAGACCATAGAGTTTCACCAAGATACTCGAGCTGATAGTTTTCATTGTTCAACACGAGCGCTGCCTTGACGATTTTTGAAGAATCGGTAATGTTCAGCCTAAACTCAAGCTCTGCAAGGTCGCCTATCTCAATAACAACCCCGTGCTTTGGAGTTGGCGGCTCGATAAAAGCAAGCCTAGGTGGAGTTGTATCCCTCTTGCGGCTCCCTCCACCTCGTCCGATGCTTTCGGACTGACTCGAATTGAAGTTTGTTGTGACAGAATCATTTACATTTCCGCTTGTGTCATTTGCGATGAACTGAACGCTATAATTTCCTGTTTGGTCAAGAACATAGCTTGAATTATACTTCGAGCCAAACAGGTTTGACAGGGTGATTGTTTGAAGGCTGCCATCTGGCTTAGTGATTTTTGCTTTTACAACATCCACTGCAAAATTGTCTGTTACATTAACTGCTATTTCGATTGTTGAGCCATAAGTCTGACTGGAGTTAGGAGCTGGCTTTGGATCAAAAACGCTTGGCGGAATAGTATCTGATTCTATCCAGACAGTATGGTTAACCCAACTCATATTGATGTTGCCATAAATATCTGCAGTCCTTGTCGCTATTGTGTGATTTGCTCCTGCAGACAGACCTGTTGCGTTATATCCAGAGGTTGTGTTTGCACTCATGTTTATCTTGAAAACACCATCCACCCAAACCTCTGTGTGGCTTAGGTCGTCATCGACTGGATTAACCCAACTCCAGTAAACCCAGGCGCCACTCATAGATGTGTTTGTTAGATTCAGCACACCACCTGGCGGGATTGTGTCTTGGACCGTAATTAAATGCGTTTCACTTGATTCGCTATAATTTTGGCTTCCGTTGTAACGCGCGGTTATGTTGAAGAGGCCAACTGAAGTATATGCTGTTGTGTTGCTTACAACGTTCTGAGCGCCACCAATAAATGTACCATTTTCGTAAAGCGAGACAAAACCACTATTCGGGACAATGATTGAAGCTGTCTTGTTTACAGTTCCTTTTCTCTCAATTGTTATGTTGGCATCCTGACCATTTAAAGTAAGGTTTACCTCGCTTGCTGCTTTGTTGATGGTCAGTATTGCTTGTTGTGGCGTGGGTGCTGTGTAGTTCTGTGTTTCTGTTGCTGTGCATGTGTAGTTATAGCTTCCAGCAGCAAGGACGCCAACGTCAGGATTGCTTACTAAGGTTCCGTTCCTGAATAGCTGTGGGGTTATTTGTGGTGTGCTTGCTGTGCAGCTAGCATTAGTTGTTGTGCCATAAGTAACGCTTGAGCCTGGCTGTAGGTTTATGTTGAGTGTGGGCGTGGCTTTGTTTACTGTGTAGGAGAATGTTGCTGTGCTGTTGGTGTTGTCGCTTGTGTCATTAGCATGGCTTTTCCAGTAATAGTTACCAGCTGCTAGTGGGCCATAGTTGTAGAAGTACTCCCTGTTTGTGGTGTTACCAGTGAAGCCTGTGGGGCTAAAGTTTGCAGCAACACCTGTAAAGTTGTGCTCAAAAAGGACTGTGCTTAGGCCTGTGTTGTCTGTCCAAGTAATGTTGAACTGGTATGATTGTGCTGGTGAGTAGGTTGCCGGGCTGGTGGGGAATGCTTTGTTGTTAGACCAGCCAGGTGCTTGGGTGTCTGCTATGATGAATGTTCTTGTTTCTGATGCGTTGCTTAGGCTTCCATCAGTACAGTTAATAAACCACGTGTGACTACCAAAGCTTATTCCTTCAATTGCGAATTCTGTTACTGTGTTGTTTTGCGTTGTGCTATTTGTCTG
Source organism: Candidatus Woesearchaeota archaeon (assembly GCA_038891615.1). Taxonomy (GTDB): domain Archaea; phylum Nanobdellota; class Nanobdellia; order Woesearchaeales; family ARS49; genus JAWADY01. The sequence goes on along the minus strand of JAWADY010000002.1, from coordinate 164,569 downwards.
GTTTAAGATGTTATCAAGGTATATTCCGCATGATAGCGTTGTGTTCAGGTCGTCAATAGCACTAAAGTTGAATGTTACTGTTTGCGTGTTGTTAAACTGCGTGTTGTTAAGGGGGAAGTAGAGCGTTATACTTGGCGCCTGATTTGTTGCTGTGAAGTTTGTAGTAGTTGTTGTGTTTGCATTACCGCTCGTATCGTTAGCGAAGTAGGTTATGTTGTACAGTCCTGTTAGGGCTGGGATTGTGAAACTATTGTTGTATTTAGACCCTGTTGCTAGTGCTAGGATGAGTTGTTGCAGTGTTCCGTTTGGTAAGGTTATGTTGGCATAAACAGTGTCAACTGCTACGTTGTCAGTTGCGTTTACGGCTACTTCTATGGTTGTTCCTATCTTGAAGGTGCTGTTGGGTGCTGGTTTGGGGTCAAAAACGCTTGGTGGTGTTCCGTCAACAGTTAGAATTCTTGTTTCAGAACTTCCAACATTTGCCTGTGCAGAGCTGTCGGTGCATTCAACCCTCCAAGAATGGGTGCCTTCGCCTAGATTAACTATGAAGGTCTGCTCAGTATTCTCTTGCGGTGAGGTATGAGTCTGATTTAAAACCGAATTAAGAATGAGGGAACAGTTTGCCAATTCAGAAGTTGTGTCATTCGCAATGTACTTAAGCTCAATGAGAATGCCTGAAGCAAAGAGAGAATTATTGGGAGGGCTGGTTAGGCTGATGTTTGGAAGGTTTGTGTCAGAAACCTGCAATATTATTGGCGTGTCGGTTAAAAGGCCAAGAGGCTGGCTTGGGTTTGTGGCAACAGTAAAGTTTCCAATTCCGAAACTTGTGTTTGTAAAGGTTGCATTAAGATAGACAAATCCGTTTGCATCGGTTGAGCCATTGTTAACTAGTGTGCCAGAAGTTGTGTTGGTTATGTTTACAGACCTTCCGCTTAAGGTTATGTTTGTGCCGTTGACGAGGACCTGGATTGGCAGGAAGCGATTGATGACTGCACCTAAAGGAAGAACGATGCTATTTGGCATGTCGACAAACCCGTCCAAAAGAGGGGTTGCTAATGTCAAAACCATAATCTCATTCGTTATTGTTGAGAGATTGGTGAAATTCAGGATTGGAGAATTTGCCAAACGCACAACTTTAAAACTGCTATTGGCTATTCGTGATGTTGTATTTTGAATAAAGCGCGTTTCATTGGTGAAATTCGAATCTCTGATAAGATTTATAGAATTGTTACGAAATTGTGCCTCTCCATAAACAGAAATGTTTTGTAGCGTGTTGTTTGATAAATCATAGAAAATTATTGAAGGTGGTATGGGAGCAGCGAATGTCACATTAGTAAAAAAGTTGTTTGAATTTTCATAAACCCTAACTTGGTCTCCAAAAATTGAATTTGTTATGTAATGGGACTTGTTTCCTCCAAGATACGTCTGAGTGCCATTTGTGATGAGTGAGTTTGTTATGTTGCCATAGCCAAAGATATCAAGGCGAAATTTCACAGAAGAATCAAGAGAACGTATTAGGGAATTTATAACTACAATTGTTGCGTTTGGAGCAACACCAATATTAAAAATGTTGTTCTGAGTTACATTCAGTGTAAGCTCAGAACTATCAAGCATAAATGTTGCATTGTCAAGTACGTTTATTGATTGGTTTATTAGAAGAATCGTCTCATTGGCACAAATGACTGTTGAGTCGGTTTCGATTGTCCAATTTATGTTCGGTCCAGGATAAGTGCAGCCGCTGCTGTTGGAGAGTATCTGTATTGAGTCGGTTGCTGTAAGAGGTTCAAAAGCAGGGTCGGCGCACGTAACTGGATAGCTAAAGAACTGCGAAGTGTCGAAAATTCTCGTGTGCTCAAAGACTTGTTTTGTTGAGTTGAAAGACATTGCGCTGCTACCATCTGGATATGTTATGTTGCAGCTTGCGCTTGGTATCACGGCACCGCTGCTTCTATTTGTGTAGTTTGCGAAAAAACTTATTGGGTTTCCAGCTCTCGGCTGTCCCTCAAAAAAAGGCTGGCCAGAATCGCCTTCATCCCAAACAACAAGATTGGCATTTGCGCCAGCACTATAATTTGTGAAGCCAGCCACGTGGAAGGCCAATGTGCCGGAAGAATATGAAGTTATGTTGCACAAAGGGGTTTGACACAAAGTACCATCTTTAAAGACTACTGGAGTTTTTTGAAATAAAAGATTTAATAGCTGGATAGTTGCGGATTTATTGAATTTGGGAAAGGCAGAAGAGTTTAGGAATACCGTGTTGTTGCCAATTACAAATGCCGCAGAGGCTCCGGAAAGATCCGTGGGCGAATCAAAAACAACACTGCCAGCACCAGGTCTTTCGACCTTATTAGCTGTTTGATTGATAACAAGCAAAGCATTTGCTGCCTTCAAAGCATCAATGCGGCTAAAGGTGAGACCATTATCATTGTCAGTAACTTTAGCGCCAGCTTCGCGTTGAAGGATTTGTGTTACCTCTGAAGGTGTAAGATTTGTGCCAGACTGAAGGCGCTGGTATTGCTGCATAAGCGCAGCGGTACCAGCAACATGGGGTGTTGCCATTGAAGTTCCAGAATTTATTAAATATCCACCTCCAAGGCGTGTTGAATTTACTCCTACTCCCGGCGCAACTAAGTCAACAAGGCTGTTTGTTTGTGAAAATTGAGCCATTGAATCGCTGTTAGTGCTTGCAGCGACTGCTGTAACATTGCTTGCGCAAGCTGGGGAAGTTATGTATGTTGAAGAACCCGAGTTCCCAGAGGCTGCTGCAACAAATAGACCTGCAGCAACAGCAGCATTAGCAGCAGCTGCCTCTGGCTGGCTGTCGCATGGCGTATCGAATGCCCCACCACCAAGACTAAGAGATATCACTGTAATGTTAAAAAGGGTTGCATTATTTTTGCACCAATCAATGCTAGCCACTATGTCAGAAGCCGAACCACCTCCAATCGAATTTAAAGCCTTCATTGCAACAAGTCTTGCGCCAGGCGCAACACCACGAATTGTCCCATTCGCAGCCGCAATTCCTGCAACATGTGTGCCATGCCCATTGTCGTCCATGGGGTCAGAATCATCATTCACAAAATCATAACCAGCCACAACTTTACACCCTGCTCCAAAACAGCCGCCAAGGTCAGGATGGGTATAATCAATGCCGGTATCGACAATGCAAATTGTTTGTCCTTGTCCGGTTATGTTTTGACCTCCTATCTGTATTCCATGAACAGCGCTTGCATTTATCAAAGGAACTGTGTTTTGTAATAGGGCATAAACCGGAAGGTCTAGGACAATTCTCTGAATTGCTGGGTTGTTACGAAGCTTTTGAAGGCCAGCCATGCTTATGTTACCTGAAAAGCCAGGGATTGAGGAAAATCTGTGCCTGGGCTGAAATTCAGCCGCATCAAGAGTAGAAATAATCTCTTGAGCAGTAAAGAATCTATTGCGGGTATCTCTTGAGTTTTGGTCTTTGAACAAAACAATGACACGAGCCTTGCCTTCTGCTTGGATAGCTTGGATAACTTCTGGTTCGACTTCTGCTAACCCTATTGATTGTTCTGAAACAGCAGCACTTGTTAGGCCACTCTCAAAGGATTGCTGCTTGCTTGAGTTTGTTTTGCTAGCCATCAATGGGTTCTTTGAAACAAACAAAAGGGTGGCTGCTATAAGAAGGATGGCAAACAGGCTTCCCAGTTCCCCTCTTTTCAACAAGACAACCACCAGCTTTTTGTGTAAAAAATGTTGCAGTTTGTTTATAAATCTTTTTCGAACTGGTAGCCTTCACAAAACTTTAGTAGAATAAATTCACTTAAAATTTACCATTATCATGCAAAAACTGAAGATAAGCCCTTAATGTGTTGATAAATTCTTGCACTGTTGAACGCGGAATTGGTTTAACGGTATCTCCATCACGTGGTGCGTAACTTATGTGTGATTCGAGGGTTATCTTGTCTGCTTCTGTAAGACTCTGATTATTATAAGTATGACCTGTACCACCTAGTGTGCCATAGTTAAACCTGTTAACAAAAAAGTTATGAGGCGGTCCTCTGCTATAAGGTAATATTATATCTCTTTTGTAATCATCTGGAAATGTTATTGTGCTGTTAGGTCCTATATTAAATTCATCGTATATGATATCAGCCAGTGCGTCAGCCTCGGCCTTTGTTAGGTATATTTTTGCTTGCGCCTGCTTAGTTACAGTATTTCCAGACAGGTCAGTAGACCTGAATGTCAAAGTATATATTTGTGCATTCCTACCAATCTTATTAATATCATTATTAGTAACACCCTCCAGGTCCTCCCCATACGCTGGTATTTCACAAATCGAGCTTGAGCTAACAACATCAGAAGAAAGAATCCCATCACGAGCATCCTTGTCAACAATCACGGTTGCATCGCTAACAACTTGGATGCTAAAACCAGCAGCCCTTACAGTCCCCTCCTGCGGAGGGTCATAAACAGAGCAAGACATGACAAAAGCTTCGTTAGAAAAAGCTTCCTTGAAGGGATCGACAATGAGCTGTGGCGGAGTTGTGTCGCGAATCACCCTAAAGACACCAATCAAGTGCCCTTTAGAATTCGCATAACAACCATTGCTCACATAAATCCTGTACCAGCCTTCACGAGCATCCAAAGGAATCTGATATAGGAAATTTTTAGCTTTTTTCTCACCACGAACAATGTTCAAAGTCTTACTAGGGTCTCCAAGCCCCTGATAAACAAGCTCCTCGGTATTAGGATCAGGAGTAGTTCCAGTATACATCACAAGAAAACTCGCAGATGTCTCTGGCAAAGGACTATTGTTAGAAACCTCGCCACGCAGGATAATGCTTACAAACTCGCCTTTCACATACTGATTCCCAACAACCTCTCCATCATGCTTTATGTGACCCTGAAAGTTCACTCCTTGGCACTCTTCACCTATAGGTCTTCTAAGGCCTACTGGCCTGCAAAAGTCTATATCACTGTCACTGCTCGTAAGAAGATACTCAAGACATCTTGGCTGATTCGCTGATGTTGTCTGAAGCGGCTTGACATTAAACTGCACAACATCAGGATAGCCTTCTTTAGAAACAACTATGTGCGAAGGTCCATCGAGATTGAGCAAAACAGTTCCATCATCACCAGTAACATAAGGCGTGTTTGGGTCGGCAACAGGCTCAATACCAGTGCCATCCTCAACATTGTAAAGTGCAGCTGGCCAAACAGTAACCTTAGCGCCTTTTACAGGTGCAGGGGGGTTTTGAACAAAAAGCTTGTAGTTTCCTTGCTGACCACTGCCACCACCAGAGCTGCCACCACTGCCACCACCAGAACCTCCGCCACCAGAGCCGCCACCGCCACCATTGCCACCACCAGAACCTCCGCCATCAAAAACAGTGCTTGTGCCACCCCCACCTTCAAAGCAGCCATTAGAAAAAATCATTGAAGCAGCAAGTAAAGGAGTAGCAGCAGCCATCATCAATTCCCTTTTCAAACTAGAAACATCCCTTGTAAGAAAGTCGCCAAAACCAGGAACAAGCTTGTTACCGAACCTATTTGCACTTTCATTTACAAGTCTTCTCACGCGTTCGACAAGACCCATTTTGTCACCACCAACTAGAAACTATTACGCAACACTCATATTTAAACCTTTTGGTAAAACTGTATTGTTGCGTTGTCGGGAGCTAATTTAAATAAAAAATTAAATTTTCTTCGTTTTGCTCAATCTAATTAATCCTAATGCCATTTTTCTTAATAGACATCCTTAACATCTTGGACGGGTGATATTATCCAAAGTATTTATTTAAATCTTTAGGCTATGATATATGATTATAGTAAAATATTTAAAGAATAAAGTTAATTAATCTTATATGGCTAAAAAGGAGATCAAAGTTTACGAGTGCAAATGTGAAAGATGCGGGCATGAATGGATAACAAGAAGCGAAGATGTTCCTACTGTATGCCCAAAATGTAAAAGCCCTTATTGGGATAAACCGTTAAATAAAAATAATAAAACGTGAATATAGAATGATAAGTAAAAAGTTAGATATAAATTGTAATAGAACTTGTAAATGTGGCGAGACTCATATTAATTGCTTAACTCCAAAAGAATGGCTAAAGAATCAGGTTGCAATCTGGGAATTTTTTTATGAAACAAGAGATATAAGAGATAAAGAAATACACCCTGCTGTTTTCCCAATAGCATTACCTAAAAAATGTATAGAATTATTTACTCATAAGGGAGAATTGGTATTAGACCCATTTGCAGGTATAGGCACAACATTAGTAGCCGCTAAAGATGTTTGTAGAAATGCTGTCGGGTTTGATTTGAATAAAAAATATGTTGATTTTGCACAAAAAAGGTTATCGCAACAAAGTCTAACAAATGAAACTAAACAAATAATGATTTGCGATGATGCAATAAACATTCCAGATTATTTAGAAAAAGAAACTGTTTCTTTATGTGTGACCTCTCCACCATATGCAAATATGCTTAATAGACCAAGACTAAATAAGAGCCTAAGAGGTGATAAAAGGCTAAATAGTCAATTTATGAAAGTGCAACAATACTCTAATAATCCAAGAGATTTAGGAACTATGGAACCCGAACAATATACAGAAGAATTAGGTAAAATTTACAAGAAAATTCTTCCCATATTAAAACCAAAAGCTCATTGTGTCATTAATATAACTGATTTATGGTGGGAAAATAAGAGAATACCCATTCACATTTATGTTATAGAAGCAATGAAAAAAGCAGGATATGAATTAAGAAATATCATAATTTGGGATAGAAGGAATTTAATAAATGGGGCAGGAATATTTGGGTGGCCAAGTAATTATATAACATTAGGAACTACCTTTGAATATATCTTAGATTTTTGGAGGCCGCCTAAATAGAACCAGTTTCAACAAAGTTTTTCATATCCTTAGCAAACTCTATATTTGATTTAAATCTTGAAGTTTTATGTTTAATCGATTTTAAGGTTTTTGGAGGGATATAGCAATATCCATTAGTCTTCTTACAATGGTTATCTATAACTTCAATATTTGAAGCAGTAAATTCTGAGGGTTGGTTAAAGAATCCTATCATTGTATCACCATCAAATGCTAAACCTCTTATTCCTCTTTCTCTCAATTTAATATTTTTTACTTCAATCCTATGTTTTTTCTTAAAACCGTTTTTTTGAGGATAATAAATTATAAAATCTGCCCCTTCTTTTTTCTTAACATAATGTATACCCAGCTTCAATCCAATTTTTATTAACTCTCTTTCGACACACAATTCTGCAATATTGCCGGAAATAACTTGAAATGTCTGACTAATCCTCCTTGATGCTTCCTCCATAAAATTACTATATATTTTATCGTCAACTTTTATTGGTTTTAATAACTCTTTTTTAATCTTAATTCCTATTTCTTTTGGAATATTTGCTAAATTCTTTCTAGAGAATAGAGTGTTTACTTTATTCTCATAATACTCTTCTCTATATTTTTTGAGTAATTCAAAAGTTTTAGAATGTAGTTTATTTATATCAGCTTTTGGATTAGTTTTCTCAGCTTCCTTAACAATTTCAATCGAAGAAGGGATTGACTTTTTCTTGTTCATAATAAGAGGTTGTTTAAGATTCTTTATAAAACTATTGAAAACGCCCGTAGGTGTAACAATACATGCTAAAACTCGCCGAGCCTTTTTTGTTTCTGTAGCTCAGACTCCTTGCGATATGGGGCCCAAGAATGCCTAAATATTTCAGGATAATCATTCCAGTGTTTCTCCAAAAACTCCTTTGTTCTTGGATCTGCCACATAGCCAGAACCAAAATCAATACCAATTTTTCTTTTTATCTTTTCAACAGCTTCATCCCTGGCTGTTTTTGCAAGAATGGATGCTGCCGAAACAACAGGATACTTTGCATCAGCATGATGGGCGCATAGTAGCGCACACTTGCGCTTTATCCTTTGCATTATAAAAGATGTGAATGCCTTTATGTTAGGGCTGGGACAATCCATTATTACTTCGTCTGGCTTTAGAGCATCAATAAGTTCAACTGCCTTTTCTGCTTCAAGCCAATTGAGATTGACATCTTTGCTATCCGCAAGCACAACTGCATCAATCTCTTGAGGAGAAACAGATATAAGCTTGTATTTAAAACGCTTTTTTAATTCAACAGAAATCTTTTCCCGCTGGGGCGTGGTCAGAGCTTTTGAATCCTTCACTTTCAGCTTTTCGAGAATTGGCAACTGCCTTTTATCGACAAGAATGCCGCAAATAATCATTGGCCCAATTATTGGCCCACGCCCTGCCTCGTCAATGCCGCAGATTGTTGTCATCAAAGTGTTCTCTTCAGCAAACTTTATAAATTTGCCGTCAAAATCTTTCTAAAATGCCAAAAGAGGTTCCAAAGTTTGGAGTCAAGGAAGTTCTGCAGTTTGTCGGAATAAGAGAGCTTGAACCAGAAGAACAGGAAGTGCTTCACAGGCTCTCAACAGAATACTATGAAAAGATAAAGCGGGACCTTCCAAACCTTATTGGAGTTACTGTGCATGTCAAATGCTATGAGAAAGAAGGCAGGAGAAAGAAATACAGCCTTCATGTAAGGGTTGGTGCGCCAACAAAGGTCATAGAAAGCTGCAATGCCGATGACTGGGAGTTCTCAAGGGCAATACACAAGGCTTTCAAAGATGTAAGGCAGCAGATTGTTCATATTTTTAGAACAGATGTCACAAGACCAAAGCCTTATGGTTAGCAGCTTTTTCTTAGAATTTTGAACAAAAATAGCGGGAGCTGGATTTGAACCAGCGACCTATGGGTTATGAGCCCATCGAGCACTCCAGACTGCTCCATCCCGCTATTAATGATTGAGGTGCAAAGCATTTATAAAGCTTTGCTGCAGGCTAATTATATGCGAAAAAGGGGAAAGATTGAGCGGCTTGAACGCTTTGTTGACAGGATGATTCCTTTGATGATTATAATTCTTGCAGTGCTAATAATTGCGGGTTTTGTTACAGACATCGAACACTACCAGCCTTGGGTTGGGATCGCTGATTGGGTAATTATAGGATTTTTTGTTGCTGACCTTTTGTTAAAGTGGCGTCATGTTCGTAAATTTCGCACGTTTGTTAAGTTGTATTGGATTGACATACTTGCTGTTTTCCCTTTTTTTCTAATCTTTAGAGCATACCTTTTTGTCAACGAGTTCATTAAGGCTGGTGAAGAGGCTCAAAAAATCCTTCATGAAAGCATCCTTTTGCGTGAGACAAAGCTTCTTCGCGAAGCACAGTTTATAAAAGAAGCAGAGCTGTCACTTCGCGAAGCAAGACCCTTTATTAGACTCCTAAGGCTTGCTCAGCGAGGGATTAGGCTGATTGCACTGCGCTTGCACGCAGCACACCTTGGACTACTGAAGGCTCACAAGAAACAAAGGAGTTAGTCATTCTCAGAATTGCATAAAGCCAAAAGTAAGAAATATTTAAATAACCTTTTTCAAGCCTAACATCATGCCGCCGTGGCACAGCCTGGTATTCTCAAAAGAACAGGAGACTGCGCAGGGTTGCTAACCCTGTTCCCGAAAGGGTTCCCCGGTTCAAATCCGGGCGGCGGCGTCTTCTTAATCTGGCTTGCAAGAAGGTCTGCCTTTACAAAAGTTTATAAAGCTCTTTCTTGAATAAAAAAACATGACCTTAAATGCAAAAATAGAGAAGCTTGTGCCTGATAGCTCTGTGATAATCGAAGGACTTTTAAGCCTTAAGGCAGAAAGAGGCGAGCTTGCTGTAGAAAAGATACTCATCCACGAGGCTGTTTTGGCAGAGCTAGAGCATCAAGCAAATAAAGGTAGAGCAATAGGCTTTATAGGGCTTGATGAACTAAAAAAGATACAGAAACTTGCAAAACAGGGCCTGTTTGAGCTTTCCTTTGTAGGAAGACGCCCAACTGCTGGTGAAATTCGATATGCAGGACTGGGTGAAATAGATGCGCTCATCCGACAGCTTGCCTGGGAAGAAGGTGCAACACTTATCACTGCAGATCACATTCAGGCAAGGGTTGCTGAGGCAAAAGGCATTCCAACAATCCTTGTACCAAAGCAGCCAAGGCTGAAAAAGCTCAAGATTGAAGAGTTCTTTGACGAAAAAACCATGTCTGTGCACTTGCGCGAAGGTGTTGTAGCAATGGCAAAAAAAGGAATGCCAGGTGCGTGGGAATTTGTCCCAGTTGGAAAGAAGCCACTGACTGCTGAAGAGATAAAAAGTATCTCAAGTGAGATTATTGAAGAGGCAAATTCTCGGGCAGACAGCTTTGTTGAGATTGAGCGAGAAGGAAGCACAATAGTCCAGCTGGGGATTTATAGGACTGTAACAACCAGGCCACCATTTTCAGATGGGTGGGAGATAACAGCTGTAAGACCAGTCAAAAGGCTTACACTTGAGGATTACAAGCTTAGTGAGAAGCTAAAAGCAAGGATTGCCGAACAAGCAGAAGGGCTTGTTATTGCAGGCTCGCCAGGGCATGGCAAGAGCACATTTGCACAAGCACTTGCAGAGCATTTTGCGGCAAAAGGAAAAGTTGTTAAGACAGTTGAAGCCCCGCGTGATCTCGTGCTCTCAGATAGCATAACTCAGCTTGCTGTTTCACGTGGAAGCCATGAAGAAATTCATGATATCCTTCTCCTTTCAAGGCCCGACTACACCATTTTTGACGAGATGAGAAACACGCCTGATTTTGGTCTTTTTGCAGACCTCAGACTTGCCGGAGTTGGAATGGTTGGAGTGGTACATGCAACTAAGCCAATCGATGCAATACAACGCTTCATTGGAAGGATAGAACTTGGTGTCATACCACATGTTATTGATACAGTCGTATTCATAAAGAACGGTGGCATCGACAAGGTCCTTTCAATAGAGATGGTTGTCAAGGTTCCATATGGAATGACAGAAGCAGACCTTGCAAGACCAACTGTTGTTGTTTCTGACTTTGAGAGCGGAAAGCCTGTTGCAGAAATCTATAGCTATGGCGAGCAGACTGTTGTTGTCCCAGTTGGGAAGGAAGAAAGTGTGAAAGGGATAAAGGCTCTTGCAGCAAAGGCAATTGCGCGCGCGTTACAAAAATATTCTGAAAAAATAAAGGTCGATATAGTCAGTGAGGGTAAGGCAACGGTTTATGTTCCTGAGAAATACATAGCAAACATAATTGGAAAAGAAGGAAGAAACATTGAGGCTATTGAAAAAGAGCTTGGAATTGGAATTGATGTGAGACCTCTTGAGGAGGAAATAAAAGAAAAGCCAGCTGGAAAGCAGATAGAGTTTAGCACAGATATTCGCGGTAATTATTTAAGCCTATTTGTTAGCCCAGCTCTTCAAGGGAATGATGTCAGTATCTATATAAACGAGGGCTATCTTGCAACTCTTGCAGTCGGCAAGAAAGGTGTGATAAAGATAAGACGAAACAATAAGCTTGGAAAGGTTCTAATAGATGCGCTTGAGGCAGGTGAGCGGATTTCGCTGTTTTTGAGCAGTCCTGCTTTTTGAAATTCTAACGCAAGTATTAAATATGTGCGCGCTGAATTTTCATTAATGCTTGACATCAAATTCGTAAGAGCGTATCCTGAAATTGTTAAGGCAAATCTTGAAAAGAGGCATGAGCATGACAAGGTTAGACTTGTTGATGAGCTTATAAGGCTTGACAAAGAGTGGAGGGTTCTGAAACAAGAGTGTGACAGCTTCAGGCAAAGAAGGAACAGCATTTCTGAAGAGATTAATGCTGCAAAAAAGGCTGGGTTGGACATAAGCAAACTGATAAAAGAAGCAGCAGAGTTACCTGCGCGCATAAAAGCAACAGAAGAAGAGCTTAAAAGGCTTGAAGAAAAAATAATTTGGAACCTTCAAAGACTTCCAAACATTGCTCATGAATCAGTACCAGTAGGAATGGATTCTTCAGAAAATGTTGAGATGAGAAGATGGGGAATCCCAAAAAAGCCTGATTTTGAGCTCAAAAGTCATGGAGAACTTCTGGAGCAATGGGCTCTTGGTGATTTTAGGCGCGGTGCAAAGATTTCAGGTGCTGGTTTCCAGTTCATCAAAGGAAAGATAGCCCTACTAGACCTGGCACTTCAACAATTTGCAATCCAAAAGTTGCTAAAAAAGGGTTATACCTTTGTCATGCCACCGATGATGATGAGAAGGAAGCCTTACGAAGGGGTTGTAAGCATTGCAGATTTTGAGAATGTAATGTACAAAATTGAGGGCGAAGACCTTTATGCAATCGCGACTTCAGAACATCCACTTGTTGCTCAATTTCTTGACGAGGTTCTTGATGAGCGTGAGCTTCCTATTAGGCTCTGCGGCTTAAGTGCCTGCTTCAGGAAAGAGATTGGAAGTCATGGGGTTGACACAAGAGGGCTTTTCAGGGTTCATCAATTCAATAAGGTCGAGCAGGTTATTATCTCAAAGCCAGAAGAAAGCTGGCACCTTCACGAGGAAATGCAAAGAAATGCAGAAGAGCTCTTTGAGTCACTAGAGATTCCTTTTAGGGTTGTAAACTGTTGTACAGGAGATCTTGGAATGGTTGCTGCAAAGCGCTATGATATTGAGGCATGGTTCCCAAGGCAAGGAAAATATGCTGAAGTTACATCCGCATCGAACTGCACAGACTATCAAGCAGTCGGGCTTAACATAAGATATCAGCACGGTAAGGAACAAAAAAGGGATTATGTACATACGCTTAATGCAACTGCAATTGCTACAGGTAGGGCAATTGTTGCCATTCTTGAGAACTTTCAGGAAAAGGATGGAAGCGTGAGCGTGCCAAAAGTTCTACAAAAGTTTACTGGCTTTAAGAAGATTCCATAGCTACAAAACTCATTCAACAACTATTTCGCCTGTCAAGCTTGGGTTTAGATGGTCGTGGTATTTCCAGCGACCAATTTTGTCAAATTTAAATGAGAAAGTTTCGCCCTGAGCTAATCCCCTGCATGCATCAAACTTACTTCCTATGCAGCCTCCGCTTTCTGGGTAGACTGTGTGCGTTGGATGCACTGCTGAGGCAGGCCAGTGAGGGTTTATGTCTTTGTTTACAAAAACAACTGTTTCGCCAGCTCTAATTGACAGTGTGCGGGGGCTAAATCCAGATTCAGTGATTTCTATGACATTAGTTTTTTCTACTATCTGTGATGGCGTGCTTGGTTGTGCTGGTTGGCCAGAGTATTTAGCGCAACCACTCAGTAATATGATTCCAAGAAATGCTAAAATAAATAATAGGCGATTGCCTGATTTCATTTTGATGATTGAAACAGGTGCTGTATATAAAAGTTTTGCGATGTTTTCAAAAAAGCCAAATAGCCATAAGCCCATTAAGGCTGCGAAGCAGAAATTTTAAAAGGAGTGCCTGCGGTTTGTTCACTGCAGGCTAAAAATGGCGCAAATCCCAACCTGGCTTTGGCTCTTGTCAGGACTTGCAATCATCATTGTCTCAAAGACTGTTGGCGGACGCGTTGAGGCTTTCTTTTGGATAGGACTCATTTTTGGGACAATAGGTCTAGCAAAGCTTCTTGTGAGCTATGTCATCCGTGAACCAAAGGCAAAAGAAGAGCAGATGAATGTTAGGGCAGGCGTGGTGCCGGCTCATCCCTACAGCTTGATAAGGTTTTGCCCAAGATGTGGAAATCATGTTACAAGCGATGCATATTTCTGCAGCAGATGCGGCTTAAAGATTAGATGAACAGTGCTGTGCTTAAAAAGCGCGGATAGCTTTATAAATCTCTTTAGCCACGCCTTTTCTATGCCTTTGTTCAATAAAATTCTAGGAGCCGGGGAAAGCTTATTCAAGAACGAAGATGCACTTGACTTTGAGTTTGTGCCAAAGCTCCTTCCATTCAGAGAAAACCAGCAAAGGGCAATCGCGAGTTGTATAGCACCACTGCTTGAGAAGCGAAATGGAAGAAATGCTCTCATCTTTGGCAAGCCGGGTGTTGGCAAAACAGCTGCCTGCAAATGGGTTCTTAGAGACCTTGAAGAAAGCACTGACGAAGTCATTCCAATCTATATAAACTGCTGGCAAAGGAACACAAGTCATAGGGTAATACTCGAGATTTGCGAGCAAATTGGCTATTCTTTTGTACAAAACAAGCGCACAGAAGAGCTTTTCGAAGTCGTGAAACAGATACTTAACAAGAAGCAAGCTGTTTTTGTTCTAGACGAGGTTGACAAGCTTGAAGAGCCCTGGATTATTTATTCTATTCTTAATGACATTTGGAAGAAGTCCGTCCTTCTGATAACAAACTACAAGAGCTCATTTGAAGGTTTAGATGAAAGGATAAGGTCGAGGCTAACTGCTGAATTGATAGAGTTCGCGCCATACAACAAGGAAGAGACATATGAAATACTGAAACAAAGGGTCGAATATGCTTTTGTTCCTGGATGTTTTGGACAAGAAGCGTTAAAAGCCATAGCTGAGAAGGCAGCAGAGCGCGGAGATGTTAGGGTAGGGATTTATCTCCTTCGCGAGGCAGGGCTTGCAGCAGAAGAGCAGAGCTCGCGAAAGGTTGAGATTGCTCATGCACTTTCAGCCATAGCAAAGCTTGCAGAATTCACAATAAAAAACTCTGAAGAACTTGAGCCTGACACAAGAGCTATACTTGAGCTGATAAAGCAAAATTCTGGCAAAAGGATTGGTGAGCTATTTGAGCTCTACAAAAGAGCAGGTGGAGGCTCAAGCTATAAAACATTTCAAAGAAGGATTGAAAAGCTTGCACAAGGAGGTTTTGTGGAGACTGCAAAAACATGTGGCGGAAGCGAGGGCAATACAACAATTGTTAGCTATGCAAGAACGAAAAAGCTTGATGAATTTTCATGAGCCAATGAAGGTAAAATGGAACGTGCAGTGAAGAGGGTGATTGGAACAGCAGTGGCTATTGGAGCAATCCTACTCATCCTTATAGGCTGGCTAATATATTTTATTCTGAAATAATTCATTAAGAATTTGTGGCATGCAGTTGCATCTTTCAACAACTTTTCTAATTTTGGCTAAGCGTGCAATTTGAAACCGCCTTTCAGCTTCGAGCCCATCATAAATAAATTCTTCTCCATTAACGTTCCTATAAGATGGACGCCTCAATAGGGCAACATCGCTTCCAGCCTTTGACATTAGTAACTCATAACCAGTTGCTAAGCCAAGCGCCTTTGCAAAAGCCAAAACTTCAGCGTGATTGGGCACGTTCTCAGGAGACATTCTCTGCCTCGAATAGCCCATCCACGCATATGCCTTGCATTCAACAATATCAGGATTGCCTGCCTTGACGAGCCATGCAAAACTCTCAGGCGAATGCATGTTTAATCCTTTCATACAGGTTATTCTCATGATAGTCCTTGCTGGCACATATTTTAGCAAGGATGCTGATTCAAGAAACAATTCCCATGCATTCGGAATGACAGGAATGCAAAGCTTCTTGTACATCTCAGGTTCCCATGCTTCAACAGAGATATAAAGATTAGTTGGCAGGATTCCAGAAGACAAAAGGGCATTAATTGTTGAGGGAACTGTCCCGGATGTAACAACAAAAACAGTCTCAAAGTCGTGGCTATAAAACTCTTTGACGAGTTCGGAAAACCTTGGGTACATCATTGGTTCACCTGTTAGGGAAATTGCTGCATGTCTTGGCAAAAAAGAGGCTAATGCTTTTGTCCTGTCAACTTTGAGGTTGCCCTTAAAGCCTGAGAGCAACTTCATCCTTTCCTTTATACAGCCTTCTACAATTTCTTTTGGCTCATCAACAGGGCCAACCCATCCAGTTGAATAAACACTTGTGTCTCGCCAGCAATGACGGCAGCGTTTGTTGCAAGTGATTGCTGGAGACATCTCAAGACATTGATGGCTTGGAATGCCATAAAAGTCATTCTTGTAACAGTCTGCTTGGCCACGTATTGACTTCTTGCACCAATAGCAAATCTTAACTGCAGAATGTCTTCCAACAAGCCTATACTGCTGGTTCTCGAGGCGTTCACGCTTCCATTCAGGAAGCTGGCTTTGTAGATGTTCAGTAATTACTTCCTTTGGCTTTTGAATTAGTGCTCCTTCCATGCAAAGATTGGCATCTAAGCCTTTTATAACTTTTACGCAATCTCCATTACTACAAGCGCAAGTGCAGCAAAGAAAAGAGAAACATCTCTGAAAAGAATGTACATCTGAGAGGTGTTAAACAGAACAATTCCTGCGAGTGTGAGTGCTGAGAAAAGGGCTGCATAAGCAGCCTTCTTACCGGATAGCAACCAACCAGCCAGCAGGAGCTCATAAACAGAAAAAAGCTCTAGAAGCAGCTTTGCAGGAATTATGGCTGTTAGTACTTTTGGAAAAAAGCCAAGCCAAGCAGTTGGCTGTAGGAATGAGGCGATTGCTGCATAAACAAAGGAAAAGGCAAGGCTAAGTCTTAGAAGAACCTTTGCTAAATTTGCTTTTGCCATGCCAAATCATCCTACTACAATCTGTGCTGTCCACTTTTCAATGCTGCTTGCAGGCCAGAATGCAGTGAATTGAATTGTTTGAGTGGCAGTGAACTCAACACTCTTGCTCTCGCCAGGCTTTATTGTGCCAGTTGTCCCCCATGCAGGTGACTTGAACTCAAGCCCTCCGTAGTAAACACCACTGCTTCTAACCTTAAAAGTTATCTTTACCCTGGTGTTTTTGTTGACAAAAAGCTGACTAGAAGGGGTAAAACCGCTGTCATCAGCTTCTATTACGAACTCCTTTAACTGGGCTTGCTGTTCTGTAACTGGCTCAACAACAAGTTGCTGCTCATCAGTCCAGTAATGTTTGTCATCAATGATTGTGTGTACTCTGAAATAAAGCGTGCCTGTTGTGGTTGGAGTTATTGTTGTAGTAAAAGTTCCAGGAATGTCAAAACTCCCGCTTGCGTACTTTTGGGTAATAAACCGATACCCGCTTTCAGCAGGACCAATCTCTGTTCCAAAAACTCCTGGATGAGAGCTGTAATCATAATGTACAGCAGTGTGTGTGATTGTCCTTTTTGGCCCATCAATTTTCCAAGATATTTGAAAAGGCTCCCCGACCTTTGCACTTTTTGGTGCAAATAGAATGTTTATTGTTGGAACTGGTTCTTTTACTTTTGGTTCTTCAACTTGTTGTGCTTTGGCTGGAGTTGGCGCAGGCTGTGTTGGTATGATTGTTTGTGTTGGAGCACAGCCCAAAAGAAGCATGACAAACAAACTAGTCACTAAAGCGACCCAAAATTTCATGAACTCACCTTTTTTGTTGCAAGAGCTTTTGTGTTTAAATATTTTTCTCTAAAAATCCCGACTCACACCCACTGGACAGCCTATCGTGGCATATATAAATCAATATTTGAAAATAATTTGGTGAAAAATTCCAAAAAGGAGGTGGTAAAGTTGGTTGACCTCAGCACTGAAACAATACACAAGCTTTTCCTCCAACAGGTGAGCTTGCTTACATTGAGAAGTGAGGCGCTGAGAGAAAAAAGAGGTGGCAAAAATGAGTGAGTTTGAAGACGAGATTGTTATTGAGGGTGAAGAAATTGAGGAGCTTGAAAGACACACCTGTGACATCTACTCAGAAGAAGGGCTTGACCACGCAATGGAGGAAGATGCTATAAGCAGCAAGGAAGAGGCATTCATGATTGGCTGGCTGGCTGCATAGGGTGAAGTAACAGAATAAGGACTTGATAAAAAACCTTTGCTGAAGAGAGAACTTTGGGCGCAGCACACAAGACAGAAGCTCTTTGTTCCAGAGCGCTAGTGAAGAAAGTGACCAACCTCGCGAGTTTTTTTAATTTTGTTCAAAAAAAGCTTTTGATTTAAACCAGAGTGCCAAGTTCAATGCTCGAGTTTTTTGGCAAAGGACACAGCGCCCTTTAGGCCTAGTTCTTGGTCAGTGACTATAAAAATTGGAATTTTTGAGAGTAGAGCAGAAACCTTTCTTTTTCCAACAAAAGCTCTTATAAAATCCTTCTTATTCAGTACGTCAACCAAGCTGTTTATCATTGTGCCAACAAGATAGACACCTCCAGTTGCTTTTGCAGTAAGGGCAAGGTTAGCTGCCTCTCGCGCATAAAAGGAGAGGAATAGCTGCACAGCTTTTCTCGCAGCCGAATCGTGCTTGTAGGCTGCTGTTATTTTTTCAGGAGGAAGCTTTTTCCCAGAAAAGAATTTGTATATTCTTGAAAGGCCAGGGCCAGAAAGCACAGATTCCCATTCCACAAAGCCTTCAGATTTAGCGATAAAGTTTGCCAGTTTAAACTCAACTTCGTTTTTCGGTGCAAAGTCAGTGTGTCCACCTTCAGAAGGAAGAACAAAATATCCCTCCTCACAATCCCAATAAACTATTGCCTCACCAAGCCCAGTCCCTGCTCCAATGAGCACTTTTGTGCCACGCTCCTCAGGAACATAAGAGGTTAAAGGAATCAAAGAGCCCTTCTTGACAAGGTCAAGACCCCAACCAGCGAGTTCGAAGTCGTTAAGAAGTGCCACTTCGGCTCTGACAATTTTTGCAAGGGCTTGTGAATCAACCTTCCATGGGAGATTCGTTGTCCGGCACCTACCATCAACAACAGGGCCAGGAACACCAAACACCGCAACATCAACTGCCTTTCCAAAATGTGAGAGAAAATCCTTTACAAGCTCGTACAGCGAGCGATAGTCCTTGCTCAAGTAGCTTCTTTTGGCAAGCTCCTGAAAATGCTCAGAATAAACACCAATGAGCGTTTTTGTTCCACCAACATCTGCCGCAAGGATGTTCATCGGTTTTTTTCGGTTAAAGGGGTTTAAATATTTTTTGAATGCAATACTTTGCTACAAGAAAGTGGGTCATCCTTTCATCACTCCGAGTGGGGTGAGTCTCACAACCATTTTTCCAATTCCAAGCTCGTGTGAAACACGCACAACCTCATCAACATCCTTATAAGCTTCTGGTGCCTCTTCTGCGATTCCTTTCCATGACAGTGCAACAACTTCTATATCGCGCTTTTGTAGGTCTGCTTTTACCTGTTCCCCACGCCATTTTTTAAGAGCTGCAGCTCGTGATTCCTCACGACCAGCACCATGCGCAGTACTCCCCCAGCTCACTGCCTCTGCTTCCTTTGTTCCAACCAGGAGATAGCTTGCAGTGCCCATGCTTCCAGGTATTAATACTGGTTGGCCTATTTTTCTATACGCTTCTGGAATTTCCTCTCTGCCAGGACCAAAGCTTCTGGTAGCGCCCTTTCTATGGACACAAACAAGCCTTTTCTTGCCATCAACTTCGTGCTTCTCGAATTTTGCTATGTTGTGGCAAACATCATAAATCTGCTTCATGCCTTCGGAAGTCCCCATAACCTTTCTGAAAACATCACGAGTCCAGTGACAAATCATCTGCCTGTTTGCAAAAGCATAGTTCATTGCTGCACACATCGCCTTATAATAAGCCCTTCCCAGCTCTGAGTTTATGGGCGCATTTATCAACTCGCGATCAGGAAGATGGGCGTGGCCATACTTTTCTTCCATAACTTTTATGTAATCAGAAGCAATTTGATGCCCAAGGCCTCGTGAGCCGCAATGAATCATGACAGTAACTTGACCTACCTTCTCGATTCCAAAGGCCCTCGCGACCTTTTCATCAAAAATTCTATCAACCCTTTGCAACTCAAGAAAGTGATTTCCAGAACCAAGTGTGCCAAGCTGTGGTAGCCCTCTTGAGTAAGCCTTTGAAGAAACAAAGGTAGGGTCTGCATCCTTTGCCCAACCATATTCCTCAGTGCAATCTAAGTCCTCTTTTGTTCCATAGCCATTCTCATAAGCCCAACGAGCGCCCTTGGCAAGAATCTCTGTCAGGACATCTTTTGAAAGCTTTGTTATTCCTCCCTTTCCAACCCCAGCAGGAACCTCACGCATCAGTTCTGTTAGCAACTCTTTTCGTTTGTCGTGAATGTCCTTTTCTGTCCAATCTGTGCGTAATAGCCGTACTCCACAATTTATGTCGTACCCAACCCCGCCAGGAGAGATGATTCCTTCATCAATGTCAAAAGCTGCGACCCCGCCTATTGGAAAGCCGTATCCCTCATGAGCATCAGGCATAACATATGAAGCCCTTAGTATTCCAGCCAGGTGCGCTACATTTGCGGCTTGCTGAAGAGTCCTGTCAAGCTTTATTTTTTCAATGAGTTTTTCTGAGGCATAGATGATGGCTGGAACCCTCATTCGCCCTTCTTTTTTTATTTCCCAAACGTTTTCTTTAATTTGCGTAATATTCATACAAAGCCACCTAAAAATTTTCATTCAAGCATCTTTAAAAATGTTGCTGGCAACCTCCTTCTCAAACAGCAGGTCTAAATGTCAACAACAACCTGAACATAATCATCTGAAATTTCCATTTCGTTATATGTCGCAGCCTTCACAACAGGACCAATCACTTCATACTTACCTTGATCAGTATCTCCGATAAGTACGGCTGTTAGAAGCCAGCCATTTCCTTCCTTCTTTTTTATTTGAAGCTGTTCAATTCTTCCAAGGACAAAGCCTTCTGCATCAAGAAGATAAAGCAGCTCCTCAATCCAATTATAGAGCAAGGCTTTCAAATCTCTTCCGTTAACAGAAACCTCTTTCTTCAGCAATGGCTTTATGCGGCTATAGTCAAACATTATTGCAGTAACTGCTAGAGCTGCATTGACAAAGCATTCCTCAATGTTTTTGCCATAAGCCCTGAATTTTGCATCTGCGGTATGCGGCAGAAACTCGAATTTCTTCTTAACACTCTTTTTCTGACCGACCACTTTCAACCTCTTAGTACTGCTTTAGAAGGTCTGCAAGTGATGCACCAACTGCGCATGGCAATAAAAGTGCAACGATGACCTTGTATGTGTTCGCACCGGCCAGGATATTTATCCCGTAAATGTAAACAAGAAAGTATGACACAAGCACCGCAATAATGGAGTATGAAACAATTCTTTTAAACCAAAACTGACCGAAGGGTCTTTTGGACTTGTCCTTTACCCTGCTGTAGCCTACAAAATATATTTCTCCAGTAAGAATGATAAAAGTGGCAGCTGCAATTATCCAAAGATGACGTGAAGTAAGAATAGAAGCAACTTGAAGCAGCAACCCTTTTATGACAAACATCATTCCAATAAAAAGCGCTCCGAAGAATGCACTCGTTATGTGCCTTGGAGAAAAGTGGGATGGAACCTTCTCAACCATTTCTTCCCTTATCAGCCTGACATCTGAAGCAATCTGCTTAAGGCTTGGCTGAAGCGCACGCGCCATTAGTACACCTCAACCTTTGATTCGCCATTAACTCCAGTAGCCTTAACCTCTTCTCCTGAAGCTGAAAGAGGAGCCTCATCACCAAAGATGTTTCCAAAGATGTTTTCCTGCTGAGCATCAATCGGATTGCTGCTTTCTAGAACTTTTGAAAGGCTTTCTGAAATAGGGCTGCCAAGAATTGCGAGTAAGGCTTTTATTGCCTTTTTTATGTCTTCTGGAGAATCCCTATTAGTGTCTATTGTTATTTGCATTTTACCTCTTTTGACAACTGATTAATCAGAAGTCTGCTTTAAATAATTTTCTGAGCTTTTGCTAAAAGTGGGGCTGCTGGGATTTGAACCCAGATCGCCAGGTCCCGAACCTGGAAGCTTAGCCAAGTTGGCCCACAGCCCCTTTTAACCAAAAGCTTTCAGGGCTTATAAATTTAGCCAACAACGCACTGGACATTCAGTCGTAATGCTTTTAAATTTTGAGCACATGTTCTTTACGATGGTTGGGAAAAGGGCATTTCTGCAAAGACTGACCGCACAAAAATACAAGCTTAAAAGCCTGCTTGACAAAGAGAGGCTTGAGGGAAGTTCACCACCATCTGTTTTTATTGGAAGAGATGGCTATCCAAACGTGTTTGCAGGTCCAATGCTAACACAAGAAACTGACAGCCAAATATATGATGCGCCTGAGAAGTGGGTTGGCAGATTTAGTAAGGATGAAATAATAAATTTTAGGCTGAAGCTTGTGAGAGGCATGCAGCGGACAAAGGCGACTGATGTTGACAATCAACTTATACAGAAACTCCAAGAAATTGCTCTATCAAAAAGGTCTTTACTTGCAAACGCTGAGTTTGAACACAAGCCTCGTGGAATAACTTTTAGTGAAGACCACCAACCATTTGGTCCTTCTGGAAAGTTGAAAAGCATTGAAATTGAAAATGCAAAATGGCATAAAGACCTAGAAAAGGCACATTATGATACTGACATGAGGGCTGCGGAGGCGGTTGTTGAGCTTGCTAGGAAAGGGTTGGAGTTTACCACAATCCAAAGAGCTTTATCAACAGGCGCCTTTGGACTGCGAAAAAAACGTAGGATTGTGCCAACTCGTTGGTCCATCACAGCAACAGATGATATTCTTGGAAAGGCAGCAATTGCAGAAGTAAGAGAACTAGAACCGATCAATGAGTTCAGGATTTATGAATCATATGGCATGGACAACTATTTTGCAGTTTTGCTAACCCCAGGAAAATGGCAATATGAAGCGATTGAAGCTTTTATCAACGTAATTCCTAACAAAACCTTCACTTTTAGCGATTTTGAAGGACATTTTGGCAGAAAGGTTTACTCTGAAATGGGCGGTTGTTATTATGCACAGCGAAATGTTGTTGCAGAGCACCTGAGTAAAAAAGGGGAGCAAGCAGGGGCTTTTGTTTTCCGAGAGGTCTACGAAGGGTACATACCAACAGGTGTATGGCTTTGCAGAGAACTGACAAAGCAAGCTCTTAGGCAAGATGCCAAAACTTTTAAGACAATGAAAGAGGCTTTGCAATACCTTAACACCAGACTTAAGCTTGGGATTGCCAAACACAAAGCCG
The DNA here is from genome assembly GCA_038891615.1 of Candidatus Woesearchaeota archaeon. Taxonomy (GTDB): domain Archaea; phylum Nanobdellota; class Nanobdellia; order Woesearchaeales; family ARS49; genus JAWADY01. The sequence continues at coordinate 141,753 of JAWADY010000002.1, read as the reverse complement.
AGATGAAACTTATAAACAGCACTAGTTTTCAGAAAACCTTATGTGATTTTTGAAAACGAAAGGTATAAAAAGAAGGTTCTTTTTGGACCTTTTCTTTACAAACAATTTAAGCAGAGGGTGAGAAAAGTGAGTGAAGGCATAGTTAGTCACATAAGCTCTGTTTTAAGCTATTTAGATGCTAAAAGGTCGGAAAAGTATTCTAGCCTTGTTTCGGATGAACTAAAACTTTTAAAAGAGATTATTTTTATAAAAGAGGTAATCGAAAATAGCAATTATCTTGAGTCTCTTGATAACTTTCTAAATGCGGCAACGGCTTTTCTTGAAGACATCAGCCTTTTTTATCCATGTCTTTGTGAGAACCTAAGGGAATACGCTTTGATAAAAAGCGTATCACTTCTTGATATGTTAGATTCTTCTGCAGCGAAGAGCAAAGTTGCGGCAATTCACGAACCATGGTTTGCTGCGGACATCGTCATAAACAGGCCTGAGTACGACCCAGGCTTTGAAGAGTATGCAAAAAAGCTTGAAACAGTCCGCAACTGGAATGAGTTTGAAAAGCTATTCGTGAAAAACGGAAAATTGGAAGTAAAAAGTCCTTTCTGGCTTGCATACACAATCTCAAAGCAGTATCTTTGCGATCGCGAAATAAGGGAAGAATTTGAAAGAAGATGGCCATTGTTGGTTGAACGAACTAAAGATGCAGTTGCAGCACTGCTACATTACGAAGCACTAAAAGGCATGGAAAAGAACAATGGTAAAAGCTATGAGCAGTCCTTAGAATCCAAGCTTCAAATTTATCCATCTGAGTGGTACGACCAACTCAAACAAAAAGTTCAAGAAAAAAAGTGGATAGATATCAAGGAAAATAAGAAAGAATTGCAAAAAAGGCAATTCTCAAAGAGTAGCTATTTCTTGATAAAACGAATATTTGGCTATTTTTCAAAATGATTTTTGAAAAGCAATGGGCCCGGGGAGACTCGAACTCCCGACCTCTGCCGTGTGAGAGCAGTGTCATAGCCACTAGACCACAGGCCCTCGGATTATACTACAGTGAACAACCACGCTTGACGACTTTCACAACAAACTCCATATTTGTTACAAAGCGACTTAAAAAACCTTTTGTTGAGCAAAAATTTTTATAGTACGCGAAAGGCATTGATTTTGATGATAACAAAAGAAGCCTGGCACAAGATGCAAGTGAAAAAAAGAGTCATCAAACCTAGCAATGTGCCAGAAAAGCTCAAAAAGTTCCTCAAGTGGGTATGCTCAAAGTGCGGCTGGAACATCAAGCTTTCTTATCCACCCCTTCGATGTCCAAAGTGTGGGGCTAGTTGGCAAAGCTTTTATGGAGAAACTTAAAATGATTGAACGTTTTGTTGTCGTCAACTTAAAGGAAGGAGGAAAAAAGCGCTACAAAATAGTTTACGACAGAGAAAACTGTATTGGGGCTGCCGCGTGCGCTGCAGTTGATCCTGATGATTTTGAAATGGCTTCTGATGGAAAGGCAGAACTCAAAGGAGGAAAGGCTGTTAAGGACAGGATGGTGTTTGAAAAAGAGATAACTGAAGAGGAGTTTAAACGCGCAAAGGAAGCTGCAGAGGCGTGCCCTGTTAATGTAATCCACATAATAGACCTTGAGACAGGGGAGCAACTGATTTAAATGACATCGCCAAAGGAAGGTCAGAAGGCACCGGATTTTGAGTTAAAAGATGCTGAGAACAGGACATTCAGGTTGTCAGACTTTAAAGGTAGAAAGGTCGTGCTTTATTTTTATCCAAAGGACCTGACGCCAGGATGTACAATTGAAGCCTGTGAGTTTAGAGACGCCAGTGAGGCAATAAAAAAGAAAGGAGCTGCTGTCCTTGGCGTAAGTGCTGACAGCCCTGAACTTCACAGAAAGTTTGCTAAAAAGTACAAACTTAACTTTCCACTTCTTTCAGACCCTGAAAAAAAGGTCTGCAGGCTATATGGTGTGTGGAGAAAGAAAAGTTTCATGGGAAAAAGTTTTATGGGAATAAGAAGAACAACATTTCTAATCAATGAGCAGGGAAGAATTGCAAAAATATGGACTGATGTGAAGCCAAAGGGACATGCCAGAGAGATTCTGGCAGAACTTGGTTAAAAACAAAAGGCTCATTCAAATATCCTCTGATAATTCATATATATCAAATTAGCTGTTTCTTCTGGGGTTAGTCCTTTTAGCTCTGCAATCTTTTTAATAGATAGAACGATGTTTGCAGGTTCGTTTGGCTTTCCAAGCTCTGGACCAAGCCAAGGTGCATCTGTTTCTGTAAGAATCTGTTCAAACGGCACATTTTTTACAATGTCCTGAAACTGTTGCAGCTTAATCACAATGACAGGAATCGAAAAAAACCAGCCATTGTCTGCTATCCTTGCAACAAGATGCTTTCTGCCAGTGAAGGAATGAAAGATAATCTTTTTGAGTGTGCTTGACTCAAGCATCTCAATGCAGTCGAGCTCAGCTTGTCTAGAATGAACAATCATTGGCTTCTTTAGTTTCTCAACAGCTGCAATTATTTTTTTAAAGTTTTCACGCTCGCGCGCTTGAAGCTCGGCATCCTTTACCCATTTGTAGTCAAGCCCAACTTCACCAATAGCAGCAGTCTCATCCTTGTGCTGGAAAATCCATTCGAGTTCGGCATCAACATCGATTGGCACAATCTGCCGAGGAAGGTAAGTTTCAATTCCTTCAGGCTGTATGCCAAGAGCGTCTAGAGGATAGATTCCGAAAGAAGCCCTTATGAGCTCGTGCTTTTTTGCAAGTTCTAGAACAGCACGATTGCTTGGCGGATTAACTCCTGAGCTCAGAATGACCTTGATTCCTGATGCCTTTGCCCTTGCAAGTACACCTTCAAGGTCTGGTTTGAGGCGCTCGCTGTCAAGATGACAATGAACATCAACAAGCTGCATGAGATGTGGCTTGCATGAGCAGTTTTAAAATGTTGTGGTTGCATTCGTCAAAGGTTTGTTTGACCAACACCACTTAATGACAAAATAATTTTTGCAGAATACATTCCAAAGAATAACAATTCTTATAAAGTTGGAAAATCGCTTTGGGTTGCAAAAAATGCGCTGCATGAGCTCAAAAACCACTGATTTAAGGACAGCGCTTAGGACTTGGGCTGAAGTTGGGTTGATGAAAATTGGAAAACACTAACAGTGTTGTAGGGTTTGCCGATGTAATGAAAGGCAAGGATGGGCTTGAAAGCGTTCTTCTTTCAAGTTACACAAAGACTGCCCTCAGCTGCTATGACAGGGAGAGGCATATAAGTATGGATAATGCGCATAGTCTTGTATCAGAAGCAGGGCTAGAGGTGGAAAAGCTCAAAAATGCCATAGAGCAAGGTCTTCTGAAGGTGTACGAATTCAAAGGAGAAAAATTTCTTGACAGGCTCGATATTGGAAGGGTTTATGCGCAAAAAGCCAATATGGCTGGATTGAAAATAGAACGTTATTTTACGGATGGTAAAAAAGATCCATTTGACACTGTGGAATACGAAATCAAAAAGCTTGAGATTAAAGATTCCTCTGGCAAGGTCATTTTTTCAATGGATGCAGAATTTCCAAAGGGCTGGAGCGACGTGGCTGCCGCAATAGTTGCTCAAAAGTATTTCTTCAAACCAAAAAATGAGCTGTGGAAAGAGAAAATTAAGGAAAAACTAAAAGTCAGAGATTACGAGTTTTCACTAAAGCACTTAATAAATAGGGTTACAAATTTCATAGCAGAAGCTGGATTTGAGTTCGGTTATTTTAAGAGCGAAGAGGACAAGAAAGCATTTGCGGAAGAACTAAAATGGATGCAACTTCATAGGATGTTCGCCTTCAATTCTCCTGTGCAATTCAACGCAGGACTTTACACTGAGTATGGAATAAAGGGAAGCGGGGGGAAGAGCTTCTGGCGCAACCCAATAAATGGAAATGTTGTTGAGATAGTTGAGGGGGAATACTTGAGACCGCAATGTCATGCATGTTTCATAAAAGGGCCACGGGATGACTTAGAGAGCCTTATGCAGCATGTGCGAGATGAGGGAGCAATTTTTTCTGCAGGCTCAGGCATAGGACAGGACCTTAGCAACATACGGGCAGAGGGAGAGCCACTGTCAGGAGGGGGGAGTGCCTCAGGACCTCTTTCTTTCTTTAAGATATATGACAATTGTGCAGGTACAATAAAGTCTGGAGGAAAATCAAGAAGAGCTGCAAGGATGACAACAATAAGATATAACCATCCAGATGTTATGAAGTTTATTATGTGCAAAACATTGGAAGATAAAAAGGCATTAGTTTTGATGAAAAATGGCTATTCTCCTGGCATGGATGGAGAAGCTTATACGACGGTAGCTTTTCAAAATACAAACATATCGATAAGGCTCGATGAGGAATTCTTTAAAAAGCTAGAGAGAGGCGAGGAAATAGAACTCAAAAGGGTAACAGATGGCAAGGTTGTTGAAAAAATTCCTGCAGATTACCTACTCAAAGCAATTGCTTTTGGAAGCTGGAGGGTTGGAGATCCTGGCGTGCAGTATGAAACTGAAATACAGAGGATGCACACATGCAAGAACTCAGGAAGGATAAACTCAAGCAATCCCTGTTCCGAATATATGTTTCTGAATGACACCTCTTGCAATCTTGCTTCAACAAACCTTCTTGCATTTGCTGACGAAAAGGGAAATTTTGATGTTGAAAAGTTTAAGAGGGCAAACAAGCTAATAGCAATAGCACTCGATATAATAAATGATGCAGCTTCTTACCCCATACGGGACATTGCAGAGACAAGTCCAGAGTTTAGGACTATTGGGATTGGATATGCAAACCTTGGCGCGCTTTTGATGAGAAAAGGAATACCATACGACTCAGAAAAGGGAAGGGCTTTTGCTGCTGCGATTGCTGCTTTGATGACTGGAAGCGCGTATGAGATGTCTGCAGAGATGGCAAAAGAGCTTGGGAGCTTTGTTCACTACGAGTTCAACAAAAAGCCAATGCTTGAGGTTTTAAAAAGACACGCCAAGTACCTGGATGACATAGCTTGGGATGAGATTTCTGAAGAGAAAGCTTTGAAGAGTGCTGTATATGATACGTGGGAAAAGGTTGTTAAGAAAGGAGAGGAGTACGGCTTCAGAAACGCTCAAGTAACAGTCTTGGCACCAACAGGAACAATATCTTACTTAATGGATTGTGATACAACAGGTATAGAGCCTGCGATTGCGCTAAGAATACAAAAAGACCTTGCTGGCGGAGGAACTGTGGTCATTGTAAACAGAGAGGTTTTAAACGCACTCACGAATCTTGGTTATAGCCAATCCCAAATAACAGACATTTCTAACTACATAAAGGAAAGGAACACAGTGATTGGAGCGCCGCATCTCAGTCCAAGCCATTATGGAGTTTTTGCAACTGCCTTTGGCAATGAGAAGGGCGAAGGTGCGATAAGTTTTGAAGGGCATGTTCGAATGGTTGGCGCAGTACAGAAATTTATTTCAGGCGCAATATCAAAGACAAACAACCTACCCGAGACCGCAACGGTGAAAGAAATCTATGATGGCTATATCCTTGGTTACAAGCTTGGATTAAAAGCACTTGCAATCTTTAGAAACAACAGCAAACCAATAAGTCCCCTTAACTTTGGAAACAAAAGTTATGTAGAGTTAAAGCGAGGGGAAAAGGAAGATTTACCTTCAGATAGTGTGGCTCATGAATGGGAAGTAAAGATTGGTGGTGTGCCTTTTCATGTCAATGTTAGAGAATATCCGGATGGCAGGCCAGGGCAGATTGTTCTGCTTTCCTACAAGTCTGGGCATGAGGTTCCAACACTTCTCTCTATAAATGGCATAACAATCTCAAAGGCATTAAAGCGTGGTGTTAGTTTGGAAGAGGCTCTCGATGGATGGTTGGGTCACAAATTTGAACCACATGGAATTGTTTCTGGACATGCCTATATCAAGACCGCGACCTCGCCATTGGATTTTGCAGCAAAGCTTTTGCTGCTGGAGTACCTTGGCAAGAAAGAGTTCGCTACGAATCCTGAGGATGTAAAAGTTGAGGAACTTCGAGGATTCAAAAACGGAGCATTCAGGACTTACAGAAAAATGTCAATTGCTGATTGGGATTGGGATATCCAGTTTGTGCTAAATGATCCAGAAGTTGGAGGCTTTATCCAGCCTTCTCAAGAAAAACCTGCTTCGAAGCAAAGCAAAAAGTATAATGGCACAAACACTAAAGGAGTCTCTTGTAGGATTTGTGGAGCCCTACTAAGACAGGTTTCTTCGAATTGCTATGAGTGTGAAAATTGCGGTGAAAGGGTAGGCGGGTGCGGGCAATAAACAGCTAGTTGGAAAAGCTTTAAAAATCCCTTTCTTGCTGATAAAATAGGGTGGAGATAGAAAATCGCTTATTTAGGAGAAGAAGAAGCGAGAACAGCATTGATGCTGGCAGCCTTGAGAAAATAACAGGTTTTGAGCTCGAGAAAGGATTAGATGTTACCTCGCTTGTTAAGAGATATAAAAATCTTGGATTTCAGGCAAGTCAACTGGGCAGGGCAGCAGAACTTCTTGAAAGGATGAAAAAAGAAGAGGCATCCATCTTTCTTTCATGCAGCGCAAACATCATAAGCTCTGGCCTGCGGGAGATTGTTGCACAGCTTGTAAAGCTAAAGCTTGTTAAGGGAATTGTTGCAACAACTGCATTTGTCGAAGAGGATGTCATAAAGACCTTATCACCATTCCTGCTAGGAAGTTTTGATGTGGATGACAACGAAGTAAAGGCAAACAAGCTTAATAGAATAGGAAACATATTTGTATCCGATGAAAGTTACATAGCGCTTGAAAAATGGCACAATGACTTTCTGAAAGACTTTTGCCTTAAGAGCAGGACGATTGTGCCAAGCGAATACATAGCAGAGATTGGAAAAAAATTAAGTGACAAAAGGTCTGTGCTTTATTGGGCTGCAAAAAACGAAGTTCCGATTTTCTGCCCAGGCTTTGTCGATGGCGCGCTCGGAGACCATTTTTTTATCTTTAACGAAAAAAGACATGCTGATGAAAAGCTCATCATTGATGCCGCAGCAGACCTAACAAAGTTCTACAAACTTATTCTTGAGCCAAAGAGGATCGGCGCGGTTATTTTAGGAGGGGGAATTGCTAAGCATCACTTAATTGGTGCTGCAATCCTGCGAGATGGCCTTGACTATGCAATCTATATAAGTACGGGTAATGAGTATGATGGCAGTCTTTCAGGAGCAAAGCCAAAGGAAGCGGTGAGCTGGAACAAACTAAAAAGTTCTAAAAATTCTGTTGCAATCGATGCAGAAGCAACTCTTGTCTTTCCACTTCTTGCACATGTATGGATTCATGGTAGTTAGTTTGTTTACTCCTTAGAGCACTTGAATCTTGGCAAGCTCGATGAGGACAAAAAGAACATAGAGCGCGATGAGAAGAATGCCATGCTTCCAGGTTCCTTCTTTCTTGTTCGTGAGGAGAAAGATTGTGCTGATAGAAAGTGCAAGGAATAGAAGGGTTGTACCAATCTCGGCAAAAGCGATTTTAAAAGGCTTTATGAGCGCAACCAAGCCAAAAAAAAGCACCAACTCTATAATGGCGCTTCCAATGGCATCACCAATGCCAATATCAGTATGACCTTTGATGATTGAACGAAGTTGGACAACGAAATCAGGGATTGTTGTTGCAATGCCCATAATGGTAACAGAAAGAAGATAAGGAGTTATTCCTGTAATGGCTGAAAGATTGATTGTGCTGAAGACAAGCCATCTTCCTGCAAGAAGGAGTGCAACAAGGCTTCCGAGAAAGATTATCGCATCACGCCAGATTGTCCTAAGTGCTATCCTTTTCTTCAACTTACCAAGCCTACCCTCTTGTATCCATAGCACACCAAGATAAACAAAAAAAGCTGCAAGAAGGATTGCACCATTAAACCTTGACAGCTCACCATCTATCATAAGAAGAAATGGTAGCATGAGCAGTAGCCACGCAAAAAGCTTTTGTTTGCCAAGAATCGGATTGTCAAACCTAAGCTTCTTTCCAACAACCAACAGAAGCCCGATTGAAAGTGCAAAATGAACCATGTTTGCACCAAGAATTATCCCAAGAAAAAGCTCAGTCTTGCCAAGCATAAAGCCGAAAAGTGAAGAGATGAGCTCTGGAGCCGAGAGTGAAAACGCAACAACAATAAGCCCGATTATGTAATCTGAGAGACCTAGCCTTCTTGCGTAATCGCTAATGCCATAAACAATTAGGTCTGCAGCCTTGAAAAGTAGAAAGAGGCTTGCAAGAAGCACAGTTATGTTTAGAAGAAAGGGTTCAGCCGCCATTTTAGAAGGCTCGTTGGGTGGGTATAAAATGGTTGCGGTCGGTACTCAATTTAAAGCAGTTGTTGCTTGCAGAATCGAAGCCTTTAAATATTCTTCAAAAAACACAATAAAAATGGCAATCATTGGTTTTGGATTTAACAAAATTGTTGTTGAGAAGAACGCGCCTGTGAGAGGAAAAATAAGCATATCCAACAACATCAGTATAACTGGAGTTGAAAAAATAGATTTATCCCTTGGCCCTGCAAAAGGCAAGGGAGCAAAGTTTTCGTTTGAGTTCAAGGCAGCTTATGAGCCAAAAATAGCTCTTATATCGCTCAATGGTGAACTTGTTTACTTTGACAAACCTGAACGAATTGAAGAAATAGAAAAAGGATGGAAGAGCGAAAAAAAGATTCCTGAAGAGGTAATGACAGAAGTTCTTAATCACTGCCTCACACAATGTTCGGTGGAGGCGCTTCTTCTTGGCAAGGAGATGGGTTTGCCTCCTTCAATCCAGCTGCCGAAGGTTGTGGCAAAAGAAAAGAAGTAAGACAACAGGGCAGTAGACCTCACATGAGGAGATGGAAGTGCTTACCTAATAGAACCACTTCTTTAATTTATTTTTGAAGCTAAAAGGACTCTTTTTTAATACTGCTCTCCAGTTTATTTTTTTATTTCCCTTTAATATGTCCTTTGCTAAATAAAATCCGATTGTGTACCCACTCCACAAAGGATATTTGTTATTTCCAAAGAATAGGGCTGTATGAAAAGAATAATTTTTTTCCATACTTTTATTTATATTATCAATTAGTCCCTTAAATATCTTAATCGCATCTTTTTTACTTATAGCTCTTGTCCAAGGATTTCTTTTTTTGGTAAAGGCCATTTGAAAGTGTTCAGCTAGACCATCGGCAATTAAATGTTCAAAAACATTCATTCTATAAGAGTAATAAGGTTGAATACAATGAGCAAATTCGTGAAGTAAAGTACTTTTAAAATTGCTCTCCCAGTTTTTTTCTGGATATAAAAAAACATGCAGTATATTTTTCCCAAGGAAAAATAGAGAAATTTAATTCCGAAATAAATATTGTTTTAGAGGAGTGAAGCAAATATACCCTTTAACGGTACTTAAATAAATTTAGTATAAATAATTTATACGGCATATAGCCACGTCTGTGTAAAAGGCAATCATTTTCTTAATTTCTACCTAACAAAAGCACAGACCGAAAGCTTTATATACCAATTGTATATTTCTCCTGTATATACTAAGGGTTGATACAAATGGGAGACATCTTTGATGCTACCATACTTTGTGAGGATTGTGAAAAAAAGACTGAAAGAGGAGTTGCAATGAAAGAAGGCTTCCAACTTCGATACTGGAAATGCCCAGAATGCGGTAGGCAGTGGTATCACCCTTCTGATTTAAAGGAGTATGAAGACTTTAATAAGCTAAGACAGCGCGAGTTTTCTGTAAAACTTCGAATGGTTGGCAATAGTTGGGCAGTTTCCATACCAAGAGAAATAATCGATTTTCACAATGAACTTGAGCAGGAGATGGCAAGCCATTTTGAAAGGTTTGCTAGGATGAAGGAGCGAATGGACAGGATGGTGAGGCTTTGCCTTGAACAGCCTGGAAAGATAAGTCTATTCTTCATTAATAAAGGAAAGGCTGAAAAAGGCAAAGAAGAATCTGTCCTAAAGGCTGGAAAGAAAAAGGCTAGGGAAAAAGGAGTGAAGTCAAAATGAACAAAGAAATAAGGCTAAGGGTTGCAGAAGCAGTATATGATGATGCATACAAAGGAATTGTAAGAATTGATTCAAGCATTATGAAAGAGCTTGGTCTAAGAGCAGGAGATGTTGTTGAAATAGAAGGTGGAAGAAGGACTGTTGCTGTTGTCGACCGCGCATTTCCTGCAGACATTGGACTCAAAATAATTCGAATGGATGGCCTTACAAGAAAGAATGCCAAAACATCTGTTGGTGAGGCTGTCAAGATAAGAAAGGCGGATGTAAAGGTGGCTAAAAGAATAGTCATAGCCCCTGCAAAGGAAGGTGTTGTCGTAAAGGCTTCACCAGATATATTCAGCCAAGCGCTGCTTGGCAGGGCAGTTGTGAAGGGAGACATAATCGCGCTTGGTGGGACAAGACGAAGGAAAACAATGATGGTTGGTAACCCTTTCTATGATGAAATTTTCAAGCAGCTCACTGACACTCTTTTTGATTTTGAGCCAGAACTTGCTTTTGGGGGCTTTGGAGACCTCAAATTTGCTGTTGCAGAAGTAAGCCCTCCAAAAAGCCCAGTAATTGTAACAGAAAGTACAGAGATACTGCTAAATCCAGAAGCGATTAAGATAGAAGAAGAATCTGTTCCTGAGGTTACATATGAAGATATTGGCGGACTTGATGAGGAACTTAAAAAATTGAGAGAAATGATTGAGGTTCCTCTTAAACATCCAGAGGTTTTTGAAAAACTTGGAATAGAGCCTCCAAAGGGGGTTCTCCTTCACGGTCCGCCTGGAACTGGAAAAACGTTACTTGCAAAGGCGATAGCAAACGAAACAAATGCGGCATTCATTGTAATAAATGGTCCTGAAATTGTTAGCAAGTTTTATGGCGAGAGCGAGGCAAACATAAGGAAAAAGTTTGAAGAAGCTGAAAAAAATGCCCCTGCAATCATATTCATTGATGAGATTGATGCAATAGCTCCAAAGCGTGAAGAAACGAGGGGAGAAGTGGAACGAAGAATGGTTGCACAACTTCTTTCACTCATGGACGGCTTGAAATCAAGGGGTAAAATTGTTGTCATCGCAGCAACAAATGTTCCAAATATGCTCGACCCAGCGCTGAGAAGGCCTGGAAGGTTTGACAGAGAGCTTGAAATAGGCGTACCAAACCTTGAGGGCAGGCTAAACATTTTGAAAATTCACACAAGAAATATGCCTCTCGCAAAGGATGTGGACCTAAAGGAACTTGCAGCAATAACGCATGGCTTTGTTGGAGCAGACCTTGCAGCGCTGGCAAAAGAGGCTGCGATGATAGTTCTTAGAAGGGTAATGCCTGACCTTAAGTATGACGAGACTGTTCCAAAAGAAGTTCTTGAAAAACTCAAGGTAACCAAAGCCGACTTCAAAGAGGCACTTAAGGTTGTACGTCCAAGTGCCTTGCGTGAAGTGTTCGTTGAAAAGCCGAATGTTCGCTGGGAGAGCATAGGCGGACTTGAAGGGGTTAAGCAAGAGCTAAAGGAGGCTGTTGAATGGCCACTGAAGTATCCAGACTCCTTCAAAAGGCTTGGAGTGAAGCCTCCAAAAGGAATACTGCTTTATGGTGCGCCTGGAACAGGGAAAACTCTGCTCGCAAAAGCTGTTGCAACAGAAAGTGAAGCAAACTTCATACTTGTGAAAGGGCCAGAGCTGCTATCAAAGTTTGTTGGAGAATCGGAAAAGGCTGTTCGAGATGTTTTCAAGAAGGCAAGACAGACAGCTCCAACAATAATATTTTTTGATGAAATAGATAGCCTATGCCCAAGAAGAGGTATCAGTTCTGACAGCCACGTCACAGAGAGAGTTGTGAACCAAATGCTAACCGAAATAGATGGGCTGGAAGAGCTGCATGATGTTGTGGTCATTGGAGCAACTAACAGGCCTGACATGTTGGATACAGCACTATTAAGGCCAGGGCGATTTGATCGAATAATTCTAACGCCTGTACCAGACGAGAAGGCAAGGCTTGAAATTTTCAAAGTGCACACAAAAGGAATGCCATTGAAGGATGTTGACTTGGAAGAGCTTGCAAAGAAGACACAAGGATATGTTGGAGCGGACATCGAAGCAGTTTGTAGAGAAGCAGCAATACTTGCGCTGCGTGAAAACATTGCAGCAAGTGGCGTAACATCAAAACATTTTGCAGAAGCCCTTAAGAAGGTCCCTCCATCTGTAACCAAAGATATTGAAGATGCTTATGCAAAGCTCCTCAACAAATTCAGGTCTGCAAGGGCAAAGGCGATGGAAGAAGAAAAGCCTGTTTACTTTGGCTGAAAACTGACAAAAAGGGGAAGGGTGTTTGTGGCAAAAGAGGTTAAGGCAGCGGCCGGCGACAGGGTAAGGATTGAAACAACAGATGCCTCTTATGAAGGGCTGCTCATGCCCGAAGAGGAAGGATTTCTTGTGCTAAAGTTGGATTCTGGCTATAACATAGGCATAGCAAAAGGAAATGTTCTTTCAATCAACCTTATTGAAAAAAAGAGAGAACTTCAAGCAGCTAAAGTAAAGATTCCAAAGAAAGGGCTGCCAACGATCAGCATACTTCACACAGGAGGAACCATCGCCTCGAAAGTTGATTATGCCACCGGGGCTGTTGTTGCAAGATTCAGCCCAGAAGAGCTTCTCGCCCAGTTTCCTGAGATTTGGGAAATTGCTAATGTTAGTTCCAGGCTTGTGATGAACATCTTTTCAGAGGACATGCGTTTTCATCACTGGAACATTCTTGCTCAGGAAATTGTAAAAGAAATAAAGGCTGGTGCACGGGGAATAGTGATAACCCATGGCACTGACACACTGCACTACACTTCTGCAGCGCTTTCATTCATGCTTCAGAACTTACCAATTCCTGTTGTTCTAGTTGGCAGCCAAAGAAGCTCTGATAGACCATCTACTGATGCAGCACTAAACCTTCTCTCTGCCTGCCTTTTTGCTGCAAGAGCGGATTTCGCAGGCGTGGTTGTCTGCATGCACGAAAGCATTGAAGACAAAAGTTGTATTGTGCTTCCAGCAACTAAATGTAGAAAGATGCACTCAAGCAGAAGGGATGCCTTTAAGGCAATTGGAACAATTCCGTGGGCAAAGGTAGATTTTTCATCACGAAAAATTGAATTTTTGAGAGAAGACTATGAGAGAAGGTCAAAGCGTGAACCAAAGCTAACATATATAAACGAGGCTGTAAAAGTTGGGCTGCTGAAAGTTCATCCAAACATGTCTGCTGAGGAGTTTCTTGCCTTCAAGGGCTATGATGGACTTGTCATTGAAGGCACGGGTCTTGGCCATGCACCAATAAATGAGAGCGATGTTGCAACGAAAGAACACTCAAAGATTGCAGAGGCAATTTCAAGGCTTGTGAGCTCTGGTACTGTTGTGGCAATGGCTTCTCAAACAATTTATGGTAGAATAGACCTTGATGTCTATTCAACAGGACGAAGACTCCAGAAGCTCGGGGTTATTGGTAATCACACAGATATGAGCCCAGAGACTGCTTTTGTTAAGCTTGCATGGTTGCTCTCAAACTATCCAAAGGATATGATAGAAGAGCTTTTTCAAAAAAGCATTGTTGGGGAAGTCTCAGAAAGGCTTGAAAAAATAGATTAGAAAGCGTTGCACCTATGTGATTTTGCTAAGATAAGCACTCATGAAAACAATAAAAGAACTTTTTAATAAAATCAAGTGGGACCCAAAGGAAAGGCCTGAGGAGTACTCTTTTTGCTTCATCGACCTTGGCAGGCTTGTTGAGCTTCCATATACTTCAATCAAGCGCATTGAGGGAAATTTTGTTGTGATTGAGCGTGAAGGCAAAGAAGCTGAAATACCTTTGCACAGGGTGAAGGAGGTCCATAAAAGGGGAGCTGTTGTTTGGAAGCGTTGAGACAAAAAACATCCACAAAAATTTTATATTTGTTGCTTTTTTCCAAAAACGAAATGAGTCAAGAGTGGGAAGCAGCAATAAAAAAAGCTCTTGAAAAGAATCCAAAGCTTGCTGAGAAAATCAAGCTTCAGCAATACAAGGCGAGATTGAAGAGAGGATATTTTGAGAAGCTGACTCGTAAATACCTCCCAATACCCCTTTTTGTTGGGTTTGGAGCGGCTTATATATTGTACAGCAAATATGGCAGTACAGAAGTTGTGAAAACTTTTCTTGAATCGATTCTGGGGCTAACGATTGTTGCTTCACTCATCGCTCTTATCAGCAGGAATAAGGATTAAAGTGGCTGCACTAAGAAAGATTTTGGAAAGAAAATTGGTGCTATAAGTCCGAGCGCAAATCCAACAACAAAACTTAGCATTGCCCAAACAAGCCATACTGCGGCAGACCAGCCTAAGCCAAGCTTGTATCTCCACTTGACCAGTAATATGCTACTTACTACACTTGTAAACCAGCTTAGCACAACACCAAGTAAGTCAAGTTGTGAAAAAAGAAGTGCTGCAACCCAAACAATAGCAAATGAGAGAATAGAAACAGGGAGTGCCTGCTCAAAGCTCGCGTTGAGCTTAAACACCTTTGCAGTCAGCATAAGAAGCAGAGTTCCAATAAGAGCCATAAACGCTAGCCAAAGCGCCTCTGCCACACCAAACGACGAAATAAAAACCATTATTTCCCTCTTTTTAATAGCTAAAAATGCTGTGCTTAAAAAGCTTGCGGCATCAGCTTTTTATAGCCAAGGAATTTCAAGAAGTGAATGAGCGCCCTGTTTGAAGGTTAGCTAATATGGCAGACTATTCAAAGCTTGGTCTTAGGGTAGGGCTTGAGGTCCATCAACAGCTCGAAGGCAAAAAACTGTTTTGTAAATGCCCTACAATAATTAAAGAAAGCAGCCCTGACTTCACAATTTTGCGAAAGCTTAGGGCCCTGCCAGGAGAGGTTGGAGAAGTTGACCTCGCGGCACTTGCTGAGCAAATGAAAGGGTTAAGCTTTATCTACGAAGTGCATAGAGATGTCAGTTGCCTGGTTGAACTTGATGAGAGCCCTCCGGAAAGCTTTAATGAAACTGCTCTTAGAACTGCACTGCAAGTAAGCCTTCTTTTAAAGGCAAGACCTGTTGACCAAGTTAGGGTGATGAGAAAGATTGTTATTGACGGCTCAAACACGACAGGCTTCCAAAGAACAGCTCTTGTTGGACTCGATGGCGAGATTGAAACAAGCCAAGGAAGGATTGGAATAAAAACAATTTGCTTAGAAGAGGATTCTGCGAGGATAATAAAAGAGGAAAGAGGTCACAAGCATATCATTTATAGGCTTGACAGGCTCGGCATCCCTTTGATTGAGATAGGAACCGCAGCTGACATAAAAAGTCCAGAACAGGCAAAAGAGGCTGCTGAGAAACTAGGGCTGCTACTTAGGAGCACAGGAAGTGTAAAGCGCGGGATTGGGACAATAAGGCAGGATGTAAATGTTTCCATAACTGGTGGTGAGAGAATAGAGATAAAAGGATGCCAGGAACTTGGGATGATACCTGTGCTTGTTGAGAACGAAGTAAGACGCCAACTTGGTCTGCTTGCTATTAAGGATGAACTTAAGTTAAGGGGCGCAAAGGCAGAGGCAATCAAAAAGGTCGTACCTGTCGATGTCAGAGCATTGTTGGAAGGCACAAAATCAAAGCTCATTCAGTCAACAATTCAAAGCAATGGAAGCGCTTTTGCACTTAAGTTGCCATTGTTTGAAGGAATTTTTGGCAAGGAGCTTCAACCTGGCAGGCGTTTTGGAACAGAACTTTCAGAAAGGGCTGCTGTTGCAGCAGGGGTTGGAGGAATACTGCATTCGGACGAATTGCCTGGATATGGTATAAGCAGTGAGGAAAAGGCAAAGGTTGCAAAAGCTCTTGGATGCGGGAAAGGAGATGGCTTTGTGATTGTCGTAGCAGGTCATAGGCAACAGGCGTTCTCTGCGCTGGAGGCTGTAAGACAACGTGCGCTTGAGGCTTTTGAAGGGGTTCCGAAAGAAGTTAGAAAAGCAAATGCTGATGGAAGCACAAGCTACCTTAGACCTATGCCAGGGGCTGCGCGAATGTATCCAGAAACAGACATTCCTCCTATCACAATTACAAAAGAGATGCTTTCCGGCATAGCCCTTCCGGAGCTCATTGAACAAAAGATTGCAAGGTATAGAAAGCTCGGACTTTCAAAAGACCTTGCTGAGTTAGTTGCAAAAAGTGACCGTATAGACATTTTTGAAAGGTTTGTTAATAAGTTCAAAACCCTCAAGCCAGCATACATAGCTGAGCTGCTCATGACGGTTGAAAAGAAGGTTAAAGCAGAGTTCAATCTTGAGATTTGGCTTAGCGAAGAGGATTTTGAAAGCATTTTCTCTGCGCTTGAGAAGGGCGAGATTTCAAAAGAAGCCATTTTGCCAATCCTTGCAACCGCAAAGCCTGTTAAAGAAGTGCTTGGCCAGTTTAGGCAGCTTTCTGAAAAGGAATTGGAAAAGGAACTAAAGGCGCTTGTTGCTGAAAAGGCAGGACTTGGTTTCAATGCTGTAATGGGCATTGCTATGTCAAAGCTTCGAGGAAAGGCACCTGGCCAAAAGATTGCAGAGCTTTTGAAAAGAATGCTTGGCAGCTCATCTTGAGCAGCTATTTGGCAAGGGCTAAGAAGGCACTGACAGCTGGTGAGAATATTTAAAAACACTAAAAGAGCTTTCCTTTCAATGCGCCCGTAGCTCAGTCTGGTGGGCAGAAAGCACTTTTCTGCTCGGACAAATAGAGCGACAGGTTCCTAACCTGGAGATCGGGGGTTCAAATCCTCCCGGGCGCGTTTGCCTTTAATTACATTCGAGAGGGAGCATCATGTTCAAATTAAAGCAAATTCCAGAGGACTTTGTAGTAAAAGAACTTATGAACCTTAAGCCAAAAAAGGATGGTAAATTTGCATACTTTGTGTTGAAAAAGAGGAATTGGACAACCCTCAAGGCGTTGCAGGTGATTGCTGAAAAGCTAGGGCTTCGGCTTCGCATGTTTGGATGGGCTGGAAATAAAGATAAAAGAGCAATCACAGAGCAGATTTGTTCTGTTAAAGGAATAGGAAAAGAAAGATTGGAAAAAGTTGGAGCCAGATTATTAGGCCAGGGCATCGAGCTAACCTTTCTTGGTCGGGGAAAAAAACCAATCTCGCTTGGAAGCAATGTTGGAAATCGGTTTGAAATTGTTGTGCGCGGCATTGATTCTATGCCGGAGATAAAAAAGTACTTTGTGAACTTTTTCGGGGAGCAAAGGTTTAGGGGCGACGGACTCGAAATAGGTAGGGCAATTCTACATCAAGAATGGGCAAAGGCTGCTGAACTTGCTGCTAAAAAATACCCTGCTGTTAAGCAGCGGTTAAAAGAAGTTCCTTCTGATCCAATTGGTGCTCTCAAGCAAGTGCATCTAAAGCTGTTAAAGTTTTTTGTGGCAAGCTACCAAAGCTGGCTGTGGAATGAGATGGCAAAAGAATATTTAAGGCAGGCACAAGACATTGAACCTGAAGCCGTACTTCCAATAATTGGCTTTGATACTTCAGAAGAGCCACTTGTAAAGAACATTTTGAAAAGGGAGAGTCTGACAACAAAGGATTTTATAATCAAGCAATTCCCAGAGCTAAGCTGTGAAGGAAGCACACGGAAAGTTTGGATAGAAGCGCAGGGGCTTGTGGTTCAAGGGCCAAAACCAGACGAGCTTAATCCTGGCAAAAAGAAGTTACAGCTAAATTTTGACCTTCCAAAAGGAAGCTACGCAACAGAGTTTATTAGGCAACTCTTTAATAATAAATTTTATCGTTACTCAGAGAACTCTCTAACAACAGAACAAAGCTCCTTAAAAACTTCTTCAATAGCCCCTGAGGCATCAACTTCGTAAACAAGCCTTTGCTTCTTGTAACGCCTAAGTATTGGTTCTGTAACTTTGTGATAAAGTCTAAGCCGCTTTCTTATTGCTGCAGGACTGTCATCCTTGCGCCTAAGAAGTCTTTCCCCGCACTCATCACACCTCCCTCGCTTTTTTGGGGGAATATCTAAGCCGTATACCCTTCCGCACTTTGGGCATTGTCTTCTGCTGGAAAGTCTTTTGATTGCAATACGGTCAGGAATCTTCAAAAGTATAGCAATATCAGGTTTTGCAACCTGTTCAAGAAAGTCTGCCTGTTCTAGCGTCCTTGGAAAACCATCAAGAATCCACCCTTTTTCGGACTCGCTGCTTAACAGCTTTGACTTCACAAGTTTGAAAATCTCACCATCCTCTACAAAGCCTCCATGCTCAAGAACTTTCTTTGCCCGCATGCCAAGCTCTGTTCCCTTTTCAAGTTCCTTGCGCAAAAGCTCTCCAACATCAATATGTGGAATACCAAAAGCTTGACTAAGGAGTCTGCCCTGCGTTCCTTTTCCAGAGCCTTGTGGACCGAACAAGATTATTTTCATGCGCAAGTTTAACCAAGATATTCAAGAATTCTTTTCTTTTCAAACGGCGTCTTCCAGCATTCACGAAGCTTCTTCAGAAAAGGTAGGACTGCTTTTCTCACATCAGGCCACTCTGACAAGGAGAGTTTAACGACTTCCACATATTTTTTATCATCGAGCATAAGAAGGGCTTCATCAAGTGCTCTGACAAAAAGCATATATTTTTTGTAGACATCGAGAATTTCATGTTTCTCAGCTTCTGTGAAACAGCGTGATTCGTAGATGCTGCTAAAGGATGTAGCTTCTGGCTGAAGGAGCTGATCAAAAAAATCCTTCAGCGGGCTTACTTTTTCGCTTATCCTACTGCAGATAAGCCTAAGAATGAAAGGCTCTTCAAATCTCTCCTTTTCAATCGTTGAAAGCTCAAATTCAAAATCAAGCTGTTGGAATGGAGGGAGTTCAGGATAACGTTTTCGCAAGCGTTCATAGGCTTCTTTTATTTCCATCACAATCACCTCAACCAATCAGACACTGTTCGCATCAGTAGTTCTTTTTGACAAACAAAAGTATTTTCCTCTTTTAAGCAACGAAGCAATAGCTTTTTTATAAAAGTTTCTTTTGACCACAAGAGCCATACAGCTTGTCCACTTCCTTCCTTATCGATTCAAAGACCTCAACTGCAGGCTTGTTTCCATCAATAATCACAATCCGCTCATTTGGTAAGCTCTTGCGAAGTGATAGAAAGTTCTGCCGTAGGACCTCTTGAAAGGAAAGAGCTTCAAAAACCTCGTAATATGACCTTTTAGGGCTGTCCTTGATGCGCTCGAGTGCAACTTTGGCAGGAATATCAATAATTATTGCAATGTCAGGAACAAGCAAAGAAGCGTGCATTTCAATCAGGCGGTCTAGGTTTAAGCCTTGCGCTTGTTGGTACGCAAAGGTTGAATACTTATACCTGTCCGACACAACATGAACGCCTGCAGAAAGGCACTTTGCTATCAGGCCAGCATGAAGTTTTCTGTCAGCAACAAAAAGTTCTGTGAGCTTCTCGGCGTTTTCATAAGGAGTTTTTCCTTCCTTGAGTAGCCTACGAATTTCAGCACAATAGTCTGAATTAAAAGGCTCGCGCGTGAGAAGGACATTGTACTCTTTTGATTTGTCAAAAAGGTAACAAGCGAGTGCCTTTGCTTGCATGCTCTTTCCAGAACCATCAATGCCATCAAGAACAATAAACCTGCCGCATTTGCTTGTTTCCATAAAATATTGAGCACCTCTTTTGTTATATAAACATTTTGAAAGCTTAGCAAAGCTTAAAGAGAATATGAAGTTTTCCTGCGGCTGGTTAAATAAGAATGAAGCCTCCGAGGGGATTCGCACCCCTGACCTACTGCTTTCTTGCACAGATACAAGGCAGTCGCTCCACTACTGAGCTACGGAGGCGTCAGCTTTTAGGCAGCTCTATCTCAGAATAGCTTTCTAAAACAACTGTTTAAAAACATTTCCAAGAGTTTAGGCAGAGGCACGTTGAGGCACCCTAAAGGCAGAAATGTTAAAGAATGCACTGACAATGTCTTTCAGCCTATTTGCATCTTCTCGGATTATTCTATCGTATCCACCAGTTATTGTTTTAAAAATAAATTTGTCATAAAGAGTCCTGAGAAAGAGAAGAAGCGGCTTTTCCTCCCATCTTCCTTCATAGTCTGTTTCAAGGATGCCATCAAGAACAATGCTAATCTTTCCTGTCTGATATTTTTTGCCCTCAACAACGATGTCTTTGACATTTATAAGCTGAACATTTAGCAGAATAAGAGCTCTAGCATAGTCCTCTGATAGCACCTTTCTACACTCTAGCTCAAGATAGATTAGCTTTCCTTCCTTCGAAACCGCTTCGGAATGCTTTCTTTCCCTTACGCCATAACCAAGCTCAGCAATTGTGCTCTGGAGAAGCTGATAAAAAGCAGAAAGCTCAAATGGTCCTTCATACTCTAACCGTTCTTTGTCAACAATTGTCTCGCGTTCTGGCATCAGAGCGACCTCAGACTGTTTCAAAGCCTATTGCTTCTCTAATGACTGAGTTCAATTTAAATATTTTGGAATAAAGAGCTCCCCACCATACTTCATCAATTTTTTTCTTTATTATGTACTTTAGATAAAAGTCGTGTAAGCCCTGAAGAAATTTTGAACCTCCAAAACGATTTTGCCAATCCAATTCCAAAGTGCCCTTTGTTTCGATAAGTATTTTTCCTTCTTGAAGGACTGTTTGAATGCCATCCTTGACAACTTGTACATCCTTCATTTCATTAATCAGAATATCTACAACAATTTTGAAGCGCACATAGCTTGTTACCTTTCTATCGCCTTCAAACCGCACCTCTAATGTTGCACCAGTTGGAGAGCTGCTGTACTTATGCTTTGGCTCACTAAAGAGATAGCGCTCTGAAAGAAGCCAGCCACGAACTGTTCTAAGCAGTTTTTCCTTTTGAAAAAGCCCAGCATAGCGTATAATTGAAACTGGTATGTCTATCTTCACTACCATTTATCTTGCCTCCGGCCTTTTGCCAAGGAATTCCGGAAGCCCTTTTTCAGTCAAGTAGGTCTCAAGACGGAGATAGGATTTTAACATATCTTGAAGCCTTTGAGCATCAGTGAAGACTGCTTCTTTGTGCTTTGAAAACTGCGCCTTAAGAAAGCCCTTTAGCACAAGCATTTTAAATGGTTTAATAACCGGAGCCTCAAGCAAATTTTGTGGGTCAAGAAGTAAGCCAAAGTCTGCAGCAATCTCAACCTTTCCCTTATCTGCTTCAAGCTTTTTCCCTCCGGCAACAAGCTCAACTTTTTTTAATCCAAGAACGTGTATATCGATATCAAGAAGATATTTCCAAAGCTTTGTTTGAAAGGGGGTTTTCTCAAGCCTCCAACGAATCCAGTACTCATTGCCTGCAACAGGGTTGTCCTTTTGCAAATAAAACACCTCACCAAACTTCTCATCATCCCGTGTTGCATAGCCTTCCTCAACGAGCCACTCGTGAATAAGAGTGATTAGTTTTTCTAAAGAAAAAACATCCTTGTAGCCCAATACAAAACTTGTGATTTTTAAGAGATTTTTGCCAAAACGAGAATACCGATCTATTATTTCTACCATTTTCACAATTTAAGGTTATTTCTTTGGAAGCTCTGTGAGGCTCTTTATGGCGAACAATGCTATCAAGAAAAGAAGTGCGGCTCCAAGAACTTTTGGATGGAATACTGTTGACCAAAAGCTAATCCGGGCTTCTGGAATGCCTGGAGTAACAGTGGCATTTTGGATGAAAAAAGGTGGTGCCCTTTCTTCGCGCAGGACAGTGAACAACGAGCCAAGTCCTATCATAAGTATGAGTGCCAATAACCAATAGAAGATGGTGCTACCACCAGCTGTCCACTTTTTCCAAAGTCCAGATATCTCTTCCTCTTTAACACCAAAGAGCTGATAAGTCATTATTGCAAATATCGCGAAAACAAAAAGAATAACGAACCATGGGGCCATGAGGGTTATTGTCTTTAGAGCAATGCGGGAGAATAGGGCGGCTATGGCAAGTATAAATGCAATTATTGCATGTACACTTTTGTTCTCGCCAAGAAGTTTTGTGTAGCTTAGGACGCCATAAACAACAACAAAGACAAAAAGGAAAGGAAACAGGGCGTCAAAAGTTCTCACAAGGCCTAGGTCAAGCAGGGTTGCCATATTTCACTAGCTCTTTTAATCTTTTCCCTCTTTTTCTTCCTTTGCTCCGCTTGTCACAAACCACACAACAAGCCCGAATATCAGCAAAATCACAACGAACATCTGCAAGGTTGGATCAAGAATCCACCAAAGCCAGTTCGGAATGGCTTGCTGATAAATCGCACTGCTAAAGATGAAAAAGAGAATAAGCGCAACAATGATTGGAACAAGAGCCCCTTGAAACACAAGTTCCGTTCCCTTCTGTGGCTTCCAGACAAGCCCAACCATTATGAGAAAAAGAACAAAAGCTATGAGGAGGAAGGCTATTTGCGGGAGCGAGCGGTTTATGATTTCAACTACATCAAAGCCAGCAGGATAGCCTCCAACAACATGAGGGACAACTACGAGAAGAGCTATTGCAAGCGAGATGAGAATATTGAACTTCTTCTCTTTGAACACTCCTACTTTCTGAAGGACTGCATAAAGAATGGTGAAGATTAGAACAAAAGGTATCAGAACATCAAACACGCCCAAAACCTGCAGTCTATAAAAAAGGTCCCTAAAACCTATGCCATAAGGCCCAAATTGAAGCCGAAAAATCATTTGCATCACCTACTTACCCTTTGTTAGCCAGTTTATTATGAATATGACGAGAAGGATGAGCACTACTGAGGCAACAGCAGGTGAGGACCAGTTCAGCTGAAGGTAATCTGTTGCAACCTGTAACCAACTCCGACCGTCAGCTGCTTTTATTCCGTCTAGGAAAACAAGAATGATTCCAAGGGTAAGAACTATAATAAAGACATTTCTTGGCCAGCCTTCAAGTCCCTTTTCAACAAATTCTCCTTCTTTGTAAAGTGTGCCAACAAGCATTAGGAAGAATATCACAAGAAAGAGAAGAACAACCATGTTTGCAGAAACCTTTGTGATTGTCTCCACAACCTGGCCTGAAGCTACTACAAAAAATGCAATTACAAAGGCAGCCATTGCATTAAGGTTCTTTTTTGTAACAACTTCCCCATCAATCTTTTCTGTTCCAAGAACCTTTGTTCTCTCAAAGATTGCAAAAACAATTGTGAAAACGAGAAGAAAGGGTAGCACGACATCGTAAATTCCTATTCTATTAAAAAACTCAATGACATTTCCAAGAACAGTCGCGGCCATCAGGTTTTTTAACCTCTCTTTTTTGCTTTTTTGAAGAATGAGAGTATATAAACCTTTTCTTTGTTTCAGAGCAGTGCGTGGCAATAGATTTAAAAGGGCTGCGCTCACAAACTACAGTAATGATTGACAAAAAGACTTTTGAGCTCATGAGGCAGAAGCTAGAGGCTTTTGATTATGCCCGCGAAGAGCTTATAAAGAAATCAAGAGATATTCTAAAGGAAAGCAAAAAGGCAATTTATGCACTTCATAGAGAAGACCTCGCTTCGGCAGCAGCTGCACTAAGGGTTGCAAAAAGCAGAATAAAAGAGGCAGAAAGCCTTGTAAAGGGTGACAAACATCTTGCAATGATTGGTGCTTATGCAGAGGCTCTGGAAGAGTATGTTGAGGCTTCCTGCTACTATGGCTGGGCGAGTGAGAAGCGACTTTTCTCTCCCAAAGAACTTGGCGTTGACATAGATATATATCTTCTAGGACTTTGTGATATGGTGGGCGAGCTTGTGCGAAAAGCCATAAATTCTGTGATAAAAGGCAATGAAAGGTCTGCGCTTGAGATAAAGGCATTTGTTGAAGGGATTCATGAACAACTGACCCTATTTGATTTTAGAAACCAACCTTTAAGAAAAAAGTTTGATAGCCTGAAATATGGGCTGGAAAAACTTGAAGACCTTGCATTGAAGCTCAGGCTCAAAGGCAGAAGCAGAGGACGGAAAAAATGATAGATCTAGCAAGAAGGATTTATTCAAGCGAGGCGCTGAAAAAGGCTGCTGGAACACGAGTTGTAGTAGCAGGGTGGGCGGCTGACATAAAACGCATTGGAAAGATTGCTTTTGTCAGGCTCCGTGATAGGGAAGGGGAGATTCAGCTAACAGCTCTTCCAGATTTTGAAAAAATGTCTGAGCTTGAAAAGATCCCAAAGGAATCTGTAATCGTTGCAGAGGGGAAAATGGCTGAGTCAAAGCTCAAATCTGGAGAAAAAGAGCTTGTTCTTGAAAAGTTTGAGGTAATAAGTAAAAGCGAACCAGTGCTTCCAATCGACTTCTCCGGGAAGATTCCTACTGGCCTTGACAAAAGGCTTGACAACAGACTACTTGATCTAAGAAACCGAAAAAACCTGGCAATTTTTAAAATACGTTCAGGACTAAATGCTGCAATCCGCGCTTTCCTTAACTCAGAGGGTTTTATTGAAATACAAACGCCAAAACTCATAAGTGCAGGGGCAGAGGGAGGAGCAACCCTTTTCCAAGTAAATTACTATGGCAAAAAAGTTTTTCTGAGTCAAAGCCAGCAGCTGTACAAACAGGCTGTGCTTGCTTCGGGCTTTGACAAGGTCTTTGAGATAGGGCCAAGCTTTAGGGCAGAAAAATCGCATACAACGAGACATCTCACAGAGTTCACGCATTTTGACCTCGAAATGGCATTCATAAAAGATGAAGAGGATGTGCTAAGACTTCTTGAAAGGTTGTTTGTTTTTGTTATTGGAAAAATAAAATCTGAATTCGCGCGTGAGCTGGGCCTTTTTGATATTCACTTGGAGCCTCCTCAGCTTCCATTTCCAAGGATAAGGTACAGCGAAGCCTTGGACATGCTCAAGGAAGCTGGCTCAAAGATAAAAGAAGACGAGGACATAGGGGCAGAAGACGAAAAGCTTTTGGGAGAACTTGTGAAAAAAAGGTACGGCACAAAGGCGTACTTTATCACAAAGTTTCCATTCAAGATAAAACCTTTCTACATAATGGCAGAGAATGGACTGTCACGGAGCTTTGACTTCGAGTATGGTGGAGAGGAGCTTGCTTCAGGAGGGCAACGCGAACATCGCTACATCCAGCTTGTTGAGCAGATGAAAGGTAAAGGGCTAGACCCGAAGGATTTTGCATTTTATCTAGAAGCATTCCGCTATGGCATGCCTCCACATGGCGGTTTCGGGCTTGGCATTGACAGACTTGTAAAAAACATACTTGGGCTTGGAAACATCCGAGAAGGAGTGCTATTTCCAAGGGACCCAGAACGAGTTGTGCCCTGACGAACGACTGGAAAACTTTAAAAGAGTTCTTTAATTTAAAGGAAAAATGGCAGTAGCTGAAAAAGACGGCATTATTTCGATACAAGAAGCACTTGAAAAAGGTAAAGGAAAGGTTAGGCTTAGAGGCTGGTGCTATCGCGAAAGGAAGTTTGCGGACAAAGTGTTTATTGTTTTAAGAGATAGCTCCAACATCATACAATGTGTTGTCAAGAAAGAAAATGTGCCAAAGGAGTTATTCAGTAATGCGGAAAAGGTAACAATGGAAAGCTCGCTTATTGTTGAGGGCGAGCTTGTAAAAGATGAAAGGGCTCCAACAGGATACGAGCTAAAAGTTTCAGACCTGAAAATTGTTCATATTGCAGAGAGATTCCCAATAGCAAAGGATCTTAGTCAGGAGTTTCTCCTCGATGTGAGGCATCTTTGGTTAAGAAGTAGAAAGCTAACAAACATCCTTAAGATTCGCTCAACCATCCTCAAGGCGGTACGAGATTATTTCTATGAGCGAGGCTACTACGAATGGTCTCCACCTATAATAACCCCAGTTGCTTGCGAAGGGGGAGCAACCCTTTTCCAGCTAAAATACTTTGACGACATTGCATACCTTACTCAAAGTTGGCAGCTTTATGCAGAGGCAGGAATTTTTGGACTTGAAAAGATATTCACAATTAGTCCATGCTTTAGAGCAGAACGGAGCAAAACCTCGAGACACCTTGCAGAGTTCTGGATGGCAGAGGTCGAAACAGCGTGGCAGGACTTGGACGGAGCTATTAAACAAGCCGAAGAGCTCGTTGAGCACGTTGTAAAGGCTGTGTTAAAGGAAAACAGCTCAGAACTAACACAGCTTGGGCAAGAACTGTCGAAGCTCAAAAAGGTAAAAACACCTTTTCCTAGGCTTACATATACACAAGTCCTTGAGCTTTTGAAGAAAAAAGAAGGATTGGTAGTGCAGTGGGGCAAGGACTTGAGGACAATTGAAGAGAACAAAATAATGAAGCATTTTGACAGGCCTCTCATCGTAACGAACTATCCAAAGGAGATAATGGCATTTTATAAGCCAGCAGACCCAAGAGATCCTAAGACGGCACTCTGTTTTGACATGCTCGCGCCTGAAGGGTACGGCGAGATAATTGGAGGCTCGCAACGAGACCTTGACATCAATGCAATGAAAGAAGCGCTAAAAAAGAGCGGCGAACATCCAGAACATTACGAATGGTATTTTGACACAAGACGCTATGGCTCTGTTCCACATTCTGGATTTGGGATGGGCATCGAGCGCGTCATATCGTGGATTTGTGGACTTGACAACATAAAAGATGCAATACCCTTTCCACGAACAATGCTTAGAAAAAGCCCATAGAAATTTTCTTAGTGTGCCTCCTGTGTTATGCCTAAGACCCCTGCAACGGCTTTTTTCAGTCTTGTCTCAAAATCAACAGTAGTTTCACCCTCGGCTTTTTCAGCAGAAAGCACCTGCATAATGGCGGCAAGAAGCTGGCGTTCTTTTTCCTTTGTAAAAGGGCCTTTTCCTGAAAAGCTTTCAATCACACTCTGTTCTATTTCCTCAACAGTTCCCGAAACAGTTTCGGTCTTTGCAAGTTCTTCGTTTATGAGCTGATGAGAATTCTTGAGAACAAAGAGTGCACCCTTCTCGTATGCGCGTGCAAACAACTCGTTAAAAGGAATCTCTGTAGATTTCCCAGCCAGGCTTCCATAAAGCCTGACAAGCAGCAAGGCCCCTTTAAGCTCAAGCTGGTCTATCCTGTGTGCAATCTCCTGGCAAATCTCAGCTGGCCGTTTGTGATTGCAATCCAAGACTAAAGGCCGAACAGGACAGAGCTCGAGTCTTACATGCTCAAGCTTGCCATCTTCATATACGAAAAATCCTCCCGCTCCCAGCTTCTCAAGCTCTGAAAAGTTGTTCGGAAAGAGCGGCCCTGGATAGACCATAAACCCCTTCCCAAACCTGTGCCTGCTGACAATGTGAATGTGACCACCTGCATAATAGTCAAACCCTTCTGGAAAAGCTGAAGCTGGCACAGATGGAATCATTTCAAAATCTTTTGTTATCAGCTCCTTCACCGTCGTGTGGAATAGGAAGATCTTGAAACCTTTTTCAGCCTCAAGTGCACTTTTGTCAATTGAAGAGAAGAGTGATTGGTCAAGCCCACCCTTCCAACCAGGAAGTCCTATGAGCTTTGCTCCAGTCTTTTTATCTACGACAAAATTTGCTTCTTCGTTTACAACATTGACAAGCAACCCTGCACTCTCAAGCACATCAACAATCGTCCTGCCACTTGGGCTATAGTCATGGCTACCAGGAACTGCATAAACTGGAATTCCAGCTTCCTTCAGTTCGCGAAGGCCAGCAACAGCGCTCCTAAGACTATCAAGTGCAGGCAGTGAGGTGTTAAAAAGGTCTCCTGCTATGAGTACAAAGTCGACCTTTTCTGCAAGGCATCGCGCAACAGCTTCTGAAAATGCTCTGTTGTTCAGTTCACGGAGAACAGGCTCACGCCATCCACCGATATGACAGTCTGCAAGATGTGCAAATTTCATTTTCCCCACCTCAAGAACGGCTGGAGGATATAAATGCCTTTCGCCGAAGCATTTTTATACAAAAGATACAAGGCTAAGATTTGAGGAAATGGCAAAAAAGAGGTCTATCGTTGAGTTGGCACTTGCAGAAGCAAAAAAGATAGAACCACTTATACCACATAGTAGAAAGAAAATATTTAGAGAGTATACAGAATCTCTCGAAACTGCTGCAAAACTTCAGAAGCTTTTGAGACCTGTATGGTACCTTGGAAAAGAGAGGCACAAAATAGCCCACCTAAAACCACGAATGAAAGCACGCAAAAGTAAGGGATGAAGAAAGACGCAAACTTTATAAACTAGAACTGTTTCTTGCTTCAAAGACGCTTTTATCGTCGATTTGAAAAGAAAATTAAAGGGGGTTGAAAATGGCTGAAAAGGTTGCAAAAGTTGGTGTCAAAAAAGCAGAAGGATATCTTTATTTTGTTGACAAAAAGGGAAATGTCAGTAGGGTCAAGATGGCACGGGGCAGGAAGGGGCGTGGAGGAAAGCCTGAGCTTGTCGCGAAAGTTGGAGTCAAAAAAGAGCCAGGTTATCTTTATTTCATTGACAAAAAGGGAGATATCTCAAGGGCAAAGATGGCGCGGGGTCGCTAAAGCATTTGACTTCTTCTCTTGCCTTGAGTTTTTATTTTTCTCTT
The DNA here is from genome assembly GCA_038891615.1 of Candidatus Woesearchaeota archaeon. Taxonomy (GTDB): domain Archaea; phylum Nanobdellota; class Nanobdellia; order Woesearchaeales; family ARS49; genus JAWADY01. The sequence goes on along the minus strand of JAWADY010000002.1, from coordinate 113,192 downwards.
TAGAAAGTTTTAAATAAAAACCTATTTTGTTTATTGCAAAAGCGGTGCAGAGATGTTAAAGCTGTTGAAGAGCGTTTTCGGAGGTCTTTTTGGCGAGCTTTTCAAAAGAAGACAGTCCCTTAAACTTGGCCTTTATGGTCCTCCAAATTCAGGGAAAACAACTCTTGCGAACAAGATATGCTTGGACTGGATTGGCAAAGAAATGGGAAAGGTCAGTCCAGTTCCGCACGAAACAAGAGAGGTCAATGTAAAAGAGCGAATTGTAATAAAACTAAAGAAGGGCAAGGAACTGCAATTTAGTCTTGTTGATACGCCAGGGATTGCAACAAGAATAGATTATGAGGATTTCATCAAAAGTGGGCTGCCTGAATCAAAAGCGAAGCGCAGGGCGCGCGAAGCAACAAAAGGAGTGATAGAAGCAATAAAGTGGCTGGATGATGTTGACGGGGTTGTACTCGTATTAGATGCAACTCAGGACCCTTATTCACAAGTTAACATAACAATAGTTGGGAACCTTGCTGCTCGAAAAATACCTGTGCTAATCGCTGCAAACAAGATAGACCTCAAGCGTGCCAAGCTGAAAAGGGTTCAGACAGCCTTTCCTCAATACGATGTTATTGGCATATCTGCAAAATATGGCAAGAACATTAACGAGTTTTATGAAAAATTATACGAGCTTCTGAGAAAATAAGATGGTGACCCTGCAATTCATTCCATATAGTGAGCTTGAACAGCTTAGCTCTGTTGGAAGAATAAGAAAGTTGTTAAATGTCGCAAAAGAAGACAAGATAGTTCTTTTTCAGGGGAGATTATCGAAGGACGAAGAGGCTGAACTTATAAAAGCAACAATGGAAGAGATAAATAAGGATTTCAAAGGGATAGAGCTTGCAGTTATAAATCCTCAACAAGGCAACTTCTCAGGAATTAAGAAATTCCGCGAAAACGTCCTTAGCTTTCTTTTGGGAAACAGGCAGGGAATGACCATAATCGGGCCAGCCAGCATAGTCAAGAAGATAAAGAAAGACCCTCACAAAATTGAACTTTTTACACAAGAAAAGAGGAAAAAAAGATAGCAAATGCCACACCAATGCGTACGGTGCAATACGTTCTACGATGATGGCTCTTCTGCGATACTAAAGGGTTGTTCCTGTGGTGGGAAGCTTTTCTTTTTCATAAAGAAAGAAAAGCTGAAGCAACCAGAAGGGCCAGCGAGCCCTCTTTCAGAAAAGGAAAAGAAAGAAATCGAATCTGACATCTTCAAAATTATAGGACTTGAAGAGCCAGAAAAACCAGTTGTGCTTGACTTGGAGAGCATTAATGTTCTGAAGCCAGGAAAGTACGAACTAGACCTCGTAAGGCTTTTTAAAAATGAGCCATTGATATTTAAAGTTGCTGATGGGAAGTACATAATTGATATCGCTGCGACTTTTGAGCGTATGAGAAAAAAAGGCAGTGATTCTTGAAAGCACTGCCAAGAGTTGACAAGCTGTCATTTTGGCATATTTGCGTTCAAACGCAAGAGAGGATATGACAAGAAAGCATAAATCGCTTGAAAAGGTTCGTGAAAGGCTGGAGAGTAGCTTTGTAAGATTCCTTGCTTCAACACGAGGAAGAAGGGTTGCAATAATTCATGATGCAGACCCTGATGGGCTGTGCTCTGCAGTAATCATTTCGAAACTCATTGAAGCGGTGAGGGGAAGGTCACCAGAACTTGTTATTTCAGAACCTGAACGAAGACCAAACAAAGCAACAATTTCAAAACTAAAAAGAGCAAGGATTAGCATGGTTATAACAACAGACCTTGCGCTTGATCAACTAAAGAATATCGTAAAAAGCATCTCAAGTTTTGCAAGGCTTCTTATCCTTGACCATCACCCTTTGTACTCAAAAACAATTAAAAATGGTCTTTTGATAAAACCGCAGCTTTTCTCAACAAAAGAGGCTGCGAGCTATTGCAGCTCAAAACTTGCATACGATTTTGGAATGACCGTTGCTGACATTTCTTCGTTTGATTGGATTGCAGCAATAGGAATTGTTGCGGATGCAGGTTATAATTGTTGGAAGGGCTTTGTTCAAAAGGCTGCGGCCAAAAAAAGACTTAGGATTGGAAAGGATGTGTGGAGGAGTGCTTTTGGAAAGGCGGCCAATGCAATCCAATCAGCAATAAAGTACAGCAAAGATGGTGTAAAAAAATGTTGGAAGGTTGTCTATGATGCAAAGAGCCCTTTGGAGATTATAAACGCATTCAAACTCATTACAAAGAAAATGAATGATGAGTTGAAGGGCCACTTAAAAAGGTTTGACATTGCTGTGAGAAATACTCCTCCTGGAGAAATAGTTTTTTATGATGCAAGTTCACCACTCAAAATCTCTTCTACGCTTAGCACAATAGCAGCCTTTAGGCACCCTCACCGTACGCTCATCGTTTATCGGCGTGCTGATGGCTGGTGGGATGTCAGCGGAAGAAGGAGTGACAAAAAAGTAAAGGTTAATGCACTCCTTGACCGGGCTGTGCGAGGGATTGCTCAAGCAGCAGCTGGAGGCCACATCCCGGCAGCGGGAGCGCGTATTCCTAGGCGCGCATGGCACCGATTTCTTGAGCGATTAAAAGCTTTTAGCAAGCTGCATGAAAGGCTTTTCAAAGTTTAGATGGGTCTGACAAATGCGTTTTGAAGGGGCTGAAAGTTTTGCAACTATGCCTTTGCAACAATCTCAATGACATCCCTGTGCTTTAGCAAATAGTCTTTACCAATTGTTTTTTTCGAGCGCACATCAACTGCTCTTACAAACGCCTTTCCAAGATCTGTATGAATTCTGAATGCAAAGTCAAGTGCTGTGCTGTTTTTTGGCATGAGAAAACAATCCGGAAGAACACGCCCAAATTGGTCTGCAAGTTTGTTTACACCACCAGGAAATACTGCAATGTAACCAAGAAGTTTGAATACAGCATCATCAAGAGTTTGTTGTACACCCGTACTTCCGTACTTTTTAAGCACATTCTGTCTAATAAATTCAAGTGCAGCGGCCTGTTTATCGTTAAGCTTTCCAACAACTTCAAAATCACTGCTGCCTGGCAAGTATTTTATTAAACCTGCCTTTGCTGCTTCTTTGAGCGCGAGCTCTGCTTCTGCAGAGCATGGAACCACTTCCTTATCTGGAAAGAGCTCAACCATCCTCTTTATATTCTTTTCAGATTCAGGAATGTCTGCCTTGTTTGCTGCGATGAGTAGGGGTTTTGTCCTTTTACGAAGATCAATAGCAAGGCTGTGAAGAACTTCTTCGCTCCAGGACATGGGAGAAAGAGGGTCTAGACCAAGTTTTGATATAAGTTCCCTGACAAGCTCTTCACTCACATTCAAACCAGAGAGTTGTCTTGCAAGAATTGTAGAAACTTCTTTTTTTGTCTGTTGAGATAGCTTGGCAACCTTTTCCCAACCACGCTTTATGATTTCAAGAAACCACATGTCAAGCTCATGCTCAAGAAATTTTATGTCATATGAAGGGTCGTAGCTCCCTGGAGCAACAACCTCGCCTTTTTCATTCGTGCTTCCAGAAGCATCAACAATATGTATAAGGCATTCTGCCTGCCTAAGGTCGTCAAGAAATTGAAGCCCAAGTCCTTTCCCAAGATGCGCGCCTGGCACAAGCCCGGCAACATCCATCAATTTGATTGGAACAAAACGAATGCCATTGCTACAATAACCCTCGCGAGGATTGCAGGCAACCCCAAATTCCTTTTCAACACAATCAACTCGAACAAAACCAACGCCCTCATTTGGTTTTATCGTGGTGAAAGGATACGGTGCAATGGCAACTTCCGCGAGAGTTAGTGCCTTAAAGAAAGTGCTTTTGCCAGCAGAAGGCTTACCAACAAGACCAATTAGCATTCAACAAAAGAGATGGAGGCTGTTTAAAAATATAACTGTTCTCGCCTTTAAAAATTAAAATCTCATAAAAATTTAGATAAGCTGCAATGATTTGGGCGCAAAAGTGCCCAACGAAATGCACTATGAAGTTACTTCTTTGCCTTTTTTACCCGCTGCGTAATTCGTGATAGTTCTGAAACAGATTCTGTTAGGCTTGGAAGCACTTTCTGAAAAACCTTTTCCATCGCCTTAAGTTCTACGCCAACATCAATGAGACTCTTGTCGTATTCGCTTATTTTTGCAACGAGTGCTTTGTGAAGGTTATCAATGTCAGCTTTAAGGTCCGTAAGAGACTGCTCAAGCTTGTCAAGTCTTCTTGTTGAAGCTTCCTTCCATTCACTCAACTTTGTAAGCTCTTTTGTAGCCTCCTTCCAACGCTCCTCAACTATCGACTCAGCAATTGCCTCAACATTCTCTCGGGAAAGTATTTCTTCAGCAGGATAGGCTGGGTAAGCTGGATAGGTATATTCAGGATATTCAGCAGGATACATTGCAGGCGGTGCAGGCACTGGTTGAGGAGCTTGAGGAAGCTCTGACGGTGGAGTTGGTGGAGGGGCTTGTGGCATCTCCGTAGGAATGGGCCCAGCAGGCGGAGGTGCAGCGGCTTGATTCAATGCTTCCACAATTTTGTCAAGAGCAAAGCCCTCTCTTTGGAGAGCCTCGATGATTTGGCTGTTTGAAAGGCCTTGTTGCTGAAGCGAAATGACTCGTTGAACAAGGGGAGGTGCAAGCTCTTGCTTAAGCCCTTCAAAAGGCGAAGGAGGGGTTTCCTTTTTTTTACCAAAAAGGCCGAACAAAGGCATCTTTTCCTCTTTTAAGCTTGCTCTTGAACGAATTTGGAATGTGGCTTTTATAAAGGTTTCTGGTTTGAAGATTGGAGTGAGAAGCTGCTCTAGGGCAAGTCATCATGTCTTTTCTTCTTCGGCATCTCCTTGCCGTTCCTGTAGCGCTTCTGCAATCATTTTCTCAACCTGAGAAATTGTTGCAAAACTAACTGGGCTCCAAAGTTCAAAATACTTTTTCATTACTTCCACATCTTCTCTTTTTGCTGTGAGTTGTAATTCCTTTACAATAAGAAGGAGTTTGTTTTCAATCTCATCAATCTTCTTTTTTAGCTCTGTTGTTTCTGAGAGCAGGAGCTTTATTTCTTCCATTACCCGTTTGTGGTTTGAAAGAAGGTTTTGCTCTAGAAGTTGAAGCTTTCTTCGAAAGTCAACATAGCGCTCTTCGGACACTCTTAGACGGGTGCTGAGTGATAGAAGTTCCTCACGCAGCGATGAAAGCTCTGTCGTTTCTGGCATTTTTGACTTGAAAAGGCGCTTTGGCTGTTGGGATGGCTCTGTAGCTTGGCTTGCGGGTTCAGGCGCGATATTAGTTCCTATCGGCGGCAGCAGTTCTTCAGGCATTTTTGCAAAAGCTTATAAATTTGCTTTAATAAGGTTTTGCTTAGCAGGATAATAAATTGTGTAACCATGTCAAAGTGCTAAAAACCTTTGCTCAAAGAGGTGGGAGGACTTCACATGCCTGATAGAGGTTGTTTCAGCTACGAGATTATAAGAGAAGGTGAGGAGATAATTCTTAGAATAGATGCAGAGGCCTGCACATTTTTTCCCTCAATTGAAGATTCTCCAAAAACAATGTCAATGACAATTGACATTCTTGCAGAGGTTGGCACAGTTACAAGAATTGTTTTTGTGCAAAAGCGCGATTATGAATATGATGGCACTCAAACAGCAATACTTAATGAGATAGCAATTGCGTACAAGGAGCTGCTACGCAGAAGATTGGCGTATGGCTTCTTATCTGATATGACGTGCTTGAAATGGTTAACAAGGAGATACACAGAGCTGCAGTCAATCCTACATACAATGCTAAAAAGCGATCCTGTGGGAGCTTATGTTGAGCTGGAGCGCATTGCAAGACGAGAAAGAGAATATCTTAAGCATGCCTCTCCCGAAGGCCAGAGGTGCCTGCAGCGCTATCTTAAGGCAGTGGAGGACGCACTTGGCTTACTCCAACAAACAACACTCATCAAGCTTGCAAAAGAGCAATTAGCAGGATACAAGGTTGGCGAGAGGGACATTTATAGAAGAATATTTTCGCCGACAATAAAGCCAGACTTTATGTTTACCAAACTAATGTCAAGCTTTCCGCCGGATGCAGAGCTGCTTGAGAGCTACATTGTAAATGGAACAGAAGTCAACATCTTTTCCCTACCGAACACGGTACAATACCTTTATCATATTATTCCTCCAGAATTCAAGCTTAGTGAGGAGAAGTATGAGCTCCTTGATTCTGCGAGAAATATTATCGTAGAACACAAGCCAAAACGCTCAGAGTTCGTAGACCCGGAGCGTATGAGGCAGGTTTTTGAGCGGATTGGTTCTGACCTTCTTGAGGAACTTGCGGAGTATCGCGGCCTGAAACTTCGAGAAAAAGAACTGCAGGAGCTTGCAAACATCCTAGTGAGGTACACAGTTGGCTTTGGACTTGTTGAAGTTCTTCTTCAGGATGAAAAAATACAGGATATCTCGGTTAACAGTCCCATGGGCAGGATTCCAATATTTGTTGTACAGGCTGATTATGCTGACTGCATGACAAACATTGTGCCAACAGCAAGCGAGGCTGAAAGCTGGGCCTCAAAGCTGAGACTTCTCTCGAATAGGCCTTTTGATGAGGCAAATCCAATTCTTGATACAGAACTTATTATACCAAGAGCGCGTGCAAGGATTGCGGCAATAACAGCTCCATTGAACCCAACAGGTATTGCGTATAGCTTCAGGAGGCATCGCGACAAGCCATGGACTCTTCCACTTTTCATAGAAAACAGAATGATTAGCCCTCTTGGCGCAGGCATTCTGAGCTTTTGCATCGATGGCGCGCGAACAATGCTAATCGCAGGTACAAGATCTGCAGGAAAAACATCTTTTCTGGCATCGCTTATGACAGAGATAATGCGCAGGATAAGAGTATTGACCATAGAAGATACACTTGAGTTACCAGTTAGCTCTCTGCGCGAGCTTGGCTACAACATTCAATCTATGAAGGTAGCCAGCGCATTGACCCGTGGAACAACAGAAGTGCCTGCAGAAGAAGGCTTGCGTACAACACTTAGGCTGGGAGACAGCAGCCTTATCATAGGAGAAGTAAGGTCTGTTGAGGCTCGCGCGCTCTACGAAGCAATGAGAGTTGGTGCCCTCGCAAATGTCGTTGCTGGAACGATTCACGGCGACAGCCCGTACGGTGTCTTTGATAGAGTTGTTAATGACCTTGGTGTTCCAAGAACATCCTTTAAGGCGACAGATCTCATTGTTGTGGCAAATCCGATAAGAAGTCCAGATGGCCTGCATAGGTGGAGAAGGATAACCCAAATCACAGAAGTAAGAAAGTTTTGGGAAGAAGACCCTCTTGCAGAGAAAGGTTTCGTTGATTTGATGAGATACGATGTGCGCACAGACACGCTGCAGCCAACACAAGACCTTCTTGCTGGCGACAGCGATGTGCTAAAGGCAATTGCTTCAAATGTAAAAGAATGGGCTGGCAACTGGGATGCAGTGTGGGAGAACATAAACTTAAGAGCAAGAATCAAAGAAACGCTGGTTGAGACAGCCAGAGCTCTCAAAAGACCAGACATTCTTGAGGCAAAGTTTGTTATAACTGCAAATGATGCCTTCCACAACATCTCGGATAAGATACTTGAGGAAGTTGGAAGGCTTGATACAGAAAGAATATTTTTCGAATGGAATGAGTGGCTCAAGAGGAGTATTAAAAAGGAATTCGCGATTGGATAAGGGCTAAATTGCAAAAAGAGGTGGACTAGTGAACAACCTCTCTCCAGGAGCAAAAGAAGAAGTTAAGTCTCTCGTTCAAAAATACAAAGAAAGACTTGAGCAGGAGTTAGGTCAGAGCCCTCCTCAAATTCCAAGAAGGATAATCACAAGAGAGTATAGGGAATTTAAGGAGGAAATGTTTCCCAGACCTCTGACATTTTATGAAAAGCTCTGCAGGTTCTCTGGAAAGCTGATAAGACTTAGGCTCAAAACAGAAAGGCTTGAGAAGCTAAAAGAGGCTATCGAGACTGCACACCTTGAAATAAGGCCTGAAGAGGCTGTTGCCTTTTCAACGGTTGCACCGCTTGCAGTTATGCTTTTTGGAATTTTAATATCAATACTTCTTGGTTCGTTCTTCTTCGCGATGCTGAGCACTATTGTTGGCATACTGCTTTTTCCACTTCTCGGAAATCTTCCATATACAATTGCGAATACCTGGAGAATGCGTGCATCAAATCAGATGGTGCTATGCATTTTCTATGTTGTTACCTACATGCGGCATACCTCGAACCTCGAGCTTGCATTGCAATTTGCTTCAGAACACCTTGCGCCTCCTCTTTCTCTAGACCTTAAGAAAGTCTTGTGGAATGTAGAATCAGGAATTTATGATACAGTAAAGGAAAGCCTTGATGTTTATCTTGAAGGCTGGAAAAACTGGAACAGAGAGTTTGTAGAAGCATTCCATCTTATTGAAGGTTCGCTTTACGAGCCTACTGAAGAGGCAAGACTGGCTCTCCTTGACAAAAGCCTCGATGTTATTCTTGAGGAGACTTATGAAAAGATGCTGCACTATGCCCATAATCTTAAGAGCCCAATAACAACCCTTCATATGTTAGGAATAATCCTTCCAGTTCTTGGACTTGTTATACTCCCTCTCCTTGTAAGCTTTATCGAAGGAGTAAAGTGGTATCACGTTGCCATTCTGTACAACATACTGCTGCCACTTGGAGTTTATCATCTGGGCACAAACATTCTTTCAACAAGGCCAACTGGATATGGAGATGTCGACATCTCAGAAATAAATCCAGAGCTGAAAAGGTACAAAAACATTATTTTGAAGATTGGAAGAACAGAACTTACAATTAATCCCGCAATTGTAGCAGTAGTTATAGCAGGCGTTCTCTTCATCGGCGCAATGTCACCGCTACTTATTCACGCCTTTTCACCAGAATTTGATATGGGTTTTGGTGCTGAAACAGAAACAACAACATGTAAAAGACTTATCTGCCTTCTCGAATACAGGGATTCGATAAGGTTGGTAGGTAAAAAGCTCGGACCTTATGGGCTTGGTGCTTCTGTCATATCTCTTCTTTTCCCACTTGCGCTTGGGTTAGGGTTTGGCATATACTTTAGGATGAGAAGCAGCAATGTGATAAAAATAAGAGAACGAACAAAAAGGCTTGAAGAAGAGTTTGCATCTGCCCTTTTCCAACTTGGAAATAGACTTGGTGATGGAATTCCTGCCGAAATGGCAGTTGGTAACGTTGCGGAGGTTATGGGAGAAACTGTTTCAGGAAATTTCTTTGCCGTCATCTCCACGAACATAAGAAAGCTTGGACTTGGATTGAGAGACGCAATATTTCATCCACGGATTGGTGCACTAACATACTTCCCGAGCGCAGTAGTGGAAAGTTCAATGAAGGTGCTTGTTGAAAGCATAAAGAAAGGTCCAAAGATAGCTGCTCAAGCACTCATGAATGTCTCTAGGTACATAAAAGAGATACACAGGGTTAATGAGCGTCTAAAGGACCTTATGGCTGACATAATTGCAGACATGAAATCACAAATAAACTTCCTTGCACCCACCATCGCAGGGATAGTTATTGGGATAACATCAATGATAACAACAATCATTGGCGCATTGTCACACCAATTCTCAAAGCTCCAGACTCCTGATGTTGGAGAAAAGCTTAGTTCAATTGCAAGCTTGCTTGGCGATGGTATACCGACTTATTATTTCCAGCTCGTTGTTGGCATCTATGTTGTTGAAATTATTGCAATACTCACTATCCTTGCAAACGGCATAGAAAACGGCGCTGACAAGCTTGGCGAGCGTTATGTGCTTGGAAGGAATCTTATAAGAAGCACAGCACTTTACACCATCGTTGCACTATTTGTGATTCTGCTTTTCAACTTTATTGCCCTAAGAATAATGGCAGCAACCCTTAGATTTGGCTAATGGGGCAGGCCGGATTTGAACCGGCGACACCACGGTCTTCAGCCGTGCACTCTCCCGGGCTGAGTTACTGCCCCTTTAACCCCGGCGAAAAAAAGTCGAGAGCGCTGACCTTTTAAATCTTTTCAAATGGTGTTCCTGAGGTAATGCTCGCGAGCGCATTTGGAAGATTGGCAATCTTTATGCGTTTTTGCTTTGTAGTATCGCGATCGCGAATTGTCACATCTTCTGCTGTAAGGCTTTCAAAGTCAATCGTTATGCAGACGGGACAGCCGATTTCATCCATCCTTGCGTACCTTTTGCCTATGCTTCCTGTCTCATCGTAAACAACCTCAAAGCCGCTTTCAAGAAGTTTCCTATAAACCGTTTGAGCCTTTGTTATTAGCTCTGGCTTGTTTGAGAGAAGAGGAAAGACTGCTGCGTGAAGCGGAGCAATCTTTGGAGCTAGAGTGAGAAGTGTCCTTTCGCCTTCTTTTTTGTACGCGTGTTCAAGTATTGCATAAAAGGTTCTGTCAAGCCCTGCTGAAACCTCCCAAATATGCGGAATGAACTTTCTTCCTTTCTCGTCAACAAAGCTGAGATCTTTACCAGAACCGGCTGCATGACCTTTGAGGTCGTAGTCCGTTCGGTAATTGTTCGCAACGAGCTCGAGCCACCCAAGAGAAGTTTCAACCTCAAAATCCCAAGTCTCTTTAGAATAAAAAGGTCTTTCATCTTTGTCAATCTCACGAAAGCGCATTGAATGGAGTGGCAAGCCAAAGCTTGTATACAGCTGTTGAAGCCTTGCAAGGAAATATGCTATGAGCTTTCCTGAAACAAGCCCCTTGTTAACAGCATCTCGACAAGAGACATTCTCAACAGTCTTCTTGCCAATGCGTAAGAGACGCAACTCGTAGTTTTCAAGCTCCTCAAAACGTCCAAATTCGTTTATCTTTTCTGGGTCAAAGAAAATCTCTGCTTCCATCTGAGAAAATTCTACCTGTCTAAGAAGAGTCTGCCTTGGTGAAATCTCGTTTCTGAAAGCTCTGCCTGTTTGTGCAATCCCTTTTGGAAGTGAAATCCTCATTGTTTTTAGCAGCCTGGCCCAGTCGCAAAAAATGCTTTGACATGTTTCTGGCCGAAGATAAAGTGGAGACTTTTTTGCTATTCCAACTTCTGCCTTGACCATGAGACTTGAACGAAAGACATCTGACAACTGACCTTTACACTTCTTACAGAGAAGACCAAGCTTTTTTAGCGCGGCTGTCAGCTCTTCAACGCTTGCCCCTTCTTTTAGCTTTAGCTTGCCCTCTTCTTCTAAAAGAGTATCCGCTCTGAAAGTTGAACTGCACTTAGTGCATTTTGTTATAGGGTCTGCAAAACTTCTTAGATGGCCCGAAGAGATAAAAACTTCTTCGGGCATTAGCACAGAACCATCAATCTCGAGCATCTCTTCTTTCTGAACGAATTGCTTACGCCAGAGCTCAATGATTTTTCGCTTTATTGCAGCACCATAAGGACCATAATCATAAAAGCCTGCTGGTGCGTTTGCATAAATCTCTGAAGAGAGGAAAAAGATTCCCCTTCTAAGTGCAAGATTGATGACATCCTCGTATTTCATTTTATGTGCAAAAGCTTGGTGTGCTTTAAATAACTAACGCTACTGTAAGTACAGCCCGTTTGCCTTTGCCTTTCCTAAAAGCCAGCCAACCTCTTCATCTGTTAAACCAACATCTTTTGCGACAGCATCCCCAAAAGCACTAGAAAGCAGCCTTTTCAAAAAAGGCAATGTCTGAAATGCTCTTCTTGTTGACAGATGGCTTAAAGCAGAAAACTTGCTGGCTATTGATTTTGCAATACTATTTTGCCTGTTGAGTTGCCAATGCCTGAAAAGCCTTTTTGTTTTTGTGTATCTGTTCGCGTAAGCATTGACACTTGACTTGGCAACAGCAACGCCTGAGGTCATCATGATGCCTGCATAGTTAAGCAGCCTCCAATGTTGGGAGCGTCTTATCCTTCCAAGATGAACATCTGCTCTGCTTAGGGCTTCATAAGCCCGCGCAAGGTCTGCTGGATTAAGGTACTCTCGAGGAAGATTTTCATCCAGCCAAAGCATTGAAGTAGTTAGTTCCTCGCCTGTCTTGTCAAAAGCACCAACAACCGCATTTGGGTCTGTCTGCTTAAAGATTGTAAAAAGGGCTTCGCTCATTTGTTTGGATGCATCTCTTGATGCAAGCTCTTGAACATCTTTTAGCGCCACGCCTCTAGGCAACAAAAGCTCAAGATCCACGAGTGCTGACCTAAGATCCCCCGATGACTTTTGGGCAAGCAATGCAAGTGCCTGCATATCATAAGCCGTTCCTTCTTTCTGACAAATGTTCTTGAGGGTGTTGAAAATAATTTTAATTGGTATTTTTTGAAACTCGATGAGAATTGCCTTTTCGCGGAGCGGAGCCAGCTGAGCTGTCCACGGCTCGTTTGCAACAAGCACAATTGGATGTTTTGAAAGCTTTATCGCTGCTAAAATTGTGCCAACCGCGCCTCCATCTTCTGAGGGGTCAAGGCCATCAAGCTCATCAAGAAGTATCAACCGGCTGGCAGCCCAAAGACTCGATTGACTAACTGCTGGCATCAGCGTCACTTCTAGGTCTTTTGAAGACCTGAAATCAGAGGCATTTAGTTCAAAAAGCTCAAGTCCAAGCTCTCTTGCAAGACATTTGACAGCAGTTGTTTTTCCACAACCGGTTGGCCCGTAAATAAAAACTGCCTTGCCACTGAGCTTGCCTTCAAGCTGTTTTTTTACACAGTTGCGCAAAACTGAAATCCCTGGCTGCGGTATCTGTGCAAGGCTTTGAGGAGCGTATCTCTCAATCAATAATGCCATTTGCACATTCTAGGGCTGTGAATTTATTAAACTAACGCTCGCGGAATTCAAATTTTGAAAACTTAAGCGCAATCATACAGATATTTTTGTCAGAGAAAATGCAAAAAGGGGCTTAAAGTAAATGAAAAATAGCTTTTGAAGTCCAAAGCTGAGCCTGCTTCATGACAACCTTTTGCGAAAGACTTATAAAATAAAATCCAAAATGCCATCTCATGCAGTTCGTCGATATAAGCTACAAAAAAATTGAGGTTGAGCAGTTTGATCCAAGGACTGAAGAGGTAAGTTTCAGGGTCATCGTCAATTCGGCAGGCAAGGAAAAGGCATTTGTCAAAAGATGTAAAATCATCGAGCCTGCCATCCTAACAAAAGAGGTCATTTCGGAAATAAGAAATAAGGCTAAAAAGGCTGATTCTGGAATTAGCTTTGTGGAAGATGAAGGCCCTCTTGCAGGGACTGTTGTCGTACGAACAAGCAACGACATTGAGGAACTTGAAGAAAAGATGACGCGGTTCTTTTCCAGCATTTGTGAGAGGGCAAGGAGTGCAAAGCTTGGGCGCCTTAGCTATTATGAAATTGAAAAGAGTATAAAAGGAATGTCTTTGGTGTTTTGAATGGCGACTAAGCTAAAAGAAACAGCTTGGAGCAAGGCACTTGAAGCTGATAGGTACAATAAGTGGAAGGATTCTGGAATTTATGCTTTCAAGAAAAAAAGGGGACAAAAGGTTTTCAGCATAGACACTCCACCTCCATATGTTAATACCCCTATTCATATCGGCCAACTAACTACTTATGTCTTGATGGATATGTTCGCACGCTACCATAGAATGGTAGGGGATGCCGTACTTTTCCCGCTTGGCCTTGACAAGAATGGTTTGCCTATTGAAATGGCTGCTGAAAAGGAATTCAAGGTGAAACTCAACTCAATTCCAAGGGGAAAAGCACTCGAGCTTTGCAAAAAAATTCTTGAAAAGGCATCAACGGCATCCATCAACTATTTTTTGAGATGCGGTATAAGCTTTAATTCCTGGAATGAAGGCGACAAGATTGGTGATGCATATTCAACCGACAGTCCAGACTATAGGGCTTTGACACAGGAGACATTCATTAGGCTGTGGAACAAAGGGCTTATTTATGAGGACAAAAGGATAAGCAACTGGTGTCCTGGTTGTCAAACAACTCTTGCAGATGCTGAAATAGAGTACGAGCTCAAAGAAACTGATTTTAACGACATAGTTTTTACAGTAAAGGAGAGTGGAGAAAAAATTATTGTTGGAACAACCAGGCCAGAATTAATATGCACTTGTGCGATGGTCATATATAATCCTGAAGACAAGAGGTACAGCCACCTTGAGGGCAAGACAGCAATAACTCCAATTTTTAATAAAGAGGTTCCGATAAAGGCTCATCCACTTGCCGACCCAACAAAAGGGACTGGCCTTGTCATGATGTGCTCAGCAGGAGATTTGAGTGACATCAGGTTCTTTAGAGAGATGGGATTGAAGCCAGTCATTGCAATAAACAAGGATGGCACGATGAATGAGCACGCTCAGTTTTTGGCTGGGCTCCCTGTTGATGTTGCGAGAAAGGCCATGATTGAGCGTTTGAAAGGTGAGGGGCTTCTTGTGAAACAACGAAAGATCCTTCACAGGAGCCCTGTTTGTGAGCGCTCGAAAGATCCTATTGAGTTCATAGAAATGGAAGAGTTTTACCTAAAACAGGTCGAGTATAAATCGAGGATGGAAAAGATAGCTCATGCGCTGAGATTTTTTTCTCCAGAGTCAAGACAGCTTCTTTTAGATTGGATTAAGTCTGTATCGCTTGATTGGCCGATATCACGTCGAAGATATTATGCAACAGAAATTCCACTTTGGCAATGCACTGGCTGTGGTTACAGAGTTGTTCCACCGATTGAAAAAAGACCAAGGTATTATCAACCATGGAAGGAGGGGCCACCAATCGACGCTTGCCCAAAGTGCAAAGGCAAGAGTTTCAAAGGAGAGGAAAGGGTTTTAGATACATGGTTTGACAGCTCAAACAGCCCATTGTACATTCTAAAGTGGTCAAGAGCTCAAGATTTTTTTGAAAAAGCAGCACCATGCTCACTAAGGCCCCAAGGCAAAGAGATAGTACGCACATGGCTTTATTACACTTTGCTAAAGTGCTATCTCTTGACTGGGAAACCAATATTCAGAGATGTCTGGATAAATTATCATGTAGTTGATGAGTCCGGCAAGAAGATGTCGAAGTCTGCAGGAAATGTCATAGAGCCTAAAGAGGTACTTGACCGTTTTGGTGCAGAGCCATTTAGACTATGGGCTGCTGTTGAAGGAAACTTGGAAAAGGGTGATTTCAGGTGTAACTTTGAGCGTATTGAAGCGGCTGGAAAAACACTGACAAAACTTTGGAATATTGCCAGATTTATTTCAATGTTTGAGCTTCCAGAGCTTAAGAGCAAAAGAGAAAAACCAAAGTTGCGGGAGTTAGATAAATGGATTTTGTTTGAACTTAACGAGCTAGTGAAGCTTGCAAACGAGCGCTATCAAAACTACGATTTCCATCAACCTGTAATTGCCATCAGACATTTCATATGGGAAACTTTTGCGTCGAATTACCTTGAGCTTGTAAAAGGTCGTGCATATAATAGTAATCAAAGCTGGAGCATTGCTGAGCAGGCAGGAGCAATCCAAACACTAAATCACTGCCTTGAAACGCTTCTCAAGCTCCTCGCACCAGTCATTCCAATGATAACAAGCACAATCTATGAGAGACTGACAGGAAAAGAGATACATACAGAAAAATTTCCAAAAGCCAAAATTCTTGCAAAACCTGCTTTAGCGACCAAAGATCTTCTTTCTGTAAACAGCGCGATATGGAAGGCAAAAAAGGAAAAAGGCTTAAGTCTCAAAAGTTCTGTAAAATTGGCTGTGTTTCCGGAAAGCCTCGCTCCTGCTGAAAAAGAGCTCCAGCAGACGCACAACATTACAGAAATAAGGTTTGGGAAAGAGCTCAGGATAGTGCTTTGACCTTTTTCCAGCGCACTCCTTGTGGAGTGTCTTCTAGAAGAATTCCTTTTTGAGCTAGCTCCTGGCGTATCGCATCAGCCTTTGCCCAGTCTCCAGCCGCCCTTGCTGCCTCACGCTTTTCAATGAGAGCTTTAAGTTCTGGCGCAAGCTCGTCCTGTGGCGGCGGTATAAGAATCCCAAGAATGCTGTCAATTGTTATCAAAAATTTTTTTATTTTTTGGCAGTCCTCTCTTGCAAGCCTCTGGTCATCGATGAGCTTGTTTGTCTTTGTTATAAGAGCATAGATTGCTGCCAGTGCTTTTGATATATCGAGGTCATCATCCATCGCTGCCTCAAAGGCTGCCTTTGTCCTGGAAATAATGCCATCTATGGCTGCTGGTTTCTTCACAGAAAGAGGCTGGCTGTCAAGCCTTGCCACGAAATCCCATATCCTTTGAAGAGACCTCTCAGCAGCCTCAAGGCCTTTGAAAGTGAAATTTAACTTTTGTCTGTAATGTGTGGCAAGAAGGATATATCTTATTGCCTTTGGGTCATAACCCTTTGCAAGCAAATCTCTGAGGGTGTAGAAATTGCCAAGACTTTTTGACATCTTTTTCCCTTCAACAAGCAACCATTCGTTGTGCAGCCAATAGTTTACAAACTTTTTACATCCAGCCCCTTCACTTTGTGCTATCTCATTCTGATGATGTGGAAAGATGAGATCCACGCCTCCAGAGTGTATGTCAAATGGGCAACCCAGGTATTTTGTTGACATGGCCGAACATTCGATATGCCAACCAGGCCTTCCTTTTCCTAATTCAGTTTCCCAGAAAACATCACCATCCTCAGGACGCCATGCCTTCCAAAGCGCAAAATCCTCCACGCGCTCCTTTTCATACTCATCCCTCACCACTCTGCCAGAAGCTCCGGGCCGGAGTTTTTCCATTCGAATTCCAGCAAGCTTCCCGTAGTCCTTGAATTTTGATATCGAATAATAAATGCAGTTATCAGATGCGGTGTACGCAAGTCCGGCTGCCATAAGAGCTTTTATCATTGCAACCATTTCGGGAATGTGCTCTGTTGCACGTGGATAAACAGTTGCTGGCTTTATGTTGAGTAGTGCAAGTTCTTCAAAGAAGGCATTGGCGTATTTGGTTGTCAGTTGCTTTAGTGTTACACCTTCCTGCCTTGAACGACTTATGGTTTTGTCATCAACATCAGTGATGTTCATGACATGCTTTACTGCATATCCCTTGTAGGTCAGATAGCGCTTTAAGATATCTGCAAATATGAAGGCGCGATAGTTTCCAATATGAGGATAATCATAAACCGTTGGACCACAGGTGTAGAAGCCTACCTTGCCTGGTTTTATTGACTTAAAAATCTCTTTCCGCCTTGAAAGGGTGTTATAGAGCTTAAGCACCATGCTCTTTTTTCATTGCGGCAATTTAAATATTTTTTTGCCTGCTCTTGCCTGATAAATAAGCTGCTAAAACAAAAAGTCCTGCGACAAGAATATATCCTCCTAAAATTGCAACCTCCTTCCATAGTTCTTGAAGTGTCGCACCGAAAATGATAGCTCTTCGAAGAGCAAGGCCGCCAAGGATAAGGGGGTTCAGTTTTGCCATCCCTTCTATAGCCGGTGGCATGGTCTCTATGGGGATGATTATGTCTGACAGGAAGAGAAAAACAGAACCAAGTGCAATAGCCGCTAGCATTGCCGTTTCTTCTGAATTAAAAAGGTATCCCAAAATCATTCCAAGAGTTATAAAAAGGATGAGCAAAATGAAAAGGATTATTGCTGTTGCGACAATGTTTGTTGTAATTTGAGCTTTGAAACCTATGGCTGCGATTCCCAAGAGTACTGCAAGCTGTAAGATAAGGATAATTCCAGAGCTTATAAAGACTGAACCAAGATGTACAACACCTGGAGTTGGAGCCATGAAGTTTCTAAAAAAGGCTGCTGATTTTTTCTCTAAGAGTATCAAAGTTGGAGCAAGTAAAAGCGCGGTGAACATGAGAATAAGAATGACAAGGATTGGGAAAATGTAGTTCAGATAAGTCTTTTGTGCAACAACTGGCTTTATTACAGTTGTGATGGGTTGGACAATCTTTTCTGGTTCACGAATTTGAACCATTGAGAGTATGGATGAAATTTTGTTGAGGGAGTTTTGAATAGAAGCAATTCCGAGTAGTGAACTGTCCAGCTCTGCTTTTGCTGCTTCAAGAGTTGCAAAGACTCTATTTCTTGTTTCTTCTACTGCTTGAAGCTTGTTGGCAGTTGTTTCAACATGATAAACAAGGTTCTGTAATGAAGCGTTAACTTCAGCAAAGCTTGTGGTTGTTGCATTCATTGTTAGATTTATTGTTGAGACAAAAGAAGAAAGGCTGTTCCTTGCCCTTGCCAGAGCTTCGGTTATGTTCTCTTTTATCGTGGAGTTCAGTTCGCTACTTTCAACGAGATCTTTGGCTCTGTTCAACCTTTCAGCGACGCTGCCCACGAGTTCATTTGAGATTGCCTTGAGTTCTTCTAGATGATTTTGAATGTCTTCTTGCCTTTTTGACATAACCTCAATTCCAAATGCTGACTTATTAATGCCGAGATCAAGTCGGCCAAGACGCTCTCTTATCTCTGATGCCTTTTGCGAAACCTCTTCGTTTTCAGTTGCTAGCTGGATAACAACGGGTTTTTTACCAGAGAGTTCATTATCAGTTATCTCAATAGCTCTGATTGCAACAGAGGTAAGATTAAGTGAAAGCTCCCTTGTCCTTTCAGCGACAGCTGAGGAAAGGGATTCAAGAATCACCCAGACAAGGTTTATTTTAGAGGGATCTATATGAAAGGAAAGCTCATTTGCTGCATCTTTACCAAGAGTGAAATCTGGCGAAAAGACGATACAGGTATGAAGCGCTCCTCCTCTGACTGCGTCAACACAGCTGTTTTCGGAATCAAAACGCGAAATCTTCATGCTGTTCTTTGAGAGCGTTTGCACAAAGGACTCTGAGAGCTCGTTAAAGTGTGCAGAATAGACCCCGACTCGCACGTTATAGGTACCGATATTGTCGAATGCAAGCCCAGCCACAAATATCACTAGCATCGGCCCAAATACAACAATCGATGCTGAAGCCCTAGCCCTAACAAGAAGAAGGAGATTCTTTCGTATTAGTTCAATTAGCGCGCTCATCGCATTATCCCTTTTCCACTACCTCAAACAGCTCCTTTAATGTTGGCTTTGAAATATTCAACTCTAGCAGAGTGTCTTTTGAGCGTTCAAGTATGTGCACAAGCGCGTGTAGAAGTTCTTCAGGACTTTCTGTCAACAACACCGCTTTGCCTTCTTGAATAAAAAACTGACACTTAAGCTTTGGGTCGCGGGCAAGTTCTGAAAAAAGTTGGGTATAGTTGCGTGAGGCTAGCTCCAAGGTCATCCTGTGCTTTTTTAGAAGAGCCGAGCTGAGCTCTGGAGGACTTCCAATTTGTGTAATCTTTTTTTTGTGCAAGAGCGCAATTCTTGTGCACAAGCTTTCAAGCTCAAGAAGGAAGTGTGAAGCTATAATGACCGTTGTGCCGCGCTTGTTTATTGCTTTTATTAAGTTCCACATTTGCTGCCTAAGAAGCAAATCAATGTCAGCAACAGGCTCATCTAGTATTAGAATGGGAGGGTTGTGCACAAGGGCGCAGGCTATATCAAGACGTTTTTGCATTCCACCAGACAACTGTGAAGCAAGTAATTCTGCGAAATCTGAAAGTCCTACGAGCTTTAGCAGTGATTCTGCCCTTAGCCTGCGCTCAGCTTTTGTGAAGCCGTAGAGCGCGGCAAAGTGTTCAATGTTTTCGCGCGCAGTTAGGTGTGGATAAAAGCTAGGGGTTTGCGCTGCAAACCCAAACATCCTTTTGACATCACGCGAACCACCCCAGCCAGGCTTATGTGGAATATTTAAAACAATCTCTCCAGAATCTGGTTGAACAAAACCAACAATGATGTTAAGAAGGGTTGTCTTTCCGACGCCACTTGCGCCGATTATACCAAGTATTTCACCTTTATTGATATGAAAAGTAACATCTTGCAGAACCTGATGCTTCCCAAAGCTTTTTGATACTCCACGAACATAAATTATTGGGAGGTTGTCGCAGTCGATGTTGATATATTCATGAACCATCTCTTGTGGCCAACCGAACTCTGCAAGAAAATTTTCAAGCTCCTTACGAGATATTCCAGAAGAAAGCGCTGAACAAATAATTTTTTTTAGCTCCTCTTTTTGAACCATTCTTTTTAAGTAGGTGGGTACATTTTTAAATCTTGCTGAAGAAAGTTTTTAAAGTGCTGAGATGTTAAAATGTCGAGAATGATTGAGTTAAGCTTTCAAACAACAAAAAAGGAAGAAATTGTTGATATAACTGAAGATATAGAAAAGACCGTCTTGGGCACAAGTTCTGGAGTTGCTTTTCTTTGGCTAAAACACACAACAGCCTGCCTTGCGATAAACGAAAGCGCAGACCCAGGAATAAAGGAGGATTTTCTAAGAGTGCTCTCAATGTTTGCTCCTGAAAAGGTGAAAGGGGGTTGGGCACATGGAAGGGTTCATGACAACGCCACGGCCCATCTAAAGGCAAGTCTTATTGGCCCTTCGCTTGCAATACCAGTGTTTGATGGAAGGCTTGCACTTGGAGAATGGCAGAGAATCTGGCTTTGTGAATTTGATGGCCCAAGAGCGCGAAAGCTTGTAGTAAAGGTGATGAAAGGGTAGTTAAACCTATGCTTTGTGAAATATGTAATCGGACAAAAAGCTTTGCAAGGTGTTTAGTTGAAGGTGCAGAGCTTTGGCTTTGCAAGAGCTGCAGCCGGTTTGGAAAAGTTTTGACTGTTTTGCCAACTGAAGCCGTCAAAAAGAGTCAGGCAAAACCTCAAAGTTTTCCTGCAGAAAAAAAGGCGATAGAGCGGGTTGTAAGCGATTTTGGAGAAAAATTGAGGATTACGAGGGAAAAGACAGGCTTGACCCAAAAGGAGTTTGCATCAAGGATTGCTGTGAGGGAATCAGTGCTTCGCAAGTTTGAGAACGGAGAGCTTTTGCCAGAACTGGCAGAAGCAAAAAGGCTTGAAAGGCTCTTAAGGATACCACTTACAGAGATGAGCGAACCTTGCTAGGAAATTTTACTTTCTTAAAGCCTCACAAGGTGGAGCATCAAGTCTGCTGCAGAGCTCTTTAAGAAGGATATCCTTTGAAGTGAAGCCAGCATATTTCTTTTCTTCAACAATAAGGGTTGGAAAAGTTGTTAGATTGTATTGCTTTTTTAGAATCAAAATCATTGGCTCATTGAGCCTTTCATCAAGTGAGAAAATAAGTAGCTTCTGTTCAAAAGCCTTTTTGAGATAGTTCAGCACGAATTCCTGGTCGCCACAGCGGGGACAGTGCTCATCATCCGAATAGAAATACAGCATTGTAATAAATTTGTCTTCACACAACTCTTTGGCTTGTTTTGCAAGAAGCCAGTATCGCAATTCCTCAAGCACGTACTCCCTCTTTAAGCGATTAAAAGCCTCGTCATTTATTTTGCTGTTGACTGCGTATCCTTCCAAGCGGGCTCCTGTTCGCTCAAGGTTTCGCAGGTTTGAATAAAATATCTCGTAAATTGCAGGACAATCATCCTTCCTGTTTAGCTCCTTCAAATAGCTGTATTGGAGTTGTGAGCTCGTAAATTCAATTCGTTGGGAATCCATAAAATCCTGAACATAAGTTACCCTCTTGCCCTCAATAACCAAGCCAAGGGCAATTCCAAGCAAAAAGATTACGCCAGTTATTAGAGCTGCAAGAATGTATTTAGATTTGCTTATCGTACGTTCAACCATCTACCACCTCTGCCTTCTGCCAATTGCGAGTTCAAAAAGAACAGTTATCCAAACAATGGTTAGCAGGGCATAGTAACCAAAAAGATAGATCAAAAGCGGGATGGTGCTTTTTGGCTTAATGCGCTCCTTGGTCAGCTGATGGGACTTGATAAGGATGAAAATTGCGAGAGTCATGACAATCGCAAAAGTGAAGAGCCATCGGATGTCTAAATCTAAGAATTTTATTTCAAAATGAAAATCACGGAGTAGCGTCATAAAATCAAAGTTAACGAATTTGAGCCTGTACAGAAAATCGAAAGAAGGCTTTAGCTTGTCCCACACAAAAGAGGAGAAAAGGATCAGTGCAACAACCCCTGTAAGCAGGACAGAAGGAAGCTGAAATAGGCCGAAATCGCCATACTTTGAGTTAAAAATCATATGTTTATATTTTGCAAGGTTAAGAAGAGTTCCTTTGTACCATCTGTTGCGCTGTTTATAAAACTCTTTAAAAGAATGTGGTGAGATTGTGTACACGCTGGTGTTATCAAGCTGAACGATTCTATAGTTCTTTGATTGCAAACGAAGGGTCATCTCAAGGTCTTCAGTAAGATTGTGCTCATCAAATCCGCCAACCTCCTTAAGGACGGCTGTTCTGTAGACGGAGAAGGGGCCTGGTGCGACATGAATGCAGTTTAGCTTTGAAAGAAGCTTCTTGTAAAACATGTTGATAAGGTATTCAAACCATTGCATTTTCTGAACAACAGCTTTTGGATTCTTCACTTTCAGCAATGGCAGGACTGCTGCCACATCAGGTTCAAAGTGGATGAGTGCTTTGCGGAGGGCGTCAGGCAGCACAATAGAATCCGCATCCATGCAGACAAATAACTCCCCTTTGGCCTTTTTGAGCCCTGCATTCAGCGCGCTTCCCTTTCCCCCATTTACCTTGCGAATAAGTTTTATCTTCCTGTCGCTGAATTTCCTGGCTATGCTTTGGACCATCTCTGCTGTGCGATCAGTGCTCCCATCATCCACTACAATTATTTCAAGCCTTTTCTTTGGATAATCTAGATTGAGAAGGGAATGGAGGGTTTCGGTAATATGAGTTTCCTCATTAAATGCAGGAACTACAACGGAGATGTAAGGAAAGCGCTTTAGCTTTGTAGTGCGCTGCCTTGTTTGAACATCTCCCTCAATGAATACAAGTAGCCAAAAGACTGAAAAGTAAAGGGAAATACATATAGCAGTCCATACAAAAAAACTTAATATAGGGTTCATGGTGCTCTTTTTTAGTTGCGTGCGGAAAAGGGCTTAAAAAACTTTTCTCTGACTTTGGCAATGGTTTCGTTTCAATTTTGTGAATGCGCTCAGAACAGACAAAAAGGTTATAAAATCTGAAAAAAAATTAATCCAAAATGGTAACCTTGACCGAGCAGAGAGTTCCGACAGGCTCTTCTTTGCTTGATGCCTTTTTGGAAGGTGGATACGAGCAGGATGCTGTTACGACAATTTATGGACCTGCAGGGGCAGGAAAGACAACACTCGCTCTTTTGGCTGCTATTGCAACGGCAGAGCGTGGGAAAAAAACAATATTTGTTGATACAGAAGGAGGTTTCTCGGTAGCAAGACTGAAACAGCTTGCCAAAAACTACAAGCCAATTTTAGAGAAAATAATTTTTCTAAACCCAACAACCTTTCAACAACAAAAAAGAAGCATTGAAAGGCTGAAAAGTCTGGTAAACCAGAAAATAGGATTGATTGTTGTCGATACTATATCCATGCTCTACAGGCTCGAAAGGAAGATAGGAAACAGTAGTGGAAATTTTAATAGAGAGCTTGGCTTACAGGTTGCAGGCTTAACTGAAATCGCGAGAAAGAAGAAAATCCCTGTCCTTCTTACAAACCAGGTTTATAGCACATTTGAGCGTGAGGAAAGGCTAGAACAGCCTTTGGCGTGGCATGGCAATCATGCCAGCGGCCGCAGGATGGCAATGGTAGGAGGAGACATTCTGAAGTATGGCAGCAAGTGTCTTATTGAGCTTCAGATTGGTCATGGTGGACTGAGAAAAGCAATCCTTCGCAAGCACAGGAGTATTGCTGGAGAACGCGAACTTCTTTTTGAGATTGTGCCGGAAGGGCTAAAAGCTGCCGTCGATAAAATTATTCCTCAACAAAGTCTTCGAGGGTAAATTTAGGCTCCTCGTCCTTGCCAAGAAGACCTCGTCTTCGGAGATATTCCCTCGCTAGTATGAAAAAAAGCAAACCTAGACTTTTCTTCCCCTTATTGTTGCATGGAATGACTAGGTCGATGTTGTTTGCAGTGTTATTGGTATCGCAGAGCGCAATTACAGGGATACCAAGCGAAAGAGCATCATTTATTGCATTTCTATCAGGCCAGGCATCAGTAACAAGAAAAATCTTTGCCTCCATGTAGCTTTCAAGCCTAGGATTTGTAATTATTCCAGGGGGATATCTTCCAGCGAACACCCTGCAGCCAACAACCTTGCCAAAAGCCTTGACAGCCTTCCAACTATTCTCTCTCCTGCTAACAACAACGATGTCTTCTGGAGCAAATTGTGCGAGAAGGTTTGCTGCAATACCTATTCGTTGGTCTATTTTTTGCAGGTTGAGCACGGCAAGCCCGTCAGGCCTTGTCTTGTAAATAAAGGGGGCCATATACCTAGTCTTAAACTTTGTCCCTATGTGTATGCCGGACTTAAGATAGAGTTCTTGAGGGACCAAAAACTGTGATTCGACTGCCATGTTATAAACAAATTTGGCTACCTCAACAGCCGATGCGCAAAGCCAAGCAGGCTTTGTGCGTTGGTTATTTTGTCAAGATTCGACTGAATAGCCTTTATAAAGATTTCTGTCAAGCCTTTGCAACAAATTTAGCCAACTCCTCGTAAACAGCCCCTTTTTTGGTTAGAGTCGATTTCATAAGGCTAAAGCTGGTAACTACAAAGCGAAGCTGTTTCACTCTCTTGCCGAGCTCTGTAACAGCTTTTGCAAAGGCAGCCTTGTCAAAAATAGCCTTCACTCTTGCCAAAGTGATGTGAGGAGAAAAGGCTCTTTCTTCTGCCTTGCCAAAGCTTTTAAGCGAGCTTTCCACCTTTTGTTGAAGTTTAGAAAATGCTTCTTCTGGTTTTATCCCAATCCAGATAACACGCATCCTTTTTCCTCCAGGAAACCATCCAATACCATTGAGCGCTCCCTCGAATGGCTCAAAACTAATTTCAGAAAGCAGGCTCTTTATTTCTTCTAGCTTCTCTTCTGGTTGCTCTCCAAGAAATTTTAATGTTAGATGGCTTCCAGCGGCAAGGGCAACCTTAGCAGAAGGCTCAGAAGCAAGCGCCACTGCGAGCTCGTGCAAGTGCTCACTTACCTCCTTCGGCAAACCAACTGCTACAAAAAGTCTCATTAGTCATGACCGCATAAAAAGAATAATAAAAAATTTGCGAAAAAAAACAAAACGTAACTATTCCTCTGTCTCTTCTTCACCAAAGGTCTCAGTGTCTTCTGGAGAGCTAGGAGCTTCTTCAGCAACCTCTTCAACAGCTGGCTCAGCTGCTGGGGCAGGGGCTTCCTTGGCTGCTTCAACGACCTCTGCAAAACCGACCTTTGCAAGGACTTTTGTCACTCGTATGCGGACTTTTTGGCCTTGCTTTGTGTTTGGCACAAAGATGACAAAGCCATTTTTTTTGGCTATGCCATCCCCTTTCTCTCCAACAGCTTCGATGGTTACATCAAGCTCTTCTCCAACCTTTATGGGAGCAATGCCCCCTCTTGGTCGGAAATCTCTCCCACCAAAATTTCCGTACATTTTATCTATTCACCCTTTCTTCGATTTTTGTATTGAGCTGCATGTAGAATAAGCTACACACAACATTGAAAATCTTTGACTTAGGCGTATTTAAACCTATCGTTGCCGTGCACAAAATGTTCAATCCTATTCAAGGTTTGCAACATAGTTCTGAATTCCAGCTCAAACATTTTGTATCTTAATTCGCCGCAAAGTCGCATTGCTGCGATGCCTTTTTATCCAGCAAAAATCAATCAAGCCCTTTTGCGTCACGGACACCGCTCTCATCAATGACGAAAACGGCTTCTGATTCTGGAATGTTTGGGGCATCAACCATCTTTGCAACACGTGTGCCTTTTCTTCCTTTCCTTAGATAGAGCCTGTAGGTGCTGTTGTGGAAAACTATGTTACCACCGATGGCTTCGGTTGGGTCTCCAAAGAACACATCAGGCTTTGACATGACCTGGTTTGTTACATAGACCGCAAGATTGTACTGTTCTGCGAGCCTCAGCAGTCTGTGCATGTGCCTATTTATTTTCTGCTGCCTGTCTGCAAGGGTGCCTCGCCCAACGAATTCTGCCCTAAAATGAGCAGTCAGACTGTCTATTACAACAAGTTTGACAGGCAAACCTTGATTCTTTATCAAGTCTTCAATTTTTTCAGCAAGAAGCATTTGATGGTCTGCGTTTATTGCTCGTGCAACTTTGATGTTCTTTAGAACTTCTTGTGGAGACATTCCAAGAGCGGTGGCTATTTGAGATATCCTTTCTGGCCTGAAAGTCCCTTCTGTGTCGATAAAAACAGCACATCCTCCAAGCCCACCTTTTTCAACCGGAAGTTGACATCTAACTGCGAGCGCAAAGCCTAGCTGGCTTTTTCCGCTTCCATACATCCCATAAGCTTCTGTCAGGGCTGCAGTCTCCACCCCGCCGCCCAAAAGCTTGTCAAGCGCGCTACTGCCAGTTGTTATTCTCATGACATTTTCTCGTCTCTTTAGAAGTTCATCGCCTGAAGCAAAATCCATTTCAAGATTAGCTCGCGCAATTGAGATTATTTTCTTTGCAGTTGCTTCTGAAATCTCTGCAGCTCCAACAAGCTCGCCAGGTGTTGCAACTGCAACCGACATCAAGTCGTTAAAGCCTGCAGCCTCAAGCTTTTCAAGCGTTGCTGGTCCTATGCCTGGAAGGTCCGCTACAGAGGTTATCTTTCTTTTTCCACTTTCTTCCTTTCCAGGCATTATGAGGTCACCTTATCGCTTTTAGGAAGTTTCTTTTGACTTGAGCGCAAGGAACTCAAAAGCTTTTGAGAGCACAACTATTGCTTTGGGGATATCACTCATGTTTAAAGAATTTGTCGATTTCCACTGCCCAGACTTGTCCTTGTATACCTTTTCAAAGCACACGGTGGGGTAGTTGACTATTTGCCCATCCCTTAACCCTTCATTTAGCCATATCGTTGCGCTAACCGCGCCTGCCCTGAATTTCTTTTCAGGCATTTTCTTTTCCATTTTTCACCGCCTCCAAATCTTTTTTGCTTTTACAAGAGGTGGTTTTTATTTGCCTTTTGTACGAAAAGTTGAAAAACTTTCTAAATTGGCGTGCTTTTTTCATCCTTTCTGCTTCTGTTTTAACCATTTTTACATCTTTTAGCATTAAGTGAGAGTCATTCGAAAGCTTGCTCGAAAGCAGGGCTGACCTTTCAAGTGTTTGTTTCATATTCTTTAATACTTATCGCTTAACTTATATATTCTGCGCAGAGTTGTCCAGTGACCAGTGCTCAGCACTAGTAAATTCAAGCTCTTCAGGCTTAAACTCTGTTCTTTCAGTCTCAGCAGGTTGCACTTCGGCTTTTACTTCTTCCTGACCAGGTTGAATTTTGAAAACGCGTTGTGCAGTGAACTCAAGCCTGTCAAAAAATTCATTGCGTTTTACCCGACCGATGAGCCGTAGTACTTCTCCAAGCAGAGCTGTTTTGAAGTCTGAAAAGCTTTCAGGAGAGCCCTTATAGGCGAGGACATCTTGCGTGCTTTTGTCAAGAAGCCTTTCAACCTGATTTCTGAAGAGAACAACGCGTATCGAATCTGTTCCATCATCAAGGATCAAGTTTAAAACAGGAGAGTAAGTCGGTTCCACGCGCTTGTGAAGCCTACAAAACCATTCAGAGCCTTCTTGCTTAAGCCTCTTACCACAATCAGGGCACGACTCAAAGAACTTCAAATCAAAAACCTGTATAACTGTACCTGTTATTTCAATATTCTCATCCCCATCAGAAAGTTCCTTAATTGCTTTTTTTATTGCGGCTGCGGGTTGTTTTACCTCGGTTATGTCAATGCCTTCTGGATTAATAATGAGTGAGCTATTGTCATTAAGATGAACCTCTCTTAGGCCTCTGTTTTCGCGAACATATCCAGAAATTATTCTAACAACATCCCCAACCTTCAGCCCTGCCATTGCTTCAGCATTCTTTCCCCAACAAACAACCCTTATGTGGCCTGTCTCATCGCCCAACGTAAAGCTTCCAACGTTTCCAAAAGTGTTATCCGCACGTACAAACTGCTTTGGCAGGAAAACCTGTAGAACCTTGCCAACAGTCTCGATTGCTCGCATTTCTGGATATAGCTCTTTGATTTTCAACCTGCTACCATGTTCAAAAAGCTTAACCCCGAGTTCGTTTGCAACGATGTGCGCAGCTCCGTCCTTTGAAATCAAGCCAGAAAGCTGTCTTTGCTTCTCTTCAACGAGGTGTCTTATCTCCTCTTCAGACATGCCTGTCTTTGACTTTATCTTTTCAACAATATCAGCATAAGGAATTCTTATCAGTTCAACCACCCCTTATGAGTTGCTCGAGCAGAAAGCAATTTATAAATATTTGTGTGATTCAGAATAATGACAAATAGTCTTCTTCCTCAAGCAGCTAATGGAATTCTCATCGCAAACCTTATTTGAATAGGCTGACTGCATCCTAAAAGCTGCTTCTTATGAGAAATAACAAAAGAGTAGATAGCCGGATCTTCACTTGTCCTCTTAGGGACTTGCCAAACAAGCTCTCCCTGCGCAGAATTCAGCTCCTTGACTTTGTTTTTGAGCGCCAGGTCTGTCACCTCAAAACCAAGAGCCCTGTTTTCCTGAATGATTGTTTTGAGTTGCTCAACGCCTTCTTTTATTCTTTCATAGACGCCGAAAAGGTCGTAATCTATCCAGACTGTGAAGGACGGCCTTATCGAATAATTGCCATAAAGCAAGAGCAGGGCTTCTGGCTGTTTTGGACGTTCAAGAGGAATAAAAACAACTGAAGCAGTTGGCAGTGGCAGCGGCTGGCCGTAGAGTGTTGGTTTACCTACCTCGTATGAGCTAAATGAGAAGGTAACTGGCTTGTCAGCAATGCCACTCACTCTCAACAGCCCACCAGAGTGCTCAACAAACCACTCATATTCAATACCTGTTGGCAAGTGGAAGCCCAACCTCCCAAGACCAAGGAGCTGCGAAGCCCTGAGCGAATAAGCCCTAAGCTTCCTATCAGAAATTTTTGTTAGTTCTTCAACAATCTCCTGTGGTGTAGGAAAGCTCTCGATAAGCAAAGGCTTGCCAATTGGCTGGCTATCACAACCTAAGTTTGGACCTTCAGCACTCCAACCATTTGCACCCAACTCATAAAGCGCATCGCGAACTGCAAACCTCGCTGCTTGTTCAACCTTAAAAAGAAGTTCTTCACCAAAGTCATTGTAATTAAGAAGGTCAGCAGCTGGTCTGCCAATTGTTCCAAAAGAGGACCTTTTTTGGCTAACAGAAATAGCTGCGATGCTAAGAGCAACGATTAACCCCAAAAGTATTAGTGGTTCAAAAAAGATTGTTGCGCGTTTGTTTGATTTGACCATTTTATTTTATAGGTATGGATGAAGCGCTCGAAACAGGAGTTTTGGATGGCTTTTTTTGCGCGCTTGAAAATAGCACAACCTCAAGCACATTGCCATCCTTTAATGCAACATGAGTTGAGGCTATTTCTTTACCTCCTGAATAGCCGCTTGCCTCTACTTTCATTAGTTCTTTGCCACGACTTAAATCGTCTTTTATGCTATAAATGGCAAAAGCATAAGTGCGCACAAATTTGACACCAGCATGCTCGAACTCATAACTTAGCTTGTTATTAAGCAGCTTTTCAAGCTCTGAGTGAAGAATGCTTTCGAGCGGCTCTTGCTTTCCTTGCCAAAGTGCAATCATGTCTGCAAAATCTATTTTCTCCCCATCAAAAACAACTGGTGAGCGAAGAATGGTCAGCAGTCTAAGTTTGCCATCTGTTTCTCCTTCATTAAGCACGGTCAAAGTTTGAGGACCAGGAAAGTCTGCTGGAGAGAATATGAAAGTGAAGAGTAGGATTGTAAGAGCAAGGCCTGCAAAAGAGAGAAATGCAACTAATAGCTCCCCAACAACGCCTTTTCTTCCATTTATTACCATTAGCCCTCACCAGGCTTGAGCAACTCTATGTAAACGGTTGCAGGTTCTAACATACTTCCATTTTTGATGAGCACATATTTAACAAAAGTAACCGATTGCACTCCGCCAGCACCCTTGAGCCCAACCTTTGGTTTCCAGCGGTCATACCAAGGTGCTTCTGGTTCGTTGTTATAGAAAATTGTCCTATCACCAATCAGAAGCTTTGCTGCAAGGTAACTTTGCCCTTCACCATAGTTAAAAGCCTTAGACAACCTTTTTCCAATGTCCTTTTCTTCAAGTTTTGTGATGTCTATGATTCCAGAATAGGTAATCCCGGTTACATTGTCAACATAAGCCAGCCCAGCAGATGAGTAGAGTATGCTTTCAACAAATGCGTTTGCCTCGAGGGGAAAGGTATTTACTCTTATTTCAAGAAACCTGTTTGCGAGAAGAAACAACGCAAGAGCGGAGATAATAACAAATGGAAGGCTTATGAAAAGAAATTTTGTGTGATGGCTAAGGAGTTGAGCCTTTTTGCTAAAAATGTTTGCTTGTTGCCTTTCAGCCACTTCGAACACCACCATAAAGTGCCTGAGCAAGTTCAGGGCTTGAAATAAGGTCTGGGCCTAGCTCGAGGAAGACAGCTGGCTTTTGTTTCTCAAGCTCTGCAAAACGCTTTGGTGCAAGCTCAGGATTAAGCGGAAGAAGAAGGGCTGAATTGGTTCCTTCAAAAGCGACAATGCTGTTCAAAAGGGCGCATGCAAGCGACCTTGCTGACTTATCATCCTTCCAAAAATATGCCTTCGCTGTCCCATTTTTTGTTCCTGTGAAAATTTTTAATAGCGCACTTGCGCCTTTCTCATCATTTGACAACAGCCTTTTCCCTAAGTCCTTGACAAAAAGTCTTTCAACAAGTTGTTTGGCACCATCATCAGCAGCTACCGCAAGCTGCCTATCAGTTGAAAAAGACAGTGGGCTTTCGCAAGGAAGCTGTAGCAGGTGACCTTTGACTGCTGAAGGCGTGCCAAGAATTCCAGTTTCAGACCAGATCACAAGTTTATCTGTTCCAAAGGAATCTCCTTTTATTTCTATACGCCCAGATGCGTAGGGCTGCCTTGAGCCATCAACAACAACCTCGTGGGCGCCTGCAGAAATCTTGAAATCTTGATGAAGGGCTGGTGATGTGTAAACCAAATAGTAACTCCCTTGGCCAACGGAAACGGCGTCAAGCAGCAAGCCAAGGTCTTTTGCAACAAACTCTTTTTCAAGCCTTCCAGGCTCTCTTGCCCTTGAGGCAAAATTGTACATTGCAAGGACAATAATTGCGGCTAAAATAAGCTCTGCAATTGTCAGAGCAACTGGATGAACAACGGCTCGCTTGCCAATCACAACCATTTCAACCAACCAGCCCTCCCTCGGCTTTCTCTTGACTCTTTTGCTTCTCTAGCCAATCCTTTATTGCAGCAACCCTTTTGTTTACAAAGTCCTCGATGTCTGCGGTGATAAATAAATAGTTCCTGTCTTTTATCCTCACTTTTTCAAGATAGAGGCTTTGTGTGCCAAAGTTGGCATCAAACCACCAGTTTTCACACTCACCATGAAGAACAAAATAGGTATAGGGGTAGCTTTCAAAGCTTGGGAAAAGAGGATAGTCTTTTTCGAGAAGAGTGCTAAAAGGCTCTGTCCCTGTTACCATGAACCTTTGTAGTTCTGGCTTATCCCTACGAGAGCCCATTGCGTTTTTCCAAAAAGACTCAAAAGAGGGATAGTTTTTTTCAAGATACGCACTACTCAAGCCAATCAATCTGTCAGCGAAAATTTTGGCACAAGAAATTGGCTGCTTCTCGCCGACTTCTTCGCTAATGCCAGAATAGAGGCATATGCAAGCAAACTCGCCACAGAACTCTGGCTTTGGGATGAGGTCAGTAGCTGGAACTCCAAGATGTGTTTCATCGCTGCAACCATTGACAGAAATATCTCCAGCTTTGTCAAAGCCAACAATTACAAATCCTTCCCCAATAAAAAGTGGTAGCCTGTCATGAACGAATGACTCTGAAAGCAGCGCCAGTTCGTTTAGTTTTGTTGCAAGGCTGTAAAAGCTTGAGATTGTGTCCTGTTCCTCTTTGCTCTCACCAATAAATCCAAATGCCCTTCCAAAAAACAATATCCCTCCAATGATAACAGTTACTGCCAGTATCAGCGCAACAAGTTCCCAAAGCATCCTTCCAACTTCTTCCTGGCCTTTCCTTTTGCTCATTTTTCATTTTACCAAATTCATTTTTTCGCGCACTTAAATGGCTCGATTGAAAGAAGCCTCCCACAGCTCTTTATCAGCCTGCCTTCAGAATCCATTTCTGGCTTTTCACAACCACATTCCTTTGCAGGAAGCCCTTTTGTTTTTTCATGCGCATCACAATCATCTGGAACCCAGTCAGCATCGCTGTGCTTTCCGTCATCACCGCCTTCGCAGACATCACAAAAGTCGGGATATCCATCCTTATCTGCATCAGAAAAACCTCGTGCGGCTTGGAGCCTGCAGCCTTGCAGCGCAAAGCTGATTGTGGAAGGAGTTATTTCCTCGATACTCTTTCCAGCCTTCTTGAACTGTGCTTGCATAAAAGCCACAACAACATAGAGCACTATGATGCCAATCAAAAGTGCTATGACGACCTGTATTCCACTTACCCCTTTTTTTGCCATTTATTTAACCAGCCCTTTTGCAAACACCTTGTTCAAAGGTGCAAGCAGTTTGAACTTGGCAAGGATTGCTTACACAATCCTCTTGCTTTTTGTAATCCTCGCACTTATTAACATTTCGCTCTACGCAAAAGCAAGGCTTTTGGCTTGGTCCAAAATCACAGCAATAACCTGAACTTATCTTTTGGCCATCACATGGACATTCTGTGGTTATTAAAACACCCTTTGGGCAGCCCGGCATGAAAAAGCTTATTTTCTTGCCCAATTGAAGCTGCTTTCCTCCAAGGACTGTAAAGAAAAGGAGAGCAACAAGTGCAAGGAGAAGGATGACTATTGTTTCTATTGCAACAGCTTTTTTGTCCATTTGAGCTATCCCAAACCAAGAGACTTAAGGACCTTTTCTGCCCCGCCTCCCCAAAAAATTATCAAGATTACTCCAATGAGGATTGCAATAAGTGCCAAGAGTATGTAAACAAATGCCTCGCGGGATATGCCTTTTTTCATCACCTTCCAACCTCTGCTTTTTCAGCTGCAGGCAGGATTTGGCATCCGAGGTTTTTAAGCGTTTGCTCGTTGTAAGGCTCGAGGCGTACTTGTGAGAGGAATTCTACAGGGACTCCGCCGAACCAACCAGCGAGGAGGGCATAGCCTGCTCCGCCAACAATCAAAACTCCGCCGACAATTGTTGAGACCTTTGCAACAACTACACCTAGAGGCGCACCAATGCCGGTTGCTGAAATCAAGCCAGCTGTTGCACTGCCTGCCTTTATCAATCCGATACCAAGTGCTTCAAGCCCAATGCCAGGTGCTGCTGCTTGGGCTCTTTCAATAACATCCTTCACATGGTCTTTACCCTTGACATAGTAGAAGATTGTTGCATAGGTGTTGCCTCGCGATGGGTCAAGAATGTCAGGCGGGAGCTTTTCAGCTGCATATGCCTTAAGAACCTCGCTTCCTGAAGTGTGATAGCTTGTTAGATAATCAAGATAGCTTTTGTCAGTAAGGGGTTTTTTGTTAGTTGCAAGATAGTCTAAAAGCCCGCTTATTGCTTTTTCTTTGTGCTTAAAAGTTATCAAATGACATACGGAACAAAAAACACCTTCTCCAGAAAAAAGCTCAAGCCTGCCTTCTCCAAATTGTTCCCAACAATCTGACAGAGCTTTTGCAATCTCAAACTTTGCATGTGCAACATCACTATTGTCTATCTGAAGATACTGAGTTGGACATTTTATATCCGAAGAAAAGATTCCAACACTTCTTCCAAGCAGCGCATTGGCATAGACAGAAGTTTTGCAAACATCCTTTGCACTTTTGGCTTCTGCTAAGCCAAAGAGTCTTGTCTGAAAAGAAATAAAGATGACAGCTGCTACGAGTAAAAGCACGAGCACTACCAAGAGTGTCTGTGTTGTTACTTGCGCCCTTTTCATTTGAGTTTTATCGTAGTATATGTACATATGCCTCCGAGTTCATTTGTCGGCAGGAAGGCAACGCCTTGTTTTGGTTCTTCAAGCACAAGTCCACCAATGAGGGGAAATCTTAGCCAATCCGCGCGCGTTCCATAGGCATAAAAGACAGCCCATTTCATTCCTTTTGTGAGGTCAACTTTTTTGGCTTTGGCTTCTTCTTCAAGTGCTGGATAGATGAAAGGGATGTAGCCTTCTTTCAAAAAGTCATAGTAGGTTAATTCTTTGCCAGGAATGTTGTGAGTCCTCATCCAACCATGAAGCTTTTCAATACTCACTTCTGCGCTTGGCTCAAACATCGTACAAACATGACACATGATGTTTCTTGATAGCCATGTAGAGCTCCATGGAGTTAGCTTTCCTTCGCCCCACATGTACCAGCACTTCCTAATACCCTCGGCAATCAGAGTAATGGCTTCTTCTTCTTTTTCTGGAAGTTTGCCAAGGTCTTCTGTAAAGCAGTTGGTGATTGGCCAAATATCTGCTTTGCCAAGCGCTACAACTTTGCTAGCAGTTAGCACATTCTGTCTGCAAAGCTCGATAGAGCCAACCTGCTTCCCCTTAACAGTAAACTGATAGACAAGAGCTCCAAGAACAATGCCAGAGGCAAGGACAAGGATTATTGCCACTAATCCTGTTTCTGTTATTCCCTTCCTTCTGACAATGAGCAGGCTCATCCAAAAATCCTCCCAGCAATTCTCACAAGAATATAGGCTGCAAGCGCAAGAAAGATAAGGATTAGGATGAGGTATAACAAAGTGCTTTTTTCAACGCCTCTTTTGTGCATAAAAAATCAAGTGGCTCTTGCGTATAAAAACTTTATCCAACTTGCTTGCAACAAATCCCTGTGCAATCTGTCCAGCCAGCAGCAGGGCGCGGGATTGCTGTTGAACCAGGAGGACAAGCAGTGCCCGCTTCACAAAAACCCTGCTCAAAACAAAGATTTCCACGAACACCTTTTTCGATTTCTTCTCCTGCCTTGCCAAACAGCTTTACCTTTCCTGTAAATAATGCTACCAGCACAACAAGAACTATTAGCCCAATGACAAGCGCGATTATGTACCAAATGGCTTCAGCACCCTTTTTTCCGCTCATTTTGCCCATTCTCATGCCAATGGTATGCAACAATAGCTCCCTTCTGGTTCAGGGTCAGCATCTTCGTTGCAATTTTTTAGCGGACTTGCTGCTGCGTTGCCAGCTGCGCAATCCGAAGGGTTGTCTGTGCACCACTTCCCCTCTCCTTTTGGGCAGTTGCTTAGCGCTCTTCCAAAAAGCTGTATACGACCAGTAAAAATGGCTGCAATGACTAAAAGAACAACAAGTGCTAGCGCAACGATAATGATTGTGTTTATTGGCAGCCCTTGCGCTTTTGCCATTGAAAATTCACTTACACCCCTATTGCCACGCAGCAGCGCTGCTTTGCCCCCTCAGGAGTATCAGGGCACCTCCAAGGTGTGTACTCCCTTGTCCCTGCTGGGCAGACATCAACAGAACATGTTCCTCCCTGTTCTGTGCAAGAAACACTCTTAACTCCAAAGAGTCCTATCCTGCCTATGAACATAACAGAAAGAACAACAAGAACAAGCAGTGCAATCGCAGCTATTATGATAACATTAATTGAAATGCCTTGACCTTTTGACATCTCAACACCTCGTTTTGTTTTTCAAGAAAAGTAAGTACAGAGTATTTAAAGCTTGCTACTGAAAATCGTAAAATGTTTGCTTTGTAAGCTTTGTTGTGTGTTGAGTTTGAGCAAGCAATTCACTACGCATTTGCTTCCTTTCAGGGCGGATTAGGCTGCTTCAATTCCTGCAAGCTCAATCAATTGAGGGTCTGATAAAAAGGCTTCACGCTTTAGCTCGTCAATAACATGGTAAACCTCTTTATGCTTTATGTCAAACCTTGCATCAAGTTGTTCGAAAAAGTCTTCTAGTTCTCGTATGTTCTTAAAAATGCACTCTGCAAGGAAATCAAAACCATTATTAATCCTGTAAAGGCTGTTGACATTCTGATGTTTTGATAGGAATGCTACAAATTCCTGTTTATCAGTTTTTCCAAGTTTGAAGAGAACATTCACTCTTGCACTAAAGCCAAGTCTTGAAAAGTCAATGAGAGACGAATGCTTTAGGATTGTCTTTCCTTCATGAAGTTGTAACCTGTCATAAATTGTTGAGACAGGGAGTGCTGTTTTTCTTGACATTGCTGTTAGCTTCATCCGCGCATTCTGCCTGAGATGGGCTATTATTACCAAATCCTTTTTTTGAAAGTCAGACATCTTTCTCACCTCCTTTTTTTAGGTGAGTGCATTAACAAAAGTATATATTTTATGCTTAAAATATATAAGTTATCTTAAAATATATAATAAAAATTTAATTATATACCTATAGAAAACTTTATATACAAAGCACCATTTCAAAGGATTATGAGAAGAAAGGTCATTCAGCTTTCCAAGCAAACGCTTGTGGTAAGTCTTCCTGCGAAATGGGCAAGAAAGTATGGAATAAAGAAAGGAGATGAGATTGAAATGTCAGAACAACCAGGTTTTATTTCGCTTTCTCCAACAAGCACTCAAAAGGTCTTCAAAAGCAAAGAAATAAGTGCGCCTGAGGCAGGAGTCCTCTTGCCAAGGCTTATTGTCAGGCTTTATGAGGATGGCTATGATGAAATAAAAATCACAAACTTCGAAGCAGAAACTCCTCAGCGCGTCAAAAAAGCCCTCATTGAGCTAATTGGTTTTGAGACTGTTGAACAAAGGAGCAACTATTGCATTTTGCGTGATGTTGCTGGTCAGATAAAAGATGAATTTCCAGCACTTTATCGGAGGTTGTTTCTTCTTGTAAAAGGAATGCTTGAGGATTCGGTAGAAGCTATTCGAAATTGGGATTACACTGCTCTTGAACATCTAGAGCAGCGCGATATTGATGTGAATAGGCTTGCACATTACTGCATGAGGTATCTTGCAAAAAATGTCATATCAGAACACCTAGAGGCTATGCGTAAGGCAGTCATTGTCTGGAGTGTGGAAAGAATTGGTGACGAGTGCAAGTATCTTGCTGCAGAGATAGTCAAGCAGCGCGCGGTTCCTGAACAGGAGATTGTAAAACAATATGAAAAGGCTGCCAAGCTTTTTGACGCTTGCTACAGATTTGTCTTCGATGCAAAACAGGAAACGGCAACCGAAGCTTCGAGAATTTTTGAGGAAATACGTCGTTACGGCTGGAAAAACATTCACCTTGCTTCTATAGTCGACTTGAGCATACAGCTTCCTGCGCTTGCTTTACCATCTGTTATCCAGAAAACAAGATAACGCTGTTCGGAAAATTTTTAAAGAATTTTTGCATAAATTTAAAAAAAAGAGATGGCTGAAGAAGAATTTAAGGATAATGCTTTTTTTAATAACGGTAAGTTTAGACTCATTGAAAAGATTGGTGGCGGCGCTTTTAAAGAAGTTTGGAAGGCTTATGATACTCAACAAGGCATAACAGTTGCACTAAAAATTCTGAAACATTCGCGCTCATTTCCAGCTTATAGGAATGTAAGCATTGAAAGCACATTTGAGCGCGAGGCAAAAATTCTTACAAAGTTGCGTGAGGAGCGCGGCAAAGGCCATGAACATATTGCTAAAATCTACTTTGTTAACATAGACGAAAAGACTGGCCTGCCATTTATTGTTGAAGAGTATGTGGAAGGCAGAAAGCTGAGCGAGGTTGCAGGCAAACTCGATGAAAAGCAACTCATTGAATGCGCGGAACAGATTTGTAAAGGACTTGACTTTTTGCACTCAAGAGGTGTTACACATGGTGACCTGAGCCTTGAAAACCTCATTCTTTCTGAAGGAAAGATAAAAATTGTTGACTTCGGACTATCGAACAGCAAGGAGCTACACTACGGCCCTTGCTATGGTAGCTTGCTCTATCGTGCGCCAGAACTACTAAAAGGCTTTATGCCATCGCAACAAAGTGATAGTTGGGCGGCAGGCGTTGCACTGTACAAGCTTATAACTGGTAGCTTTCCTTTTGAGGATGCTGAGCGTGAAAGGTTGCGAGAAAAAATAATTTCTGGAGAATATGAACGACTTAAAAAAGCTCCACTTCGCAAACTTATTTCTGGCTTTCTTCAAACAAATCTAAAGAAAAGATGGAGCGCTAAAAAGGCGTGCAGGTATCTTTGGTGGCGCAAAAACAGGAAATGGTTTTTAGGGTCGGCGTTTGTCACAACAGCCTCATTCTTCATCTGGCTTTCTTCATTGGTCACTGATGAGAAAATATACTTTATTTCACGATTAGATGACAACTTCGGAATAAACTTTGTTTATCCACGGTCACCATTAAAGGAAACGCATAATGTGGTTGTGTTTAAAAAAAAGGAAGCCAAAAACCTAATAAAAAGCAGCGATGGAGAAACTGTTGGTGTGGTGATAGACAACAAACTACATTACTTCTTTCCAAAGCTTGGGGATGTTGCTGAAAGTTCTGGGTTATCCTTTTATCACAAAATAAAGATCTCACCACAATGTGGATGCGTTGCAGAAAAGTCCTGGAAGACTATCAGGCTCGCTCCCCTTTTAAAGACGGAAGAGAACAAAATAAAGAATTTATCAACAGGGTACGACGACAAATCAGAGTGGGAAGCCTTTGAGTGGTTTGATTTTAACTGGCTCGTTTATGCCAACAATGAGAAGAAGGGCAAGATATATGCTTATAAAATCTTTGGATCAGAAAGCCCAATCAAACTTAAGATTTTTGAAAAAAAGGGATATTATGTTACTGCACTGACTTTTGCAAAGCCTGGCTTGTTCTTTAGCCTCGCAGCCAGTCCTTATCATCCAAAAGGTGAAAGCCAAAACCTTCTTTACTTTCTAGCACTCGAGAAAGCCACCCTTTATGACTTAGCCTCTTGCCAGAAAAAAAGAAAAGAATCTTGTAAGAACGGTGTGGACAAGCCAAAATTTGTGACAAAACTTCCAGACCAGGCATTAGCAATGTATAACTCTCCAGATTTGAAACATTTTGCAATAAGGTATAAGGGGAGCAGTATTGTAACCATTGTCAATATAGCGGATTGGCCAAAACTAAGCATCAAAAAAGTTAGCATTCCAAACAATTTTTTTGTAAATGAGGACAACATTGCTTGGTCGCAAGACTCAAAAGGCATTGCCTTTTCTGCTTGCCCTTGGTTTCGTTTTGGACAGAAACAAAAAGACAGAGATTGCGAAATCTTTGTTTACAACATTGAAAAGGATAAGCTCGAGCAGCTTACTGATAATGATTATGAAGATTTTAGCCCAGTCTGGGTAGCAAAGCAAATGAGAAATCCTTTTAGCAAATAGTTTTAGCACAACTCGAGGCGTATAGAAACTACTCCAGCTCTTGTTGGAAGTGTGTGTTCTGCAACCTCTTTTTCGCCCGGACATCCTCCCCGATTAGACTTAGTAATGTCAATGTTGCTGCCTTTTACCATAAGTTGGTATGCTCTGTTTTGTCCCGACTTGCCAATTGTTTTATCAAGGATTGTTTCTATAAGAGCCTCAACCTCCTCACAAGCACCCTTTCCTGATGGACAGTCAATCCCTGTCCTTGTCACGCAGTTCTGTAAAAGTTGTGTGATGCTCAAACCATTACATGCGCTTGTTGTACCTGTAAGAGTGCTTAGGAAGTTGGCTGCGTACTGCGATTCCCTAAACTCTCGTCCAATTGTGGGCGGCTTTGCCTTGAGCACAAACTGTATTCCAAAAAGCACCCCAATTATAACAAGAAGAATGATGATTGTTAGACCAATTATTTCCATTTGCCCGCCTTTTGCTCTCTTTAATCCCTTCAACACAGCAATGCCATCAGGTTGCCCTTCTAACATAGCTTGTCACCTCAAGGATGCCGAAGGAATAGCTTTGATTTAGCGGGTCGCAACCGTTTTCACAAATCAAGACAGGAATCTCTGTGCGAATTGCAGTTGCGTTCAGCTTTCTTTCGTACAGAAGTTTCTCTTCAGGCGGGGGAGAGAGGCTGGAATAAACAGTCTTTAGTTTTATACTAGTAAAACCAAGGATTGCAGAGTACTCAAGCCATCGCTGGCTACCTGGTTTAAGCTGATCTGCAAGAGCATCAAACTTAAGCCTGTCAAAACAATTTTCAGTTTGTACAGCAGCAAATGAGCAGTCAAGCTCTGGTAAGAATGTAAGCCTAAGCGCCTGCTGAATGTTTCCAAGCTGCGCAATGCGTTCCATTTCACGCTGAAGGGAACTTTTTTGAAGTGTAAAGTAAAAGCTTGTACCAAAAGCCAGAAGAAAAAAGAATATCACGAGGACAGCGATATTCTCAAACATCTTTATCTGAGCCTTTTTGCTTGGAGATGCATTGTTTGCCATTTTAGTATATTGTTGGACAACTCTTTTTTAGCAATTCCTCATTAATCTCCTCAAGCGCCTCAGGAGCGTTAATGTTTTTGAACGTCTCTTCGTAAAGCGCGCTGCAACCACGTTCTTCTGGCACAATTTGCATCAATTTTTGCACACGTGCAACATAGATTTCTTTTATGGCCGCTTTCCTGTCCTCAGAAGCTGCTTGTTGGCAGGCGTAAAGCTGCGGCTCGTCACTAAAAATTGCTCCCAAAAGATGGGGAATGCTTTTGTAGTTATCCGCCCCTTCATTTGACAGCACTTCCAGCTTGCTACCTTTTCTCTTGTACCACTTAAGCTCTTTGTTCTGGGTGTTGACAACAAGTAATGTTAGCTCAGATGCTTTGGGAAAACTATCTGCAAGGCTTTCATCCAGTGCTTTGTCAAAAAGAACAATCCTGCTTTTCTTGAAATTTCCTGGCTTGATGTTTTGGGTGGAGTCTACGAACTCCGCACTAAGATTCTTAGGAAGGAGGAACTTTATTGTCTTAAGTGGTTCGCTGCTCGAATCCCCAACCAACCAATATTTGCTTGAGCTGTCTGTTATGTAAAGAAAATTAGCAATCCTGAATGGCTCCTTCCAGTCAAGAGCCCAAAATAGCGCATTTCTTCCAAAAACCTTTTGCTGAGCAAAAATCAGCCTGTCTTTAAATGGCTTTTTTGCGCCAAGGACTGAAAGCTCGCAAAGACAAGCCTGTGTACATTCAAAAACAAGTTGCTGGTCATAAATCGGCAGCAGCTGGCTTGTACCTTTTGCAACGGATGAGCTAGAGATGAGTGCATCTAAGTTTGACAAAAGGGTTATTGAAAGCTTTTGTTTTGCAATGTCACGCAACTTAATGGTTGTTGAAAAGAAAAAAAGAAGGATTACAGCTCCTGCAATAAGTATGAATATCCAACTTACTGGCGCTTCTATCTGGCCTTTTCTGTGCTTTGGAATTAACAGCTTGCTCCTTGCCATTTTTGTAGCTCTGCAATTCCTCCTGCGCCACCTTCAAGCCTGAGTAGCAAGCGATTTGTTGGTCCGCTTGTATTTATGCAAAAAAATCCTCCCTCTGCTTTTGTCGTTGCCTTTTCTAGATATAGTTGAAGCGGTGAAGGGGGGATTAAAAAAACATTTTGCTTAATCCCTGACTGGACAGCACTTGCAATTAATGGGCTGACCAAGGAAAGTGCGCCTATGTCAGGCTCCTGCCCGACAAAACAAAAGGTTCTATATCTTTTTGGAAGGCTGAGCTCTAGGCAACGCACGCTGCCATAGTCAAGGGATATAGCACTAACTGCGGAACTGAGCTCGCTGTTGAATCGCACTAGGTCTGCTTGCTCACCTTTTGCAACAAGGTTGCCTATTGCGCGATAGCCATAAACAACTATAAAAACAAAAACAATTGTTGCCAACAAGAAAAGAAATATTTGCCCAACTATTTGGCCAAGTCTCATTTTGATTTTTTCTTGAGCATCGCTCTGAGCTTTGGCTGGGCAGCTGCAGCCCTTGCAAACTCAGGGCTTTTTCTTACTGCTGCCTTTAGATGCTTAAGTACTTCTTCTGTTGGCTCTAGCGCAGCTGCCCTTCTGGCAAGCTCTTCTACAGGAATGTATTCCTCTTCTTCAGCCTTTGTAGCTCGGGCAATCTTTCTAAGCTGTTCAATGATTAACTCTGCTCTTGTTGGAACACGCACAACTCTTTGGACAGGCCTTGGTGGCGGTCTCCACACCACAGGCGGCTTTGGCAAAGGAATTACCTTTTTCCTTACAAAAATTGCAGCAATTTGCTTCCTGTACTTGTAAGCTGCGTAACCGGCTATGGCAAGGATTGCAACAAGCAACAGCCATGGCAAAGCTCTCACAATAGGGGCGGATGGCTTTGAGGCAGGGTCTAGAGGGTCTGTTCCTGCCTTGAACTCAGCCCCATCACTCCAACCATCACCATCAGTATCTGGGTTTCTTGGATCAGTTCCTAACTTGAATTCCTCAAGATTACTAAGGCCATCAGCATCGACATCTGTATAAGCATCAGCAGGATTCTCAGGATCAAAGCCATAGCGTATCTCCCAAGCATCATTCATGCCATCTCCATCGGTGTCACGCTGGCTTGCTGAACAACCGTTTTTATCTACTTTTTCACCTTTCGGAGTGTTTGGGCACTGGTCAAGATCATTAGTGACACCATCACCATCAGAATCAGCGGTTGGAGTTGTTGAAGAACAAACACCACTAACACAATATAGCCCATCAGCGCAATCTTTATTATCAAGACAGCCCTTTCCAGCTGCGCATTTTGTTGGACAAACCCTTCCGCAGTCAATGTCTGTTTCAAGCCCATCAAGTATACCATTCTCGCAAGCTGTTGGTTCTGCGCATGCACCAGATATACAGCTTAGTCCTGTTTTGCAATCGCTGTCAGTGTTACAACTTTTACCAGCTTCGCACTTTGTTGGACAGCTCCCACCACAATCGATTGAGCTTTCATTACCATTCTTTCTTAAATCTGTACAGCTCGGAGCCTTGCACGAACCTTCTATACAGGTTTTTGAGAGACAGTCCGAATCAGACCTACAAGGCTGACCATCAGGACAAGGCTCGCACTCTCCACCACAGTCCTGCCCTGATTCGCCTTCATTTGTTATTCCATCGCTGCAGTGAGCTGGCTTTTTGCTTTTGTTTAT
The DNA here is from genome assembly GCA_038891615.1 of Candidatus Woesearchaeota archaeon. Classification (GTDB taxonomy): domain Archaea; phylum Nanobdellota; class Nanobdellia; order Woesearchaeales; family ARS49; genus JAWADY01. The sequence goes on along the minus strand of JAWADY010000002.1, from coordinate 70,118 downwards.
TACAACTCCATCCGAGTCCATTGGATTTCCAAGAAGACCAACCCTATTTAGGGGCCAAACCTTCAAGAAATAACTAAAGCCGTCTGTTAAATTGAGCGACTTTCCATTATGGTCCTGCGTAATGTCAAAGAAATTTCCATCAAGTACTGTTGAGAATCGGCAATTGTTTTGTTGAGAGCCAGGTGAACAATTTATCACAACAGCGTTGTTTGCCTTTTCGATTAAAGAGTAATAATACCGTGTTATTCCACTTTCATTATCCTGCCCGAGCCATGCTGCCCTTAACCTATCTGTGAAATAGCTATGCTCTGTATCTTCTTTAAGGCTTGAGTTATCACTAACATAGAGCATTACAGGAGGGCTGTTGTCTACAAGAAATGAATACTCAAGGGTTGCACTTTGGGCGCCTGCATTGCAGCTAAAGAGCACTTTTTTCTCGCCAAGAGATGGCACTTTCAGAGTGGTGCTGTGCTCATATCCAACTGTACCAAAAGAAGTGGTTGTCTTGTCAAGTGTCCAGAAGCATTGCGCGCGCTTGTTTGTGGTCAGGTATATGTTTTTTGTGGTAGAATTCCAGAATGAAGGGCAATAGCTGCAGGAAATGGTTAGTGGTGCTGCAACGTCAACAGTGATTTTTATTGTTGCTGTTGCTGTTCTTGGCGCAGCTTTGCCATAATCGGTTGGTGAAATGCAAGCGATGTTATAAGTTGTCGGAGAAGTGGTTATTTTAACCACAGCATTGTGCGCTTGCCTTGGAGTTATGCCTGTCCCTTCAAAACCATTTTCAGGGCTAAAGCTCGTGGTTGTTGTGCTGTAACTGCAGAAGGAGCTGCGTTCTGTTGAGACTTTCAGTGTTGTTAGCAGCTCACTGTCTGTGTACTCAACGATTGGATTTGGTTCTGCATAAGCAGCTGTTATTTTTGGAGGAGCAGAATCAACGGACAGCCAGAAGGTTTCGTTAGACTGGCGTTGCTTGCCATCCTTGCAAACAACATAGAACCTCCAGGGCGTGTTTTCTGGCTTTCCTGTGAGCTCGTCAAAGCCTTGTATGATGTGCTGTGCGGTTTGTTTTTCAGGTATGTAGAACTTTGCCATTGCATCATAGCTTATGCTCGCAGTGTCAACATTTTGAATTGTTGAATATCTGCAGATAGCTGGCTGGTCTGTTTCAACGACAATGTCAAATGGTGTCTTGTCAGAAATTCCGAATAGTGGTTGTGCCAGAGAAATGACCGGGCCTGTTGAGTCAATAATAAAGTTTAGCACAGAAGCCATTGTATTTCCGGCATAATCCTCTGCTGTAACTCTTAGCGCAACATGCCCATCAGGAATTCCATTAACAGTTAGGTTATATTTGCTGCTATTCACTTGCTTGAGTTCAGAGGTTAGATTTCTTGTAAAAACATACTTGCGACCATTTTGAGCAACATGCTCTTCATCGAAAAAAATGGAAGTAACAAAGACAGGCTCATTAAAGCTAAGCACAAAAGACTGGTCTGGGTTTTCTAAGATGCTGTTTTGTTCAACATTGAATGAAAGGAGTGGCGGGGTTTTGTCTATCGTCAAATTGAAGCTGTAAGGCGTATTAGAGCTCGAGATTCCATTTTCTCCACGAGCATTTATTTGCAGAACATACTTTGCTTCTGCTAGCTCAGGAGGTAGTAATGTGTAGTTTTGGCTGAAGCCGGATTGTGGGCTTGAGCTAAGCTCAGTAAAAGAATTGCCAAAAACAAGCCTCTTTAAAACAAGTTCTGCCTTTGCATCAAAGGATAGCTTTATTTGCGGCTGTGTTAGCTTTGTATAATACTCACCATTTACAATTCTTGCGCCTTCGATATCAATTGGAGTAATGAGAGCAGGTCCCTGACAGCCTGTGCAGGCATTCACCTCTAGCTGCTTAACTTGTTCATTATTATTTGCAGGGTCTTGTGAGTAGAATCTTAAGATGTTGGAACCATCCTTAAGCTGCAGTCCAAGAGGCTTACCATTTATTGTCAAGAAGCCATTTACAACAGTCAAGGGAGTTGCGTTCACACGAACATTTGGTGAGCAAAGGCTACCAACGCAAAGAAAAGTGCTGTAGCCTTTAGGAAAGTACTCTGCCTTTGTTCCAGTTCCAGAGTGCGCAATAGTTAATTTTTCACCTGTGCTTTTGAACTGGTCAGTAATTTGTATGTATAGGTATTTTACAGCCCCTCTGTCACCCACAGGGATAATGACTGTTTCAGGTGACCACTTGTCTGCTTCGCACGCAGGATCTATTTCACCTGTGTTTGGATCAATGCAATCCGGCTTGCCATTGCCTTGAGGTGGGCGCCCATTGCTATCAACTTGAGTGTTTGAAGGAGTACCAGGATGTTGATCATTAAGATCAGAAACACCATCACCATCACTATCAGGATTGTTAGGAAGAGTCCCACGCAACCATTCATCCAAATTGCTCAAGCCATCACCATCAGAATCACTACCAGCATCAGCAGGATTGTTAGGATTCAAACCATACTTTCTTTCCCACCAATCAGGAATACCATCATCATCAGAATCAGTGGTATCACTAACAGGAAGAGGGCACCCATTGCTATCAACTTGAAAAGTGTTTGAAGGAGTACCAGGGCAATTATCATTAAGATCAGAGACACCATCACCATCACTATCAGGATTGTTTGGAAGGGTCCCACGCAACCATTCATCCAAATTGCTCAAGCCATCACCATCAGAATCACTACCAGCATCATCACGATTGTTAGGATTCAAACCATACTTGATTTCCCACCAATCAGGAATACCATCACCATCACTATCTGTTGCAGGGGCTTGAGGAGGGGTGTCAGCATCCTTTGCACAGCCGCGGAAGGTGGGTGAGTCAAACCATTTGCATATTCCCAACCCACAAGTGTCGGCATTACATTCTTGCTGAGTTTTATAATCGCTGCAGGTTGCTTGTTCGCAAGTCTTTGGAGAAGTTTTTCCTGTTGAAGGGTCTGTCACGGCAAGGCATTTGCCAAGAGCTTCTGCCTTTAGCTGTGAGCAGGCGTCAAAAAGCTCATTATAAGCCAAAAGACTAGGCCATTTTTTTGAATCCAAGCCTGAAAGAAGGTCTCCTGTTTTCTTGTCACAAAGCAGACAGTTGTTTTGAGAAGGATTGATGCAAACTCCAACTCCAATTGCTCCATAAGTTGGCTTCCATATACAATCTCCAATTCCGCATGCATCCCTCTCACAGGCCTCTTTTGAACGATAGTCATAGCAGCTCATCCTTTTATCACAACTGTAGCAGCGCTCAATAACACTTTGGCTCTTATCAGAGAAACAATAGCTTGGAGTACCTGAAGGGGTGTTTTCACAAGAAGCAGAGGTTGCATTAAAGCTTGTATCGCAAGGTGAAGGGGTTATGCAGATTGTGTTTGAATCCACAACAAGGCAAGTCTCGTTGCTCTTGCACCTTGAGGAAGACTGACTGAGTCTGTTTATGCCAACCACATGACATCTTGAGTCGAGCTTTCCTATGTGGTCAAGATTTGTTACTCCAAAAACAGTCCGCACCTGTCTTGCAAAATTATCAGTGAAACTGAAACCAAAATAGCCAAAATTCTTGAGATAGCTCTGAATAGGCTCATTCCAATAGTAGTACTCTGAAATGCAGAAAGGAGTTTTGTCGAATCGATTCCAGCACTCAATGTCGCCAAGGCTTGAGGATGCTGTCATGCTTGATTCTTGTGGTGGGCTTGTAATTGTATTGACAATCCTCAACCTGTAGGTGTAATTTGTTAGCCACTCAAGGCTTGCATCATCATCGACATAAGACCTTGAGGTTCCAGCAAAGGTTGCAATGTTGCCAAAATTAGTGCAGTCATTTCCTTTGCACCTGTCTATATAGATGACATTTGGTGTTTGATTTATCTCCCAGGTGAGCAAAAATTTCTTTTGGCCCATCAACGGTTCTGCTTTAAAAAAAGTTATTTTTGGAGCAAGTGGCAATGGTAAAGGCTTAGGGGCTGCACCACCACAAGCGTCTATACATATTTTTGAGATGTTGTCAGGAGTATACTTGCTTATGTTTTCTGAAGAAAGTGGAACAAGAATGGTGAATGGATCAGTGCACTCATTTTGGGTATGGAAAGGACTGTAATCCATTGCAGTTCCATTTTCATCACAACAACAACCTGTTTTTTCTTCCTGTGCAATGACCGCGATTCCAATTACTACGAAGAACAGCACTACAAAGATTCCAATAACTTCTTTTCTTAACATTTTGTTTTTAAAGTCAGGCTTGCATCATACCAATCTTTTTCAAGACCATCACTGACTTCTATTCTTAGTTCTCTTTTACCAATATTTGCCATTTGCTGAGTTGTGCTTAAAGGAAAGGGCTCACCACCTCTATCAGAAACATTAAATGATAAACTAGAATCTTCATCAAAATCTGTTGCATTTGGTGCAAAAGAAAAGCGAATGTCACCATTTTGTTTAGTTATTTTGAATGTCTTGCCATCAAAACTTATAACATCGCCTGGGCAAGCAAAAATTTCATTAAATCGCAATTTAATATCAGAATCGAAAAGCACAGGAGGCCTATTCTTTCTTGCAAACCTGAAGATAAACGGTTTTGTGTCAACTTTTGAAAGCGTATCTGTGATTTGAATTATGTCGCTTTTGCCATCAACCCTTTTGAAAACCTGGACTGCTGGAGCACTGCTAGGCTCATAGTCATAGTAAAGGGTGTCATTTGAGGCTATCTCGAGAGCATAGTTACGTACAACCTTCATTCTAACCGGAATGCTTGCTGCAAATTTGTTTATGACCGCTTCTGCCTGGCCGCTTTTTGCCTCTATTCGCCACCTAAGCGAGACTGTTGTGTCAGAGTCTCCAAAAAGGACATCCGCTGATGGTTTACCAACTTTTACATCAATCCCTTTCTGTGCAAAGCTTGACCAATCAGTGCAGCTTTGGATATTTGATTCTATGTATGAGCTCAGCTCCGCAGAAAGTCTTTTTTCAGTCACTATACTTATATCACCGTAATAGCCGTATGTTGGTGCAGAAGGAAATATTGGCGGTTTTGGGAATGGGGAGTAGGGATATTCTGGCGGTGCTTTCTTAAACGCAAAGACGTTTTTTGACATTGGCAGTATTCCAAAGCTCGTGTTATATCCAGCGTAGCTAACATAATTTTGTGGAGTTATTAATCCTCCTTGCATCCCTAATAAGACAATGCCATCAAGAGCAGTAAGCTTTAAGCAGCTTGTGACAAATTCCTCAAGTGATGATGAAAGCTGTACAACAAGCTCTTGTGCACGAGTTGTTGCCTCTGCTCGCTTTGTTGTTGCTGTGCTAACAACATAAATCAAAAATGCAACGACTATTAAAATGCCAAGACCAAGTATTATTGCTACAGTGAGCTGCCCTTTTTTCGAAATTTTGATACCTACCATTTTATGTTGTCTGGAGTCGTAGTTTTGAAGTTAAGTCCTGCCATCTTGCGCTAAGGTCTGTTGATGGTAAGCCCCAGTGGTATATCTTAAAGCTTGAATCGTCACAGCTCCAATAATCGCAAGCATGGTTAAGGCAATAGTTGCTTACAACAGAACAAACAAAATCAAGCCCAGAATGCTCTCCTCCTATTGATGACATAAAAGTTTCATTAACAAATTTGCTTTCTGCATAGGCGAAAACCATTTTGTTGCCTGCCTTTGCATAGTATATTCTGTCAAAAGCCTCTGTTCTGTTTAGAAGTGTGAAAGCTGAAATTCGCTGGGAGTGGCTTGCAAGCTTTTGGAGGAAAAAGTATTTTATGCCATTAAACAAAGTCCTTATGTTAAGAGTTGTTGTCCCAAGGCTTCCGCTGGGCAACCATATTGTTGCGTTGAGTTGCGGATTGAACCAAAGTTTTGAATTAACCCCGCACTGCTTCCAGCCAACAGCTGTTACACATGCTGCAGGATCAAAGTTCTTAAGGTTAAAGTAAGGTTCAAAAGTGTCCTGGGCTAACTGCTTGTTCAAGCTTGTTCCGAATGCTAAATTTTCGAGGTTTGGGCCATAGCGAAGGATGCACCAGTTGTTGAAATCTGAGGATGGAAAGTAAGCAGGCATTGCTGGAAAAACAGCAAATGCACTATCACAATAAAGTGCAAAATTGCCATAACCTGTTGCAAAATCAGCAAGTTTTTGAGCAACAAATTTTGTTCTAGTAGTCCAATTACCATCTTCACAATAATTGTCTTTTATTGCTTGATTTGAGTCAATGCAATAACAAGCACTGATATCAGAACAAGAACTTTCACTTAAATCACCAAACTGATTGACAATGCCATAGAAACATTTTTTAGTGGAATCGCAATAGCCAGTGTACTGCCAGCTTGGGCTTGGCTTTTCATAGACTTTCGTCCAAACCCCTGCGCTTACGGGTGTTGGTATGAGAAATAAGAAAATTAGTAAAAGAACTAAAAACAAAGCCACGCCACGCATTCACAACACCTCTTTTTCCAAACTAAACTCTTGCATGAATTATTTAAAGCTTTAGCCTTGGCGTACAAAACCTTCTGCTGTACAAACAAAAGCGCCGACACTTGTTTTCTTAATAGTATTAAGTCTAACACACCTTGTGCCATCCCAGCACTCATTTTCTGGGCAACAACCAAAGCTTGTCTCGTTTAGAGAAGGAGGCCAAGTAATGTTACTCTTGATAGACCTTCCTTGGTTCCAAGCACCACTGACATTACAAGTCAACCAAGTCTTCGAAGGAGCATCAAAAAAAGCTTCGCAAGGTGTTGAATTAATAACAAGCTGAGACCCGGTGTGTGTATCCCTTATCGCGGCAATTGTTTGGTCTATAGAACAGCCATAAAAACTTCCATTAATAACAGCAACCTTACCACCAGCAATGCCATAAACACCACTGTACTTAACTCCGCTATTCCAGCACCCACCACTGTTCTCATAACCAGACTCTGGGTAATAAGGATCATTATAGTACTCACCAGCATCATCACCACCACAACACTTTGTGCCTGTGCTAACAAACCCAGCGTTCTTACAACGTTGCCGCCTCGAACTAAGCATTGGATCATTACGATAAGAATCATACTCAGGAGGTGTAACAGTGACTGTACCAAAAGAACTAACCCCTTCATTTCCTGCCAAATCCTTACACTTTATCTGAAAGTTGTGACTTCCAGGCTGTGTGAATGTAAGAGAGCTTGAAGCAGTACCTGTTTTTTGACCAGGCGCACTTAAGCTCATTGCACCTCTATCAGCGCTGTCAACAAAAAGCCTACAACTAGAAACGCCAGAATCATCAGAATAACTACCAGAAATAGAAACTGATGCATCGACTTCCACAGTTATGCTTGTAGTATAAATGGTGACTATTGGTGGCGTTGAGTCTGGTTTTGCTGCAGTCACTCCTGCTCCTGTCCTCTTGTCGCGCCTTTCAATTAGCCAATAACGAGAGCCGTCAGTGGTGGCGTTACTACCACCAACATAGATGTAGTCAGAATCTGCAGAAATCGAAAAAACAACATCATATGGACGAGAGGGATTAGGATTCCATTCCAAAACACCAGCACTGCCGAACTCAGGAACAAGGAGGGACAAGTTCAAAGCGTTCCTTTTTTCAATAAATCCTGCACTTTGACCTCCTTTAGAACCTGCAATATAAACTGAAGGGGAATCAAACAAAAGGTCTTTGGCAATGTTAGACTCAGCAAGATTGATAAATGCTCTTAGTTCGCCTGTCGTTGAATCATATTTTTGAATAAATATAAGATATGGATAACTTGTGCGAGCAACCAAATAAATATAACCATCCCCAACTTCAATATCTTCAGGATAATCACTTCCTTCTGATGGATTAAAAATTATCACCCCCCCTGAACCAAAGCCTTTAACCAATTCACCATTTGATTTATATCTCTTCTCAAGCCTTAAAGCAGTATTGCCATACATAATATGATAGAAGCCTGCAATGTAGAGATATTGGTTATCTGCAGCAATTACGGATGCTGCAGAGTAAGCACTATAAGTAGGGTCTCCTGGCCTGAATTTTTTCTCCCAAAGCACAGCTCCTGTTGATTTATCAAGTTTTCTAAGCCACCAACCTGAAACCGCGTAACACGTGGTAAGAGGCTTGCTGCAGTCTGTTGGGCGCTGATTTGTGGCTGGATATACTGTACAGGAAGGCGCACCCTGAGGGCACACCCAAAACCGATCGACATAATGACCCACAGCATAAACAGCGTCGTCCACAAAAATCGCATTAACAAAGTCATCACCATAGCTTGGGTTGTCGATTCTTAACCATTTTCGACTAGGATTGTTAGTGCTAAAATCTTTACCTATTTTTATAACAAATGCAGCGGTATTATCAACGTCGAAAGGACACCTTTCATTTCCTCCCTTGCAATCAAAACCTCCTGCAACATACACTGAATCTGCATCAATAGCCATAGCACTTCCATAAGCGCCCCAATTTGAAAGTTGGTAGTCAGAGTCTTTAACAGCGCCTAATAAATTACCAGAACTTTTGTCTCGTCTTTCTATTCTGAAATGGCGATAGTTTTGATCATCACCTAAGACATAAACTTGTGAGGAATCAACAGCAATTTTTGTAGGAATGTCAGGGCTGCTACTAACAGACCATGTTTGCGCACCAACAACAGAGACTGTTTGAAGGAAAAGCAGAAGCACAAAAGCATTAAGCCACAACCCTTTTGATGTTCGCATTTTTGTCAAACCCTTGCCTTGCACTGTAATGGCTGCGTTGAAACAAGCCTTGCACAAGCGCCTGAGCCAGGAACAGGCTCTTGTACAGGAGCATCACAGCATTCCATAACAGGATTTCCTGAAGTAGAAGGATGAGCATCACAACCATTAGGCATCCTGTCAAAGTCAGAATCATTCAAATCATTAGAGCCTAAGCAAACCTCACAAATGTCAGGAACATCATCAACATCAGCATCTGGATAAAACTTTCCAATGCCAAACAAGATGCATTCTGAAACAAGAGGATTGACCGAGCGAAGGGCCTCAGTAAAAGGAACCTTTTGAACATTTTGCCTTTGAAAAGGTTTAAAAAGAACAAAAAGAACAACCACTACAACGATAACGATAAGAACAATGCCAGAGAATGTGCTAATTTTTGCTCCTCTTTTTTTACGCATTTCGTGAATGAGCCAAAAGGTGTTTATAAATTTTATTCATTCACTGCTGCAAAGTTCGATACTCGAGTTTTTGGCAAAGAGACACAGTACCCTTTAGGCATCTTCTTGGTCTGCGACTATAAAAATTGGAATTTTTGAGAACCTTTCTTTTTCCAAACTAAATTCTTGCATGAATTATTTAAAGCTTTAGCCTTGGCGTACAAAACCTTCTGCTGTACAAACAAAAGCACCGACACCCGTCTTCTTAATAGTATTAAGCCTAACACACCTTGTGCCATCCCAGCACTCATTTTCTGGGCAGCAACCAAAGCTTGTTTCACCTTTAGCAGGAGGCCAAGTAATGTTACTCTTGACAGCCTTTCCTAGCTTCCAAGCACCACTGACATTACAAGTCAACCAAGTCTTTGAAGGGGCATCAAAAAAAGCTTCGCAAAGTGTTGAATTAATAACAAGCTGAGACCCGGTGTGTGTATCCCTTATCGCGGCAATTGTTTGGTCTATAGAACAGCCATGAAAGCTTCCATTAATAACAGCAACCTTGCCACCAGCAATGTCATAAACACCACTGTACTTAACTCCGCTATTCCAGCACCCACCACTGTTCTCATAACCAGGCTCTTGGTAGTAAGGATCATTATAGTACTCACCAGCATCATCACCACCACAACACTTTGTACCTGTGCTGATAAACTTAAACACTTCTGTGGCTCTCTTACACATCTGCCTTTTTGAGTCAAGCTGAGGGTCTCCACGATAAGAGTCTAGCTCTGGGAAAGAGATTTTTATAGTACTTAAAACACTAGCACCCTCATTCCCTGAAAGATCCTTGCATTTAATCTGAAAGGTATGATTTCCTGGCATTGTAAAAACATATGAGCCCTGAGCAGTCCCTGCTTTTTTATCTCCTTTTAAGCTCATCACTCCTTTGTTAGCACCATCAACAAAAAGATTGCAACTCGTTACTCCGGAATTATCAGAATAGGTACCTGAAACATAAACCGTCTCATCTACTAGTGATTCTGGTTTATGAACTATGGTAAGTGATGGTGGGACTAAGTCTGGTAAAATTTCTATTGTGACCTGAGAACTCATGCCTTCATTACCCGAACCATCCTCACACTTGAGCTGCAAGGTATTAGTTCCAACTTTTGTTGCAACATATGAACCATAAGCAGCTCCTGTTTTCTCTGCGTAGGAACTCAACTTAATTCGCCCCGTGTCAGCACCGTTAACAAAAAGATTGCAACTCGTTACTCCGGAATTATCAGAATAGCTTCCAGAAACATGAACAGTCTCATAAACCAGTACTTCTGAAGGATACTGCGCTATGGCAACTGTTGGAGGTTCAGTGTCTAGTAAAATTGTTATTGAACTTTGAGAACTTCCAGCTTCCTGGTTGGGGCCCTTGCATTTAATCTGCAAAGTGTGAGTTCCTGGCGTTGTAAATGTGTACTGGGTCCTAGCAGTGGTAATCCCACCCGACATTGTAAGTTCCATCCTTCCTTTGTCAGAGCCATCAACAAAAAGATTGCAACTCCAACTCGCTATTCCACCAGGTAAATCGCCTTGATAACTCCCTAAAATATCAACCTTTTCTCCAACAAAAGCTTGCCCAACATGAGATATGCTAAGCGCGGCGCCACCTCCTCCACCACAACCCGCAAGAAGCACAAGGAGTATTGAGAGAATCAAAAAACACTTCGTGCCCTCTTTTTTCATTTTGTGACTAAAAGCGTTCTGCTTTATAAATTTTGTTTTAGAGAAAACCCGATAAGTTCTCCGATTGCTTTTAACTCGTGCTCACCTCTCATTTCCCAAGGGCTGCTTGCAAAGCTGGCAAAGAAGCACTTCACATCATACTTCTTGCAAAGGGCGGTGTTTTGAGCAATCCTTCCAAGGAGCTGCGCCCTCCTCGTGCCTGAGCTATTAAGGATTGATGCAAAACTAAAGCCTATTGCAATTCTGTTCTTTGCTGCAATGGCTGCAAGTACGTGGTTTAGCCCAGAGTTTCTTTGGTGAAGGCTGTCTGGCTCTGGGCTTTGCTCAAGGTCAAAGATTATATCCGGCTTTGCTTTCTCAAAAAGCCATCTGTCTGCAGGCTTTGCCAATGCCCTGCAAAGGACAGTTATGCCTTCTTTTCTTGCAAGCTGAACCTCTTTTGGCTCTGCAATAATTCCTACTCGAATCTTTACTTTTGAACTCTCAATTAGCTTAATAAAGCCTTCTGAAGTTGTTACAGCTTCAAGCCTTTTAAGTGGGTATGCTAGAAGGAGTTCATTTGTGCCTAACCACTCAGCAATTTCTAAAAACTCTTTTTCATTGTTATTTGGAAAAACAATGTCCATGCATTTTGGTATTAAAAATCCAATTATAAAGCTTGCTGAAAAAGCTATGAAAAGTGTTAGCTTGCTTGTAAAGCTTCTCTTGAAATTTCCGTGTAAAAGCCAAGCTTTTCTGAAATCTCTTTGTCTGAGAATGTGATAAGAGGCCTTAGAACAATGCTTTTTGAGCTTAAATTGCTGAAGTCGGAAAGCGTTTGGCCTGTGACTATTGCTTTTCCTCCTGTTTGGTTAATGAGCTTGTCAAGCTCAGAGGGTTTGGTAAGAGTTATTGGCTTTACAGTGTTTCCAAAAGACTCTAAAAGCGATGTGTCAATTTTTTTTGATTTCAAGAGAACTGGAATGATTTCGCAACCCCGTTTCATCATAAGAAGAGCTGCAAGAACATCCTTTTCTGATTTCAAAAGCCCTACAACCCTTCCTTCAACACCAAGCGGAAGACCTCCGAGACCCTGCACTCTTTCAGTGAAAAGCCAAAGCCTTCCTTTGATTACCTCAACACCCAATTCAATGTCGTATGCGGTCATTTTTGCCTTTGCACCTGTGTGCGCAATGATTGCGGCTCCAAGCTCACGACAAATCATCTCAGAGCTCATGGCAAAAGTCTTGTCAAGACGTTGGCAGCTAACCCTGAAGGTTTTCCCGACAAACTTATCAAGTGCTCGAGCTTCTGATAGCTTCTTCATTGCAGTTGAGATAGAACTCCCTCCATCAAATGCAGGACTATAGGAAGCAATGCCGAAAACGGTTTTAAGAAAGCTCCACTGCTCACAATCAACCATCAACCTGCCATATGGTCTGCTTATAGAGGCTATCTTGATTCCAGCCCTTTTTGCTGCAAGCGCTATGTTTTTAGCAAGCGCCTTTTCAAAAAAGGCCCTGTTTTTTCCTTTCAAACCAATTTCTGAGTAACGAACAATTATCATTTCATTGTGTGTGTGCTTGCAAGCTGGCGTGGTGGGCTTCTCTGCCTTAAAGTCTGAACTGCTTTTGCTAACTGCTCAATGGTGTAATCGATTTCTTTTTTTGTTGTGTACATACTGAGTGTGAGCCTTAGGCTGCTATGAACTTTATGAGTTGGAAGGCCAAGGGCTAAAAGGACATGGCTCGGCTCAGGCATGTGACTTGTGCAGGCACTACCTGTTGATGCGTAAACTCCCATTTTATCAAGCTCAAGCACAAGCGCTTCACCTTCTATAAAATCAAAAGAGAAATTAGCATTGTTGCAAAGCCTTTTTTTGGCACTGCCATTGAGACTGCTTCCAGGAATAGTGCTAAGTACTCTTTTGATCAGCCTATCCCTGAGAGCTCTCATCTTTGAAATATGCGAAGGCTTTACAAGGCGGATTGCTGTACTAAAACCAACCGCACCAGCAACATTTTGTGTTCCAGGACGGATGCCGAATTCCTGCTCTCCACCTTGGAGAAGCGGTTTTAGCTTTAGCCCCGACTTAACAAAAAGTGCGCCAACCCCTTTTGGGCCATGAATCTTATGAGCTGAAAGACTAACAAGTGATAGATTTGCTTTTTTAACATCCAACGGTTCTTTTGTAAAAGATTGAACAGCATCTGTGTGGAATGGAATTTGCTTTTCTGAGCAAATTCGGCCGATTTCTTCAATTGGCTGAATGCTTCCGATTTCGTTGTTTGCGTGCATTACAGTGACAAGGATTGTTTCTTTTGTCAACACATTCTCAAGCTCTTCGAGCTTTACTATTCCATCCTTGTCGACAGGAAGATAGCTAATCTTAAACCCCTGCTTTGTGAGTTCGCGGCAACAGTTAAGCACAGAGGCGTGCTCAATTGCTGATGCTACTATGTGGCCGCGTCCTTTTGAGTAGGCAATTCCTTTTATTGCAAGATTGTTTGACTCCGTTCCACCAGAGGTAAAAACAATCTCATGTGGCTGCGCTCCAATGCGTTTTGCAATTTCTGCCCTAGCAGCTTCGAGAGCTGCTGATGCTCGAGCGCCAAAAGAATAAAGAGTTGCTGGATTGCCATAATCCTTCACGAACCATTGCCTCATTGCAGCAAGCACTTCAGGAGCTACAACAGTTGTTGCGGCATTATCAAGATATACTTTCATTTTCAAGAAAATTTTTAGCCAAGAGCTCAAAGCTTTTCAGAAGCTCTCAAGGAGAAGCTATGCTCGGTACCGCCCATTACTTTTTTGTGCATAGGTTTTAAGAACTTTTATGCGAGTAAGGTATTTTTCTGTAGTCGCTAGAAGCTCTTGGATAGTTGCAAAGGTTGATTCACAATCTTTTTTCTGTGAATAATTTGCAATCCACTCACGCATGTAAGTACAATTTGCTTCTAAAAATTTTTCAAACAGCTCCCAACTTCCATCGTGATGCTTATCTCGCAGCATGATTAGCTTTTCGTCTAGCTCATCAATGGCTACTTTTCCAATATCAGAGTGTGCTTCTGTCATTTTAGTATAAATTTTGCTTTCAGGATTTTTAAAACTTACGGCAAAAGATTTAAAAAAGCATTCTTGACCTTTAATGCAATGGTATCTGGAAGGTATAAATCAAGGACTTTTAGAAGGGTTTTTAAGAAGACCCCTGGAGGAAGGACTGTCCTTAGGTATGCCAGAAGAAAGCCTGGCAAAGCGCATTGTGGGGATTGTGGGGCTGTATTGCTTTCAATTCCAAGAGCAAGAGCTGTAGAAATGCACAAGATACCACCAAGTTCAAGAAGGCCTCAAAGACCTTTTCCAGGTCTTTGCCCTAGCTGCTCAAGGCAGAGAATTATTAAGCTAGTGAAGCAAAATGTTTGAAATTGGAAGGATTTGTGTAAAAATTGCTGGAAGGGATGCTGGCAAAGCATGTGCAGTAGTTGATGTGATTAACGAACGAATGGTTTTGATAGATGGTGCTACAAGAAGAAGGAAATGCAACATTGCACATCTGGAGCCACTTGATAAAAAAATAGACATAAAAAAAGGGGCAAGTCATGAAGAGGTTGTTGCTGCACTTAAGGCAGCAGGTATGACAATTGATTGAGCCGCTTCTACTTTGAAAGATTTCTTATTGCAGTGAGCGAAAGCTCTGCTGCTGCAACTGGCAGCTCGAGCCCCCAATTTGAGAGAACAGCAGGATGAAGCTCGCCAAAAAAGCCAACCTCTGTTCCATTAACCAAAAGCTTTGCCTGCCTTCCTTGAATGAAAGAAGGATGGTTTGATTCCTCGAGCCTGTAAACAAGCCCTGTGAGCCTCATCATCCACTCGAGGATTTGTTTTATTTCTGTGAAGTCTGCTTCTGAATGGCAGGATGCAAGGGCAAAGCTTTCGCTCTCAATTGCCTTGCCCCCAACAAGACGCACAACAGTGCCCTGTTCAAAAACCTTTTGAGGATATTCCACATTCTTGTTTTTAGAAAGAAATTCGATTAGAGATGGAAGGAGCCAGCTTCGGACTGTGGAATATGTGTGTGAGGCAGGGTTTGATATCTCAATAACATCACTTAACTTTAACTCCATTTTGTCCAAAAGAACTTCCTTGCTTGTAAGGATTGGTGAGAAGACCTCTTGATAACCAGCGCCGAGCGCCAAAGTTCTGAACTTGTCAATGATGTGTAAAATTGGCAAAGGCTTACCGATTGTGTAGCTCTTTAACTGAATGGGCTTGAACTTTTCATAACCATAAACAATTGCAATATCCTCAACGATGTCAACTGGATGCATCACATCTTGCCTGTAAGAAGGGACTTCAACAATTCCAGAAGAGTAGCCAAGCTGCGCGCGAGCAAAAAGAGGCTTAAGCTCTGCTTCTGAAAAACTTGTGCCAAGGATTGATGTGAGAAGGGCGGAGTCAAATTTTATTCTTGCTGTCTTATCATCAGGGCTTTGGAATGTTTTTCCACCAGACATCACTGTAACAGCTTCTATCGAGAATCCTCTATCTGCTAGTGCGTGAGCAAAAATGTTTGCAGCACAACTCACAGTTGCAGCGTCTGTTCCCGTTGCTTCAAAAAATAGCTCACTATCTCCTGGTCCAAGCCTTCCTGTAAGCTCTGAATTTATTATGGGTGGAAAAGACAGGACATCGCGTTTGCTGTCAACGAGGATTGGCACTTTTTTCTGGCCTTCAAGTATCCAACCATACTCTCGACCTTTTGAATGCTTTTGAAGTATCTCTGAAAGTGAAAGCTCTGCCCTCATGCCAAGTGGAACAAATTTTACCGTATTTGGTGCAACGGCTTTGTAACGAATTGGAAAAAGAATCTTTTTGCAAGGGTATAGCCCAATCGCGAGCTTTTGCCTCTTTCTTCCAAACACTTCTGATAGCTTTTCTTGAAACTGAATAAGCTGACCAAGAAGGTACTGGTCTATTTTTTTTCCCTTTGCGACAAACGCAGAAATGTGTCCCCTGACATGCTTAACCGAACTCTCTACAATAAGCTTTAGCCTTGTTTTTGTTACCTTAAGTCTTTGAAGTCCTTTTGATAGCCCAAGCAAGCCCCTAAAGGCTCTCGCGAGTCCTTCGACAGACCAAAGGTATGGAAGGTTTGTGTCATTGAGCTTTACTGTAACCTCATCTCCTGAGATTCCCTCAAGTTCGCCTTTGACAGACTCGAGAAGCTTGGCAAGGGCTTCTTCTGAAAGCTTTTTACCAACAAGCCCTGACAGGTCTGTCATTGAAAATTTTATTGTTGGCATCAGATCACCTTTGCTGTTCTGATAAATGCTAGGCTGTTGCTGAAAAGCTGTCGTATGTCGTTTATTCCAAGCTTGAACATTGCTATTCTGTCAAGCCCTAGTCCCCAAGCAAGAACAGAAATCTCCCTTCCAACCAGAGGCTTTACAACCTCTGGCCTAAGAATTCCTGCACCCCCCAGCTCTATCCAGCCCATTTGAGGATGTTTTGCAAAAAGCTCACAACTTGGCTCTGTAAATGGAAAGTATCCAGGTACAATCTTTATTTCACGTGCTTCTGCAAATTCGCGCGCAAACATCTCAAGAAGCCAAATGAGGTGACGAAAGTTCAACCCTTCCTCAATAACAATTCCTTCTGTTTGGTAAAAATCAACATTGTGCCAAGCATCGATGACATCCTTTCTAAAGCAACGGGTTATGCCAAAATATTTGCCTGGAATCTTTAAATCTTTTGAAGCAAGCATACGTGCAGAGCAGGCAGTGCCTTGCGACCTTAGGATTGCTTTTTGACTTTTTGCGATGTCAAAAGCATATCGCCAGCCAGTTGAGCCCGTGTCACCGCCTGATTCATGAGCAGCTTTTACTCTCTTGAGGATTGTTGGGTCAAGCTCGCAGCTCGAGGGCTCCTTGACAACATAGACATCATGGATTTCCCTGGCAGAATGAAACTGAGGCATGAACAACGCATCCATGTTCCAAAACTCGCTTTCAACAATTGGTCCAGTCATTTCTTCAAATCCAAGCGAGAGAAACTTAATGCGGACAGAATCAAGAAATGCTCTGTAATGGTGCGGTCTGGCACCAAAAAAGCGTGGAACAGGACCATGGATGTCATATTCCCTGAATTTCTTTTCCATCCATTCGCCGGATTTCAAAATTGCAGGGGTCAGCCGCTCAATAACATTTTCCTCGATAATTCCCTCCTCAACAAGCTTTTTGCCAAGTTCTGTAAGAGCTGCAAACTTTTGTTTTGAGGTATAAACCTTGAGAATTTTTTTCCTCGACTTAAGGCTCTCATAAACATACCTCTCTTCCTCAGTCAGGCTTGAAAGAGGGAGTGGAAAGTTTTTCTTTAGAAAGTTCTCTTCTGGCCAGCTTTGTTGAAGGGCTTTCTTTCCAATATCGGTTATTTTTAGTTTTAACTCTTTATCCTTCAACAGCAGAATTGCGCCGCGAGCCCTTAGCAAGCCTATGCAGACATGAACCTCCTCTTTTGTCAGACCAGCACGCTCGCTGATTTTTGAAACAGGCAGCTCGCGCTCCTTCAGCGCGTTAAGAAATCTGCGTTCAGGCAAGCCCTTGACAAGATAAGCCTTGCCATTTGTGTCAAGCTCAATAAACTCAACTGGCTGACCTACAAGCTGGACCAACTTTTTACTAACAAGCCAGTGCAGTGCTCTTGTGACTTGTGGTGGTGTTAGAGCTGAAGCTTTGACAAGTTCTGGCAAGGTTGCGTGTGTAGGTAGTAATGGAAGAATCTTCCTTTCGAGCGGACTTAGCGTTGCAGCAATCCTTTTTGCCCTCTGGGCTATTGCCATAGAGAAACCGCCTCTGTTATCAGGCTCACTTGAAAGAAGGAGCCTTCATACTCTTCCAGACGGTGTCGAACATGTTCTCCAGGGCACTTGCAAAAAAAGGCGTTGTCACCCATATAGCCACATCGTAGGTTGGATGAACTTCTTTGTCATCGACAAGCATGAATATTAGCTCTTTGCCATCCACTATGCAAAAGCGCGACCTTGTGTCAAAATGTCTGATCTCGGCAAAGGATGAAATCTCTTTCAGTATGCCCTTGTTTTCCTTCCCTAGCGGCGCTGCTATCCTTATGCGCACCCCTCGTTTCTTTAGTTTTTCAAAAATAGGCTTGAGTCCTTCTACCTTTCTCAAGAGACCTTCTGATGTTGTCACAAGGGTAACGGAGTGCTCTGCATTCTTTAGTGCCATTTCAAGATGACTGTAAAGATTGTGCCTTCCCCTGACACAACCAGAAAGTTCTGTTGGATCAATCACATCAATGCCTTGCCTATGAAGTATGCTCAGCTCTGTAAGAATGTCAGAATTCTTGAGAGCTTCAAGGCGCTTTAACTTTTGCTCAGCTTCCTGAGACATATACTTCTTTACCCTTTCGATGACCTCCGATGGAGGAACAGCAATATACTTTATCGGCTTACCAAGCTTCATTATGATAAAGCCCTTTTTTTCGAGGCTTTCAAGAACATCATAACTTCTGCTCCTAGGAACATTGGCAATGTCAGAAAGCTCTCCGGCTGTTGAAACACCACGTGAAAGAAGTGCTGTCCATATCTTTACTTCATAAAGGTTCAGAGAAAAAAAACGCCTCAGCTTTGCTAGAAACTCCTCACTTACAATCATTCAAATCCTCCCCCTTTTTTTTGGTTTCTACCCTTTGGGACTAAATGTTGGTCATAATATAAATGTTGCGGTTTTGTCCCAACAGGTTAGTACCACTGGGGATAGCACTCAGAAGTAGCGATAAACTTTGATATTTAAAGATTTATATCCTTAAAAATAGAGTTTGGGCGCATTTACGCTTCCTGAAGCTTATATCTAAGAAGTGCTGCAATTCCCCCGAGACCATCAATGCGTTGTCCACCAGAATGCTCAGATGAAATTACAACAACAGAACCTTTTGCTGCTTCGACCTGCTTCATCAGTTTGTCTAGCTGCTCAAATGCCTCGCTTCCTTGTGCCTTCGCATCTGCAATTTTTGCAGTTGTAATAAGAAGGGTATCCACCGCGCCAGCCTCGATAGCAGCGGAAGTTTCATCAAGGCCGTAACAAACTTTACCGCCTTTTGAAAGCTCTCCAATAAAGCGTTCCACAATTCTAAGCTCGCGTGCAAACTTCTGTCGCTTTAACACCTCCTGTATTTCAGGCTTGCCAACCACCTCTACAATGGCGCTTTCATCGACAGAACTGCAAGAAGTTGTACGAATCTTATCAGTAAGAGGGTCTGCGCCAAGAACCTTTAGCAGTTCTTCTGCCCAAAAGGCCGGGCTTGCAACAATTATGCTGCTAAGCTTGAATCTCGCATCGTATCGCCTTAGTTCAGAAATTATGTCTTTATAAAAGTCCTTTGCCCTCACCTCTGCTGCCTTTTTTGCTACAATTCCCTTTATTCTTCCAAGAAGCTCATAGCCACGCTTTTTTAGAAGTGCAAAAAGAGCTTCTTCCCTATCCATCAAGCAAAGAAGAACTTTTGGCTCAAGTTCAACGGCCTCACGCAACCTTTCAAGATGAAACCTTGGCCAGCTTGGCTTTGTTATTGTCAAGGTATCTCCTTCAGACACATCAAAGGTGTGCCAGCTTCCCTTTGGAACATCCTGAGGACCTTCAAGAACCCTTCCTGAAACCCTTAAGCCTGTCTCAGGATTCCATTCCACCTTTTCAGCAGACAATGCCAAAAAGACGACCTTTTTTTCTGACACTACTTTTGTCTCTGTATCACCAAATTTTATCTTACGCACAGTCTTTCCTCTAACAACATCTCCAACATAAACAATCTGGCCAAGAAGCCAAAGATCATCGGCTGTTTCAACCCTTACAGTAATCTCGCCGTGTTTAAGATCTTGTTTTAGGATTTTCATTTTATTCGATAGGCTGGGAAACCTTTATATATACTTTCTCTTTGCTAAAAAGAAAATGCAAAAGAGGTCTTTGGGCCAGGCAGCCACTGGTGCATCAAGCCTTATTGGGTTAATCCTTTTGTTGCTCATATTTTATTTGGTCTTCTTACCGCCCGAGACAAGGCGCGAGTTGCTTGCAGAAAATGTGACAAGGGTGCCGGAAGCTGTGGCTGGCCAAAAGGGCTTCTTCCTTCAGGCATATCCTGGGCTCCTAAGTTTTGTTGAGGAAGGAACTATAGAACATGCAATACCAAACTTGCAGATTTCAGAAACCAAAAATGCACTCGTTCTTGGAGAAGCAAACCCTTTTGTTGTGAGAAGGGGCTGGTTTGTGAGGGACTTTGAGCGGATTCCATTCACAATTGAAAAGCCAGAGGATACCTTTAATGTCCAATTGAGCTTCTCTGCAAGTGTGCGGAAAGGAATACTAACAATAAAGCTAAATGGAAGAACTGTTTTTGAAGGTAGGCCAGTTACCTCAAGCGTTCCACCAATTCAGTTGAAGCGCGAGTTATTGCAGAAAGAGAACCTGCTTGAGTTCGAGCTGAGTTCTCCTGGGCTTGCATTCTGGAAGATAAACGAGTATGAAATAACAGGCCTTAAGGTTATCGGAGACCTTGTTGAATGGTCAAGGCAGCAGGCAACAAATACATTTGTGCTAAGTGCTGAAGAGATAAACAGCTTAAAAAGCTCAAGCCTGACTTTCAGCCCATTGTGTGAACAATCAGCTGTCGGCGTGCTCGATGTTTTCGTTAACGAAAAAAGCATTTATTCTTCAATCCCTGATTGCGGTAGCCTCAATAAAATTGAATTGGCAAAAGAGGACTTTGTTGAAGGAAGAAACACTCTAATATTCAGAATAACAAAAGGAAGCTACATCATTGAGCAGATAAAGATAAAGAATATTCTTAAGAAGCCAAAGTCTTTCATAAACTATTTCTTTATTAATGAGGCAAATATGAGCGATATAAGGGCTGGAACAAAAAAGGTATGGCTCAACATAACATTTGTTGACGACAGGAAGCTAAAGCTGGCTGTTCTCAACATCAATGGAAGGCTAAGACAGATAGACCAACAACAGCAAACTTACATCAAAGATATAACGAATGATGTTATCGTTGGTAATAACTATATTGAGCTCATGCCGCAGACGGAACTCAACATAGTAAGCCTAGAAATTTGGCCAGAGTGATTTTTAAAATGCCTCTCCCAACCGCGCCAGCATCTGGGCTTTTCTGGCTCACATTACTTGTTCACATTGTTGACCTCTTTTTTGGAAGACTGAGTGGGGTTAGCACGCCTCTCACAACAATCCTTATGCTTGTTTCCTACTCTCTTATTACTGTTTTTGCTTGGAGCGTTTTTCAGGCAAAGAGCTGGGATGAAAAGAGAGGATACTTACTTGTTTCTGTTATCGCGTTTGCATTGCCATATGTTGCTACATTTTTTGTAAAATTCATTCCGGCAGCTGCCAACGCTGCGCAACTGATACTGATATTTGCGCCGATATGGCCAATCTTTCTTGTGTTCGCAAAACCAGAGTTTGTTGGAAACACCGCAAGGGTTTTTGGGACATTATATGTCATATTCTGGCTGACAATTTTCAGCTTGACATACGCAGCTGAAATACGCGAGGCTTCAAGGCGTGCTGCTGAAGCAGCTGGTGTGCAAGAAGTAATAAAGGTTGAACCAGGAACTCAGTTAAAAGAAGTTATCAAAGGCGCAATCGGCGGTCTGCAAAGATTTACCAATGTGACAAAGGCACAAGCAGAAAAACAAAAGGAAGCAATCATTGGTTTTCGTTCATATGAGGAGCTTGTAGATACAAAATCAGCAGAAAGAATAGGTGTTTATTTCTCACCGGTTCCTCTTCCAAAAGAGGATTGGCAAGCCGGCGAGACGGTTACTATCGAATCAAGATTACGAGCTTCAACACTGGACTATCAGCTTCAGTTGTCACTTAACTGCAGCGCGCCAGGAGTTGCGCCGGAAAGAGTAAGGGTAATCCCATCCTCAAAAACTTTAAGCGGCGCTGAAGATGTGCCTGTGTTCTGCAGGATTGAAAACGGCTTTGACCTTTCTCCGGATATCAGTCAAGAAACAAAAACAATTAGATTTACAGCTGATTTTGAATTTGTTACAATGGCGTATCAAAAAGCAGACTTCATAGATAAAGAAAGATTGATTGCACAGCCTCCAAAATCAAACAAGAGTTATGAAAAAAAAGCCACCTCAGCCCCTGTTTCTATTGAATATTCACTAATTAGCTCTCCAATTCCTATAGATTTTGAAGGGAAGAACGAGTTTTCACTGAGCATTATGCTGAAAAGCTCGCTTGGTTGGACTGGAAAAATAAAGAAGGGTAAAAAGCTCGTGCTGATAACCCCAAAAGGCTTCAACCTAAATCCTTCCTCTGACTGGTACAAGGGAAGTTGTGCCGTGGCAGAAACTACATTCTGTGACGACTTGAAGAACAATGTATTTGTCGTCGATAATCCGGTTGAGAAGACTCCATATCTTGCACTGTTTGAACTCGAACCAAGAACCATCCTCCAAACACCCCTAACAACACATTCCTTTTGGACCATTGCGAAGTACGAGTATGAAATTGAGCATGCAAGAACAATAAATGTTATAAGGCGAATGAGATGAGCAAAGGGCTTATTTTTATAGGCATTTTTGCAGCGTTGCTGGTTGCTGGTTGCCAGTTTGTAACAACACGACCAGCAGGCGTCCAGCCTCAAATACATACTGGTACAGAAGGGCTTGTGTTGAGGTGGATTGAAAACTCTCCACCACAGATTGTTTATGAAGGCTCAAGCTTTGACCTCGCCTTTGAGATTTGGAACAAAGGAGCAAATGATGTTTCTGGAGGAGTTTATGTCATAAACTATAATAGGGATGCTGTGCAGCTTTCAAAGGAGTCCGGCTTTATTGAGCTTCAAGGCAAGTCTCTCGACAACCCGACTGGCGAAAAGATTATTGAGACCATTCCAGCAAAAGCAATGGGACTAGGGCCAGGGCTTGAGCGGTTGCCAGCCAAAGCGACTGTTGACATTTGCTATGAGTATGCCACAATTGCTGCTCCCGAGATTTGTATAGATACTGACCTTTTTGCTGAGATCTCTTCGAATAAAAAAGTTTGTAGAATGCAAAGCCTTAAACTGACAGGCCAAGGCGCACCGGTTGTGCTAACAAGCGTTGAACCTAAAATTTTGAGCCATCCAGACAAAGGAAAAGTCTTGCCACAAGTTCTACTGAAGTTCAGGAATAATGGAAAAGGGATAATTGTCAGACCAGGAAGGGCAGCAGATGCTTGCGCGGCAGGACTACTTAAGGCTGAGGATTTTAACAAGGCTGGCTTACGCGTTACTCTTCTTGACAAAAGTATGAACTGCCAACGCGAGTTGGTCTTTTCAAAAAATGAAGCAGAGGCGCTCTGCACGCTACCAGAAGGAATTGACAAAAGGCTTGGAACATTTAATGCTGTTCTTGGCATTGAACTAGAGTATGGTTATAACGATGCATTTAGCAGAGAGTTTGAGATAAAGAAGTTGCCAAGGTAGTGCCTCTAACGCACATGCAGGTTTGTTATTGCTTAAGAAGATAAATGAAAAATTCCTGTTGTTTTGAAGATTTGCCTTTTAATTTTGAATCAATTAAGCCCTTTACTTCGTATCCATTTTTTGATGCCCAATTAGAAACAGCCTTAGCAATATCAAAACATTTTTTATAATCATATATTTTTTTAGGTTTTCCTTCTAGTTCAAAAGGAGGTTTTATTAGTCCAAGAACTTCTCCCTTATCTTTTAACCAATTTCTAACAACCAAAAGAATTTCTTCTAATGGTGAGAAAGTTACATCAATTAAGCATATATCCACCTTTTCGTCCAAGCGTTTGATATTTCTTGCGTCATTATTTGGAAGGTAAACAACCCTTGGGTCTTTCCTTAAAGTTTCATAGAGAGGATCGCCTATATCTATAGAATATACTCTCCTAGCCCCATGCTTTAAAGCATAATCTGTAAAACCTCCTGTACTGCAACCAACATCAGCGACAATTTTGTCATTAAAACTGATTTTGAAATGTTTCACAGGCGCATCAAGTTTATAGCCACCTCTTCCAACAAATTCAAAATCTTTAATCAAAACAATTTTTGAGGTTTCACTAACGTTTTTACTAGGTTTTGTAACGATGGATCCGTCTACTTTGACATATCCTTCTCTAATAAGATATTTTGCCTTCTCCCTGCTATCGGCAAATTTTTTATTTTTTAAAGCAATATCTAGTCTCATTTTTTAATAAATATTTTAACATAAGAAGGATCCTTGTAAAATAATTTTAGAAGTTGCGGAACTAACCTTCTAGTAATTTTACAAAAATGATCTTCCTGATTCCAGATTCTTCTAAGAGGGCATCCTCCTTTGCAAATAAGTTTTAAATTACAGGATGGGCAATTAGTGTAATTACTAAAATGAAATTTCCCAAAAGATTTTTTCTTAGACTCGTCAAACCTGATTTCCCCTAAACCTTCTTCAAATTTTCCATAAAAGACATCTCCTGAATGATAATCACAATTATTTGTTATTTCAACACATCCACTAATACCTCCACTTGGAGTTAAGATTATATTTCCAGTAGATAAGCTACAATAATTTCCTAGCGTTGGTCGTGAAAAAAAAGCAGTATCTATCTGCATTTCCAGATTATTTTCTCTGATATATTTAACCGCGTCTAGAAAATTTGAAACGAATTCAGAAGGGGAAATATTCAATTTCGCATTTCCCCTTGAATTCTCGGTTATATAAACTGGTTCCATTTTTATTGTTCGAACGCCTAGCTCATAAAATTCTGATACAAGTTCTCTCATCTTAGAAACATTTAAAGATGTAATTGTAGACTGAACAACAGTTTCTATTCCTTTATCTGTAAGCTCTCGGATATTTCTTCTTACTATGTTTGATGAATCCCCTCCTCCTCTATAAGGCCTTTGTATTTCCTGAGATAAACCATCATAAGAAACCCTCATATGAGGCCTTTCTTTTAATATCCAAAACAATTGTTCTTTATTAAAAGTCCCATTAGTTATACAATGTAAAGAAACTTTACTGTTAATTTCTTAGCAGTTTCTACTGCTTCTTTTATACACGCAAAATTGAGAAAAGGTTCTCCCCCGCCTGCAAATCTTAAGTGAATTCCATCGTGTTTTGCTGGATCATACATTTTTTCTAAAAATCTACGAGCCATTGAAGAGGGCATCATATCTTTTTGTTCCCCACCACGAGCATAACAATATATGCACCTCAAATTACAATCAAGTGTTGGAACAAATGTTGCTGAAAGACAGGATTTTCCTTTTTCCTTTATAGGCTGGATAGAATAATCCTTAAAATTGTCTAATTCTTCTTTACGCACATATAAAATCTCGTTTGGACGTACTACTGCATATACATCCTTATCTATCCTGATTAGATCTGACTTATTGCTTACAGCATCCTGGGTGAGCTGCTCCAGTGAGAGTGTTATTTTGTTTCCCATCATCAAAAATACTCTCTTCTGGCCACTCCAATTTCATCAAAAGCCCGCTTTTATCCCTGTCTTCTATACGTTTCACTCGCGTGTTATAGTTAGATCTTTCGTCGGTACGCCCACTTGCATTCGTGCTATAAGTAGTTTTTTGTTTGTACATTTTTTTTCTTTTATCTTTTTTATATTTAAATACTTTTCACCATATAATTATCTGTAGCACATATGATGGAGAATATTATTTGTCTAAAATGCACTCAAAAAAGTATTAAGAAAGATGAAATTGGGAGACTCAAAATAAAGGCAAAATTCAAAGATATAAATGCAAAATTGTCTCCTCTAACGATAGTTTTAAATAAGAACGTTGGCAAAGTAGCGGTATGAAAAAAGTAATGGCCATTGCAGGCTTGCTTTTAGCACTTTTGCTCTTATCTGCTTGTGCGCCATTGAGGGGACGGCAGCGTGAAGAACAGCTTGTGCCTGATTTTAGAGTTGGAAGCCAAGGACTTGTACTAAGCTTTGAACCAAACCTTCCGCCAACAAGGCTCTATGACGACCAACCTTTTGAAGCCGTGTTGAGGATTGAGAACAGAGGAGCATTTGATGTTGGAGGGGCTGGAGACAAGGTATACATTTCAGGCTTTGACCCAAGCATAATAACTGGGATTTCAACTTTTGGAGCACAAATTCCTAAGCTCGAAGGTAAAAGTTTGGCTCAGCCAATTGGGCTACAGGATGTTGTACAATTTAGAGGTACAATAAGGGATTTGAGGTCAAAAGGCATCGACCAGTACAGAACAAGAATCCTTGGAACAGCTTGCTATGGCTACCAAACGATTGCTACTGCAAATGTTTGCATAGACCCAGACCCATACTCGCTGACGGTTAAGCAAAAGGTTTGCACTCCGCAAAATGTTGCGCTCGGAGGAGGGCAGGCAGCGCCAATAGCAGTCACAAACATCCAGCTTGAGCCTTCAAAAGGTAAAACAAGGTTCAGGATAGCAATTGCAAATGTTGGCGGTGGAGAGGTCTTTAAGCCAGGTGCAACATATCTAAGCAAATGCTCCCCTTATGCAGCAGAAGGCTTGCGCTATGATGAGTTTGACTATGTGCGGCTGGATGATGTATCTGTTGCAGGTCGCTCAATAACATCAACCTGCAGACCTGCCCCAGATGTAAAGCTTTCTGGCGGGCTTGCGACAGTTTTTTGTGAGCTCTCAGGAATACCGCAAGGAAGCGCATTTGTTAGTCCACTCACAATCACCATAAGCTATGGTTATAGAAGCTCTGTTGTTCGCGATATTACAATCCTTTCAAGCAGGTAAACCAGAAAGATTTATATAAGTATAAAAAGAGAAATTGAAAAAATGAAAAGAAAGTTTTTCCAGAAACTGCTTTTGCTCTCATTGCTTTTGTTTGTGTTAGTAGCTTGCAAGCCTGTTAAGGAAAAAACACCAGAAAGAACGCCATTTCTTGGAGGAACAACCGGGCTTTCTATAGAATTTGTTGATTTCCGTTCAGAAGTTTTTGATGGCGGGGGAGACTTTTTTGATGTAACGGTGCGACTTCAAAATAAGGGGGAGTGGACAGTAAGCAAGGATAAGGTGCGGGTTAAACTTTTTGGAATAAATCCATCTGAGTTTGGTGTTCTTGAGGAACAGCTCGTTGGAAGGCCTACAGAGGATCTTCCTGAACGCAAGCGTGACCTAAGTGGCAGTATCATTGAGAGTCTACCTGTGACTGTTGAGTTCAAAAACCTAAATTACAAGTCAAGGCTAGCAGGAGCATCTCTCACATTCCCACTTGCCGCAAGTGTTTGTTACAACTACGGCACAAAAGCTGAAAGTTTGCTTTGCGTACGCAAAAACATACTAAATCCAGAGGCTGGTGGATTGTGTGAAATTAATGAAGCAAAGACCGTCTTTAATTCGGGTGCGCCGATACAAATTGAAAACCTTCGAGAGACGGCGCGGACATCTGACAAGATTGGATTTAGCTTTGATATTGTCAAAAAAGGAGAAGGAAAGGTTTTTGCGTCGGGGAGCAACTGCCTTGAAGAAAACAAAGTTAGTGTAACGGTTGACGCAGGGCTTGGAGAGATAAGTTGCACCGGATTAACAACCTCTGGAACAGTTGCATCAGGCACCGTTACGCTTTTCGATGGCAAGAAGAGCATTAGCTGTACGCAACAGGTCAAACCGGCTGACTTTGAGCAAAGACTAACAATAACCGCAAGCTATGACTTTGAAGGGGTTAAGCAGACAAGCCTGACAGTGAAACGCTCTGGATAGCCATAAAACGCTTGTTAAAACTATTTGTACATTCCTTCTGCGCAAATGTGTGCTAAGAGTGCTTCAAGTTGGATGTATGGGTCTGATCCTTCTACCATTCTAAACTCTATTTCACCGCATTTATCAATTATGGCGACTTTTTTCCTTGGCTCAAGAGGAAGCGACCAAATTTCTTTTTGCAATTGCCTTATGACATCAACGCCAGACAAGCCATTTGTAAGCATAACATCAAGGAGAAGCCTTCGTGAGTCAACAAACCGACCTGCAAGGGCAAGCTCAAGAACTTTCCTTAACTCTGTAGAAGCACTAGCGCCTGCGACTGAGAGTACAAGTTCAGGCGTAATTTCTTTTCCAAGAGCTGCGCAGCTTTGAAGAATGTTGTGAAGCTTTCTGCAGTCTCCTTCGGAAACTGTATAAAGGCTTTCTTTTGCTTCTGAACTTATGGACAATCCTTCTGCGCTTGCCACACGTTCAATGACCCCATAGATATGTTCCTTTTCGAGAGGCTTGAAATGGAATAGCGCGCATCTTGACTGAATTGGATCAATTATTTTTGAGCCATAGTTTGCAGAAAGGATAAATCGGCAGGTCCTTGTGTAGTTTTCCATTGTCCTGCGAAGTGCTTGCTGGGCTTCTTTTGTTAGGGCATCACACTCATCAAGGTAGATTATCTTAAAAGGCACATCACCAATAGCACGCGTACGTGCAAAATCCTTTACTTTGCTGCGAATAACATCAATACCTCGTTCATCGCTGGCGTTCAGCTCAAGAAAATTTTCAGACCACCTGCTTCCAAAAACCTCTCGTGCAATGACGAGTGCAAGGGAAGTCTTGCCAACCCCTGCAGGACCTATGAATAGTAGATGGGGAAGATTCTTTTTTTCAACAAGTGCTTTTATCCTTTCAATTATTCCTTCTTGACCATAAAATTCCGAAAAGCTCTTTGGTCTATACTTCTCAGTCCATATGCTCTCCAATTTAACCCCCAAAAAAAGCCAAGAAATGCTGCTTTAAATAACTTTGCCTGTTGAAAGGTTTGCAATCGCTAAGCTACAAGAAAATTGCTAAACAAGGTCTTCTTCGGACACGACTACAAAGTCGCCAACAGCAATGACTGCGCTAAAGGGGATGAGCATTTCACCTTCTTTTGAGCGCTCAAGCTCAAGCTTTTCAGCATATATCGTAGGATCGGTAAGCACAAGATGTATTAGCTCACCCGACTTTGTTTCAAAAATAATATCCCCTACAGTCCCAAAGCGCTTTCCTGCTTTGGAAACAACAGTTTTGCCAAGAATTTGTCTTGAGAACTTCTTTTCATCATCAGCCATCTGTTCACCTTTTCACAAAAATGTTACAACTTTTAAATCAAAAAGGATGATGCTCATATTTAAATCTTTCTTTTTGGTGTTCTGTTAACTTATTGTAGGCATTAATCTTCTGCTTAAAAGAACTCTAAAGGCTAAAGCAGATTTGCAAGTTTCTTTATATTCTCATTTGCAACGTGAGTGTAGATTTGTGTCGTTTTCAAATCTTTATACCCTCATAACTGCTGAATGTATCGAATATCCGTACCAGATTCTAATAGCAGAAACTCTCTCAGCGTTTTACCTGAAGACAGAAAGTCTTTCACTGTGGAAATATATGACTTGCCTGTTTGATAGGAATATCTTCTAAGTTTTAGTTCCTCGACTAGCTTACCAATCAGTTTATATTTTTCTTCTGGAGAATGGATTTTACTATCATCTACCATCCAGTTTATTATGGAAACTAACTTCATAAAATCTCGCTTTTTATACCTCATCTATACTATAAAGCGAATATTTATCTCGCTTAATAGTTGTTAGGCGTAATTCAGAATTCGGCTGTCCCCCGACCATCTGCCACAAGATTGAGAGGGGTTGCTTAATCTAAAAAATTTTACGAATTTTAAAGAGCAATTTTTATAAATATCCATTTTTTGTATTTATGTTATGCTTGGCCCTTATCATGCCAATAAAGATGGAACTATTTCTTATAGGGGAAATAAAATATTTAGGCCTATTAAGGATGTTCTTGAAATTGACGTTTCTGTGAATGAAATTAAAAACCGAGTTGAGTCTTTGAAGAATAATGATGTGTGGTTTCATTTATCTAAAATAAACCATTCTATAAATAAATCTGCTAATGAATTTTTTGATAAAGAAGGAGCATTATTTATAACTTTACCTCTCACTACGAGAATGATTTCTTCACCATGTGCAGTTTATGGAAAGTATAAACTTAATTACATAAAAGATACTTGTCCAATAACTTTAAAATGGTTTAACCTGCCAAAAAAAGTTTTTTTATCAGAATCTTCTCAAATTTATTTAGAATTAGCTTTGCTTCAAAAAAATATCAATAAGGCGTATTCTATATATAATTCTTTTAGGAAAGAAAGAGCAGATGTTACACATTTATCAGAATTTCATCATATTGAATTTGAAGGAAAAATTAGTCAAGAAGAAAATGAAAAGATGGTCTTGAAATTAATAAAAAAGATTATTTTTGATTTATTTAAAAGCCATAAAGAAGATCTTTCTTATTTTTTAACTGAAAGTAAGTTAGAAGAACTTAAAAAATTTGCTAAAAATATTTTAAAAACTCCTAAAATAACTTTTAAAGAGTGTTTGGATTTATTGTATAACGAGACAAAAAACAGAAAATATAAAGAATTTACTCTAAAAAATTTTGGAGCATGGGAAGAAGTCAAAATAACAGAGATCTTAGAGACAATGGTCATAATTAAAGAGTTTCCTCTATTCGAAGTTCCTTTTTATCATGCAGTAGTAGATGGTAAACAACCATTAGTAGCAGATAATGCAGATTTCATATGGCCTGGCTATATAGAAATAGTTGGTAGCGGTCATAGAGTAAGAAATATAAAAGAATTAAAAGAAAAAGCAAAAATTTTTAATTTACCAAAAAAAGATTATGAACCCTATTTACAATCAAGAATATTAGAAAACTACAAAGAAACATCAGGGTTTGGACTTGGATGGGAGAGGTTTTTACAAGGCTTATTAGAAATGCCTTTTATTTGGAGTGTTTGTCATTTTCCAAGGGTAGATAAAATAATGGTGCCTTGAAAATGAGACTATCAAAAATTATTTTTCAAGAAAAATTTAGAAAATTTCAAGAACATGTTAATGATAAAGATTTAGTTTTAAATTTAGGACTCGCTTCTTACATAGATGCAGGATTTCTTTTCTTTTCTCCCTTTGGAAAGATTTTATTAGATAACATCAATAACTTAATTATTGATTATTTAAATAAAAAAGAGTTTTATCAAGTACAGATACCCTTAATCCATAAAAAAGATTTATTATTAAAAAGCGGGAAGTATAAAGATTTTTCAGATCAAATATTTGAATTCAACAATAAAGTTCTTCTTGCAACATCCGAAGAATATTTACTAGAACTATTTGAAAAAGACATATTATCTCATTATCAGCTACCATTAAGATATTTTGCTTTAAGTGAATGTTTCAGAAATATAAAACGTCCAGAAGGAACCCTCAAAACTAAACAATTTGGAGGAATAGTAATGATAACTTTAGACAAAAATGAAAAAGAATTTATTGAATCCATGGCTCTTTTTGAAGAAACATTAGACTGCTTGTTCCAAAAGATGAATGTTTCTTTTGTGAAAAAAGAAAAAAATAATGGGATAGAATATATATTTCCTTATGATAATGGGGAAGTTTTTGAATATAATGGAAAAAAGATTGTAGGATTAAGTTTAGCAATGGCCTATCGTTATTTAGATTCTAAAAAATTTAATGTAAGATACATCTCTTCAACTAATGAATTTAAACAGGTCATTGTAGGGACTTATGGAATTGGAACACAACGTATTTTACTAGCATCTTTAAAATCGAATCTTTTAGGAAGCAGAATTAATCTTCCAGAAAAAATAAAACCTTTCGAAAAAGTAGTGATACCTATTAAGATAAATGAAAAAAAACAAGTAGAATTGGCAGATAGAGTGTATACTATTTTAAGAAAAAACTATAATAAAATTTATTTGGATGATAGAAAAAATTTAACATTAAAAGAAAAATTAGACTTCGCTGATTTTTGGAGTGTAAACGAAAAATATCTTATAGGAGATAAAGAAGTTGAGAGCGGAAGAATAACAATAAAAAAAGGAGAAAATGTTTATTATAAAAATTTGGATGATCTTCTTAAAAATGAATATTAAAGAAATAGATAATATGACCTACTCAGAATTAGTGGCTCTTACTAGAGAAAGAAATAGGCCTTCAGGAGGAATACGTACTATTAATTATGTTGCAACATATGCCAATATAGATAAATCTAAAAAAATATTAGAAATTGGATGTAACACTGGTTTTACGTCTGTAAATCTTGCTTTGTTAACAGGATGTAAAGCTGTAGGAATTGATATTAACGAAGAGTCAATAAGGGAAGCAAAAAGATATGCATCAGAACAAGGTGTTAAAAAAAGAACTAGGTTTAAAGTGGCCGATGCCTTAAATCTTCCTTTTAAAGACGAAAGTTTTGATATTGTATGGTGTAGCAATGTTACTTCTTTTTTAGAAAATAAAGAGAAAGCTATTTTAGAATATTTAAGAGTTTTGAAAACAAGAGGAACTTTAGTGGCGATACCTATCTATTATTCCAAAAAACCTCCAATTTCTTTGGTTGAGAAGATATCAAAAGTAATTGGAACAAAGATTGAAATCTGGGACAAAGATTTTTGGATAAATCTATTTAGAAGTGTCTCACTAAAGCTAAATATTTCTTTAGAATTATATTATGACAGAGATTTTATATATCTAGATAGAAAAAAACGACTTAAAGATTATGTAAATTATCTTATAAATAAAGATCATCTTCGTAACTTTCATAAAAAAGAAATTCTTAGAAAAAAACTTCTTGAAGTTTTTAGATTATTTAACAAAAATCTTCAATATTGTAATTTTTCTATATTGCTCTTTCAAAAAAGAAAAAAACAAGATGAGATAGAACTTTTTTTGACAAAAGAAAGATGGTAAAAATAATCAAGCCAAAACATTTAAAAGAAGGGGACACAATTGGGATAGTTAGTCCATCTTCTACAATAAAACCTTTTCCTAGAAGATTACAGAGAGGTCTTGTTGCTTTAGAAAAGTTAGGATTAAAAGTAAAACTTGGAAAATATGCAGTATCTTCCTTTAGGCATACAGGAGGGACATCAAAACAAAGAGCAGAAGATATTATGAATTTTTTTAAAGATGATGAGATAAAAGCAATAATATGTTCAACTGGAGGGTGGAATTCTAATTCTGTGCTTCCTTTTTTGGACTTCGATTTAATAAAACAAAATCCAAAAATCTTTTGCGGTTTTAGCGATATAACTATGCTAAATCTAGCTTTATATCAAAAATCAAATTTAATAACATTTAATGGACCTACTATTTTACCAACTTTTGGAGAGTATGGTGGCCCAGATCCATTTACTATTAAATGGTTTAAAAAAGCCCTTTTTGAAGTAAGACCTTTAGGGATTTTAGAATTCCCAGACGAATACACTGAAGAAATTTTGTGGTGGGAAAAAGAAGATAATAGAAAAAGAAAAATGAAGAAAGCCTCCCCTCCTAAATGTGTTTATGAAGGAGAATCTGAGGGCGTCTTAATTGGAGGAAATTTAAATACTATTTGTGCAATGACTGGCACAGAATTTTTTCCTGATTTTTCTAATGCAATACTATTTTTAGAAGATGAAGGAGAATCAACTTCTTCTACTGAAAGAAATCTTGTACATTTAGAACAAGTAGGAGTCTTCAATAAAATAAAAGGTTTAATATACGGAAGACCATTCAATCTAAAAATTGATTCTCCTGAAGGAGAATTATTTGATATATTAAAAGATTTCGGAGAAAAATATAAAATCCCGATTATAATGGACGTAGATATAGGACACACATCGCCAATGATTACTCTCCCGATAGGGGTCAAAACAAGAATAAATTCAGAAAAAAAGATTATAGAAATATTGGAAAATGCAACGGAATAATCTTATATTATTAAAAACAAAAAGATTGTTTCTTAGGAACTTAAGAAAAGAAGACTCTATAAGCATAAAGAAAAATATTACTAAAGAAGTGATAAAATGGCTTCCATCTATTCCTTGGCCCTATACCCTTGATAACGCTAACGATTACATAAAAGAATCTATTCGTAATTTTAAAAAAGGAAAGGCATATGATTTTGGCATAATTTTTAATAAGAAATTGATTGGAACTATAAGTTTATATGAGATAGATAGAATAAACCAAAGAGCAGGTTTGGCCTATCTTTTGAATAGAAAATATTGGAATAGAGGGATAATGAGTGAAGCGGTAGAAAGAGTACTACTCTTTGGATTTAACGAATTAAATCTAAAAAAGATATTTACAAAAGTTATAGCTGAAAATAAAAAATCGCTTAAACTTTTAAGTAAATTTAAGTTTAATGTAGATGGAATAAATCCTAAACATCATTATTTAAGAGGAAAATTTTATGATGAGATTATTCTAAGTTTACTTAAAGAGAAATATGAAAAAACTAAAAAATGTTGAAGAAACAAAATTTAGATTCTTTGGAGATAAAAATTATTATGACATTACTTATTTCTTTTTGAATGACTATGAAGGAGAAGCAAAATTTATTAAAAAACTTTTGAACAAAAGTAAGATCAGTCCGTATAAAACTTCTTTATTAGATATAGGATGTGGTACAGGAAATCTATTTTTATATCTCAAAGATTTCAAGGCATTATTTGGTGTTGATATATCAAAAAAACTAATAAAGATTGCAAGAAATAAAAAAATTAAAAATGCAAAATTTATCTCAAAAGATATTAAAAAGTTAAATCTTAAAAAGAAATTTAATATAATCTACATTTCCACTTTTTTAATCCAAACGTTTCCAAATATTAAAATTTTGCAACGATTTTTGAATAAAATTAAAAAAAATCTGAAAGAAAAAGGGATCATTATTTTTAGCTGGATTGATGAACGAGATTATTCAAAAACTTACAAAGACGGCCAATCTCAAAAAAGATATTTACAAAATAAATGGTCTTTTAACGTTACTACATATAAAATTAATAGAAAAAGATATTTTAAAATTACATTTTATGATGAAAATAATAAAATGAGATTAGGTAGCGAAGCACTGTATTTAACTTTTTCCAAAGAATTACTAAAAAACTTAGCTAAAAGAGTTAATATGAAAATTATCTTTTTTAGAAATTTTGGATTAAAAGAACCTTATCAAAAATGGGCAGTTTTATGTAGAAATTATTCTTGAATTTATAAATGAAAATTTTCTGCTGGTATGAAAAATTTATTAATTGTATTTGTTCTAATTTACCTATCGGCAAGGTTTTACCATCAGAAAAATGGACTGATTGCAAAAAAGCAAACTGGTTAAAAAAGAGGATTTACAATTAAAAAGAGAATATAAAAAAATAAAGGTTATGAGTGGTTAAGAGAAGGGAATGCTATGGGAAAAATTATTGGCGGATGTATTACTTCAATTATGCATACGAAAGGAACTGAATATTGGCCTGATTTTTCAGGAAAAATTCTTTTTTTAGAAACTCCTGAAGGGGAATCTTTTTTAAAGAAGATCTTTATCAAATATAGATGGTTTTTTAGCCGATTTAAGACTATTAGGCATATTTAAAAAAATAAAAGGTCTTATTTTTGGTGGAGAATTTGGATATTCTAATGATGAGATAGAAAAATTAAAAGAAATAATACTCTTTAACACAAGAGGTTTTGACTTTCCAATTCTATATGGGGTGGATGTACGGGCTTTCACTTCATTCAGGACGCTAACAGTGATTAGGAGGGAAAATCCTGCAAATTTTCCCAAAATTTTTGCTTCGCAAAAACTTCTCTTAATCGCATACGTTATACGCAAGACGCAACAAGGGGATATGAATGAGAACTGAAAGATATAAATTGTCAATACCTCGTGAAATGTATTGGTTATCTGATATAAAAGATAGTAAGAGATGTCCCAAATGTAACTCATTGTTGCAAAAGGAGTATAAATCGTATTTATTGTTTGTAAAAACGAAAAAAGATGCCAAGCCATTTGTAACTGGAAATGATGGCGGCTATTTTTGCCCCCACTTCCCCATAGTTGTTTTGGATATGGATGAATTTGTTGAATTAGTATCTAGTGCTCAAGATGCATTTGGTGGTTTGGTGTCTTTGATTCGTGAAAAAAACCATCACTTAAATTTAGAGTCGTAGGTACCGTAGATATGGATGCAGTCCCAGAAGATAAGAAAAGCAACCCTTTTGGTGATGATAACCCAATTCCATTGGTGGATTGCGAGAAATCAACCGTGCCCCTGCGGGAGCGGTAAGAAATATAAGAGATGCCACGGGAAGTTTGAAAATGCGTCCAGCGTTAAGTGAAATTGCTGCGGAGTCACCTTTTAGGGTTCTGTTAACTTAATGTTGCTGCCTTAAACATTAAATCTTCCTTTTTATTACAAACACTATTGCCATTAAGACTTTAATGAGGTCTTCTTTTAAGTAGAAAACTAATTATCTACAATAAGTTAACAGCCTAAAATTGCTGAAAAGTTTTAAATAAAGCACAGAGCTGCTTAAGGGAATGGATGTTGAAAAAAGGCTTGAGCTAATCAAGCGGAATGTTGCGGAAATATTGACAGAGCAGGAGCTTGTAAGCCTTCTAAGAGAAAAGAAAAGGCTTTTTGCGTATTATGGAACAGCGCCAACAGGTCCTTTTCACATTGGCTATCTTGTGCCTCTTTCGAAACTTTTTGATTTTATGTCAGCTGGAATAAAAACAAAAATCCTACTTGCTGACATTCATGCGGCGCTGGATGACCTAAAGACACCCTGGGAGGAAACTGAGAAAAGGACGGCATACTACAAAAAATGCATAGAACTTGCACTCCCTTGGCAAGAGACTCCAAATTTTGTCATAGGCTCAAGCTTTCAGCTTGAAAAGGCATACTCCCTTGATGTGCTTAAGCTCTCAACACTAACCACCGTCGAGCGTGCAAAAAGAGCTGCTTCAGAGGTTACGAGGATGAAAAGCCCAAAGGTTTCTGAGCTGATATATCCAATAATGCAAGCCCTTGATGAGGAATATCTGGGAGTTGACATGCAATTAGGAGGGCTTGACCAAAGACACATCTTTGCTTATGCTCGTGAGTGGCTTCCAAAGCTTGGTTACAAGAAAAGGGTTGAAATAATGACTCCCCTAGTACTTTCCTTAAAGGGGCCTGGAACAAAGATGTCAGCATCAATTCCAGCCTCGCACATAAAAATCTATGATAGCGAAGAGCAGATTGCTGCGAAATTGAGCGCAGCATATTGTCCGGCAGGAGAGATTGCAAACAATCCAGTCCTCCAGATATGCAGGCACATCATTTTTCCTATCGTTGGAAGGCTAACAATCGAAAGGCAAGAGAGGTTTGGTGGAAGGGCTGAGTTTGAAAGTTATGCTGAACTTGAACAGGCTTTTGTTGAAAAAAAGCTTCATCCAGCTGATCTAAAAAAAGGTGTTGCGGACGCTCTTACAAAACTTTTCTCAAAGGCAAGAAAGTGGTTTGAGCAAAATAAACAAGTGCTTGAGGAGCTTGGGCAAACATTCCTACCATAAGGTTTAGCTCAATAAACTTTAAAGTCAACACAAATCCTCCAAACTCTTGGACTATGCTGGCCTGCTCGAACTATTTGCAAGATCTTACACCTCTTTTTCAAGCTAGCACATACCTTTTCGACATCTCCAGCAACAGCTGAAAGTTCATTCTCATGCGCAAAGGTATAGTAATGAATTGTTGCACCTTTTTTTGCGACTAAAAGCGCAAGGTTGAGAAAGCCTTTGCCTGTTTTTGGCAAAGGCATCACGATTCTATCAAACTTGCGCCAGAGTTGTGGGATAATCTTTCTTACATCTCCTTTAAAGAGCACAATCTTGTGTCCAAGTTTGTTCAGCGCGACATTTTGAACAGCAAGCGCATGCGCAACAGGATTTATTTCAATGCCATAAACCCGTTCTGCTCTGGAGTATCGCGCGATGACTAAGGGATATGGAGCTACCCCAGAAAACATTACAAGAACATGCTCACCTGGTTTTACTGCTCTTGCAATCCGCAGCCTCTCGTTAGCAAGTCTTGGACTAAAGTATACCTTTGCAACATCAACAAGCATTCTAAGGCCCGACTCTTTTGCCTCTGTTAAGGTTGTGCGTCTGCCGGCTAAAATCCTGACTTTTTGAAGTCTAAAGGTCCCTCTTCTTCCTCCAATTTTTTT
This sequence comes from Candidatus Woesearchaeota archaeon, assembly GCA_038891615.1. GTDB lineage: Archaea > Nanobdellota > Nanobdellia > Woesearchaeales > ARS49 > JAWADY01. The sequence goes on along the minus strand of JAWADY010000002.1, from coordinate 32,184 downwards.
GACAACAGTGGTGATGCGGGGATTTTGGAGCATTAACCTTTTGGCAATAGTCTTTGCATACTTGCCAAACCCTCGAGGAATTTCAACGATTGCTATTGTGCCGACTATTTCAAAGGATGCTAGTTTTGTTTGACTTGCAGATTTGCTTAACATTCTTTCACCCAAAATCTTTAAGCTTGCGTTGAGCCATCTTTGCTTGGGCCACCTCAAGCTCGTCAAGAACGCTAAGAACTCTCTCTTGTGAAAAGTCATGCTCATCGACAAGCAGTTTTAAAACAGCTTTCCTATCAAGGCTCGCCCAACTTAGATTGTAATCTGTATTAACTTCGGGACTCTCAAACAGCTCAAAAACTTTCTTCCAGTCAAAATTGAAAAAATCGCTCCAGCGAACGCTATCGAAAAGTCCTACAAAATCGTGACCAAACTTTTTTACAAGTTGCAGTGCTTTTTTTGGCCCAATGCCTTTTATTCCTCCAGGATTGTAATCTGTTCCTACAAGCATGGCAAGTGCAATGAGTTGGGGTAAGTCAATACCAAGCGTGTCAAGAAGCTCCTTCAAAAGAACAATCTGGGGCTGGTCTCTTCCTTTGTGCGGGCTTGCTGCAAGATTCCTTATAAGCCTTGGTGCTCCAAAGACAAGGCAATCCGCATCTTGCGAAGCAACAGCCCAGGCGTCTTGTCTTTTTACCATAAATGATGCTTGGGCTTCGCCTTCAGAAAGACCATCAACAACAGGTATGCCTAGAGCGTTAAGAAGTTTCTTGGCTTCGTCAATCATTTCATGGCTTAGTCTCGTTGTGCGTGGAGCGAACTTTGCCATTTCTTCGATGTGCCCCTTTGCCCTTGCAAATTCGAACTTTAGCATGGCTTCTGCTTTTGCTTCTGCTCTTTTGGCAATTTCAGCTGCTTTTAGGGAATGTGGCTTGCCATCAAAAACAAAAACTGTCTTGATGCCTAGCTGAACAAATTTTGCTGCTCGACTAAAAAGCCCTACGAGATGAGAGGTTATCCTACCTTTCGAATCTGTGAGAGGGCTTCCGTCCGGTTTGCGTATTGAGGTTAGAAACTGATAAAGAAACATGGGAGCGTCGATTGCTATAGTCTTTCCAGACAGCTCAGAAAGCTCGATGTTTTTTGATGGCACAAGTTCAAAAATTTTTACACCCATTTGAATTTATTGCTAAAGTTTTTTCACAAGCATTCCTTTGAAGTCCTTTTCAAGCGCCTGTGCAACCTTCTTCGATGGACTGCCGTTTGCAAGAAGAATGATTGGAAGTTTTTTAAGTTGGCCTTGCACAAATGCAGCAGCAAGATCTGCTTCTGCAATCCTAGACTTTGACTTTGCTTTACAATAATAAGTTAGCTTTCCTAAAGGGCTTGGCAACTCAATGATAAAATCATACTCAGTATTCTTTTTTATGCATCTTTGCTCAAGAACCTTTATCTCATGCTTAGAGAAAAAGTCCAAAACAGCCCCAAGAAAATCTGTAGCGGTCTTTGTCGAGGCGGGCCTTTTAGCCTCGCGTTCTGTGAGAGTCGTTTCAACACTCTGTCCTACATCTTCGAGTTCTGGTAGGCTTTGCTGAGAGCCACCTTCGGCTACCTTGTTAGGCCCTTCAGCTGCAAGCTGAGCCTCGAGCACTGACCTAATAATCCCTTCCGCTTCTTCGTTTGTAAGCGTTGACAGCTTCCAAAAGAGTTCTGTCTGTGCTCCAACGGTGACGCTAAGCGGGACTGCAAAGTCCTTAAGGCGCCTTAAAGAAACCCTTGTTAATGGATCGAGGGCAGAGTCTCGAAGAACTTTTTTTTCGCGTAAAAGCTCAAAAGTTTTCCTATCTTTTTCATGAAGGTTGCCAACAAATTTTTCTAGTGCAACTTCCTGACCTGGCAAATAATATAGTGGAGAGCCTCCGATTTTTAGATTGGATGCCTTCAGGTGACCATTCTGAACTAGCTCTGACAGCATCGCGGAAGCAAAAAGAATGTTTGTCTTAAGTTCTTTTGCGATAGCCACAGGTAGAACGGGTCCTGACAATCTTATGAAAGAAAGAATCTTTTCACGATTATCCATTTTCTTAAGGTCTAAGCCACCGAACCTCCCAGTAGCTAACATCTCCTTCCTCATCAACAACAGCAATTAAAAGCCGCTTCCTCGTGCTATGGGCAACTCTGTTTTTTGCTGCAAAATCGTGCCAAGTAAGGCTTTCCTTTTCATCAACAGGATAGACCACCCATCTTGCGTGAGCCTCGCCAGGCTTCACTCCCCTGTCATAAATCCTGAAATCTGCTCCAAATTTGAGGGCTGTTTTTATTATATAACCTCTGTCCCTTATGTCCTTAAAAACAGTATATCTTGTCCAAAACTTAGGCTCCAGTCGTGATGCTTTTTTAGTAAAACTTTCAGCTGTTATTGGTTTATTCCTGCTGTCATAAAGCTCAAGTTTTTTCTTTTCAATAAGATAAAGCGTCTCTGCAAGTCCAAGTTGAACCCTTCCATCCTCAAGTAAGGAACCAAAGCGTGATTGGTTATAGAGCTCTCTTGCTTCATCAGAATTCTCGGTTACAATTCTCCCATGGACAAATATTGCCTTCACAACCATGGAAGAGAGCTACGCTCTATTCTTTAAAAAACTTTTTGAGTCGTGACAGATGTTGTCAAACAATGTCTGCTAGCAACTTTTTTAAACAGAATGTTGATAAACAGGTATATGAAAGTCACATTTCTTGGGACGTCGTGTATGATGCCGACAAAAGAAAGAAACACTTCTGCTGTTTTTATAAGTCATAAGAATGAAGGTATACTTATTGATTGTGGCGAAGGAACACAACGGCAGCTTATGTTGGCAGGAATAAGACCAACAAAAATAACAAAAATTCTTCTAACGCATTGGCATGGAGATCATAGTCTTGGACTCCCTGGTCTGGTTCAAACAATGGCGGCGATGAGTTATCCTGGTATTCTTGAAATTTATGGCCCAAAAGGAACTGTTAAAAGGTTTAATTCGATTGAAAATTCATTTTACTTTGACCTTAGGCTAAAAGTAAAGGTTCGTGAGGTTGAAGGGGGCGTTTTTTTTGAATCAAAGGACATTCGCTTAGAAGCTGCAGAAATGCAACACCCGGTTCCTTGTAATGCGTATGCAGTTATCGAGGCTGATAGAAGAAAGATAAATCTTAATGTAACAAAAAAGCTAGGAATTCCAGAGGGTGTTCTCCTTGGAGAGCTTCAAGAGGGAAAGACAATACAATGGAAAGGAAGAAAGGTAACACCAGAAGAAGCTACGATTGTCGTAAGAGGCAAAAAGGTTGCTTTTATAACAGACACCATTGTTACAAAAAAATGCGAAGAAATAGCTGCTGACGCAGATCTTTTGATTTGTGAAGCGGTTTATGCCAGTAATCTCGCAGAACAAGCTAAAAAGTATGGCCACATGACGGCACTTGAAAGCGCTCAGTTGGCTGCGAGAGCTAACGTCAAAAAGCTTGTCCTAACACATTTTAGTGCAAGATATAAAGATACTGCGGAACTTGAGTTGGATGCAAGAACAGCTTTTGACAATGTTATTGCTGCAAAGGATTTTATGGAAATAATTGTATAAAATGAGCAGCAAAGACAAAGGAACTGCTGCAGAAAGAGAACTTGTACATATGTTTTGGAAAGCTGGCTGGGCAGCTCTTCGTTCAGCCGGTTCGGGTGCAATACGTTATCCTGTACCTGATATCCTTGCCGCAAACAATGTAAGAAAGCTTGCACTTGAGTGTAAAACTTTTAGGAAAAGGATACACATCTCTCGAAAAGAAATTGAGGACTTAAAAACATTTTCACACATATTTGGAGCAGAAAGTTGGGTTGCTCTTAGGCTGGTTGGTGGAGAGTGGTTTTTCCTTGCACTAGAGGATTTCAAAGAAACAAAAAAAGGTTTTACTGCGGATGAAGAGTTGTGCCGAATGAAAGGATTGCTCTTTGAGCAACTGGTGGCTTGATAACCAGTATCAAATGTGGTTTTGGTTGCACGAAAGGTTTATAAATCGAAAGCTTGATTCTAAAACGTTTATAATTTTTGCCAAAATGAAGCTTTCAGAAAAGCTTATCGAGTCGGTTGTGAGTGAAGTTGCAGGCGAGGAAGCCTTACCTGTTGCTAGAGTGCTTCTAAAAGGTAAAAACTTGTCAGAGTATCAAATAGCGACTCGGATGAAGAAAGAAGTAAATCCTGTTAGGAACGCACTTTACAAGTTATACAACGCAAACCTAGTAAACTTTACACGGAAAAAAGATCGAAAAAAAGGTTGGTACATATATTTCTGGACTTTCAATACAAAAAGGATTAAGGCAATTTCAGAAGAATTGAGAAAACGAAAGTTAGAAAGTTACATCGAGCGGTTGAAGCGTGAAGAATCAGAAATATTTTTTATGTGCAAAAACAAATGTGTGCGACTAGATTTTGACCAAGCAAGTGGCTTTAGCTACAAATGCCCTGAATGTGGAGAGCTTCTTGAACAAGAAGACAACAGAAAAAAGATTGAAGAGTTGAAAAAAGAGATTGAAAGGTTAAAAAAGGAAAAATTTTAAAGTTTGAGCGTCAAAGTTTTTTTAGCACGCGCTTAATTGAACTTTCTTCCTTCAATGCTTTGTGCACAAGAGCATCTATGTGCTGTTCGATTCTAGCGATACGCCTTTCCATCATGACAAGAACTCTAAGGGAATATATTATTGCAGCAAGTGTACCAATAATTACAGCAAGCGTTAACCTTAAAAGTACATCCTCTACCATTTGCTCATCTTTTTTCTTAAAACCAATTAGCTGTGTTTAAAAATCTTTTGGTCTTTTTATTTCATAGTTGCAAGAACAACATCTTCAATGCCTTTTGCAAAGGATTCGTTGCTTGCCCAGATAGCATAGCTATTTGCTGGTAGTGTGCTATCGCCAAAAGCAGTCAAAAGAACATCTTTTTTATCAACGACAATAAAAGCAACATCACTATTGTGTTTGCAAGCTTTTACTTTCACAAATGGTAGTAGTTTTCTGATGTCTGTTGAAAGCTTTTTGTCGGGTGCAATGATGAGTGTATGAGCGCCATTTGCTCTTGCTTTTTCCAATGCACCTTTAAGTGAAAGGATAATCTCTAAAAGTGTGGTTTTAGATGCTGTGATGAGAATTGATTTTTTTGCGGATTTTATTATCAACCTTATGTGATGATAAATGTTTTGTTTACCTTTTATTGAGCCAATCAAATCCTGTTTATTAACTTTGGCCATTCCATTATTATGCAGAAGCTCCAGCTTTTCTAGAATTGCGTCATTTTTTATTTTTTCAAGAAAAACCGCCTTTCTTTTTGCTTCCTCAGCAATCTTTTCTTTCATACGCTCAATGACCTCTGATGGAGGAACAGCAATATACTTTATCGGCTTACTAAGCTTCATTATGATAAAGCCCTTTTTTTCGAGGCTTTCAAGAACATCATAACTTCTGCTCCTAGGAACATTGGCAATGTCAGAAAGCTCTCCAGCAGTCGAGATTCCTTTAGAAATTAGCGCAACCCAAAGTCTTGCTTCATAGGCATTCAAACCAAAATCTCTAAGTCTGCTTAAAAATTCGGCATTTACAATCATTTTTATAATAGCTTTAAGTTACTACTAAAAAGGCATAACTAATATATAAAGGTTTTTATAGACAAACTTCAGAGCAACCCCTTTGTTTCGTTTGGAACTTCAGTGATTTTTGTTTAGTTGTTATAAATGTCACAATTGTTTAATTCATTATTTTTAAACTTTCAATTCATTGGTTTTAAACAATTAATCATTCTTCTTTTATAGCTTATTTTTTAATATTGAAATAAAATTTTTTTATTTAATAACTATTTTTTAATATTGAAAATAAGAATAAGTTATTGTTTTATTTTGTTCAAATATTGAAAAATTATTGTTATTCTCAAGCCATCAATTCAAAAACCCACAAACTTCCACACGAAATAAAGGGGTGTTTCCACTTAAATCAAAATGTTTATAAACCTTCATTTCAAGTGGAGTGGCATGAAAGAGGGGAGGTTGGTTGATTTCTTTGAACAGTATCTTTCAAAAAAATCTCTTTTTGTTAACAAAAAAGCACTTCAACTAGACTATGTTCCAGAAAAAATACTCTATCGCGATGAGCAAGTGCAACAACTTGCAAACATTCTTGCACCTGTGTTAAGAATGGAGAAACCTTCAAATATATTTGTTTACGGCAAAACTGGCACAGGAAAGACTGTGACTGTGAGGTACACAACAAGACAACTAGAAAACGTCGCAGCGCATCATAACATTCTACTAAAAGTACTTTATGTAAATTGTAAATTGAAAAAAATTTCAGACACAGAATATCGTCTCCTTGCTCATCTTTGTAGAGAATTAGGTTGTGACGTTCCACAAACAGGACTTCCAACAAGCGAAATCTATAATACCTTTTGCAAAATAATCGATTCTAAAAAACAAAATGTTATCATAATACTTGATGAAATTGATGAGTTGGCTGAGAACACAGGTGACCAGCTTCTTTATAATTTAACCAGAATAAACTCTGAATTAAAAAATGTTAAGGTTTCAATTATTGGAATATCAAACAATCTTGTTTTTACAGAAAATTTAGATCCTAGAGTACAAAGTTCCCTTTCTGAAGAAGAGATGATCTTCCCACCCTACAACGCCATTCAACTGCAAGAGATTTTAAAACAGAGGGCTGCAGAAGCATTAGCAAAGGATGCAATTGGTGAAGGTGCAATTGAAAAATGCGCGGCATATGCCGCAAGAGAACATGGTGATGCTCGAAGGGCGCTTGAGCTGCTTCGTGTGGCAGGAGAGCTCGCGGAACGCGAAGGTTCGCCTAAAATAAAAATAGAACATATCGACAAGGCTGAGGCCAAAATCGAAAATGATAGGATACTTGAAACAGTAACCACACAACCTCAACAGTATCAGGCAGTCCTTTATGCCATTTTCCTTTCAACATCACAACGCGAGGATGATATATATACTGGAGATATCTATGAAGCTTACAAGCTTGTCTGCGAACGTGTTGGTTTAAGGCAGTTAACTCAAAGAAGAGTTTCTGATATCATTGCTGAATTTGATATGCTTGGACTCATAAATGCAAAGGTTGTTTCAAAGGGCAGATATGGCAGAACTCGAAAAATACAGCTTTCTTTTTCAGACAAGATTCGAAAGAAAATAATTCAGATTCTATCAAATAACTTAGGATTTGAGGGTATTAAGGATGTCAACGATAACTAAAAGGGTTGTTGAGCTACTACTTTCAAAAAAAGTAATCCCGACAAAAGAACTTGTTGCAAGCTTTAAAACAGTTCACGATGCAGAACTTTGGCTTAACAAAAACACATCAAAAAGTGAGCCAGAGGTTGAAGAAACAGCGCAAGCACAGATAAAAGTTCTCTTCAGCTATTCTGGCCAACCAAGAGATAGAACTGTTAGCGATTTCATCGCTTTATTTAATTCTCGTTACCGTACACTTGAAAAAATTTTGAAGCAAAGGGGCGAGCTATCGAATGTAGTTTCGATTGCACGAATAACAACCAAACACTACTCGGATGAAGCTTCACTCATTGGAATGGTTTATGAAAAAGAGATGACAAAGACTGGAAATATCATTCTCACTGTTGAAGACCCAACTGGCATGATAAAGGTTTTTGTACCCTCCTCTAGCAAGTTAATTACCATCGCTCAAGATATTGTTCTTGATGAAGTGATTGGTGTTGTTGGTCAGTTTAGGAATGGTATGGTCTATGCCCAGAACATATTTCATCCAGATATCCCTATAAAAACCTCACTTAAGCGTGCACCACAAGATGTTGCAATGGCTGTTCTTTCATGCATTCATGTTGGTAGCACAAAATTTCTAAGGAAGGAATTCTCAAGATTTATCGATTGGCTTTGTGGGGATTTTGGGAGCAACGAACAACGTGAACTTGCAAAAAAGATACGTTATCTTTTCATCATTGGTGACTGTGTAGATGGTGTAGGCATCTATCCAAATCAAGAAAGGTCTCTTGATATTGATGATGTACAAAAGCAATATCTTGAGCTTACACGTTATCTAAAAAAGATACCAAAAAATGTCAAACTGATAATTTGTCCTGGCAATCACGATGCAACAAGGCTTTCTGAGCCTCAACCACCATTCCCAAGTAAATGGTCGATGCCGCTTCTTGAGCTTGAGAACGCAATTTTTGTAAGCAATCCAGCACTCGTTAATATTGCGGCATTCGGCGATTTTGGAGGTTTTGATGTGCTGTGCTATCATGGTTTCGGCTTTGACGATTACAGTGAAACTGTCCCTTCTATAAAAAACTCAGGAAAAAATGTTTCTGAAAGAACACCTCAAATAATGCGTTTCCTTCTTCAAAAAAGACATATTGCTCCAACATATGGCTCAACACTACAGGTCCCTGAACAAAAAGATTGGCTCACCATTGAACGCATTCCAGATATATGGATCTCAGGACATATTCACAGGGCAGCAACAGCAAGTTACAGAGGTGTTCTGTTGGTTTGTGCGAGCTGTTGGCAAGAAAAAACAGATTTTCAGGAAAAGATGGGACACGAACCAACCCCTTGCGTAGTTCCTGTTGTCGACCTTCATAAAAGAAAGACAATAATGTTAAATTTTGCCGACAGGAATTACGATGGGCTTTCCAGCTAGCGGTGATTTTTTATGACTGAAAGAATTCAACAATATTTTGAAGAGTTACATCAAAAACTCTCCAAGGCATATGCGGTTGCACAAAAAGCCCGCTTAAAAGGTTTTGATCCGCAAGATAAGGTTGAACTACGCATTACCAAAAACATGGCTGAGCGTGTTGTCGGCCTGATATCTGTCATTGCACCTCAAATTGCAAATGAGAAGATTGTTGAGCGAATCCTTCAACTCGAACGCACATATGGCGCATTGGATTGGAGGATTGCTCTTACGATAGCTGAAGAGGTTGCTGAAGGTCGTTTTTGCACCTTTCAAAGCAAAAAAGAAGCAATGGAAGTTGGTATAAGGACTGGTCTTGCTTATGTTACGCTCGGAGTTGTCTCGGCGCCTTTGGACGGGTTTGTTGGTCTTGAATTAAAACAACGAACAGATGGTGGTGGTGAATATTTTTGCCTCAACTTTGCTGGTCCTATGCGAAATGCTGGAGGAACCGCAATGGCAGTTTCAGTCCTTATTGCTGATTACGTGAGAAGAAAGATGGGTTATGCAAGTTATGATGCAACAGATGAAGAAGTCAAGCGCGCCATAACAGAACTGCAGGATTATCATGAGCGCGTTACAAATCTTCAGTACAATCCAAGTCCTGAAGAACTTGCTTTTTTAATCAAAAATCTTCCTGTAGAGATTGGTGGAGAACCATCAGAAAAAATAGAAGTGTCAAATTATAGAGACCTTCCAAGAATTCCAACAAATTATATAAGAAGTGGGTACTGCTTAGTCCTTTCCGCAGGACTTTCGCTAAAGGCCCCTAAACTTTACAAGCAAATATCGGCTTGGGGAAAAGATTTTGGTCTTGATGGATGGAATTGGCTAGCTGATTTCATTAAAATTCAGAAAAGCGTAAAAGCGAAAGGCGAACAAAAAAAAGGCCCACTTGAACCAGACTACACTTATCTTAACGATTTGGTTGCTGGTAGACCTGTGCTTGGGAACCCTCTTGCGGCAGGAGCATTCAGATTGCGCTACGGCAGGACACGGACTTCAGGTTATTCTGCACAGGCAGTGCATCCGGCAACAATGGAAATTCTTAACAATTTCCTTGCGATTGGGACTCAGTTGAAGCTGGAACGACCATCAAAATCAACCGCAATAACTATTTGTGATACAATTGAAGGGCCTATTGTTAAACTTCAGGATGGCTCTGTTCTTTTTCTCGAGACACAAGAAATGGCGAATGCTGTCAAACAAAAAATCAGCGAGATACTTTTTCTTGGAGACATTCTTATAAGTTATGGAGATTTCAATAACAGGGCACAGCCTCTTGCACCTGTAGGCTATTGTGAGGAATGGTGGATAAAAGAATTGGAAAAGGCCATGGTAGAAAGTTTTGGAAGCATTGATTGCAGCAAGCTTTCTGAACTTTGTGAAATTCCAGAAACATTTCTAGAAAGGCTGCTAAAAGCTCCCCTTACAACAAAGCCAACTGCGTTGCAAGCAGTCTCTCTTTCCAAAAAGCTCACTATACCTTTGCATCCACGATACACTTTCCACTGGAAGGACATCTCTCTTGAACAACTCAAGTCTTTGCTAGACGCCTTGCCGGATGCGAAGATATCTAAGAGTAACGGCATTGTTGAAAAGATTGAGCTTCCAAACAAAAATGGAGTGAAAAGAACACTTGAGTTGGTTGGCGTTCCACACAGACTTGATGAAGGAAAAATAGTTGTTGAAAAAGATTGGGCATTAGCCCTTGCAGTTTCCTTTAGCCTTACAGAAAAGGATGTTAAATGGCTTTCAAGCGCAACTTCAAAAGTTTTGATAGAACCTCAAACAGATACGCTTGCTGTTGTGAATAAGCTTTCAGAAGTCTTTTTGCGTGATAAATCAGGAACTTATATTGGAGCGCGGATGGGCAGACCCGAAAAAGCAAACATGCGGCAACTTGTTGGGAGCCCAAATTGCCTTTTTCCAGTCGGTAAAGAGGGAGGAAAGTTGCGTGCTGTTCAGTCTGCCCTTGAGGTTGGGAAAATCGTTGCAGAAGCAATGATCTGGTGGTGCCCTTTATGCAACAAAAGCAGACTTTATAGAGTTTGTGAGGTGTGCGGCTCAAGAACAGAACACAGATACTATTGCGAAGGCTGTAAGCAGGTTGTTATGCAACAAAATTGTCCTAGACATGGACCTGCGAAGGATTATATGCAGCAGGTAATCAACATAAAAGAAATCTTTTCTGCGCTCATAAAGAAGCTTGGAATGCAGGTTTATCCAGATATCATAAAAGGCGTTCGCGGAACATCCAACGAGAAACACTTTGTAGAACATCTTGCGAAAGGTATCCTGCGTGCAAAATGGTCTTTAACAGTCAACAAGGACGGTACAATCCGTTACGATGCTTCGGAGCTCCCAATAACACATTTTAAACCGTTTGAAATAGGAACACCAATAAGCAAGCTCAGAGAGCTTGGCTACGAAAAGGACATTCATGGCAAGCCTTTAGTTTCTGACCAACAGATTCTCGAGCTTTTACCTCAAGATGTTATTTTACCCAGCTGTCCAGTTTTGGGCAGCGAACCTGCAGACTCTATGCTTTTAAGAACAGCACAATTTATTGATGAACTCCTGCTCAAACTTTATGGTCTGCCGCCATTTTATAACGTTAAGTCAGCAGAAGAACTCATAGGAACTTTAATCGTTAGCATCGCTCCACACACCTCAGCCGGTGTTATTGGTAGAGTGATTGGCTTTTCAAAAACTCAGTGCTTTTTAGCACATCCTTATTTCCACGCGGCAAACAGACGAGATTGCGATGGTGATGAGCTAGGCTTTATGCTTCTTATGGATGCGCTCTTAAATTTTTCAAGGGAATTCCTTCCATCAACAAGGGGAGGCACAATGGACGCTCCACTCGTAGTGACTGCAGAAATTGTTCCAACAGAAGTCGATGACATGGTTTTTGACTTGGATATTGGATGGGAGCTTCCACTTGAGCTTTATCTGGCCGCTCTCGAAACAAAGTCAACCTCAGCAGTTCAGATGAAACAATTGCGTTCTGTGCTTGGTACTGATGCACAGTTTGAAGGGCATGGCTTCAGCCATCCAACGCGAGATATAAATGGTGGTGTTCTATGTTCTGCGTATAAAACACTTCCAACAATGGAAGAAAAACTAAAAGGTCAGATGGCTCTTGCTTCTAAAATACGTGCAGTTGACGCCGCAGAAGTGGCAAGGCTTGTTGTTGAAAAACATCTCCTCAAAGACACAAAAGGGAATCTTAGAAAATTCTTTAACCAGGAGTTTAGGTGCGTTGCATGCAATCTAAAATATAGAAGAGTTCCTCTTAAAGGCATTTGTTCATGCGGAGGTAGACTCATATTCACTGTTTCAAAAGGCTCCATAGTAAAATACCTTGAACCAATGCTCTGGCTTGCCAAGGAGTACACCCTCCCTCGTTATCTTATACAGTCGATTGAACTCCTTCGTACAAGAATTGAAGAACTTTTTGGAAAGGAAAAGGAAAAACAACTTGAAATTTTTGCTTTTGCAAACAAAGATTAAATCTTAGACTTAACAGCACGCTTTGCTCCACAAACCGAACAAACAAGGTAAGTAAATTCAACCTCTTTTTTTAGATCGGTATCTGGCTTACCGCATTCGTGGCAAAACACAAATTCGTCTGCATATTGCCTTATTTTTTCATTAATCCTGGATGCCGCAATCTTAGCGCCAAGAACAAGCACATTCTTGCGAATTTCTCCAGGTGTTGCAAGCTCCCTTAATATGAATTTCAGGATGTGCTCGGGATCCCTTCTCAGGACGTCTGCAATCTGCAAAAAGTTATTTATAACGGTCTTGTTTCCTTCTATGTGGCCGCGAACCTTCGGAATCTCAAAACGACTTCTTTCAAGCACAGAGCTTGGCATAAGACGTTGTGCACGTTTTAGCAGTTGCTCATAATCCATATGGAGGTTCAATCTGCTAGTGTTTATAAATCTTGGGATATCTTAACTACAACAAACTTTATAAAAAAGAAACTGTGCCAAAACAAAATGGTCTTAAGCTACCTTTTCAATCCTTTCAAGAAAGGCAGGAAAGCGTGGGAAATGGCTTTCTTAGGCGCACTTTACAGCACAACAGCCATTTTTGTCTCGCTTTGGACTTTTAAGAGTCAAGCATCTCTTGTTATGGTCTTTTTAAATGTTATTGCTATTATGCCTCTTTTTTATTCCTTTATACGCCATCAGGAACTTGTTGGCGAGGCGCTTAAGAGCGAACGTGAGATATTGAAGCAGCATGGCAGGACGCTTCTTTTCTTATTGTTCCTTTTTTTGGGTACGGTAATTTCTTATGCCTTCTGGTTTGTTGTTTTGCCGCCAGAAACCTCTTCGAATCTTTTCAGTATCCAGACGGCTACTATTATAAACCTGAACAATGAGTTGTCAGCTGCGGCACTAGGAAACTTCTCCATTCTTAGCAAAATATTTTTGAACAATCTACGTGTTCTTATTCTTTCGATTGCATTCTCGCTGCTTTATGGCGCTGGCTCAATATTTATAATTATTTGGAATTCTTCATTAATAGGAACAGCTGCGGGCATTTTTATACAGAAGTATGTTACACACAATTTGGCGCTGAGTGGAGCACCAAAGACATATCTGCTTGCAACTGTAGGAAGCGCCCTCAGATATCTTTTTCATGGGATTCCAGAAATCCTTGCTTATTTTGTTGGAGCACTTGCAGGAGGAATTCTTTCAGTAGCAATAATCAAAAAAGAGTTTGAGACTCCACATTTTGAAAGGATTATTGTTGATGTAGCAGACCTAACTTTGATTGCAATTCTTCTCCTCTTTGTTGCAGCCTTGCTCGAGGTTTATGTAACGCCTCTCTTTTTTTGACAGAAAGCTTATAAGCAGAAATTGTTTTTTTAAAAAAATGGCCAACGAACTAGCTGAATATGTTAAGCGCTTGTTGAAAGAAGGATATGATGAAGCAACCATCAAGGCACATCTTATTGCTTCGGGTTATTCGCCACAAAGCATAGCTGCAATTATTTCGCGTATAACAAGAAAATCAAGGCCAAAAACTTTTCTTTTTTTAATTATCGGCGTTGCTATTCTTTCTGCAGCCATTGCCACTTTTTTTCTCGTCCGAGCCCCTGGAAAGGCAATTACGCTTGCTCTTGAACCTGTCTCTGTAGAGATTGCCAAGAATGAGCCGTTAGTTTTTGACGCAAGACTTACAAACCTCGGTAAAGCAAAAGGCTTTCCAATTCGTCTTAGACACAACGTTTATGAACCAACAAAAAAAATCATTCTTGCATCAGGGGAAGAGGAATTTTTGCTTTTTGAAAAGGAGAGTAGGGAAATAGCTGTTACACTTCCAAAAGATGTTGCTCCTTCAAGGTATGTTTTGGAAGCCGAGGCAAGTTTTGACAGCAAGGTTGTGCGTTCTAATTTTTTCTTTAGACTGGTTGAACCAGTAGTTGAGCTTCCAACTCAGCTCCAACCACCAACTGCTCCTGCTGCTCTAGCATGTCCTGAAAGTTGCGATGATAAGAATATCTGCACCAAAGACTCTTGTGTTCAGGGAAAATGCGTTCACAAGGAGCTCACGCCATGTTGTGGCAATGGTATTTGCGAGGAAAGCGAAACCTCAATAACCTGCGCTTTGGATTGCGCCGCTCTCCCAGCTGCAAGGACTCCACAAGAGATTGTCGATGAAGCAAAATCAATTGTAAAAACAAACCCAGATGAGGCCGCGGCACTTTGCGATGGAATTCCGCAGCAAAGCTTTTCAGACGACTGCTTCGGCGCAATAGCTCTGGACGCAGCAAACACAACCTTTTGTGCAAAGATATCTGCAGAAGATAAAAGAGACAGGTGCTATCTTAGCTTTGCTCTTGAAAGAAACGATTTTAGCATTTGCAGCTCAATATCAAATACATACTTAAGACGCTCCTGTAACTCGTTGAAAAACCTTCGGGCACTACAGCTAAGTCAAGTACAGTAAGTGATATTTTAAGTTCAAAAGTGAATTATAAGGCTCTTTGCGCCATTTGTTAAATTAGGCTCAAGAATCCAGGCTTAGGTTCGTAAACATCCCCTGCACGCTTTAGTTTTTGTATAGCCTCTTCAGCGTCACTGATGGCTATTCCTTTAAGCGAGGCTTGTTTGAAAATGTCATCGATGGGAATTGTTTTGCCAAGTTTGTTTTCCAAATCCGCCAATATCTCGCGAATTATAACAATCTTGCTTCTTTGGCTTGCTGGCATCTCACCAAGTCTGTCGATGTCAATTGTTCCTGTTTCAACATCAAGGGCAACCTCGCGGAGACAGTAATCAAGAAGTTCAATAGCCTTTTTTGCATCCTTTCTTAGAACTTTGTCAGAAAGGCGCAACCTCGCTGAAGCCTCTGATAGCCTGACAAGGGCCTCAAGTTGTCGGGCAGAGATTGGAACAACATTAACAACTCCTTCCTTTGAGCCTGATGTGCGCATCTTTAGGTAATACTCTTTTATCTCTTCCATCGCTCCTTCAGTAAGCTTTGGGAAAAAGTTCTGTCTTGCAAAACTAATGTATTTTCTTAGTAGCTCAGTTGGTATTGGTGGATTTTCAGCAGCAGAGTCCTTGTGAAGCTGAAGGATAAATCGCGCCATTCTTTCATCCTTTGATGGGTCAGGGACGTCTTTTATTGGAAATATGAGGTCAAAGCGATTTAGGAGTGTTGGAGGAAGGTTTATTTGTTCTGCAATTGTTTCATAGGGGTCAAACCGTCCAAATTTTGGATTTGCTGCTGCAAGAACGGTAGTTTCGGCCTTTAGCGTTGCCTGAATATTGGCTTTTGAGATTGTTATTGTCTGCTGCTCAAGTGCCTCGTGCATTGCCCAGCTATCCTCCTTCGACATTTTGTCAAGCTCATCAATTAGGCATATGCCTTTGTTTGCAAGAACAAGCGCCCCTCCCTCCAGTGCCCAACCTTGAATAAACTCATCCTTTACGACAGCTGCAGTCAGTCCCGCACCTGTTGCACCTTTTCCAGTAACATATTTTCCTTTTGGAGCCACAACTTCGATTCTTTTAAGGAGTTGAGACTTTGCGCTTCCAGGGTCTCCAACAAGGAGAATGTGAGAATCTCCTCTTGTTACGACTCCATCCTTTCGCACCTTTCGCACCCCGCCTACAAGTTGTAGGACGAGTGCTTCCTTTATCTTTTCATGGCCATATATCGAAGGCGCGATTGAGTCAACCATCTTCTTAAGAAGAAAAGGGTCTTTGGAGAGCTCATAGATTGCCTTTTTGTCCTCTTCAGAAATACTAATCTCTGAATAATCTTTGTCTAGTGGTTCAATGTTGTTCCCTTCTATGAAAAGATCAAACTTTGTTGACTGTCCTCCTGTCTTAAGAAAGATTGGAACTTCCTTCACTATCCCTACAACATGGATCCTTGCGCCGGGGTTTGTCCTTCTGTTGGACATTGGGCTCACAAGATCTTTTTTTAGAAAAATGTTTATTCGCTTTGGTTGGGAAGGGTCGTCAAGCTGTTCAGGCAGCTCCTCCAAGACTAATGCCTGAGCGTCGACAAGTTCCTTCTCAGCAAGTTTGAACTTTCCTTTTCTGCCGCACGAACACCTGCTTGGTTCTTTAAACTTTATATCGGTCTGTATAACCGTTATTTTGTTGCCACAGCTGGGGCACTCAAATCGTGCTGTGGTTATCATTGGGCGGACTTCTGATTTTTGTCTGACTATTCCTTCAACAGAAATAAGTTTTCCAATATGCGTTGAGCGTATTTCTCTTATCAAGATTGTGTTTGATTTTGGAAGGTTTTTTATTCTGATTGTAAAGTCCTTTCTCCTTTCAGGAAGGTCAAACTGCTCAAGTGCAGCTTCTGCAGCCTGAAGGGTATCTTCTGGCTTATCAAGAAGGGAATCAGCAAGGTCTGGATTGTGTTTCGCAAGCAAGCTAAAATCTACAACAAGCCAAAGCTCTCCTTTACGAACCTTCTCAAGAAGTTCTGCGTGGTAGTTCTTTTCTAAGAATTCAGCCCACACCCTTGCTTGCTCTTCAGATTCCATTTTTAAGCCGAAACTATTTGCCACGGACTTTCTTGATATTCTGTATGAGCAAATCAAGAGCTTTCAGGACTTCTTCCTCTGATTTCGTCCCTGTACAAACAATCTTGCCATTTGAAAAAAGCAAAAATGTTGCCCTTGCACCAGGAAGCTTGTAAACAAGTCCTGGGAACTGTTCAGGTTCATATTCAGTATTTTCGAGTTTCATCGCAAGTACGTTAAGGTTCAAATCCATTCCAATGCTGCCCGATGCAACAATGTTCTGTATTTTTACCTCAGGCTCCTGTTTTATCTTGATGTTTATTTTTTCAAGGGATTTCATTATCTTTCGAATTGATTCCCTTACTTTTTCCATTGACCTTGCGCCTGTACAGACAATGTTTCCAGAGCTAAAAATCAAAGCAGAGGTTTTTGGTTCCTTTATCCTTATAACAAGTCCTGGAAACTGCTCTGGGTTGTATTCTGTGTTTGAGAGCGTTGCAGCCATTTTTTCAAGTGGAATATCTCTCCCAAGTGATGCTGATACAACAATGTTCACAATGCTAATCTCACGCTTAGACTCTTTCTGGCCACCTTTGGTAGTTGTTTTTTTGCCCATGCCTACCCCTCCAAGTTTAAAGCTTAAAAGGTTTAAAAAAGCATTATTTAAATACCTTTTCTTTTCTGCAACAACTCCCCATCCTTTCGTTTGGAAGGTAGTGTGCTTAAAGGCTCGGTAAGTTTTATATAGCTTTTGAGTCGATTTTCTAGACAATGGTCTATGAAATAGTGCTCGGAAGGAGCGAAGAAGAAAGGAAAAGGTTTGGACTTCGAGGTGCTGTTTTCATAGGAAAGCATTATGTACGCATGGCACAAACAACAACACTTTCTTCCCCAATATATCTTGACATCTCAAAAAGTCATGTTGTGCTTATTACAGGGAAAAGGGGTAGCGGAAAGTCTTATACACTCGGTGTCATTGCAGAAGGGATTGCTGACTTGCCGCTGGAGATAAAGCAAAACATCTCCGTAATCATTCTTGACACAATGGGGGTTTATTGGACCGCAAAATATCCTAACAATCGTGATGCGGCACTACTAAAGGAGTGGGGACTTGAAGGAAAGCCACTTGAATTAGTTATTTACACGCCAACAGGATTTTTTAATGAGTTTAAAGAAAAAGGAATCCCAACAGACAAGCCATTTGCACTCAAGCCTGGCGAGCTAAGCCCAGAGGATTGGTTTCTAACATTTGAGCTTCATCCAACAGAACCCCTTGCCGTTTTCATTGAAAAGTTGATTCTCCAACTTCAAGAGCAGATGGGTCAGGATTACGAGCTTCGAGACATAATGGCTGCAGTACAAGCTGAAAAGGCTGTAGAGCCGTACATTGCTGAAGCTGCAAGAAACAGGTTTGAGGCAGTATCTCGTTGGGGAGTTTTTTCAAAAGAAGGAACTCCGATTGCTCAGCTTGCAGAAGCTGGAAAGGTAACAATCCTCGACCTCAGCTGCTATGCAGCAATGGCAGAAGGATGGCGAATAAAGAACCTCATTGTTGGCCTTGTTACAAAGAAGCTTTTCATTGAGCGCATGTCAGCAAGGAGAGCTGAAGAGTTCAAATCAATACAATCTGCAATTCACTTTTTTGGCACAGCTCCTGCAGAGGTAAAGGTTCCTCTCATTTGGCTTATTTTGGACGAGGCACACGAATTTCTTCCAAACAAAGGAAAGACAGCCGCTACTGATTCTCTCGTTACAGTCCTTCGTGAAGGAAGGCAGCCAGGAATAGGACTCATACTAGCAACTCAGCAGCCAGGCAAAATACACACGGATGTGATGACGCAGTCCGACATAATCATAAGTCACAGGATTACCGCAAAAGTTGATGTTGAAGCACTTGGTAACCTCCTCCAGAGTTATATGCGTCAAAGCCTCGACAAAGAACTGGACCAGCTGCCAAGACTTTCCGGCGCGGCGCTAGCAGTCGATGATATAAATGAAAGGATGTTTCCAATGCAAATAAGGCCAAGATTTAGCTGGCACGGGGGCGCTGCCCCATCTGCTATTCCTGAAAAGGAAGGACTTTTTGAGTTTTAGACAAACAGTTACACCTTTGTTTCATTTATCTTTTCAGGCAGTGGGGCATAGCTCATTGAAATGAAGGATGCGATGAACATTATGATGAATAGGGTTCCGAGCGCAAAAGCCCAACGCACTGAAATACGCCAAAGATAAAATGCAGAAAAAAGAAAACCTGCAATTGAAAGTAGCATGAACGAAGCAGGAAGATAGGCAACACGATATCCAACCATCAACTCACCTCTTTGCTTTGACTTAAGGCATCATTTGTCGGGTAGTCCGCTACATTTAAATAACTTTCTAGAACTCTTTGGCTCATGAAGCACTCATTTGCAGTCATTATTTGGCTTGTTGGCCTTTTTCTTCTTTCGCAATTCGTAGGACTTTTTGTTCTCCGCGAATATGTGGACTATCCAAAGACTGTTCAGACAGGGGAGCTAAGTTGGAAGGCTCTTCCTTCGATTGCGGGCGTTTCAATAGAAAGGCCGCAGATTAATGCATCTATTTCATTTGTTTGGATTTTTGCGGCGGTTATTGTTGGAACGCTTCTTTTTTTGCTTTTAATGTCATTCCGAAGCTTTTTGCTTTGGAAGTTATGGTATCTGCTTGCCGTTACAACAACCCTGGCAATTGCATTTGGAGCATTTTTACCTCCTACAGCCGCTTCGGCAATAGCTATCATCTTTGCGTTGCTAAAAGTTTTCAAACCAAACTTATTCATTCACAACGCTACAGAGCTTTTTATCTACCCTGGCCTTGCAGCAATCTTTGTACCAATAATAAATCTCTTTGCGATGTTTGTAATCCTACTGCTTATTTCAGCTTATGATGCATATGCTGTGTGGAAAAGCAGGCACATGATACGAATGGCGAAATGGCAGGCGAAAGCAGGAATTTTTGCAGGTCTACTTATTCCACATTCATTGCCGAAGCCGGCGCCTAAAGGACTTAGGTTTAGAAAAGTAAGAATCAAAGCAGCAATTCTTGGAGGTGGAGACATAGGCTTTCCACTACTTTTCGCAGGTGTTGCGATGAAGTCTCTTGGCTTCTTGCCAACCTTGGTAATTCCAATTTTTGTTGCCGCATCATTACTTTTGTTGCTAATTTTTGGCAAAAAGGAGACCTTTTATCCTGCTATGCCCTTCTTAAGTATTGGTTGTGTAGTTGGATATCTTGTAGCGCTTTTGTTTTCTACTTTACTTTAGAATTGCCACATTTGTGCCAAATGCGTGTTAATTTTGTTGGCAAATGCTCAGTAAGCTTTAAAAGCATGTAAAAACCAAAAAAGGTGGGCAGGCTAGGCAGGGAGACTAGCCCTCTCCTGTAACCGTCAACGGGCTATAGGCGGTGTCGAAGCTTGTTGAGCGGCCTGTTTTTGCATGGCAGTCTTTGGCCCAACGTTGAGGTTCTGTCCTGCAGGATTGTGGCTACGGGAACCGTGTCAGGGCAGGAATGCAGCAGCACTAACCGTGGTTCTCAATGCTTGCAGATAAACGGAACTGAGGAGGGTCAGAGGTAAAACTGCTTTTGCATAAACATGTCCATCAGCAGGCGTGCCTGCCCATCCTCTTTATTTTCACTATTCAACAATTATAGCCGGCTTTCCAGGCATTGCCTGCGATGCTTTTGGATGTTTAGAGTCTTGCTCTGCAACAATCTCAACGGCACAATTAAACTTATCCTCAAGAGCGCCCTGTGCCTTTTTCAAAATTGAAATTTCTTTCTTCTGATCAAGAATATTTTGAGGCATTCTTGAAGGCTCGGCAACAAGCTTCGGAACCCTTTTTGAAATCTCGCCTGAATGAGCCTTTAAACTTTCTTTGAGCAGCAGAGCTTTTATTATCTCTCCTGGCTCTCTTGTTTTCGTCAGTTCAACCTTTAATGCGCTCATAAAATCAAATTTCCATTCTTTTGCAACAACAAGCGTTACCTTTTTTGGCTTTGGAATTCCTGAAAGTTCAATAACCTTTTTCCCATCATTGCTAACATTTTCAACAAGGGCTTCAGCAAGCTCTATTTCCTGCTTTATTTTCTTTAGCTTTGGTTTTGGCCATTCTGCAACAGATAAGAAGTCGCTTTTCCCAAGCCTTTCCCAAAGTTCTTCGCAAATATGCGGGGCGAACGGCGAAAGGAGCTTTAGTAGGACTTCAATTCCTTTTTGGTATGGCTCTTTTTCAAGTCGTTCAACGAGCGACATCAACTTTATTATGGCAAGGTTGAACCTAAATTTGTCTATGTCTTCTGTAACTTCAACTATTGTTTTGTTTGTATGGTGCTCAATTTCAGGTGAAGGGCTGAGTGAGCTGTTAGCCTTTTCAACAAGTCCAATCACCCTTTTAACGAATCTGTGCATTCCTTCAATTCCTTCTTCAGTCCATTCGATTGGCTTCTCAGGAGCGGCAACAAATAAGAGGAATAGTCGCGCGGTGTCTATTCCGTATTTTTTGCTAACTTCTTCTTGTGTAACAGTATTGCCATAGCTTTTACTCATTTTCTTGCCATCCTTGTAAACAACTCCTTGATTAAAGAGGCTAATGAATGGTTCATCAAAATCAATAAAACCAAGCTCATTAAGAACCTTTGTAAAGAAGCGCGCATAAATTAGGTGTCCAACTGCGTGCTCTATTCCTCCAATGTATTGATCTACAGGCATCCAATACCTTACAGCGGCTGCATTGAAAGGTCTCTTTTTTTCTTTTGGCGAGCAGAAGCGTAGGAAATACCAAGAAGAGTCGAAAAAACCTCCCATCGTGTCTGTCTCCCGCCTTGCAGCCTCTTTGCATTTCGGGCAAGTCGTCTTGACAAAACTTTTGCTTGTCAGAAGAGGATTCCCTTTTTCTGTGAAACTTACATCTTCTGGAAGAAGGACTGGCAGTTCCTTTTCTGGAACAGGGACAGTCCCGCAACGCTGACAATAGACTATTGGTATCGGAGTCCCCCAATATCGCTGCCTTGAAATGAGCCAATCTCGAATCTTGTATTGAATTGCCCTTTTTCCATAGCCTTTTTTTTCAAGATAAGTCATTATCTTTTCCATGGCAAATCTATTCCCAAGTCCACTGAATTCACCAGAATTCACAAGCACACCGTCTCCTTCATACGCCCTTGTGAGTGTTGTTTTTTTGCCACTTTCGGGAACTATAACAACTTTTATTGGCAGATTGTATTTGCGTGCAAACTCAAAATCTCGTTGGTCATGCGCGGGCACTGCCATGACCATTCCAGAACCATACTCTGGAAGAACAAAGTTTCCTGCCCAAATTGGAAGCTCCTCACCAGTCAAAGGATGTTTGGCATATTTTCCTATAAAAATGCCTTCTTTACCAAGTCTTTCTATTTCTTCCCTGGCTTTTGCTTTTCTACAAGCCTCTGCGAACTTTAGCGTTGCCTCTTCCTCGGGGCTTCCTCTGACAAGTTCGGCAAGTCTTGGGTGCTGTGCAGAGATGACCAAGAATGTCACCCCATAAATTGTGTCTGGTCGCGTTGTAAAAACAGGCCATGGTTTACCATCAACAATAAAATCTATAAAAATACCACTGCTTTTACCAATCCAGTTACGCTGCATCTCTTTTAGTCTTTCTGGCCAATTAAGCCTATCAATTCCTTCCAAAAGTTTTTCTGCATAAGCTCTTGTTTTTAGGAACCATTGCTCAAGCTCTATTGTTTCAGTATCGCTTTCACAACGCCAGCATTTCCCAGAAATAACTTCCTCGTCTGCAAGGACTGTATTGCAGTTTGGGCAAAAGTTTACTGGTGCGGCCTTTCTGTAGGCAAGTCCTTTTTCATACATTTTCAGAAAAAAGTATTGGTTCCAGCGATAATACTCTGGTCTGTGCGTAGCAATAACCCTCTCCCAGTCATAGCTGTTCCCAAGCGCTTTTTGGTACGACATTATTTTCTCAATCGCTGACTCTGTGTAAAGCTTAGGATGTTTCCCTTCTTTTTTTGCGGCATTCTCAGCAGGTAAACCAAAGCTGTCATATCCCATTGGATAAAGAACGTTGAATCCTTGCATCCTTTTGAAGCGTGCAATCACATCGCCAATTGTATAGTTTCGCACATGCCCCATGTGCAAATAGGCTGCACTTGGATACGGAAACATCTCAAGGCAGTAGAACTTCTTTTTTCTTCTCCTTTCAATTGCTTTAAAAATGCCAGCATCTTCCCATTTACGTTGCCACTTTTTCTCAATTTCTTTAAAATCCATTTCAAAAAGTTGCACAACTTTTTTTTAAAAAACTTTCTGCTAATGGAAAGAAAGCAGATAGCAAAACTCGCTGACGCTCACGATTTTTTGAACGGCTGCGCAGCGTCTATGAGGTCAACATGGCCAAGCAGCGCCTGTCTGCAACAATACCGCTCAAGGCCGAGCTCATCAAGAACCTTTTTCTTTTCCTCGCCGAGGGTTACCTTTTCTAAATATCTTTCCCACAGATGGGCTATTGGCTTTCCGCAACTGAAACATCTTATTGGAATCATCATTGTTTATCACCTGTTTATCTATATGATTTCTGAACTTTTGCACGAGCCTTGCCATGCCTGTTAGGCTTTCTTTCTTCTTTCTTCCTTATATCTGAAACAAGCAGTGCCCTGTCGTATGAAAGGAAGGCTTGTTGGAGGCTTTTGTCAACAACGCTAAGGGCTTTTGCCACTGCTTGTCGTGCAGCCTCTGCTTGACTGTTAATTCCTCCACCTTTTACATTTACGTCTATATCAAAATGTTTTGCTGCTTCCCCAGCAATGATGAGTGGCTCCTCAATCTTTGTCCTGTAGAAAGATGGTTCCCAAAATTGCAAAAGTTTTGAGTTTATTCTAACAATTCCATTGCCTAGCCTGAGTGTTGCCCTTGCAATGGCTTGTTTTCTTTTTCCAGAGACATGTACGACCTTCATAAGCCAGCACCCAATTCGTTGCAGAGTTCTTTGAGCGTTATAACTTTTGTTGTTTTTAATTTTGACGCTTCTGCTCCTGGAACACGAGTAAGTTGTTTTCCTTCAAAGGAAGCAGGAACGCCTATAAAACAGCGTATTCTTTTAAGCGCAGCTCTTCCTCGGGCCTTCTTCCTTGGAAGCATTCCTCTGATAATCCTTCGGAGTAGCCTGTCAGGCATTCTTGAAATAAAAGGGCCATATTGTGGCTGACCAACTACGTTAATGAGCCTATTGTAGCGATTGATGTGCCATCTCCTGCTTCCAGACAGTATTGCTTTTTCACAATTAACTATTCGAATCGTGTTGCCAAGGAGGGCCTGCTTCGCGGCATAGCTTGCAACCCTTCCAGCAATCGCATTTGCAGCATCGATGTTTATTTCCATTTTTGTCTTAACAAAGCAGTTTTATGCCAGCACCTTTTGGATTCTCCTTTATAAGTTCAAGTATGCTTATACACCTGCCTTTTACTTCCTCTATCCGCTTGCGTGCGCCTGCAGAAAAAGCAAATGCTGCAACAGTCAATGAATGGGTCAATGCTCCTGCACCGAGGACTTTCCCAGGCACAACAACGGTATCATTCGGACTTGAGAACCTATTTATTCTTGAGATGTTTACTTCTCTGCGCTTCCTTGTTGGCCTCGAAAGCTCATTGGCTAGCCTTAGCCAGAGCGGTGACTTCTCTTTCTTAAGAGTGCTAACAAGCTTCCTTAGCTCCTCGTTTGTAGGTCCTGTTCTTTTTGACATTTTGTTAATGCGGGGGAAGGGATTTGAACCCTCGCGCCCACTAAGGGACTAGGCTTTTGACATAGCCCTCAACCTAGCGCATTGGACCAGGCTCTGCCACCCCCGCACGAGCTTCAACTCCTTTTGCAGCAGATAGCTTTTCCTCAAATTCGTCCATCTTTTGTTCATAGCGCTCTATTGCACTTATGAGTATTTCTTTTGGACTAAGCTGGCCCCATGGCTCAAGGTAAAAAATGAAGTTTCTTTGATCCCTTTCAACCTTGATTATTTCGTCATTTACACCATCAACTGCGTCGTAAAGATTTAACTCCTCGATTAGCTTTGTGTCTATCTTATTATCCTTGAAAATTTGTGGGGGGTACTTATTTTTGAATTCAGCAAGCTTAGGATGGCTATTGTTCACGGTCACTTTTGGCTTGTATTCATACCACGCAAGGCATGGAGACCATTTTACATGTTCTGCCCCTGTGCCTAGAACTGCCGTTGCCTCCAGCTCTAGCTCCTGCCCTTTGTGAAGTTTTACCAAAGGTGTTCGCGGGAATACTGGCTTTACTTTTGGATCTTCTGATTTAAGCTCTTCTGCGTACACAGTTGTAGGACCTTTGGCTTTCAAGCTTAAAATGAGTGTACATCTTTCACAACCCTTCCCTCCACACTTGCAATTTGCACGGACTGTGTATGACTTAAGGTCTGTTTTAAGGGGCAGCAGTCCTAATCTGTGCGCTATTATTTCGTCGTAGAGCACAGAGTCATTCTTTCTAAACTCAACCTCGTCGATTGCCATGGTTGGAACTTCGTCCATGACAGCACGCCTTAGAAAGTTTGCAATGCTGACATCGCAGTCCTTCAACAACAAAGTTATTCGTCCTGATTTTGGGTCTTTTTTGATGAATTCTATTGTAGGCATTTTAAACCCTCCTGCCCCTTTTGCCACCTTTTTTTCTGCATCCACCATGAGGTATTGGAGTCACATCATCAATTATCCCTATCTTCAATCCGCTCCTTGAAAGTGCACGTACTGCTGCTTGAGCGCCTGGACCAGGCACATGAGGTCCATTGTGTCCTCCAGGGGCTCTTATCCTCACATGCACACCTTGAATCCCTTTGTCAAGGGCTATCTCGGATGCTTTTTTTGCAGCAAGCATTGCAGCTGTTGGGCTTCCTTCAAGTCGGTCAGCCTTTACCATCATGCCGCCTGATGCTATTGCTATTGTTTCTGCCCCTGTTATGTCAGTAATGTGAATTATCGTATCATTGTAAGAGCTGTAAATATGAGCAATGCCCCAGCGTATGCCTTCTTTCATCTCCTCTCACCCACAACGCGCTCAGGGTGATCTACTTTTGATAATGGTGAGCTGCTTACAAAGTTTATTGCATCTTCTTCATTTTTGCTAACTAGGTAAGAGGGGGATGTTACGATGTTTTTCCCAACTGCAATATGTCTGTGCGTTATGAACTGCCGCGCCTGCTTCATAGACTTTGCTAACTTTTTCTTTACAAGGATTGTCTGAAGCCTTCGCTCAAGGAGATCTTTCTTTGTCAAGCTTAAGATTGAGTCTATTGTTGCATCTTGGCCAATTAAGCCCATTTGTTGGAGGTGCGCAAAAAGCTGTTTAAGTTCGCGCTCTCCTTGCGCAGTCCTTTTACCAATGAGCTTCTTTGCCTGATCGACAAAGCTTTTAAGAATTGAAGTAGTTTTCCAAAGCTCGCGTTTGTTCTTTAAGCCATATTCTTTCATCAGCACCCTTTCCTCTTCTATTCTTTCCAGATTCCAGCGCTGCGCTGGCCTTGACCACTTTTTTCTAAGTCTTCTCATCTTTATGTCCTTCCAGCCTTCATGTCTGCCCTTCTCTTAACCCCAAGAACCTTGCCTTTGTTTTTTCTGAAGTTGCTCCTTGTTCTCTGCCCGCGCACAGGAAGGCCCAACGAATGTCTAACTCCTTTGTAACACTTTATCTTTTTCATTTGCTTTATGTCGTTTTCCATAACAAAGCTAACATCAGTTCCAATAAGGTGTTTATCCAAACCACTTTCAACATCCTTTCGTCTGTTAAGCAACCAAGACGGAACACCAAACTCAAGGGGTTTCTTTATAACATTTTCAAGGCGTGAAATTTCCTCATCATTTAGGCTCCCCGCTTTTCTTCTTCCATCGATTTGTGCAAGCTTGCATACCGCATTTGCAAACATAAAACTAATCCCTTTAATGTTTCTTAGGGCATAGGCTATCTGCACCTTCCCTGGAAGGTCGGTGTTTGCTATCCTAACAATGTGTCTCAGTTGGTTTTCCATTTTTATGCCCTGTTTGTTGGATTTAACTGAAGCAGAACTAAGCACAAGCTTAGCCCTATAAACGCCTGCACTTTGCAAACTCGGGCTATTTATGAGAGCAATGTACGCGTTTATAAAGGTTTCTATTCGCTTGAATTTTGTTTTCGGCAAAAAAGCATTGTTGTCGCAAGAAAAAACTTATTAGAGGCTTGACTCCCTCTTTTTTTGGTATCCTGAAAAAATTTCCTCTTTTATGTTTTCAGCCTTCACTCCAAGAGCCAAAAGAAGGGCTTTCACGCTTCGAACCATTTCTGGCAGCCCAACGACATAGTAAAGAGCTTCTTCGATAGCCGGAATGCACTCTTTTAGTAATTTCTCATTTATCCTTCCAACACGACCTTGCCATTTTTTTGATGATTGTCCTGCCCTTGTCATTGTAACCACGAGTTTAAATTTCGGAACTTTGATTTTAGAAAGCTCTTCTAGAAAAACAGCATCTTCTGGACGTTTCTCTGAATAAATCAGCGTTATCTCCCGCTCCAAACCCTCATGCACAGCCTGTAGGATTATTGATCTAAATGGAGCAATCCCGATTCCTCCTGCAATCAAGACAACAGGGCGTTTACTCTTGTCAAGAATAAGACTCCCAAATGGTCCCTCTAGACCAAATTGAGCTCCAATACTTGCAGTTAGTAATGCTTGTTTGAATGCCGACTCTCCGCCGCGCACAGCAATCATCAGCTTTTCTTCATAAGGTGCGGATGCGAGTGAAAATGCTCTGCTAGCACCTTTTTCATCAACTTTTTGCTCTCCAATAAGAGAGATTATTACAAACTGGCCAGCAAGATAACTAAAACCCGCTGGCTTTTCAAAAGTCAGGATATATGTTTTTTCAGCAATCTCCTTTCTTTCCAAAAGCTTTACAAGATAACTTCTAATACCTTTCATTACCTCATATCTTCCCAACGAGCTCCAGGCTTGGTTTTAGAGCACTCTTTCCAGGTTCCCAGCTTGCAGGGCAAACCATTCCTTTGTTTTCCCTAACAAAGATTGCTGCCTGAAGCTTTCTAAGAAGCTCTTTTGCACTTCTGCCAAGGCTGTTATCATGCAGCTCAAGCGCTCTAAGAATGCCATCTGGGTCTATCAAAAAGCTGCCTCGAAGAGAAAGCCCCTGCTCCTCTATATATGTCCCAAATTCCCTGCAAAGTTTGCCCGTTGGGTCGGCAGCCATTGGAAACTTTATTTTCTTTATGGCTTTTGAGGCGTCATGCCATGCCTTGTGCACAAACACGGTATCAGTAGAAACACTAACAATTTCTGCGTTTAGGCTCTTGAACTGAGAGTAGCTGTCCGCGAGCTCTTCAAGCTCTGTTGGGCAGATGAATGTAAAGTCAGCTGGATAAAAAACAAGGATGAGCCATTTTCCAGCATAATCAGACAGCCTTATCTTTTTGATACTGTTCTCGTGAAAAACCTCAAGCTCAAAATCAGGAACCTTTTCACCAATCTTCACCACTTAAACCACCTCCTCCTTTGCGCGTTTTTTGCAACCTTATGATACTTTTAAAGCTTTCCATAAAACTACTTTAGAACTTTTTTTGTCTCTGCAAACCAAAGATAAAG
The DNA here is from genome assembly GCA_038891615.1 of Candidatus Woesearchaeota archaeon. Lineage (GTDB taxonomy): Archaea > Nanobdellota > Nanobdellia > Woesearchaeales > ARS49 > JAWADY01. The sequence continues at coordinate 3,799 of JAWADY010000002.1, read as the reverse complement.
GTCAAGTTCACCAAGACTCAAGCCGCACTTCTCACTAATCCTCTTGAGTACCTCCTCAAACTCCAAGTACAGTCTTTTGTTCATCTTTTTTGGTTTTGTGATCAAGCCGTGCCGTGCAAGAATGTCAAGTATGTGAAAATCTATGATTGCAAAATCTTTGTAACCAATGTTTCTCAGAAAATGACTTGCTTCTTTATAACCACAACCAGGAATGGTTTCAGCAATCCAATCGCGTAGCTGCTTGCCACTGTAGTTTTTTAGAGCTTGCTCAAGTTCTTTTTGCATGTTTCGTGCCTCAATAATATACCTTGCCCTAGTGTTTGGAAAACGATGACCTTGTCTCTTTAGCCTTTGTCTTAGTTTTTGAAAGTCTAACCTCAAAAAATCATCGCCCATGGCATTTTGCACATCAATTGCTCGCTCAGCACTCCAGTTCGCGGTAAGAATACAAAAACAGAGTTCGCTAAAAATCCTCTTAAAGTCAGCGTTTCTAACAGTCTCAAATTCTTTTATCCGCTGCCGAATTATTTCTTTTAAACCACTTGCCTTAAGCTTTTTTATCATTCTAAGAAGACTTGCCATTGACATTCTAGAAAGACCCTATTTTACTTCATTCAAAAGAGTTGTACTCTATAAGTATCTCTTCTCCATCACGCATTATGTGCTTTTCAAACTCTTGGCTTTCTTTGCCATTCACAAACATTTTCAAACTTCCTTTATCAGCGCAATATTCAAAAATGCACTCTTTGTCAAAGCGTTTGCCCCAAACCTTAAAGAAGTAGCTGAGTCTTAGCAGCTCTAAACTTGGTCTATCCATCTCCAAGTGAATTATTCCATCCGCAGAGTGGGTGTGGACAGGATAGTGCAGCCGGGGGGTGATTCCAATATTTGCAGGAATTATCTGTTCTTTGCCATTAATCTTTATTGTCAAATGTGGGTGCCAATGAATTGGTCCTTTTGGAAGCACAAAATCAGTGTTTTGGGCAGAGCCATCAATGCTTTTGTCGCCTTTGCCAAAAATAGCCCAAATTACAAAACCAATTGTTAGAATTATAAAAACAACAGCAATGACTTTCCAAATACCTTTTCTTGGCTTTGCACTGTATTGAATGGTTGTTGAGCCACCGTGCTTTGCTTTGGAGTGCATTGCAAGGGCTTCTGAACTTCCAAAACTCTTTCTACAGCTTTCGCATTTGAACTCAGCTTTCTGTTGCATTTTACTCTATTCGCACTTGTGATTGTTCTTGGGAAACATCTGCTGGGAGGGCTTTCACAATCTTTCCAGAAGACAAATCTTTATAGAAAATTCCAGAAAGTGCAGACATTTCCCTAAAAATATGAGTCCCATCAGGTTCTATGCTTCCCACTTGCAACCAAAGATTAGAAAAGCCCTCGTATGCCGCAAGGTCTCCTGTGAGTAGGATTGTAGGAACCTTAGTTATGTTATAGGCATTCAAAAGCTCTTTTCCTTCCTTTGAGAGTATGTCAAATGTTTTTTCTTCAGAAAGATAGATGCCAAGCCTTTCAAGAACTTGCCTATGAATCCCCACATCGTAACACTCGCTACAACTGCTGTCATTTAGAAGAGTAAGCTTCACCAACCCTCGAAGCTTTCCACTCTCAACTTCTACATATGGTGGCTGACCTTCAACCACATAGAATCCAGCAACAACTTTGAGTCCTGCCTGTTTTAGGTTTTGTGCAATTGGATAAAAATCAATGTCTTGCGAGATAAGGAGAGCAGGGACCTTTTTTATCCCTAGCTTCTTAATAAGGTCGCTTGCCTCACTAGATTTGTAATCAAGCTTTCTCACTTCTGACAACGAAACCTTTGACTTGTTAAGATTTTCAACAGCAACGGCAGGGTCTTGACAAAACTTACAAGTGTTGTCGACAAGCATTAGCAGAACAACCCTTCCAACAACCTTTCCAGCTTTTACATCAAAGTATGGCGGACCTTGGCCTTCAAAAACAAGTGCATCTTCTTTTAGTCCAAAGCCTTGTAAAAAAGTCCTGTTTATCTCTCCTTGAACGATAACAGTTGGAAGCTTTGTTATGTTGTATCTTTCAATAAGCTCCTTTGCCTCTTTCGAGTCCAATGAAAGGCTCTTTTCAGAAGTTATGTTTGCATTAGACCTTTTAATTTGTTGTACAATCATGCCAACATCAGCGCAATCAGGACAATCTGCTGTTATGGAGATTAGCTGAAGCTTTGCTGGCTGTTGCGCAATCCGTGATGCCTTTTGCACCTTTGCACGCTGGCTAAACACCAACCCAATATTTGCAATAGACAAAAGGACAACCAGTATCAAAAATATGTAGATTATCCTATCTGTGGCGTTGCCCATTCTACATCAATTCTTTATTCAACACCCACCGACCATGCTTGGCAGGTCATTCAGGCTTCCTGTTGAAACAACAGGGCTGCCCGAGCTGCTTTGTGCAGGAGCACTGTTTGCTTGAACAATGCTTGCAGGTCGGCTGTTCATTCCAACAAGTGCAACCGTCTGTATAGCAGTTGTCAGAAGCAGCGCTCCAATGAGCAGCACAATCAAAATTTCTTTCCTTTCCATTTTTTTCCTCCAAAATTTTAAAATTTAAGCATTGAGTTCTTGAACTATTCTTTTAATAGTTGGGCCTGGATACCAGAGTGCATACCATCGGGCCATTTCGCCATATATCTCTTCATCTGAAAACCTGTCGCCATAGTTCTTTATGAACCATTTTGCCATACCTTGCGCTGCAAGGGAATGAGCACAGCCACAACGCGTAATTATTGTTGGATGTTGTGGGCTTCCACAGCAGTAGTCACAAGTGAACGAGTTTACAATCCTTTGCCAGCGCTTTTCCTGCTCAGTAGTCAACTGCAAGGCTCTCCCACGTGCCCATAGCTTTTGTGCTGTTATAGGGTCGTCAAAGCTTACTCCTGCTTCAGGCCCATACCATGGCGTGCCGCGAGGTATGATGTTATTTGCTAAGTCTTTGACAACGTCTCCAGTGGAGGGAATGATTGGAAGCTCGCTTATTGTTGGCAAGCTCTTCACAATCGTTCTATACCCTGGAATTCTTGGGCTTTCACCGGTTGCAAGCGGCATTGGTTTCAGAGTAAGCTTTGGGCCGTATTCAAAGCCAGGTTTGAGGCTTACAACTTCTCCACCAACAGTGGTTGGCGCAAAGAACGAACCGCTGGCTGCAGTTTGGACGTTTGAAAGTGCCTTTGCAACAATGATATTGTTTGTTACTCCAAAAACTGCAACCACAACAAGGGCTACGAGTGCAACCTTATTTTCATAAAGTGTTGCTGCAATCGATTTTTTTTGTTTTCCCCCTACTTCCATCTTTGTTCTGCCCATTTCTTCTCTTTAAATATTTTTTCTTGTCTTTTGGTTTCCAACAGAGCAGCTTAAGCAGGTTTTTGTATAACTAGTGTTTGCAACGAGTAGAATGGCTAGTAAAAGCACAAGCAGGCTTACAATCTTCACGAGACCAAGATAAGGAATCAACCACTCAAACCTTACAGCAGCGACTGTTCCTCCAAGAGCAATCAAAGTTATCCCTTGACATGCTGGACAAGCAGCTGAGATGAGCCCAGCAATTAAAGAGCCACAGGTCGCCCCAAGCTTGCTTGTTGACTGCTTTGTTAGTGTGAAGAGAATTCCAGAAAGGCTTGAAGCAAAGATGATAAAAGAAATATCAAAGAAGTCAATGGTTTTTTCCCTGATAAAGCCTATGCCAAGAAAGGGTATTTTCCAAAGCCCTGCAAGAAAGGAGTATGCAATGGCAAACGCGACGATTGATA
>JAWADY010000001.1:0-291150 GCA_038891615.1 Candidatus Woesearchaeota archaeon | reverse complement strand
CAGTTGTATCTGTTCCATACTCTATTGTAAACCCTTGGCAGTCAAGCTCGACATTGCTTGTTAGGATGTTGAAGCAAGTGCCTGTGCTTAAGACGTTACTGGTTAGTGTATAGCTTCCAGGGCTTGATATGACTCCGCAGCTGCTGAGGGTTGTTGCTGCTCCGAATTCTTGGCTTGAGGTTGTTTGGTTGTCTGTTTGTGTTGAAAATGTTGGTTGCTGGTCTGTTGTTTGGCTTGTTTGGGATTGGTTTGTTTCTTGCAACTGTTCTGGCAAGACTGCTTCTTCAGGCTGTTGTTCAAAAGCAGTTGCTCCTGTTGGCTCTTTTGGGCTTTTGTTTGGGAGTTCTTTTGCTATGTAGGCTGTTGTTATTACAAACAGCAGAAGGACTACTAGAATTGAGGACTCAATAACCACCCCTTTCTTGCTTTTTGGTGCGAAGGCCAATCTTTCAGCCTCTTTTTCCCTTTTGGCAGCCTATATCGGCTTTTTGCCTCAACTCTTTAAAAACATTTCTCTCACTTTCGTCACTGTTGTTAGATTTGTTAACGGCTTTGCATCTTTTGTCAGCTTTTTGTGCCTAGACCAATGCGGGTATATCTCTTACAACTTAAGCAGTAGTAAATGAGCTTCTTTTCCCTTGTCCTTATCCGCACGCTCTTGCTAGGAACAAAAATGGCATTGCAATGTCTGCAGAATCTTCTCTTTAGCTCGATGGGAAGCTTTAGCCTTTCGGACATTGCAAGCCTGCGAGCCTTTCTCACAAGCCGCTTTGCAACCACTTGCCCTTCTGACTTAAATACCGCTTCTGCCTTTTGAAGAAGAACCCTTATCTCTTCAAGCAGCTCTTTTTTTGAGCGCTTTTTCTTTTTTGGCATACTAAATTGTCACTTCTAAAACTTTAAATAGTTTTGCTCTTTCCAATATACGATGTTTGACTTTCTAAGCAAGTTATTTGGGAAAAAACAATCATCAGAACAGAAGGCTGAAAAAACCGACATCGCAGGCTTAATCAGAATTCTGAATGAAGAAAAAAGGAAAGCAGAGGAACACTTTGTCATGAGACTTGAAGACTGCAATGCAGAGCTTAGACACGCTCTTAAAGAACTTAGCTCGTCCATAACCTTGCTACGAAATGCTAGACTAATCAACCCAAATATCCCTGAACGCGCAAAACAATTTGCAGAAGGCAATCGGGAGGCTTTTGCAAGAGCTGCTGAGAGATTAATACAAGGATTGGACTTTCCGTCAGCCCCTTTCCAAACAGCTATCTTCTTTAAAGAGATGGACAAAAGGCTGGCAGATTTTGCATCAGCCAGTTCAAGACCTTACCATCTACTACAGGAGTTCTTTGCCAACGAATCAAGAGCTGTAATGGAAAAGGTAGCTTTGCTTGAAAAAAATGCAAATCTGTTGAAGCAAGCCTTTGTTGCATCGCGTCTGGAAGAGATTGATAAGCTCATATTGGAAGCAGAGGAGCTACAATCAAGAACTAAAAACATTTCTCTTTTAAAAAATGAACTTGAAGCAGCGAAGTCACGTGCTAGAGAACTTGAAGGTACTTTTTTCAAACTAAAGGAGGCTTTGTCAGAAGCAGAAGGTGATTTGGTTCTCTTCGAATTGACCTCTAGCCTTGAAAGGACAAGAAGAGAAAGTGCCTCGCTTGAGAGCGCAATTCGTGCCTCTTTTACGCCGCTCGAGGCAGCACTGAAAAAGTATGCAAAAATAAGCTTTGAACACAATGTCCTCGTTGCAAAATACCTGGAAGACCCTGTTCAAGCACTTTCTCAAGATATCGAACTAAAGATTCTCAATGCTCTGGAGCGGCTTAGGGATTTGCTTGAAAAAGACCAATTGGAACTGAAAGAAAGAAAAAAAGAAAGATGCCTTCAAGCAATTTCAAAGCTAAACAAGGAATTTCTAGAAACCTTTGTTAAAAAGTATGCTATGTTAAAACGCGATGAAGAGGCTCTTTTATCAAAGATTCACGCGTCAGAGGCTTTCGCACGACTAAAGCGCCTTAGGACAGAGCTTGTCTCTACAGAAGAAAAGCTCATCTCAGCAAAGGTTGCTGTTGAGCAGCTTGAAAAGAAAACAATGCAAGCCGAGTTTGAGCGTTTGAAAGCAGAGCTTGCGCAAAAGGCATCTTCTCTGCTTGGAAGGCAAGTCATAGTTGTTTAAGCATTGATTTGAAAGCTCTCGCGCTTGCCTCAAGCGCTGAAATTCCAGGAAGCTTTTTCCCTTCCAAGAACTCAAGCGTGGCGCCTCCTCCAGTGCTTACATGACTAAATTTTTTTTCAAGTTTAAGCTTTTCTATAAGGCTAACAGTTTCTCCTCCTCCAACAACGCTCTTCATTCCTTTGCCTTTAAGCCCTGCAATTACCTTTGCAAGAATGACAGTTCCTTTTGCAAATCTTGCCTCTTCAACAAGCCCCATTGGTCCATTCCAAAAAATTGTTTTTGCCTTTTTCAGCACTTCTCCGTATATCCTTGCTGTTTCAGGGCCTATATCAAGGCATGCCCAGCCGCGCTCAACGCCTTTCGAAGCAGTGCTCACTACTGCCTTCTTTCCAAAGCCTGACTTGATTTTTTTTGCAACAACAAAATCAACTGGTAAGAGGATTTTTTTGCTCTTTGTCAATAGAGCGCGCGCAAGCTCGAGTTTATCAGCATCAAACAAGCTGCTGCCGACCCGCCAACCAATAGCCTTTAGAAAAGTGACTGCCATAGCCCCTCCAATTAATAGGGCATCAGCCCTTTTAAGGAGCGCCTTTATCATTCCAATTTTTTCTCCAACCTTTGCACCTCCAAGAAGAGAAATGAACGGCCTTTTTGGTCTTTTCAAAAGCGCAGAAAGCTCTTTTATTTCTCTTTCAGCCAACAAGCCAATACAGCCAGGCAAAAAAAGTGGAATGCCAACTACAGAGGCATGACGCCTGTGCATTGTTCCAAATGCGTCATTGACATAAACCTCTGCAAGAGATGCAAGTCCTTTTGCAAATTCATGCTCATTAGCTTCCTCTTCTTTGTGGAAGCGTACATTCTCGAGAAGTGCGACCTCTCCTGGTTTTAGTTTTGCAACATCCGCAACCTTTTCACCGATGCAATCATCAAATTTTTTTACTGGTCGTCTAAGAAGTGTTGCAAGCCTTTTTGCAATCTTGTCAGTTCTCAGCCCTTCAACAACCCTTCCCTCTGGCCTTCCCAGATGACTTAAGAGAATGACTTTTGCTTTAGCATTAAGCAAAGCCTGAAGTGTTGGAATGCTAGCCTTTATTCTCGTATCATCAGCAATCCTCCCTTTTGCATCAAGTGGGACATTGTAGTCAACACGCACAAGAACCCGTTTTGCTGTGAAATCAATGTCGCGAAGGGTGAGGAGTGCCATGCTTTGACTTTTTATTTTATGATGAGGCTACAGCAGCAGTTTAAGCACATCTACCATTCTGTTTGAATATCCCCATTCGTTGTCATACCAGCCAGAAACACTTACAAGGTTGTCAATCACATATGTCAGGCCTGCATCAAAAATGCAGCTCGAGGGATTTCCAATAATGTCATGACTCACCAGAGGCTCTTCGCTGTATTGTAGCACTCCTTTTAGATGATATTTTGAAACCTCGCTGAAAAGCCAGTTTATCTTTTCAACAGTTGTGGCTTTTTTCACAAGTGCAACAATGTTCGCAATTGAGCCGCAAGGCACAGGAACCCGCCAGGCAAAGCCATCAAGCTTGCCCTTTAGCTCAGGAATTACTTCACCTACAGCTTTTGCGGCACCTGTTGTTGTTGGAACAATGCTCACAGCTGCCGCACGAGCCCGCCGAAGGTCTCTATGCGGAGCATCAACAAGCCTTTGGTCTGCGGTGTAGGCGTGCGCGGTTAACATGAAGCCCTTCTCTATACCAAAGTTGTCGTTCAAAACCTTTGCCATAAGCGCGATGCAGTTTGTCGTGCAGGAGGCATTGCTCACGATGTTGTGCTTTTTCTTATCATAAAGATGTTCATTAACACCTTTTACTATTGTTATGTCAGGCTCTTTAGCTGGTGCGGATATTAGCACCTTTTTCGCTCCTGCTTTTAGGTGTTTTTCAGCACCCTGTCTATCTGTGAAAAGGCCTGTGCTTTCAACAACAATATCGACGCCCAGTTTTTTCCAAGGCAGGTTCAAGGGCTCTTTTTCAGAGAAAACCAAAATCTCCTTGCCATCAATTATTAGCGACTTTTCTGTAAAGTCAACTTTGCCCTCAAATTCTCCATACACAGAATCGTGCTTCAAGAGATGCGCAAGTGTTCTTGTATCAGTGATGTCATTAACCGCAACCCATTCAATCTCCTTTGCCTTCCAACCTGCCTGAAGAACCTGCCTGCCAATCCTCCCAAAACCATTTATGGCAACGCGCAATTAAAACACCTCTTTTATTTTTGGGTGACTGGATTTGTTTATATACCTTTCGCCAGCCGAGATACCTGTACTGCGAGAAAGTTTTATATAGCTTTAAAACTGCAAAAACAAAAAAGAGGCAAAATGGTTGCAAAGAAGCCAAGCATAACTTTTTTTGAGCTCGAGCCATGGGAAAAAGACTTTTTTACGGAAGTGCTTAAGGGTTATCGCCTAAGGTTCTTTGACAAGCCAATAGACAAAGACAGTGCTAAAGCCGCAGCTGACTCTGATGCACTTGGGATTTTTGTCTATGATAAAATTAACAAGCCAATCCTGAAGTTAATGCCGAAACTGAAGCTTATAGCAACGCTCTCAACAGGCTATGACCATATAGACCTAAAGGAATGTGCAAGGCGCGGAATAACAGTTTGCAATGTTCCTGGATATGGCGAAACAGCTGTTGCAGAGCATACCTTCGCGCTTATCCTTGCACTCACAAGAAAGATTATCGATTCTGTTGAGCGCACAAGAAGGGGGAATTTCAGTTTAGATGGTCTGAGAGGAATAGAAATTTACGGCAAGACGATTGGAATTATTGGTACTGGAAGGATAGGTAAGGCTGTTGTGCGGATAGCAAAGGGCTTTGGCATGAGAGTGATTGCCTATGATCCTTATCCTGATATTGAGTATGCAAAACAGATGGGCTTTGAGTACAAAAGGTCACTTGAGGATGTAATGAAAGAAGCAGACATCCTGACCCTTCACGCGGTTTATACTCCAAAAACACATCACATGATAAACAAGGCAAACATTGGAAAACTAAAGAAAGGCGCAATTCTCATAAACACTGCTCGTGGCGGGCTTGTTGCTACTGAGGCAATTCTTGAAGGACTTAAGAAAGGAATTCTTTCTGGGGTTGGGCTAGATGTGCTCGAAGAGGAGTGCCTCATAAAAGAAGAAAAAGAACTACTTTCAGGTGTTTTTTCGAGCAAGGTTTGTGACTTAAAAACAGCATACCAAGAACATGTCCTGCTTGCACAGGACAATGTCATCATAACTCCACACAATGCATTCAACACAACTGAGGCATTGCAGAGAATATTAAATACAACTCTTCAAAACATAAAGGGCTTTTTTGCAGGCAAGCCAACAAACGTTGTCAAGGCATAAAATGTCTGAGCTAAAAAGTCCATTAAAAAAACCAGATGCTGAATGGAAGCTCTGGTCCTTCATTGAGCGGTGTGAGGGCTTTGATGATAATTGCAAAATAAAGCTTGCTGCATTTTTTGCAGGCATAAAACCAGCAACATACATCATTCTTAAGGTGGGAACAAAAAACCTTAGTGATAAATACACTTTCGAGAGCCTTCTCGATGAGCAAGGGATTGTTTACTCAAAAAGCAGGCCAAAAGGTTATGAAGAAATTCGTTCTGTTTCAGGTAATGTCGTGAAATGGGCATTGGCAGGGGTTTGGATTGGTTATGACCTTTTCAATACAATCCGTGAACAGAAGATGTTCAAAAAATATGTTTCTTTTATTCGTAGAGGAATGAGCAAGAAGGGAGATTTGATTGCTGGTAAAATTTATGGCTATCCATCATGTTGCGTAAAGAATTTTATAAAAGAAGATGCTGAATTTCTTGCAAAGAACTATACCTACTTTGACTATTTCAAAAAGCTGCACGATATGAACAAAGCTTTTGGATATGTTGCCCATACCCCTTGTTCTGTACGCTGCTCTAAGACAGCTGCACTTGACAAGAGTTATGAAAGGGCTGTTAGGAGCAATCTTCCAAAGTTTTACTCTTGGTATAATTCTAAAAAAAAGCATTCTACCGAGCTAATAATAGACCTTGAGCTTGACATAAAAAGGCCAGGGTTAGCAGGGCAAACCATCTGGCCAGTCCGCGATGGCCACGATTACAGACTGGTCTCAAGAGCGCCTTTCAATGGAAAATATTACATAACGCACCTGCTAACAAGGGATAGTTATGTTCGTGGGGCGATTATCTCAGCAGATTTGGAGATGCAAAGAAACCATACAGAAATAAAAATAAAAAAGGTATTGCCAAAGGTACTTGATGATTTTCATCACGAACGAAAGCTTGTAGCTTATGGAAGGGCTTATTAAAAAATGGTACGACCTGTAACAAAACCAAGCAGGGGAGCTTCTACAGAAGCAGCTGATGAGGCCTTTGGTTTGATGCAAAGAGTTGAGGAGGCTGTGAGAGGGCTTTCTGCAGAGATGCACGAGGTTGTCAGGATAAATCGTGATGTCCAGGCAGCAGAAGAGCGACTGCTCGGAGCGCTTGAGAACAGGTTTGCAGCTAGCTGCAGAAGTTGTTGTGAAGAGCTCGAAAGTCTAAGGAAAGCCATTGCTGGAAGGCTTGTTGACGCAATAGCACAAAAAACAGAAAGCCTCTCAGAACGGGTGTCAAGCCTCAGGCTTGCTGTTAAGTCATTGCGGGATGCTCTTCATGCGATAAAGACAAAAAGGCACAGTGTGGAAGAGAGACTCGCAAAAAAAACAGATGAGCTCTCAGAGCTTGAAAGACAAATTGAAAGAATGAGCATAATAATAGCTAGGCTTGCAAGGGCTTTGGAAACAGAAGGCATGGTTGGAAAAAAGCTGAGATTAAAAACGCCACCAAAAGAAAGCTGGTCTGTGAGAAAGGCAGGTCGTGGAAGGCTTTATGAGGTCTAAAAGCCATGAACTCTTTTTTGTTTTCAAAACTCGTTGATGTCTACGAGGCTCTAGAAAAGATTACATCAGGCAATGCCATGCGTGCCATTCTTGCAGAGCTGTTCAAAAAGGTTCCACGCGACGAAATCGATATGGTTGCGTATCTAACCCTTGGCAAGATTGCTTCTGACTATGAAGAGATTGTGCTTGGAATGGCTGAAAAGATGGTGCTAAAGACCATAGCACTTTCAGCTGGAGAATCTGAGAAAAAGGTTCATGAGCTTTACAAAAAAAAGGGGGACATTGGGCTTGTTGCAGAGGAGCTTTCTGGCGCTGGTCAGACACCGCTTGTTGCCAAAAAAGCGCTTACAATCCGCTCTGTTTTTGAAGGCTTGCATAAGATAGCGGCAGCCACTGGCACAGGTAGCCAAGAAGCAAAGATGAACATTCTTCTTGGCTTGCTTCGCAATGCGTCGCCAAAGGAAGCAAAATATATTGTAAGAATTGTTCTCGGCACCCTTAGGTTAGGGGTTGGAGACATGACTGTTCTTGACAGCCTTGCCATTGCCTTTACTGGGACAAAGGCAAACAAGGCGTTGTTAGAGCATGCTTATAACATATGCCCTGATGTAGGAATAATCGCCAAGACGATTGCAACAAAGGGTCTTGCAGGTATTAAAAAAATAGGGGTTGTTGTTGGCAGGCCAATTCAAATGATGTTGAGCCAAAGAATAAAGACGCTTGAAGAAGTACAAAAACACATGCCATGGCCAGTTGCCGTTGAGGAGAAATATGATGGCGAGCGAATCCAGGTTCACAAGGACGGCTCAAAGGTAACTCTTTATAGCAGGCGTCTCGAGAACATAACTTCACAGTTTCCAGATATCGTTGAGGCTATTTTGAGAACAGTATCGGCAAAGAGCTGTGTCATAGAAGGAGAGGCATGCCCTATTGATGACAAAGGAAACCTTCTCCCATTTCAGGTGTTAATGCAAAGGAGGCGAAAGTATGAGATTGAAAAATATGTCAAAAAGATTCCTGTAACACTTTTCTTATTTGACATTCTTTATCTAAACGGGCGCTCACTAATAAACGAAAGTTATCCTAATCGCTATAAGGAGCTGACATCTGTAGTAAAGCCTTCAAAGGCAATACAGTTTGCAAATAGGTCGCTCTGCTATGACATTGATTGTATTGAAAATCTTTTCCAAAAGGTTCTTGAGCACGGCGGAGAGGGTGTTATGATAAAATCCACAGCCCAAGAAGCTGTTTATCAGGCCGGCACGCGAGGATGGCTTTGGATAAAATGGAAGCCCGAATATGCAAAAGAACTTGCTGACACATTCGACCTTGTCGTTATTGGGGCATTCCATGGAAGGGGAAAGCGTTCAGGAAGCTATGGAGCACTTCTTTGTGCAGCCTATAACGAAAAGCTCGACCGTTTTGAAAGCTTTTGCAAGCTTGGTTCTGGATTTACAGACGCGGACTTGGAAGAAATGCCAAAGTTGTTCAAAAAATATGTTGTACAAAACAAACCAGCAAGGGTTGAGGTTTCTAAGCTAATGGTTCCGGATGTCTGGTTCGAACCAAGGGTTGTTGTTGAAGTGATTGGAGCTGAAATAACTCGAAGTCCAACGCACACAACAGCCATGGAGCATGGCCAGGGCCTTGCCCTTCGTTTTCCTAGATTTGTGCGCTATCGCAATGACAAAAAGCCTGAACAAGCAACGACTTCGGTTGAAATACTGCAAATGTATCAAAAGCGGGTTAGGCAGAAATAGTTACACATTTTTTAATTTTATTTTTGTAATTTTACTGCTTTGAGCCTGTGATAGAATACTGTGACTGAACGTTTTGGTCAGGGCCATTCTGGCGCTGACGACTTGGCTGCCCGTTTGAGTTGGTTTTTGGAGGTCGCAAGCTTTGTTGAGCTTCTTGTTCATCAACAATTAACACAGCAGCTGCAATGACTGTTGTCCAAAGGCCGTTCTTATCTCCCTCTGCTGATTGGGTTATGTTTGTTGTCTTTACAATTTTGTCCTGAAGCTTCCATTCTTTTTTGTGCTCATCCCAGCTTTTGTTTGGGTCTATCTCAAGCCCAAGGGTTGATGCGAGCATCTCAACCGCAAGACCTTCCGCATATTCTCCAGCCTTCTCGTCAGTCTCTCCAAATGAATGATGCTCGCTTAGATAGCCATACTGTTCACCATTTGCTGGTATCGCACAGCCAATGCTCGAGGCAATCAATCTGTTTGGCTCATTTGTGGAATTCTTACTCATCACGACATAAACAATCTGACCTGGCTTGAGAAACTGCAAACCCTGACTTTTTGGAATTATCTTGCAGCCTGGTGGAAAAATGCTAGAAACATATACGAGATTGCAATGAGCTATGCCGGCATCCCTTAAAGCAAGTTCAAATGAGTTAAGGTATTCTTTGTGCCTACCAACACCTTTTGTAAAGAAGAGTTTGTTTGGTATCACTTTCTTTTTTAAGTTCAGGGCATTCTTCTCCTTTTTTAGAAAAAAGCAGGAATTGTTTTCTATTTATAAATTTTGTTTTTGCTCAAGTGCAAGCCTTGTTAGGTCTGAAAGCTCATGCTCACTAATAGCACAGCCATTCAGTTTCAACCCCCATAGCACGCTGTCAACAAGCTCTGTACGCGCATCAGGAACCTTGACAACAAACCTGTCCAGAATCCCGAGTGCATAAGCAGCAGCCGCAAGCTCAACAGAACGAATAAACCTTATTCCATCAAGTACGGCATGAAGCTCGCTCAAAGCCTCTTTGTCTATCTTTACATTCACATGAAGCCTTTTGCTAAGAAGTCTTGCCAAGCCTTCTGGATTTTCCACAAGAAGGCGTGTTGTTTTTTCGTCAATCACAATTGCTTGAGCACTGCAGCGCAGCCCAAACGCAATGCTCTCCATCTCTGCAAGTTGGACAAGCTTTAACGGGGTTTGATTCACAACGAGGCTGCTGTTTGCCAAAGTCATAAACCTAATCGCATCTTCTTTTGCCTTCTGCTCTGAAGCCACTGTGAGAACATCTGATTCGATGAGCTGTTCAACCTGCAATGCCTCAAATTTAAACTTTTTTGTTGTTATTGGCTTGTCTATTAGCTCTCTCCGAACGCTTTCAACGATATAAAAACGCCCTTTAAATCTTTCCTTTAGCTCAGCGAGAATCCAAAGAAGATTGTTCGTTGTCAGTGAGATGATTGGTCCTGCATCAAAAACAAGGGCTTTTTCGTTGGTTTTCTCAGCCATTTTCTCGTCCTAAAAAGATTTAGATAAAAAGTGAAAGAGCAAACCTGTAACGCTCACGCACGCCAATACCTTCTGGAATATCAATAAACTTTCTACCAATGTAACTCATTAGCTCCCATTGGCTTATCCCAAGAATCTCTGCAGTTTTTGCAATTGAAAGGCCATGCTCTGCAAGCGCAGAACCCTTTTTTATCCTTGCTTTGTCAAGAACTTCTTGAACAAAAAGCTTTGCCCGTTTGTCAACAGTTGCGATTATGCTCATGATGGCTTTGATTGCGTTTCTAAAACCTTCAATGTCATCAGCACCAAGAGCCCTTTTTGCATTTTCAAGCAAAGGAACAAACGGAGGATAGCCAAACCCGCGTTCACAGCATCTCTGAACAATCTTGGCAAGGGCATATATCATAACTGCAATAGAGATGGAATCCTCGTCTTGATAGATGCTTGCATCGTGAATAGTATGATTTGAAAGCTCTGACATTGCAATGTAATCAGGAACCTCTTTTGTGCGAAGAATGTCAATTGCTCTTTCAAGAACAGAAAGAATGTCCTCTTTTATTACCTGCTCCATCCTCTTTCAAAGGACAGATGGATGGTTTATATAAAGCTGTCGCCCTCTTTAACCTTTATTCCTTTTGCCTTCAAATAGGCAACGAGCTTGGAGCCCTCTTCTGGTCCAATTTTTGACAAAATGACTTTAAGCTCCTCTGCGCTCATCGCACTAAAAAGAAGTTGTAGGAACTCATCAGTTTGGGCAGTCTCAGGGCTTTTTGAATTTCCAAAGTTTGGCTTATAGCTGTTCCTTGGCAAATTATACGAACTTCCGGAATGGTAGATTGGATTTATTCTTGTCATTTTGTCACATCTTCAATTTTCATGACCAAAACAGCAAGTCCTTCTAACTCTTCCGCAAGAGTGGGCATATCCATAAGATAGCTCTTATTTTTGTGGTCGAACATAAGGTGTCGCGTCAGCACATCCACTTCCTTATAACTTTCTTTAGCGATTCTTTCGAGACTCTTTAAGCTAATCTGTTTGCACTGCAAAAAAAATGGTCCTTCTTTTTTTGTCATCTTTTGAAAATTCTCTTTGCTTATCCTTAAATAAAGAGGATTGGAAAAATAGTTCCCACGCCTTTCATAAAACCGCTTTGGAAAAGGATAACCAATCCCAACATCAATTATTCCAAATTCAAAATTGGCACTTTTATGAATAGTTAGTGAGCCATTGGCTAGGAAGTCGATTTCCTCCCAACCAGAATGGTGTGAAAAGTCATTATAGGCAACCGTTATTTTGGGATGTTCGATATATAAGCCCTTTCTAATGACTTTGAAACGTCCACTATCATTCTCTTGAGCAGCCTTTATTACCTGCTCAAGATGGCTTTTGAAATCCTCACTGTTCAGGATTCTCATAAGTTCCTTCGAATCAACAAAATATTCCTGCTTGATTACTTTCATTTTTTTGTTAAGCAACACCCTATTTATAAATCTTCCTATTTTCGTAACTTATGAGTAACATTAACCATAATCCTTTACCACAAAGAGCTCTGAGCCTTTCACATTCCAAAATCCAAGCATTGCGCCAGCATCAAGCCATCCATGGGCATAGTTTAAGCAGCCAAAAGCAGAGGCATAGTCTCCAGTCTTCTTAAAGTACAATGCATCATTATAATAACGTTCTGCAAAATCAAGAAATGCTGTTGCAGCTGATTTTAGCCTTTCATTGGTCTGAGGGATGGCTTTTGATTTTGCAAGCGAAAGAGCTTTTCCTGTGATGTTAAACTCCTTTTCAAGCCTTTCTTTCGAAATCACATTTTTTGTAGAAGTATTACTCTTTGGTTCAAATGGCTCGTCCTTCATTTGCCTGAAACTTCTGCTGCCTTCCCCGGCTTAACAGCCTTGCCAGGCAAGGGCCTTTTTACGGTTATTGGAAGAACTCCTGCTTCGAATTCAAGCTTTGCGATTTCGATTGGATTATACCTAAGCCTCTGCAGCTCCTCTTGGCTCAGCTTGATGAGAAATGGCGCGCCTTGCGCAATCTGCAGAGCCCTTGAACCAATCATTCTTGCAATCTCATACTTTGTATATTTTGGCTTTTGCTCCAACTTTCCACCACTTGCGCCATCCATTTTTGCTTACCTTTTCTTTTTAAAATTAATCTTCCGTAAACCAGCGCTTAATACTTCATGCTTTTTCAAGCTTTGCCCGAAGTTCTGGAGCTTTTTCAAGCGCAATTTTGACCATTCGCTCTATTTCGTCAAGCTCAAGCGGCTCATCACCGCCCTTTTGAAGCGCACATATGTTGCCTTCTTTTGTGACAGTCACTGTGAGCCTTGAATTGGCGAGCTTTTCCTCTTCAAAGGATGGGTCTAAGAGTAAAAAATTGCCAATCTTGACGACGGTTATTGCAATTGGTTCCCTTACAATAGGGAGTTTGACGGTCGTCTTTGTCATATAATCAATCTTTTCACCATCGTATGCAGGGAATCTCGTATTCTTTAGTGCAGCAAGGGCTGCAAGTGCAGAGGCGTCAAGAAGATTTCCATCGTCATTAATTGTGCAGATGTCAATCATGATTGACCAAACCTTTTCGCCTTTTACAATGCAGAGCTTTTTTTGGTCAATCGCCTTACTTTCTCTTATTCCCCGGTCAACAATCCTTGCAAGCTCAATTGCCTGTTCTGTTGGAGGACCTGGCTCAAAAGCTGGATTTGATAGTGGTAGTAGTTCTGCGTTTACCATTAGATTACCTTGGTCTGGAGTGTCTGGATAAGGCTGCTCAACAGCAAGCTTTACTCCTGCGAGAACCTCTGTATCTCCTATCTTCACCCTTGCACTTCCTTCTGCAGATTTTGAGATATCTGTTTCAACGACAACTTCCCTGTACTCTGTTAAGTGTCTGCCATCAAAGTGAACTCCCTTTTCGAGATATTTCATAAGGTGTTCTTTCTGCTGCTCAACCATTTTAGCTCACTCCGCGTCTACAGGAATGGCGTACCGTGCCTTAAGCGCTTGACGCTGGATGTTACTAATTTTTTTGCACGCAACCTTAGCAAGAGCCAAAGCCTTTTTTAGGTTTTCCAAGGAAACCTCACCATCCATTTGCAAAAGTGTTATTTTCTCAGAATTTGAGAGCATTGCAACTGGAATGTCCGCAACCTCACCCTCATACGCCTCTTCGTCATAAGTCAAGTCAACGACGGCCGTTCCTTCTATAACTCCAACAGCTACTGCAGAAACCAATTCTGTCATTTTTAGGCCTGCATCTGCAAGCGCCATGGCTGCCGCTGTTATTCCCGCACACCTTGTGCCTGCATCTGTTTGAGGAAGCTCGACAAACACATCAACCACGGCATTAGGGTAGCCCTTCAAGTCCAGGACAGGCAGAAGTGCTTTTTCCATCACCAATGAGATTTCCCTTGACCTTCTTGATGTTCCAGGCTTTACCCGTTCGCCATGCCCTGCAAAAGGTAGCATATTGTAATAGCACTTGAGCAGCCCTGTTTGTGGATTTTGCATAAACTTTGGATGAAGTTCCCTTGGTCCATAGACCGCAGCGAGTGCAACGGTGTTTCCGATAGAGAACATCGCACTTCCATCTGCTCTTGGAACTATTCCAACCTTTGCCTCCATTGGTCTCAGCTCGTCAAAAGCTCTGCCATCAAGCCTTTTTGTGTAAGCCATTTTTGCACCTTGCTGTCAATACTCTTTTTGATAGTCAAGCCTCCTCTTTGCCTTTTGGAAATAAGTCCTTGGTTTTGGTCTGAATTCGTGCGAATATTCTTCTCCAAGAACCTCTTTTTTTATTTCGCCGATAGGCTTTCCAACGGCCTTTTCAAGGAATGTCTTTACTCTTTCTGTCAAGCCTGGCATGTGTGCCTGCTCCTCTATCATTCTTATTGCGTTAACAACAATTATTTCCTTCTCCGGCTGACCATCTATCCATATGATGCCATTCTGTCCAGTAACAATGTTGCATTCGGTTGCTTGTTTTAGCAGAGCGAGCATGCTTCCTTCCTTTCCAATTATTCTCGGAATCTTAAAAGGATTTACTGTGATAAGTCTTCCTCCCCGTAGCTTTTTAAGCTCAGGACCTCTTAACGATAGGTCAACAAGCTTTTGCGTCGTAACCCTTATTACCTTGCATACAAGCCAATCCCCTAAGCCAAAGTATTTTGTTATGTCTGCCCCACGCTCAACAAATTCGCTTGTTGCATCCTTAATAGAAAGTATGGCTTCGTAAGGTGAGTTTATGTCAACCCTCCAGCCAGTTAGAAGTATGTCAATTATTTTCCCAATAACTTTGTCTCCTTCTCGCGGTATGTACTTGCCAGACATTTTTATCACTCTTATTACCCTGTCCTCAAACGATACCATCCCGAGAAGTGACGAAATAATCTTCTCTCCTTCCCTGTAGCAGCCTTCTCCTGGAACAAAATCAAGACCAGATGCCAGAACTTCACCAGGTGTGACTATTTCTTTGTCCTTCACAAGCGCCTTTACTTCATTTTTTTCTTCTTTTGCTGGGTTTTCGCCTTTTATCGCCATTTTATTTACTCCTTCACTATCTTCATTCCTTTAAGGCAATTATTTGTGATTCAAGTGCACCGTGAAGAATTGAATTCAACTTTTCATAGAGCTCCTGTTCGAGTCCCCCAGGTATTTCGACAACAGGTTTCCAGGTTTCATTTGTCCATTCCTCTTTTACAATCCTGCCAAAAAGCAGGATTTGAGCCTTGCATTTTGCCGCATGTGCAATTGGAATTGTAAGCAATAGCTGTTTTGTAATGAATTTAATTGGGAGAATTCTGTGCAGGCTTTTCAAAATCTCTGGAAGCTGGCTTTCAGCTGGAAGGCTCTCGCTGATTCTTACCTTTGACTGTGCAAGTGCAGCTTCAATCCGCTGGATTGGATGGGGCAAGCCTGTTCGAGGGTCAATGCCGTTAGTGTGTATGAGATCTATTATCCTACGCCTTTTTTCCTCAAGTGCTTTTTCTCTCTGCTCCTGCGTTAGCTGGATTTCTCCATCACGAATTATACTCAAACAAACTTGTAGGGGGTCTGTTGTGCCAAAAACCGCCTTTAGCCTTTTTTCAGGCGCAAGCAGTCCTTTGTTTGCATCAGAAAATATCTTCGGGTAAACAACCGCTTCAGAAACTTCATCAAGACTTACATCCCGTTTCTGCTTGAGCCTTAGAGCTGCTTCTGGATTTATGACAACCTCAAAGTAGTCTCCTCCCTTTCTCAGTCTTGCAACATTCAGTCTCTTCCTAGACTCACTGCCTCCCATGCTAATCAATCACTAAATCAATCACTTTTTTGTCCTGCCTTACTTAGCCTTCCTTATTTCTTTTAGTATCTTTTCAATCCTTTCACGCTTTACTTTTGTGAATTTTCTCTCTGTTTTTGTTATGTATGCTGCATCGATTTGTTCAATAACAAGATTCTTTTCAAGAAATCTTGACAGTGCCCTCAAGCAAAGCCTTAAGCCTTCTTCAATTGTGAGGTCTTCGCTGTATTCTTTGTTTAGCACTTCCTCAATCACAGGTTCTCCCTCGCCTATGACTGTTGCCTTGAACTGAAAATAAATTCCTGTAGGATCTGTTTCAAAGAGTCTTGGCACACCATCAAGGTCTATCCCACCGATTAGCAGAGAAACACCAAATGGTCTGAATCCAGCAGATTGGGTAGTTATCTGCTTCAAAGAGCAGATATCTTTGACAACTGCAATTGTATCGACAGGCGTGTCGTAAGTTACCTTGTGCTGTTGAGCCTTTAGCTGTGCTCGCTCTATTAGTACACGGGCGTCTGACAGTATCCCTGCTGCGGTTGCACCAATATGGTCATCAATCTGGCTTATCTTTTCAACAGACTCTGGGATGGCTAGCTTGTCCACAATCCTCTTATCTGCAACGAAAAGAATGCCGTCTTTGCAAACAAGACCAATGGCAGTGCTTCCTTGTCTAACCGTTTTTTTTGCATATTCGACCTGAAGGAGTCTTCCATCAGGACTAAACATTGTAATTGCGCGGTCATAGCCCATCATTGCATGAGGGCCTGCAGGTATTTCATCATCCTTTGCCATTTTTCCCTCCTTTATTCACTTTTGCGGCCTTTTGTAAAATGCCACTTGTGATTGTGCTTTTTATGATTATATGACTGCCATCAACTTCCTTTACAAGCGCGAGTGCCGCTTTTGCTTGATTAACGCTTTTGTGGGAAACGCGAATTATCCTTGGCCTTGGAAAAAGCAGGCCAGCCGCAGCACAACCAAGTGTTCCTGTAAGGCTAAGTAGGCTAGAAGCTATTGCAGTCTTTAAGGAAGCTTCATTCACTTCTCTTTGTGCTTTGTATTTAAATGCTATATATCTTTTCTTTTCCCTCAGTGTTGGTAATATTGCTTTTATTTTCATCGTTATCTAGCTTGTCGGGCAAAACCCGTTCGAGAAAAAAGTTTTTTTCTCGCCTTCTTTTTCTCTTCCACCAAAAGTAGAATTAAGAATGCTTTAAAAATTTTTTGGTACTACCTACTTCATTTGCTTGGTTATGTCTATCGTTTTCCCACATTTTTCGCAGGCAAAGCGTATTGTCTTCACATTCGAGAATTTGCCAGTTTCTTCATCAAAAATTCTTATATTTGTCCTCTCGAATGGGGTTGTAGTTGAAGAGTCATTGCCGCAATGTGGACAGACGTAGTTTATCTCAACCAAAAGGCTAGGTTCATACGTCTCTTTTGGAATCTTATGGCCGCATGAAGAACAGACATATTCCTTTGCTCTTATCTTTACCTTTCCAGAGGCATAAGTTGGCTTGCCCATGAGTCCTTTGCCACATTTTGGACAGGGCTGTTTCCTAACCCAGGCAACGACTTTTCCTCTACCTATTGAGCGTCTTGTAAAATACAAAAGACCTTCCATTGATGTTGGTTCTGTGAGTTTTGCCATGGCTTCTCACCTCAATACATCAAAAGCAATGAGTATTTCTTTGTCTTTTATCCTTTCTTTGCTCATCTGGCTAAACTCCTTTTTAGGCTTGACGGTTGTTATCTCAAATTTCTCAGCTCCAACCTTTGCACTTATCTTATCTTTCCAATCTCTGAGCATCTCAACAGCTTTTGCATCCGTCGCAACAGAAAGTTCAATCCTATTTGATTTCTCAAGCCCAGCCTTCTTTCTCATCGCTTGTATCTTTCGTATCAACTCACGAGCAAAACCCTCTGCCTCAAGCTCAGGGGTTAGTTCTTTATTAAGAAATACTTTGCCATCTTTCATTTCAACTTTGACATACCTTTCAGTGGTAGGTTGGATTTTTGAAATTTTTATTTCTTTTACGTTTGTCTGAGTTTTGACAAGCTCTGTAAGCTCTTTCACTGTATCAATAAGCCTGCGATTATCTGTCACAATGGCCACCTCTGAAACCGGCCATCTAATCCCTAATCCTGCCTTTTCACGCGCAGCCATTATGGCTGAGATGAGGGATTGAGCAGCAGCAATTCTCTCTTCTAGTTTTTCATCAACAAGCCGGTCATCACATTTTGGCCACTCAAAAAGATGAATACTTTCTATATTCAGCAGAAAAGCCTGCTTTATATTCTGATAAATTTTTTCAGAGATAAACGGAGCAACAATTGCAAACATCTTGAGGCATTCAATGAGAACTTTGTAGACAGTCCACAGAACAAGGCTTCGTTCTTCTGCCTCTCCAATAGCAGCTTTGTCTCTAACAAGCTGTATGTAAGTCCTACTCAGTTCTAGGAATAGGCGTTCGAGGGGCTCAATTGCCCTGTCTATTTCGTATCCTTCGAGAAGCTCTGTTACGGTACCTATTGTTGAGTTAAGTTTTGAAAGTATGTACTTTTCTTCTATCCCACGCCTTTTCTCAAGCTCACTTAGCTTTTTTTCATCGAATTTTGATGGATTTTCTCCAAGCTCCTTTGCAAGTCCTAAAAGCCAATTTGATATGTTCCAAAGAACTGTTAGATTCCTTTGTTTTTGCTTTGCTTCCTCCCATTTGAAATTGATGTTTTCACCTGCTGGGGTACTGCACATGTAATAGCGCAGCACATCAACGCCAAGCCTTTCCACAACCTCGTAAGGTGAGATTATGTTTCCTAAGCTTTTGGACATCTTCATTCCCTGCCAGTCAAGAATCATGCCATGAACATAGACATTATTGTAGCAACTTCTTTCTAATCCCACAAGAGAGCATATCTGCAGCATGCTGAACCAGAGGCGGACCTGTTCGCTGGCTTCGATTATTAAGTCTGCAGGGAATAGTCTTTCAAACAGCTGGACATTGGCTGGATAGTCAAGAGAATTCCAGCTTGTTGTGCCAGCGTCTATCCACACATCGATAACATCTGGAATTCTCTTCATTAAGCTATTACAATGGTTGCACTTTAGCAGAACGCCATCAATCCATGGCCTGTGAAGGTCTTTTGGAAGCTCATCAGTAGCTCTTTCTCTTAGTTCGCTGATGCTTCCAATGACGCTGATTGCAGCACAGCTGTTGCATTCCCATATAGGTACAGGAGTGCCCCAATAACGTTGTCGTGTGATTGAGTTATCTTTCAGACTCAGAATCCATTTTTCAAAAAGCTCCTTAAACCTTGGTGGAATCCATCTAACTTCATTGTTTGCGCGCAGCAGGGCATTCTTTAGGTCTTCTATGTGCAAAAACCATTGTTCTGTTGGTCTAAAAACGACAGGATTGTGACAGCGCCAGCAATGGGGATATTCATGCTCAATAGGGCTTTCTGCGACTATTGCACCCTTTTCTTTCAGCGCTTCAACAAAAAG
Source organism: Candidatus Woesearchaeota archaeon (assembly GCA_038891615.1). Taxonomy (GTDB): domain Archaea; phylum Nanobdellota; class Nanobdellia; order Woesearchaeales; family ARS49; genus JAWADY01. The sequence goes on along the minus strand of JAWADY010000001.1, from coordinate 272,018 downwards.
CTTGTCATCCTTTCTCGCAACAAGTCCATCAAACCTTCCCATTTGGTGAAAGACGCCTTTTTCGTCAATCCTGTTGAAAGGTGGAAGGTTGTTTCTTTGGCCTATCTCAAAATCCTCTGGACCGCAACCAGGAGCGCAGTGAACAAGTCCAGTGCCGGCGCCCACATCAACATATTCTGTGCTTAGAACAATGGTGTGTAAAGCTTTCCCAGCTTTTGCTTCTTCAAGCTCCTTGAAATAAGGAATTTCTTCATAAAAAGGATGTTGGTATTTTAAGCCTTCAAGCTGTTCGCCTTTGACCGTTTCAACAACTTCAAAACTCTTTCCGAGCAGGCCCTGAACAAATGCTCCAACAAGTGCCTTTGCTACAATCCAAACCTCATCGCCAACTTTTGCTCTGACATATTCAATATCCGGGTTGACCATAACCGCCAGATTAAAGGGAATAGTCCATGGTGTTGTTGTCCAGATTATTAAGAATTCCTTTGGTTTTCCTACAAGCCTTAGTTTTATGAAGTATGAGCTGTCCTTGATTGTTTCGTATTCAAGCTCATGCTTTGCAAGCGAAGTCTCACAGCTTGCGCACCAAGTCATCACTTTTATTCCTTTGTAAAGTCTTTTTTTCTCCCACGCTTTCTTTATTAGCCACCATTCTCCTTCCATGAATTGGTTTTTTATTGGTAAGTAGGCGTTCTTGTAATCGAGCCAGACTCCTAGCCTCCATAAGTCCTTGTTCATCAGCTGAGCATTCTCTGTTGAAAATGCTATGCATTCTCTGATAAATCTATCAATTCCGTACTTTTCTATATCTTCTTTTGTTTTCAATCCAAGCTTTTTCTGCACAGCATTTTCTGTCGGCAAGCCATGCATGTCATAGCCAGCCCTGTCCCACACATCAAAGCCACACGCCCTCTTGAATCGAAGTATGATGTCCTTAAGCGAGTTGTTCCACGCATGGCCGATATGCAACCTGCCTGAGGTGTATGGGGGCCCTTGGAGAAAATAGAACGGCTTCCTTCCTGCCGCGACAGCCCTCTCCCTCGCAGCTGCTTTGACCTTTTCGTAAATCCCCCTATTTTCCCAAAACGAAAGGATTTCTTCCTCTGCTTTCTTGAAGTCGTAGATTGGCTGTATTTGCATGTGCATTCACTTTCTTGGCTTGTTTAAAAAAGTTTCTTATGCAATGGCTTTAGTTACAGCAAGAAGTGTTTTACCTTTTTTGCTACATAGACTCGGTTATCGATTTTATGTACAAAGGGCTTATTTTTGAAGAAAGCTAGAGAGTTCGCTTTGCTTAGATTGGCTTATAGTTGCCCCATCAAGGCTATATCCAAGCACAGCCAATATCCTGTCGACTGAAGGAATTATCTGGTTGTTAACATAATACTCCCCGTCGTAATCTTCTTGACTCACTTCGTCAGGAAGGCGCACCTTGTCTCTTATCCTTCCTGGACCTTTTGCAATAACGAATGAAATCAATGTCCCAGGCTTTGCCTCGAGCCCTTTTGCACGCAGCTTTTGTGCAGCCATAACATGTGGACCTATTGCTGCATATCTTCCAAGCTCTTGTTGTAGTTGTGTTTGAATTATAACATCACTTAAAGGAATTTTGTTTGTCCTCAGCTTCTCAATCACTTCCTTCACATGACTTATTACCTTTTCTGGTGCATTTTCTTTCAAGATGTATTCCAATACCTCACGCTGGGTTTTCCTGGAGATTGGAGAGGTATTCCTCCGCACCGTCTCAAAACCTCTTATTTTTATTCTTCCAGAGCCATCAATTGCTGCATACTTCTTTTTTGCACCAGCTTCATTTTGCTTTGTCTGAACAAAAATGACTCGTGAATAAACATTTTCAAGTTCAAGCTCCATGAGCGATGGAAGTCTCCTGTTTATCCCTTCTGCAAATCTCATCACATCCTCAACGCTTTTGTTATTTAGGAGAAGAAATATCGAATCTGTATCGGCATATAACACTGTGTAGCCATTTGATTGCGCAGCTGATATCACTGTCTTTATATAGTACCTTCCCCATGCTGTTGTGCTTTCTGCACATTCGATTGAGTACCACCTTGCAGCTGCAAAACCAAGATAGCCATAAAATGCGTTTGCAAGGACTTTTAGCGCATTGCTGCGTGCTGCAAGAAAAGGATCTGCCTTACCTGATTTTAGAATCTCCTTAATTCTTGCTCGCCTTGTAATCAGATCTTCAATGATTGTTGACACAAAGCCCTTGCGCTTTTGACAAAAGTATTTTTTTGGATCTCCGGCTTCTGAGGGAACTGTAAGACCTTCCCCCTCACAGCATTCACAGTTCAGGGTTTCAGGCGAGATGTTGTGCGAGGATATTATTGTAGGATAAAGACTCCTAAAATCAAATACTACAACGTTCTCATACAGGCCTGGCTTTGGTTCAAAAACAAACGCTCCCTTTATGCTTGAAGCTGCTCTTATTTTTCGCGTGCGACTGTCAGGCTTGTTCGGGCATATGCTATTGAAATGTTTAGCCTGTCTTATTGCGTACCATTCCACGAGCTGTGAGAATGACATTCGGGTCACATCAAACAGTGGTAGACCAACAAGCTTGACAAGCTCAACCATATTTGGAAAGAACTTTGTGCAAAGTTCGTATGTAAGCATGGCGTCCTTGAGGTTGTATTCGCAGAAGCGTTCAAGTTGTTGTGAGGACTTTTGATTTTCATTTGCACTATCCCAAACGCTTGCAAGTTCCGCAATGTCCACTTCTTCCTTCTTTTTTCCAAGGAATCTTAGTGCAATGCTGTTCAAATCAAATGAAGAACTTTCTGCATCGCGCTCTGCTGTAGTACGTATGAACTTAAAAATATCAATGTGTACAATGCCAGTAAGTTGTGCTGTTTTGACCTCCCTTCCTGTAATTTGAAGCTCACTACGGTCCAGTCCTAGGTCTAGCTTTATTTTATATTTCGCAGCACGCTGCTTGAGGTAAGGCCAATCAAATCCATCTGAGAAATATCCTACTATTATGTCTGGAGTTTGGTCCCTAAGTTCCATCTTCAATCGTTCAATCAGTTCAGCTTCGCTACGCACAAACTCTATTGATGAATTGTTCGTTTTGAAGCTCTTCCATGTTATGACCTTTTGAAAGTCTTCGCTATAAAGAGCCGCCATAAGAATTGGATGCTCTTCAGGTAACAACATTTTTCCTTGCGGATTGTATGTTTCTATGTCAATTGCAAGAATCTTTGGCTTTTTTGGGACATCGTCTGAAAGCTGAATTATTTTTGATGCCTTGAAGCATGGGACTGTTAGCCGCTCTGTCACCGATTCCACCTCTGCTTCCAAAACCGCAAGCGGAGTTAACTCCTTGTCTATGAGGTATCTCCTAACAAAAGGGATGTCAAATTCATATGTTGTTGCACTACCAGCCCTTTCAACCACTTCTCGAAGCTCGGGAACTGCCGCTGGAACATTAACAAAAACCTTAAATGCATTAACTTCCTCTTTCAAAATTTTCTTCTTTGTTTCTTCGACATGTTTAACAAAGAACTCTTCTCCGCCTTTAGAAAGGCTGAGTTCTTCGAGTGCTTGCCTTATGTTACTGAAGTTAGCCCCTTCTTTAGGGACAACATAAAAATATGGCAGAAAGCTTTCGTCAATCACACAAATCGGCTGACCCTCCAAACTCCTGCCATATAAATGAATTTGTGGCTTTCCATCAATTATTTTGTAGCTGATGTCATAAAGGTGAAATCTTATTTTTACCATAATGCCTGCCCCCACAGGTTTAGATGTATTCATAAGCCGCTTATAAACTGCGGCTCATAAGCTATCTCAATCTATATTACAGATTATATAAATTTTCCTTAGAAAAAGGAGAGTAGTCAAAACAAAAATAAAAGAGTCATCAAATACTGCAATCAACGGCTACCAACCTTCCTCTTCGTCAGAAAAAGTATCACCCTCCTCTTCCTCAAATTTTTCTTCTTCTTCATCCCATTCGTCTTCCTCAAAACCTTCTTCATCACCTTCTTCTTCAGAAAACTCTTCTTCCGTTGGTTCCTCGGAAAGTTCTTCTTTTTGTTCAATTTCCTCTTCTGTTTTCTTTTTCTTTGCCAAACCTACCACCTCTTGCTCATTTACTTTTCTTTCACCCTTTGTTTGTTGTTCTCCTTCAGCTTTCTACTTGCATTTGCACGCCTGCTTGGTCTGGCTTTCTCAGAACCCTTTCCTTTCCATCTAAGGCCGCGGTAAACCTTGCCCGCAGATGTTAGCCCTCTGAAAGCCCTTCCCCTGTTGGCAGGGTTTGCAAGCCACGAAAGCCTTTTGTCAGAAAGAACTGCCGGAGAAGTCCTGTCAACAAGAATCACCTCAAACCAATAATCGTGGCCATCCTTTGCCACAAAATATGAGTTTATGACTTCACAATTCTTGAACATCCTGGCTGCGCGCTCCTCGGCTATTGCACGATAGTTCTTTTGCAGGATCTTTGTCCTTCGCATGTTTTTTGACTTTCTTCCGCCTGACCAATCAGGTCTCTTGTGAGGTCCTGCACCTACACGCTGCCTGACAACAAAAACTCCTGGCTTTGGAACATAACCAAGAGCTCTTGCTCTATCAAGTCTTGTGGGCCTTTCAAGCCTGAGTGTTGCTGGCTCACCCCTCCACTTAAGAAGGCGTTCTCGCCACACCTTTTTCAGTTCAGGAATTTCATCCCTTCTTTTCCAAGCATTGACAATTTGCTCGTACATTGACATGCTTTGGGCATAAAAAGGACTCTTTAAAAAAGTTATGGTCTTTGAAGTCACTTCTTGCTTAGCGTTTGGCAATTCACAAGTTTTAAAAGCCAGAGATACAGCTCCAGACTGAGGTGATTTGATGGCTAAAAAATCAAAAAAATGTCCTTACTGCGGAGCTGAGCTTACTCCTGGACATAAGTGTGAAGGATGTTGTTAGGAGTCAAAAAGCTTTATTAAGTTATAGGTTCCTTTTCCCCTAAAAGAGGTGAAAAGGTGGCTTTTGAGGGCGAAGAGATTAGAAAAGACTACCTTCTCAAAAGGTATGTCATCATTTCGCCTCGTCGTGGAAAAAGGCCGACAGAATTCATTGAAAAGCCACTAATTGTCGAAGAAAGGTGTTTCTTTTGTCCTGGCAATGAAGACCTAACACCTCCTGAGATTGGCAGGATTGCTGGCGGTCCAACAGGCTGGAAGATTCGTTGGTTCGAAAATAAATTCCCTGCGCTTAGAAAGGAAACCAAACCAGCTCCTTTCACAACAGCCAACAAATATTTCACTTTTGCACCAAACTATGGAAGGCATGAAATAATTGTTGACACGGCTGACCATGAAAAACAATTCGCACAGCTCTCTGTTCAAGACATCAGCGAACTTCTAAAGGTTTATTGCGATAGGATTGCTGCTTTTAGGACAGACCCAAATATAAAGTTTGTCGGGTTGTTCAAGAATCATGGTGTCCGTGGGGGGACCTCAATCATACATTCCCATACTCAGCTCATAGCAATGCCTTTTGTACCGACGCTCATTGAAGCAGAGCTTGAAGCATCAAGAAAGTTCATAAACTGCCCTTATTGCGAAATAGTGGAGATTGAGAAGCACTCCCTTCGCAGGTGCTTTGAAAACAAGGAATGGGTTGCATTCACGCCATATGCCTCGCGCTACAACTACGAAGTGTGGTTATTCCCAAAAAAACATGTTACCAGTCTTGAAGCGCACTCTCTTGAAGACCTTGCGAGCCTGCTTAAACTGACCCTTACAAAGCTATCCAGCCTAGACGTATCATATAACTTTTTCTTTCATCAGGCACCCTTTGGTGAAGACCTCCACTTTCATATAGAAATTGCTCCTCGAATTTCAATATGGGGAGGTTTTGAGCTTTGCACAGATTCTGTCATAAATACAGTCTCGCCTGAACAAGCTGCTGCCTTTTATCGTGGTGAGGCTTGATGGACATTGGCAAATTCGCTGAAGAGTCCTCAATCCTTCTCACAAACAAACAGGGATGTTGGCTTTTGGCGTCTCCAATCCCAAGCTCAAGGTTTGAAGGAGTTTTCTTTACAGACGCTTCTGGAAGGGTGTTCAAGACGATTGAACATCTGGAAATCGATGGGTCAAAGGTCGTTGAAGAGCTTGAGAACAACCTCTGGGCTGCCAGAAGAAAATGGTTTGTTGGCGATAAAAAGGGCCATATTACAGAACAATTTTGCATTCCAGAAGAAAATGCTTTGATATATTCAATCGATGGTCCAGCAGAGCTTAAGCTCGTGCTTGATTGTAAAGAAATCTTTGACAACAGGGAATGGGGGCGCGAATACAAGCTCTCAAAGGAGCAGGAATGCCTTGTCATCAGTTTCTTAAAAAAGAATGACATTCGTGATGACAATTCTATTTTTAACAACGAATTTAGGCTTTTTATCGCTTGTCATTCTCCTGGATTGGAGTTTATGCCTGTTGAGAGATGGCTTGAACGCAACTATTCTTTTGACAGGGAAAGGAGCTCACCACCCTACTCAAGATTTGTTTTTTTTGCTGCACGGCTTCGCACAAAAGAGCCAAGGGATATCATTTTTGCTTTTTCTAGAAACCGAGATGAGGCAATTAAAACAGCAAAAAGGGTTTTTAGGCAAAGAAAAGCCCTTTTAAGTAAAAAAGAGCAAGCAGTGGCAACAGTGATAGGTGAGCGGAGTATTGGTAATGAGAGGCTTGACCTTGCATATGCTTGTTCCAAGGCTGCCCTTGATAGCCTGATATTTGTTCCTAGAAAAGGCAGTCCTTATTTGCGGGCAGGTTTACCATGGTTTTTTGAACGCTGGACAAGGGATGAACTAGTTAGTTCAAAAGCTCTAATGTTGGTTGATAAACTTAGGCTTGTGAAAGAGATTCTTTTTTATCACCTAAGAAAGTTGGACGGCTGGAGGCTTACATCCAAAGATGGTTCTCAGCTTGTTGCAGCAGATGCTCCTGGCTGGCTTTTCCTCAGGATTGGTGAGTTCTTCAAAGTGCTTGAAAAGGAACAACTGCTGACTGCTTTTATCACAAAAGACGAACTTGCGATTGTAAAGGCAAAGCTGCACGCAGCCATTGAGCGTCTTGCTTTGCTTACTGAAAATCCTCATGGATTAATTTGGAACAGTTCAAAGGAAAGTTGGATGGATACTGAATGGAATGATGGCGGTAGGGCAGGATACAGGGTTGAAATTCAGGCTGGCGCTCTCGCAATACTTGCTCTTCACAGACAATTGTTTGGTGCTCCTCATTCACTTGAACAAAGACTTCTCGCAAGCGTAAGGAAAAAGCTTTGGGATGGCAAGCAACTTGCAGATGGCATTGATGCAAATGGCATGATTGACTGGACAGCAAGGCCAAATGTTTTTATTGCAGCCTACCTTTATCCTCAGCTTCTTTCAAAAAAAGAATGGATACTTTGTTTTGAAAACATTCTGCCACGACTTTGGCTTGATTGGGGAGGGCTTGCAACAATAGACAAAAGGAGTGTTTTGTTTTTGTCAGAGCACACCGGCGAAGATGTCCGAAGTTATCATCGTGGTGATAGTTGGTTTTGGTTGAACAATCTTGTTGCGATTGTTCTTGCGAGAGGTGATAAAAAACGCTTTCAAGCGTATATAAACAAGATTCTTGACGCAAGCGCAACCGAAATACTAACCATGGGAGCAATTGGACATCATGCAGAACTTAGTTCTGCATCAAAACTCTCGTCTAAAGGCTGTTTAAGCCAGGCATGGAGCTCAGCACTTTTTATTGAGCTTATTAACGAGCTTTATGGGCTTGAGGGTGTTGGTTTATAAAGTTGAGCTCTATTTATTTCGTTTTTTTTTAGCTCGTAATAATACATGTTTTCAATTGCGGTTTCTGTTCTTTTTATGCCAGAAAACTTTTCGAGTTCTGATTTAATCTTTTTTATGTCGCGACGATAGCACTTTCCAGATGTGGAATAATAATTGTAGGATGGGTCTTCAAATAGTCTAAGTAGATAATTTTTTTCTTCTTGAGTCCATGGTGTTTGTCCTCTTGCAATAGATGCTTTCCTTCCAAGTTCTGCACATTTTTCATGTGACATTCCTGCAATCCCAATGCCTTTCTCAGCAATTAATTTGCCAGATTTTATCATATGCTCAAAACCTATCTTCTCACGCTCTTTTTTTGGAATCAGCAATTTGAGTGCATAGCTGACACCAGCAACCGCTGTATTCTTATTTGAAATTTGATACCTCTCCATTATGTCGTATTTTTCCACGATTTCCCTTAGGCTAAGACCTGCTTTGTAATCAGAAGAAATGTGTGGTAATTCTTCAGCTATTTTTTTGCCTGTATGCCTGGAAGCATAGGCTGCAACTATTCTTTCCAAAGAGTTATTTTTAGGCATTTTTATTAAAGCGTGCTTGCAATCAAAAACATTGCCTTAGCCCAAATAAGTGGGCTGTTTTCGTTGTGCTTTGGATTCATCTTTTTTTTAGCTTGTAATACATTCTTTCAATTGCTATTTCTGTTCTTTTAATGCCAGAGCGCTTTTCAAGTTCTGACTTAATCTTTTTTACATCGCGCCGATAGCACTTTCCAGACGCGGAGTAAAAATTGTAAGCAGGGTCTTCACATAGCATAAGTAGATAATTTTTTTCTTCTTCGCTCCATGGGATTCGTCCCCTTGAAATAGCCGCTTTCCTTCCAACATCTACACGTTTTTCATACGACATTCCTGTAATCCCAATTCTTTTCTCAGCATTTAATTTGCTAGCTTTTATCATGTGTTCCAGACATATCTTCTCGCGTTCTTTTTTTGGAATGAGCAATTTAAGTGCATTGCTGACACAAGCAACCGCTGCCTTTTTAGTTGGGATGTGGTACCTTTCCATTATGTTGTATTTTTCGATGATTTCTCTTTGGCTGAGACCTGCTTTGTAGTCCGAAGAAATGTGAGGTAGTTCTTTAGCTATTTTTTTGCCTGTGCGCATAGAAGCATTGGCTGCAACTATTCTTTCCAAAGAGTTATTTTTAGGCATTTTTATTAAAGCGTGCTTGCAATTAAAAACATTGCTTGAGCCCAAATAAGTGGGCTGTTTTCGTTGTGCTTTGGACCATCATCTATGTAAAGTTCTGGAAGTTCGCCTTCCTCGTTCATTATATTAATGGTCTTTCTCATGTAATAAGCATACTTGTCTGGCCTGTTGAGCGCTTTCCAAGCAATAGCCAGCCATGGCAGCCCTATTGTCCAAGATGCTTCTCTTTCTCCCATGTAGTATGTGTCACCAACATATCTTATAACGCCGCGTTCTCGAACAAGTGAGCCTTCGATGTTTGCCAGAATTAGTTCAGCCATCTCCTTGTTCACAACCTCATAAGGATATATCAAAGAGAGCAGTGAAAGGTCTGCCTTTTTTGTTGGAGACTCATTTGGAAGAAGCGCATTTAAGGTATGCATTCCTTTTTCAATCAGTCTCGGTGGAACATCAACAATCCCCTGTACTGCCCTAAGTCCTGCAACGCAAGCACCAACCGAGCTTGCATGAAGCTCTTCGTTTTCCTCCCACATTCCATTATCTGCATCATGCCAGTATTGAATTGCTTCAAGATAGTTGACGAGCTTTTGGAGCACTCTAATATCCGCCTCATTTCTTATTACTTTTATTCCGGTGCGTTCAAGCCTGCCAATATTGAACAGGAGTGCACCTATAGCATCGTTCTGTTTGTTTCCCCATGGCTCCCAAATCTCATTTCCTGTTAAAGGGTCGTATCTTGCATGGATGTATCTATAGCTGTGCTTTGGTTCTGGCTGTTTGATAATCCAATCTATCTTATATTCGTGCTTTTTGAGTATTGCAAGTAGTGCGCGAATTGCATTTATTGCAGCCTTTTTTTCATTTGTTGAGGCAAGACCAAGCGCAGCATAGACATTATCTCTTATCCATGCAAGATTATAACCAGTACTAACGCCCTTTGGACTTGCAGGAAATAGACCAGAGGGGTATTGTGCACTCTTGATGAGAGCAATGCTTTTTGTCAATAGTTCACCATTTACTTGGCTTGCATTCATACTTCACCCACCTTGCCCATCAAAGCCAAGAGTATATATAAAACTATCGTTTAGAACTATCCATTAGTGATAACTCTAAAGTCAAATCTAAATCCCGGCGATTGCTCGTGCAATTATGGCTCCTGCAATAAGACCTGTTCCCAAGCCAAGAACAAACTCATTTATCGTTAGCTTAAAATTTTTTTTGAAGTCATAATGCGCCTCTTCCAAATCACGCCTAGCTTCTAGCTCTTTTATCCGATTTAAAACTTCCAACTGAGCCACTCTTTTGTCCTTTGCTCTTGCAAGCCTTGTCGCTAAAATGTCGTCCTTTATGACATCCTGCACCCAGTTCTTAAAGTCGTTCTTAGAGTCATTAACATGATGTCTAAATTGATGCTCTGAAAGCTGTCCAAGCTTTTCAGCTAGCTCATAAAGATTTTTTAGCTCAGGGCCATCTTTAAGTCTAAAGGCATGTTCCTGTGGGACATCTTTCAGAAATTGCAGTGACATTGCTTTCACGCCTTATTCTTTTGGTGCAAGCTTTTTCAGCTCCCGAACGAGTTCTTTCAGTATAGCCCTTTGTGCCTCAATCCTATGACTTGTTTTTGCAATTTCCTCAGCAAGGCTTGGCGCTTCAAAGACGTCACGTATCCAGTTTGCAAAGTCGTTTCTGAAGCCGTCAACATACTCTCTGAATTGTTCGTCTGTCATTCGCTCAAGCTCATCAATAAGCTCGTAAACTGTCCGAAGCTTTCTGCCGTCATGTAGCACAAAGCTCTTTTCTTCTGGGGCTTTGCCAAGAAGCTTTTGTTTAATTATGACTTGAATCTCTTCTTTTGGTTTGGCAGCCCTTTGTTGTGTAGCTTTTTTTGTTACTTTTTTCACCATCATCCCACCTCTTTTGTTTAATAAATCTTGAATAAAATTTTTAGAAGGTTGACATATTTAAACTTTTCTCGAAATTCCACTTAGGGCTCATATTCGCTTCCAGCCACCGCAGCGATTTGCTACTCTTTGCCTCACATCGGCAATTATGTTCATCATGTTTATGAAACACTCATATGGGCTGTCGTATGGGTTGAAGTATTTGTGTACATCTCCATCATTAAACCATTTTGTGCACATATAGTAAAAATGGTCGCTTGTTGTGAGTTTTCTCCAGCTTTCTATCAACGCTTCATCTTTTGTTTTCAAAACTGCTTCTTTCAGTGCATAGAGTTGCTCGCTGGCTGACTTTTGCATTGGATTACCAAGCCATGCACTGATATCGCGTTCGGTGTCTGCCCAAGAAAGGTAATCCTTAACATCTAGCTCGTCCTTTGGTTCAAGGCGTGCAAGCTCAGAAGGCCAGACAAAACCAATCCCTCTTTTGCGCAATTCTAATGGCAGCTGTTTGAGAAACTCAAAAATCCCAGTCTCAAGCCATTGGTGTTCGCCGAATGTTTCATAGTCAAGGAATAGATTAATGCTGTCGCCATTTGTTTTTTCAATCCAATGAGCAAACCTCTCTGCAGTGAGGGGCCAGCCCTCCCAGTCCCTCTTGCTAAACCTAAATGCAATATCATCGCTTAGCCTGTAGTTTTTTAGTAAAAGTCTTAGCTTTTTTGTTCCCTTTGCCTTGTAAACATAGTTTGGACTTCTCCACCCAAGAATTTTGTCCCATCCTTCTGCAAGAATTGCCTTATAACCGCGTTGCTCTGCAAATTTAGCAAGCTCATTGTTGTAGATAAGCTCAGTATTCCTGAAAACAGTAGGCTTTTGTTTAAATAGACCTTTTAGTGTCTTTTCATGCATTCTAACCTGCTGCGCATATTCTTTTTTATCAAAAATAAATGCAAGGCTGTGGTAATAACTTTCTGAAAGGAGTTCAACAGCGCCTGTGCTGACAAGCTCTTCAAAGCTTTCAAGGACTTCCGGAGTATAGCGTTCAAACTGCTCAAGCGCGCAACCGGTTATGCTGTACGCAACCTTAAAATCTTCACATTTCGCTATTGCCTCTCGAATAAAATCATTGGCTGGAAGGTAACATTTCTTTGCGACCCTTTCTGCAATCCTGCGATTCATTTCTTCATCAAAATATTCGCGCGACTTGCCAATGTCAAAGACAGAAAACTTTCTAAGCCTGAAGGGCTGATGAACATGAAAATAAAGACAAACTTTGCTCATGCTTTCACCAATTTACTTGCTGCAAAGGCACTTTATGGCATACTTTTAACCAGCTCACTTCTTTAGTAGTTCTTTGTAAACCTTAAACACCTTTTCAGCAGGGCCATCCCACCCAAGCTTACTCGCTTCCGCCTTACCCTCTTTGCTCAGGACTTCTTTCAGGGCTGTTTGATTTAAAATGCTTATGATTTTGTTTGCCATCTCGTTTGTATCCCAGAAATCAACCTTCAGACAGTGTTTTATAACCTCTGCCACACCTGATTGTTTTGAGACGATGGTTGGGGTGCCATTAAGCATTGCTTCGAGAGGGGTTATCCCAAAAGGTTCTGAAACAGATGAAAGCACATAAACATCAGCCATTTTGTATGCCCTGTTGATATCCTTTCCTTTCAAGAAGCCAGTAAATAGTACTTTGTCGGCAATTCCAAGCTCAATCACTTTATTAATAAGCGTACCTTCCATGTCTCCCGAGCCAGCAATGACGAATTTGACATTAGGCATCACTTCTAGCACCTTTTTTGCAGCCTCAACAAACCAATCAGGTCCTTTCTGAATTGTTAGCCTTCCAAGGAAAAGGACGATCTTGTCAGTGCTTTTGAGTGCAAATTCTTCATCCTCACCCTCCTCAAGCTCCACTCCATTGTGCACAACTTCAATTTTTTCATTGCTAACACCGTATTTCTCGACAAGTGTTTGTTTTGTATAATTGCTTACCGCACAAATCTTATCTGCTGCATGAAAACCTTCATATTCAATGTCATAGATTTTTGGGTTTATGCCAATCCCACCTGTTCGGTCAAACTCTGTTGCATGAATATGTACAACTAATGGCTTCTTTGTAATACGTTTTGCGTTTATTCCTGCTTTATAGGTCATCCAGTCATGGGAGTGTATTATGTCGAATTTCTCCATTGCTGCTATGCTTTGTGCTGCCCGAGCATATCTTTCAACCTCTTCAAACAAGTTCGGACCATAAAGCCTTGCAAGGAATGGATTACCTTTGAACATTCTCAGATACTGCTCGTTGCTCATGTATGGAGAAAGGGGCGAAGAAATCGTTTTGAACTTTATACCTTTTGCAAACTCTTCTGCAGAAAGAAGTCTCACATGGCTTTTTACCCCATCAGGCTTTTTTGGAACGACGAAAGTAACATCAACACCTTTTTTGACAAGACCTTTAGTGAGGCCTGCGCAGGCAACTCCAAGCCCTCCTGAATACATGGGCGCGAATTCCCACCCAAACATCAGTACGCGTACCATTTCCCTCTTTTTTCCTTTTTGCTTGATTGGAGACTTTTTATTTTGGCTGTCCTCCTTTTGCTTCGATATAAGCTCTTCCTTGTTCGCTGAGCTCAACAACTTTCATATGATTGTTTGAAAAAATGACCTTAATCATTCCAATGCCAATAAGATAAGTTAAATGGTTGTTCACAGTTTTCCATCCAATTCCTGTTTCTGTAGAAATTTGATGAGCTGTTTTTTTCCCATTAGCAAGATTGTAGAGAATTATATCCCTTATCTCATGAAATGTTCTTTTTGAAGCCATTGCTTTAGCCTCTGTGACTGGCTTTTGAAGTCGTAACAGGTTTTGTATTTAAAGCTTTCTAAGTTTTCTATTATGTATAAATAGATAGGCACATTTTATTAATTTTGTATTTTTAAGTTAAAATATTATATCTATAATTTTCATTTTGAATATATTATTATGCTTTATCTTTCGCCCCCCACATTTTTAACTTCTATTTTGAAACAAAAAGTTATCTTGAATAGTGTTGAAGTATGTCTTTTACAGTCACTATTCCAATTGGCTTTTGCTCCTTGTCAACAATGACAACACTTGTTACATCTTTTTCAACAATGTTATCAATGACTTCTGCAACACTTGTTTTTGCTTGACAGCATGTTGTTTCTGGCAATGTCTTTGAAATCGAACTAACAGGAAGGTTAAGGATACTTGTTTTTTCTCCAACACCAAAACCAGTAACCTTCCATTTTCCTAAAGATGCGGCACCTGGAATGTGCAATTTTGAAAGAATTTTTGGATGGACATTTTCAATTAAGTCAAAAAGAGAAAGAATTCCAGCCAAGCGCCCTCTTTTGTCAAGAACAATCAACCTGTCAACATGTCGCGAGCCCATTAGCTTTAGCGCTTTGCCTATCTCTTCATCCTCTCTTATGCTCACGAGATTTGTGCTGGCAATGTCAAGTGCAGGAATTTTCACATAAGCATCACGCATTGCCTTGACAACATCCTTTGCCCTCACAATCCCAATAACGCGTTCAAAAGGTTCACCCTTTACCCCTTTTGCCTTTTCAATCACTGGTAAGGCTCTCACATCTGCGCTGACCAAAAGTCGCGCTATTTCGCGCAGTTCTGTTTTTTGACTGAGTTTTGGGACGAAAAATGGGGTTTTTGCTTTGTGTCTGCGCTCAAGGATGTTTTTTATCCTCATTTTTTCAGGGTCAATCCTCGCAGTTAATAACCACTTCTTAGAAACAAGCCCAACATATTTTTTGCCGTCAAGAACTACTGCAAATGTCTCCTTTGCTTCTGACTGCCTGCCAATGAGGGATGAAACCCTATCGTTTATGTCTACAGTCACAAAGTGTGTATGTAGGAGCTCTTTTGCGGTAACCATTTATAACTTTCCTCTTTTTGTACGCTCTTTGACAACCTAGCTTTATATTTTTAACGCTAATTTAACAATTTAAGATTGCCTGTAATTTTATCGATTTTTTCCGCCCTGTCTGGACCAATCCCAAGGCTGGTAATGGTGCCAGGAGGGAGCTGTGTCAGTCCTGCGTCAGTCACCAACGAAACAGCAAGCCCTGCGTCTTCTGCTTTTGCCTTTATCTCTAAAAGCGTTGGCAGGTCTTTTACCTTTAGCACAACCTTCTTCATTCCCTGTGCCTGCCATTTGGCGATGTCATCTTTGTGCGACTTTAGTAGCGCGCCAACAGAGGCGTGTGCTGCCTGAACAGAGAGTTTGCCTTTTGACAGTTTTAAATCCTGCCTGACGAGAATGACCTGTTTGTATTCGGCTGGCATAGGATTACTTCTGTGCAACGCTTTATATCTTTTTGTTTATCTTTTTAAGATTTTTGCAACAAAAAAGCCTTCGGTATCATTGTCTTGAGGCCATATTCGAAGGCACTTCTTCACCTCTTGACTATATATCTTACCATCAAATTCAAGCACTGCTGGACTTCTTTTTATTTCAAGCTCAAATGGAATGAGCTTTGCGTCAGGAAATTTTTTTATGAGCCAGTCAACAACCTCTTCATTTTCTTCAGGTTCTAAAGAGCACGTGCTGTAAACAAGAATTCCTCCTGATTTAAGTATTGAAAATGCGCTGGCAATCAATGCCTTTTGTAGCCCTGAAAGCCTCTTTACCATGTCCGGATTCCACATTTGTACCGTCTTTAGGCTTTTTCTGATTGTCCCAGTTCCTGAACATGGCGCATCAACAAGAACCTTATCAAACTCAAGCAGCCTTTTCTCTTTTTTTAAGCCAAGCGCGCTTGAAAGCTTAGCAAAGCGCTCTCCACGAATTTGTGTTATGACTGCATTTACAATTCCCATCCGTTGCAGATTCATTCCAAGCGCTGCAAGCCGCTCGCCAGTGATGTCATTTGCGACCAGAGCGCCAGAGTTCTCCATTAGTTGTGCAATCTGTGAAGCCTTTGAACCAGGGGCTGCGCACATATCAAGAACGCTTTCTCCGGCTTTTGGATTGAGAACAACTGGAGGAATCATCGAGGCTGCCTCTTGGACATAAATGTAGCCAAGACTATGCTCAATGGTGTTGCCAATGTCAAGCCTTCCCCCAGAGTGTTCAATCCAAAAGCCTTCCTTGCACCACGGAATTGGTTCGAGCAGCCATTCTTTTGACAAGCGCTGCTTGAGCTCCTCAACAGAACTCTTTATAGTATTCACTCTGATAGATTTTCTCAGAAAAGAAAGAGAATATTTCTTAAAAAGCTCCCAGTTTGTCAGTCGTGAGTACCTTTGTATAAATTTTTCCTTGAATAAAATCTTATCTGCTCCTGGAATGGCTTTTAGTGCTGCTTGTGGCATGTCAATCTGATGCAAAGGAATAACTGAATTCGTATATCTCAAGCGTTGCGTCAGGCGAAAGATAGACTCTAAGCTCATAGCCATTGCTGTTGTAGAAATCCTGCGGTATTGTGCAGGTTTGGATGCAGCTATAAAAAAAGTTTTTCTCTTGGCGGGTTGTGTGCTCAGGTTGTTGTGGGCTGAAAGCTGTTCTTTCATCCTTCACAAGCTCGAATGCTTTGCCTTCTCCAGTCCCAAAAACCGAAGAGGCTGTGATGAGCCCAAAGGCAGGTGTCAATGTTCTTTCTCTCTTTTCATAAACAAGTAGCTCTCTTTTACCATCACTTAGAGTCACTGCAATGAACTCTCCGTTTGCTTTACCACTTATCCAGAATTGACTCAGCCGCGGTAAGATGCCAGCAGGCTTAAGTTTTATTGATTGGTTTTCTAAAAAAATTAGATTTGTTTGCTGGCTTTTTATTTCGCCTGAGATGAACCCTGAAAATGGATTTTCGCTTGCTGAGCTGAAAAGCACTAACACAAGTATTACGAGAACTGCAAGGGCTAGTAAAACCTTCAGCCTCTTTAGCATCTTTAAAAGAAGGCATAATGTATTTTTAAGCCTTGTGTTGTTGTTTTAGTGCTAAAATATCACGCCTTCCTAATGCTGCTCATTCCTTTTTGGGCTGAGCAACAGTTGCTGTCTTGGAGGCTTCTGGTGGAGCTCCGGTTGGCGCTGCGGCAGCTGCGAGAAGTTCTTCTATTAGAGCAGCTGGAATTTTTGCTTCAACTAGTTTTGCTCTTATTGTTCCGCGAGGCTTGCCAGCCATGCTCTCAATTATTTGCTTTGCAATCGCTGTGTATTCAGCTCTCTTCTTCTCAAGCTCCGCCTGAAGCTTCTTTTTCTCTTCTTCAATCTGCTTTAGTTCCTCTGCGCTGAGCTCTGTCTTTTCAGCAGCAATTTCTTCCTTGAATTCTCCTTTGTTAATAGCTTCAATGATTTCCTTTGCAGGTCTGCCCTCAACCATTACCCCCATGCTATTGCATGTTCCCAGCACTTCCTTTACTCTTGCAAAAGTTCCCTTACCAAGCAAGCTATCTGATTTCATCTTTGCAATTTTTATTACTTGCTCTATCCTTATGTTGGCAACCTTGTCGCGAAGCGGATCGCCAGAGCCTTTCTCTATTCCAGCCTCCTTTTTCACAAGCGCAGAGGTTGGAGGAGTTCCAACGCTTATTGTGAAAGACTTATCGGTTGTTTCCACAATTATTTTGACAGGAACCTGAACGCCTTTAAACTCAGAAGTTTTTTTGTTTATTTCAGAAATAACCTGACCAATGTTTACTCCAAGAGGGCCAAGCGCTGGTCCCAGTGGTGGTGCGGCTGTTGCCTTTCCACCTTCAATCAGTGCCTCAACAACCTGCTTTGCCATTATTCCTCTCCTTCTTCTTTTTCAGGAGCTCCTTCGCGTCTTATGACTTTAACCGCGTCCATCCTTAAGCTTATAGGTATCGGAACAGCTGCTTCAAGAAGCTCCACAACAACTTCTTCTTTTTGTTTATCTATTCTCGTTACTTTTGCTTGTGAGCGCTTAAATGGTCCTGAAATTATCTCAACGATGTCATTTTTCTGTATGTTCATTTCGTATTTGACTTGTTCAAGCATGTGTTCTATTTCTTTGTATTCTATTTCTTTCGGCAGAAGGCCTTTTGCGTATGGCACTCCTTGTGCAGAAAGTTCTGCAGCCTGTCTGTTAAGTGCCTCAACAAAAATGTATCCACGCATTCCATGAGGCCTTATTATAGAATAAACCTCTATCTTTTTTTTCTTTACGTTTGAGGCTATAAAGTCCATTACCTGGTCTTCACGGTTTGCAGTCGTTCTAACCGCAAATATAGCTGTTTTCTTTTCATCAACCATCTCATTTCGGCTCCTTTTTACATGCTTTAAAAATTTTTCTGGTCCTTGCGATTGCTACTTAAAGTCAAAAACCAAGCGCTTTGCGATGGCTTCATGCTTATAAAGGATTTTAAATGTATGTGCTTGCTTTATAGCAGGAGCTCTTTTAAAAAATGTATCAGGAAGCCAACAAACCCAATAATAAGAATGCCTATTCCTGCAATCTTCACAACTAGTTTGTACTCATCACTGTCTGGTTTTTTTGTCACACGAAGAACTCTGCCGCATTCCTTTGAAAATTCCTTTAGTTTTGTGGTTAGCTTTGAAAGCACGCCAGGTTCAGTAGGGCTAATAATCTGTGTTTGCTGTTTGGCAGGTTCTCTTTCAGGCCCTTCTGATTTTCGATTTATTCCTTCTGGAAATGTTGGCTTGCCTTGCTGACCTTCTTGTCCGGTTTCGATAGGGTTGTATTCTTCCACCATTTTTTTGAGCTTTGGAGAAGCGCTTTTTAAAGTTTTGTGAAATTCAAATAACAGAAAGAAGGGATTTTAATCCACAAACTCAATCCCGAGTTCCTGTTCTATCTCCTTTTTTTGTTCAGCCGTTATTTTGTGCTCGACACCAAAAATCTGTGGAGAACGTACACCTGTAACAATGAGCATTGCCCTGAGCGTGTTGCCTAGGTCTTCATATATCTGCGCACCCCAGATTATTTTTGCATCCTCAGCAAGTTTTGAGCTAACCGCTTCAACAACCTTTTTTGCCTCAGCAAGTGTCAGGTCCTTGCTTCCTGCAATGTTAATGAGTGCGCCAGTGGCTCCTGTAATGTCTACATCAAGGAGGGGGTTGTTAATTGCCTTCTCCACTGCCTCAATTGCCCTGTTGTTTGAGTCCGATTCCCCAACACCAATGAGTGCAACGCCACCATTTTTCATTACAGCCCTTATGTCTGCAAAGTCAAGGTTGACAAGTCCTGCCCTTGTAACAAGCTCTGCAATCCCTTTAACAGCATTTGTCAGTATCTCATCAGCAACCTTGAATGCCGTCTGCAATGGAAGGTCTGGGCAAAGCTCCAAAAGTTTGTCGTTTGGGATGACTATGAGTGTATCTGTTACATTTTCTAGTTTTTCAAGACCAGTCACAGCATTTTCATACCGTCTGTTCCCTTCCATTGTAAAAGGCATTGTTACTATTGCGACAGTTAACGCTCCTGCCTTTTGTGCGAGCTCTGCGACGACAGGTGCAGAACCTGTCCCTGTTCCTCCCCCTAATCCGCATGTTATAAAAACCATATCTGCTCCTACAATGGCATTTTTTATTTCATGTTCTGATTCCCTAGCAGCTTCTTCACCAAGCTTTGGGTCAGAGCCAGCACCTAAGCCTTTGGTTATTTCTCGACCAATCAATATTTTCTTATCAGCAGTAGTATAAAGAAGGTCTTGCGCATCTGTATTAATTGCAATTGTCTCTGCCCCAGTAATTCCAACTTCTGTTATTCTGTTTATGGTATTGTTTCCAGCCCCGCCGCATCCAACAACTTTTATAGAAGCCTTTTGCTTTGCAAGCAGCTCCTCAAGCTCTTTATCAACCTCGTTTTGGCGGACCTGAATAATTTTTGGGTTGCTCAAGACATCGTTAGCCTGTACAGCAGGCCTTGTTGAATCCATTACTTCCCACCTCAGGAATGCTCTGAGCTCTTGTGCCTGACTATTTAAATTTTATTGTGATAAAGTAGCAACTCTTAGCCAGCAGAGAGTGATTATTTTTACACTTACACATGCAGTTCTACTTATTGCCTTTTCTTTATTAGTGCTTATCTGTTTATGAAGCTTGGCTTTCTTTTTTCTCTGTCACAATTTTCTCTTTTTCCTGTGGTGCGGTAGAGCCATTGACTTTCTCTAGTGATTGAGTAACGAATTCTATCGAAAGTCCAACAAGTTCCTTTGACATTTCTTTAAGTTTTTCTCTGAAGAGCTCTGGAAGCTCTTTTTTCAACTTAATTATTGCCTTTTCGCCTTCAATCACGACTTCAGCCTCTTTTTCGCCAAACATTTTAAGAAGGCTTGAAAGCTGCTCCTTTTTGTCAGAAACAATCCGATTTATTTTTACTTCGTAAACGACTCCCTTGCCAGCGAGGGGGTGATTAAAATCAACAACACATCTCCCTCCTGAAACTGCGCGAACAGTTCCAACTGCGCCATCAATATTGATTTGTAAGCCTGCGATGGGCCTGATACCCTGCTGAAGAAATTTTTTTAACGGTATAAGTTGTAGAAGTTTTGGGTCTTTTGTGCCAAATGCCTCCTCAGGCTTGAGCTCAATTGTGTAGCTCCCAGGTTCTTTGCCCTCAATCCTAGCTTCAAGTCCCGGCAATATTTGCTTTTGTCCAATGCAAATGATGAGTGGACCATAGCTTGCATTTGGCGAATAAATGCCTGAAGAATGCGCAATTGCTTCATTTGTTGTGTCAAAAACAGAACCGTCCTCCTTCAGCTTTCCAGTAAACTCAATCTCGATGAAATCTTTTTTTCTTATTGGCATGGACCTTTAACTTTTCGTTTGCTTTAAAAGCCTTTGGTTTTTAGAAAGCGCATGACTCTCTTAAGCACCTGGGCAGGGCTAAGATGGCTTGTGTCAATCACAAGGTCATAGTTTGATTCGTCTGTAAAATCAATGCTATAGAGTTTCTTATATCTTGCCCTTTCAGAAGCAGTCCTCTTTTTGATGTTTTTCTGCACCTTTTCGATAGAGGTGTTTTCCTGCTCAACAGGCCTTAAATCTTTAAAAATTCTCTTAGCAGCGATATTTGGGTCTGCTTTGAGAAATATTTTCACACTTTGGGGGATAAAATTCCATGCAATTCTGCTGTCCATAACAAACGACCGTTCTTTTTTGCCCAGCTCGATTGTTCTTTTGTCTATCTCCATATCGATCTGTGGGTCTTCTTCTGCAAGTTTGTTAAGTTTAAGAATTGTAAGGCCCCTTTCAGCAGCAAGCTGTCGTGCAAAGTCCCCTGCTGAAAATCGCTTCAAACCAAGCCTTTTTGCTAGCGCCTTTGCCAATGTAGACTTACCGGAGCCTGGCGTACCTGAGATGACTATTCTTAGCTGTTTCATTTTTTCTTGCACGTTCCAAAGGTTTAAATACCTGTCGGCATAAAATGCGTGCCGATGTCCTTTTCAGAAACCTATTCAGACCTGTTGATAACATTAGATAGCGCTAAGAGGTTTATTGAGCTCACAGAAGACCCTAACAAAGAGGTTCATACGGGACCAAATGCCATCCTTCCTGGATTCCAGACAGAATTCCTTGCAGCACTTTTGGGTTATAAGTTTGCAACCAAAAGTATTACATTTCCTCCTTATCCTAAATACTCCTCACAAACTACAAAATTCAACCATCAACTGCTGCCTGAAAAGCCTTTCGCTGCACGGTGCATTGATATTTCTCCTAAACATGATAATGATTCCTCAGAGTGCATTGAGAAGCGTATAAAAGTTTATTTGTGCCAGAATGAAAGAGATTGTTTAGAGTCTGAGATTGTTTATGCGAGATGGCCTAGATTAGACCAAAAGGAGGCAAGGCTTGACGGAATTCCTTTGCAAAGCGCTGTATCAAAATATTACATTTTAAAAAAGAAAAGCATTGAAGGCATTAAAGAGTGCATTAGTAACAACATTTGCAAGGCAGACGAAGAGCTAACATTTGTGGCTTATGTCATTTCACTTTCTTCAAACTCAATTGCAGAAATTGCGAGAAGGACTATAAAAAAAGATAAAGGGCTAACCACATTTCATTTTCCTGTTTATGCAAAACATGAGATAGATGTTTTTCCATACCTTTATATTTTGGTGCCTGAAGAAAAAATAAAAATAACATCAGAAATTGTAAATTCAAGGAAAAATATCTTTGTTTTCAAATCGGTTGCATATAACGCTTCATCAGGCGAATGCCTCTATCGGTTGAATTCCATAATCATGTGCAAGCGCTTTGAAGTATAGGATAAAAAGCTTTAAATATTGCTTTAAACACAGCTAATGTTCCATCGGTGGGTGAGGACGTTCGCACTTTGTCTTTGCTATCGCAAGGCGGACTGCCTTTCCATCAAATTGGGGTGTCAAATTGTTACAAAATCCTTCAAATATAAAAGCATGTATAGTTGAGGATGCTTGTGCTGGTGCTCTAAAGCTTGAAGATATCCTTTCTGCCATCGCTAAAAAAGAATTAACCTTCAGCGATGTTGAACACATCCTTTCTAAGATTTCGGAGAAGGAGCTTTACCTTCCACTAAATCTGTTGATAGAAAAGGCAAAAGGGTATGCCCAAACTTCAAGCGAAGAGGTTTATTCAAGTGGCGGGTTTTATGATTTCCATGCAAATTCAGACGAGCTCGACGCTTATTTTTCTTTTTGTGCAGAAAATCTTTTAAGTAAACTTCCTTATTGCAGAAAGACAGCAAGAAATTTCGATGATTTTCTTGAGCTTGTCAAGAAAAAGATAGAGATGATTCCTTAATAAAAGTTAAGTTCTTTTGATTAAGAATCATATTTTTTAACATCATTTGCTTATTCTGCAGCAGTAATCGAGCAGTTAAGATGAAAGCAACCGGTACGCACCTACTAAAACCTTTTGTGAAAACAGACACTTTTTTATCTTAACTTCACCGCTTTTGAAGTCGCATGTAGCTCATGTTTGTTTTTTAACAACTTTTTTTTGCTAATGAGCCATGATGATATGGCTATTGTAATCAATGTTATGATTATCAAAAGTCTGAGATTTTGTATGACCATTTTGATAACTTTTACAACAAGGCTCACAATGCTAAAGTCTCTGCATATGGAGAACTGTGCAACTGATGCAACAATTACGCCGATGGCTGCGATTTGCGCAGAGATTTTCAAACCAGGCACCGGTCTCAAATCAATGAAGCCAATCCATGCACTCGCTAGTATAGCGCTAACAAGAACAATTAGTAATAGTTCCACAATGATTGGCATTATTTCACAAGTTTTTTCTGTAGTGAATAAGACTGCACAGTCGCTAGGACAGTTTTCTGCGTCTTCGCCAAGCCCACACCAGCCGTTTCCGCAAGCGCAGTTAATAGGGTCTGGTAATTTTTCATCACGTAAACGCTTACCTATTATTATGTAATTGTCTTCTGGCGAACATCTGTCAATCGATATTTTGAAGTATTGATTGTAACCAACAAATGCTCTTGCTTTTTCTTCACTTGCAATTTCTTTGTTTATGATTCTTGACAAAACTCTCAAAGCAAGCGGATTGTCATTAAGTGCAATATGAGTTAAGTTTATTTCGTAATAATTGCGGCAGCTATCATTCATGTAAACATCGCCTATTCTTTGAGCACTGCGTGTGGTTATTATCCCATCATTTTTCTCTTGCTCTGCGAATAAGTGCTTTGTGAAATCGAACGGCTTTGTTCCTGCAATTACTTGATAGTTTATTCCTGGAACTCGCTCAATCGGTTTTTGCTCGGCAAGTAGCTTAACATTTTCAGCATCGACATCGAAGAGGCGTATTCCTGTTCTCAAGTTGACAAGGGCGTCAAATAGTGATTTGTAGACTTGTAGTGTTGGACTTCCTTCGTTGGGTGTTCCAACAAGGATTACTTTTTTGACTTTTCCAAGCCAAGCATGCTTTTCAGCCTTTGCTATGTTTAGTGCGTCTTGTATGAGTATTCCTCCAAATGAGTGTCCTGCGAGGTATATCGAATCATATTCAAGGTTGTGCTGTTCAAGACTTGCCGCGAGCTCTTTTGCCAAAACCTTTTCCCTAATCTTCACAGGATACATGAAACGCCACACCTGCCAAGGTTGTCTGGTGTAGCTAAATTCGTCTACTAAAGCCCCAAATGGATTTTCCTCAGCAAAAAGGCCTGGTACTAGTACAAGAGCCCTCCTGGCTCCAGGAAGCTCGTAGACTTTATCAAAAATAGGTGTAATGCAAGCAGTGCATTTTATTCCGATCACTGCGAATATCACATTGTTTTCTGAATCTAATAATTCACCAATATTTGGAACAAAAGCAGATAAGCTTTTTGATGAAACATCTGCTTTGGTCTCAAGCCTTTCCCAGCGTTTTCCAAGTAAGGCGTATACTGTAAAACTCTCTTCGTCAAAGCCTTCTATGTGTGGAGCAGGCATTATCAACTTTATGGCAATTGGAGGCTTTTTGTCAAGGCTGAGCAGCAATGGGCTTCCAACTATTGCTATGCTTGGGTTTTCAGGCTCTGGCAAGCTAACATTGGGCGAACTAATCCTGGCTTTAAATGGAGTTGGAATGTCTCCAATAAATTCTATTAAGTTCCTGTCGCTTGAAATCATTCTGCTTGCTGCTGTTATTGTTTTTTCTTCAGCTGGTATAAGCGGATACTCTTCTGGCAAAAGTATTTGTTTCACAGCGACAAGCTGCTCTTCCTTTAGTGTGCTTATCGTTTTTTCTCCACAAATTAGCTCTTCTCTCTCCGAAACAACACGAGCAAGTTCTTTGCACTGGTTAGCTCTGCAGCTTAGGGCTTTCAGATCTGTGTAGTAGTCTGGAAGATTCAATGTTACTTCAAGGTCGTCATTTAGGCATTCGATTCTGAACTGGTCTATCACTTCGTAGCCTTCTGGAATTGCTATGAACTTTGTGACATCGATAGGTATTATCTCTATTTTTTCGCTTACTTTTTTTCTAACTTGCATGCAACTTGCAGAGGGCACGTTTGGTGAAAATTCAGCACCTGCAAATATTTGCGTGATTGGTGCAGGAGCTTCAAAAGTTGGTGCAGGCGGTATTTCAGGAGGGGTAGGCGGTATTTCAGGAGGGGCTGGGGGAGGTACTTCGGGTGGAGGTGGAGTTATTTCTGGCTGCGCTTCTTCTTCACGTCTACCTCTTCCACCGCTAGGTGCTGCTTCTTCTTTTATTGAGAATCCAGAAAAGCTCGTGACATTAACTGTGAAATAATCACCTGTTTTGTTCTGAGTAGCGTTTGGAGCATTTGTGAAGCTTCCAATGCAGCTTCTTCCTGTGAGGTTCCATTCTTCACAGACATCTAGCTTTAGGTTATCTTCGTTTGAAAAGCTGGTATTTGCATAGCTGAATCTTAATTCAGCGCTTGCGAAGTTGATGCTTCCGTTGTTTAGAGCATAGCTGACAAGATAGCCGCTTACTGGTGTTGGTAGCTTGTCAAGTCCAAGTGTTTTGTTGTTGTTTGCACTGATGTTCACAGAATTTAGCCTTACTTGGAGGGCGTTGTTGAAGGCAACAAAGAGCATATCAAAAAATGTGTTAGCTTGTTCAATGGTCTCATTTCCAACAAAGTTTGTTGTGTTGACTTCTTCATTCGTGCCCTGAAATAGGAATGTCAAAGTTGTATTAACTGCGGTTTGGTTGCCATCTTTCACGTTTATTGTGAAGTTGAGCGGTTCTGATGCTGTGAAAAATTCCTCAATAGCAGTTGCATTGTTGCCTGAACTATCATTTGCCTTAAAGGTGACATTGTACCTTCCAATCGTATCTGGAACGAATATGGCTGGTAGTGTTATTGTTGTGTTGGTTGAATCAGGCTTTGTCACAATGGCAAACAGTGTATCAACTCCAAAATCATCGCTTGCAATTGCATTTATTGTAACGCTTCTGTTTACTATCGCAGCTTTTGGTTTTATGCTCGTGCTTGTTATCGTAGGAGGCGTTGTGTCTTGGAAAGGTATTATTCTTAAGAAGTGCGTTTCAAAGCTCGAGGTGTAGTTTTCTGTGCTGTTGAATACTGCTGTTATGTTGTAGGTGCCTATGGTTGTGTAGTTCTTCAGTACTTCGAGTGGTGAGCTGCCGCTGCTTAGCAGTGTTCCGTTTTCAAATATGTCTATTAGTCCACTTGTGGGGGTGATGAGTTTTGCTGTTATGTTGACTATGCTGAATTGCGTGGCTGTTATGTTCGCATCATTCCCATTAAGTAATAGGTTTACTTCGCTCGTGGCTTTGTTGATGGTCAGTATTGCTTGTTGTGGTGTGGGTGCTGTGTAGTTTTGTGTTTCTGTTGCTGTGCAGGTGTAGTTATAGCTACCAGCAGCCAGTAGGCTGATGTCTGGGTTGGTTACTAAGGTTCCGTTTCTGAATAGTTGTGGGATTACTTGTGGTGTGCTGGCTGTGCAGCTAGCATTAGTTGTTGTGCCATAAGTTGTTGTGCTGCTTGGTTGTAAGGTTATGTTGAGTGTTGGTGTGGCTTTGTTTACTGTGTATGTGCTGGTGTTTTCTGCATAAGTATAGTTCTGTGTTTGCGGGGAGGTGCAGTTGTAGTTCCAAACACCTGCTGGCAGTGTTACAAAGGCGTTGTTTTCAGTTGCTGTGACGTTTGTGTTGTTTCTGAATAGGCTTGGTTTTGTTTCTGGGTTTGTGCAGCTACAGCTTGCATTGATTGCTGTGGGGTATGTTTGTGGTGATGGTGGGTTGAATGCGAGGTTGCACGTTGTTGTGTTTTGGTTGATGGTTGCGAACCATGTTTCAAAGCTCGAGCTGTAGTTTTGGTTTCCTGGATTGACGGCTGTGTAGTTATAGCTTCCTGCTGCTAGTACTGAGGTATTTGTTGCTGGGTTTCCAGAAGCTATTAGTATGCCGTTCCTGTATAGGTTTACGATTAATGCGCTGGTATTAGCTGTTGCATTTACAGGAGTTGGATAGGTAACTGTTAGGTTGGCTCTGTTACCATTCAGCCTTAGTTCTGTAAGCGTTGCTGCTTTGTTAATTGTCAGTATTGCTTGTTGTGGTGTGGGTGCTGTGTAGTTTTGTGTTTCTGTTGCTGTGCAGGTGTAGTTATAGCTCCCAGCAGCAAGGATGCCAACGTCAGGATTGCTTACTAAGGTTTCGTTCCTGAATAGTTGTGGGGTTATTTGTGGTGTGCTGGCTGTGCAGCTAGCATTAGTTGTTGTGCCATAAGTAACGCTTGAGCTTGGCTGTAGGGTTATGTTGAGTGTGGGCGTGGCTTTGTTTACTGTGTAGAGGAATGTTGCTGTGCTGTTGGTGTTGCCGCTTGTGTCATTTGCATGGCTTTTCCAGTAATAATTTCCAGCTGCTAGTGGGCCGTAGTTGTAGAAGTACTCCCTGTTTGTGGTGTTACCAGTGAAGCCTGTGGGGCTGAAGTTTGCAGCAACACCTGTAAAGTTGTGCTCGAAGAGGACTGTGCTTAGGCCTGTGTTGTCTGTCCAGGTAATGTTGAATTGGTATGTTTGTGTTTGTGAATAGGTTGCCGGGCTTGATGGGAAGTTCTTGTTGTTTGACCAGCCTGGTGCTTGGGCGTCTGCTATGATGAATTTTCTTATTTCAGATATGTTGCTGGCGCTTCCGTCTGTGCAGTTGATAAACCATGTGTGACTACCAAAGCTTATTCCTCCAATTGTGAATTCTGTTACTGTGTTGTTTTGCGTTGTGCTATTTGTCTGGTTTAAGATGTTATCAAGGTATATTCCGCATGATAGCGTTTTGTTCAGGTCGTCAATAGCACTAAAGTTAAATTTTACTGTTTGCGTGTTGTTAAACTGCGTGTTGTTCAGTGGGCTAAACAATGTGATTGTTGGTTCAAAGTTAGTATATTGCACAGTTAATCTTACAAAATCAACATACATTGTCCTGTTTTTGTGAATATAAGAACTTTTATTTAATTCATGCAGAATCTTTTCTACAACGTCTTTCTTTGGAACATAATACCCTTTTACTGCGACAACAAAACTACGCTCTTCTATTTCATTTGATTTCTCATAAGCGAGCTCGACACTTTCTCCCTTATTTATTACGGCGTACTTGCCATCTTCAAAAATCAGCGCTTTTTCTTTTGATAGATATGTAGCAACCGGTCGTAATTTTCTGACTTTAATCTTTGCTTGTTCCGAAGTATCTAAAGCAAGTAAATCTATTCTATGTTTCCCAACTAATTGTATTGTCAAATTAATTTTACCATCTTTAATGTACTCAGAGATATCAAATGCTTTTATGTCAGATGTTTCTTGTGGCACATATGTGTACTTTTCACCAATCGATATAGCAGGATATTCAATTACATCTTTCTTCACTGGGATTACCGCGCTGCTAATCAATAACCTTGCAGTAGAAGATTTCACGTCATCAAAGGTTATCTGAAGCTGCTCGTCTTGATATGTTCTGTTAGATAAATAAATTTTAAAGTTCTTATAAGTATATATATTTCCTTCAGAATCTATTGCAATTTTAACATCTTTAGGATGTTCTACCGCATATAGTTTCACGCTATCTATGTAAGAAGTCTCTTCTTTTTCCTCACTGATTTTCAGATAATATTCGCCATCATTTTCAGTTGGCCTATTATTTAAAACAAGATAATTGGTTTTTTTATTTTCATTTCCGATGGCGTAAGGAAATATATCATTTTCTTTTGCATAATCATTGTCCGTACGGATGTAAAGATATGGACAGGAGATTGGATGGGATAATGGCACTACGCCTCTACTTTCTACCATTACCCAGATTTTGTTGTTTGAGGGATTGACAAAATTTGCCTTATTGCTTGTCGTATAACTAAGTGTTTGTTCACTGGTGTTTGTTGTTGAAGTTGCTAAAAACCATGAATTGCCAGTGAAATTCCGCAGATATAAGTTAACTCCTTTGCCGCTGCTGATTAAAGTGCTGAAGCCTTCCCAAGTAATTGTGAAGTTATTAATTGATGTAAAACTTTGCGAAGGTATAAATTCATATTGTGTTACTTCATGAAAGCCTTCTGTTACAGCAGAAAAGGTTGCGTATGAATTGTCTGATGCCTGCACAGCAGTATACTCGGCTGATGTATATTCAGTGCCGAATGGAGGCACTTGAGATGAAGGTATGCTGTTATCTTCGAAAAACCAAGCTCTGTGCGTTCCATTTGGAAAATAATTTGTTTCAGCAAAGCTAGGATCTTCTGGTGTTAAGGTTAATGTGTACTCTTGCCCAGGCGATAAATCCATTATTTTGACCCAATCACCATGGCACACCTGCTCAGAGAAATTCCACTCTTTACATTTCCAAAGTTCTGTACCTTTTGCCACAACTATAACGTTTGCTTTTGTAAAGTTCAAGCCTGTCGGATCAATGGCGTAGCTTTGAACATAGCCCTCTTTGTTCAAATCCTCTATCCCAAGAGAAATCTGGCCACCTTCGATTATTAAATCGTAAAACTCTATTTTTTTAACTGAATTCAAATTTGGATAAAACTCTACAATTTCGTACCTGTTATTAATTGCCTCTTTTATTTTTTCTTCAAGAACAGCAAGTTTTATTTTATCTTCAGGAATGTCTCCTTTTATTC
Source organism: Candidatus Woesearchaeota archaeon (assembly GCA_038891615.1). Lineage (GTDB taxonomy): Archaea > Nanobdellota > Nanobdellia > Woesearchaeales > ARS49 > JAWADY01. The sequence continues at coordinate 242,552 of JAWADY010000001.1, read as the reverse complement.
CTTCATTGTTATAATCAAATTCTCTTATTTTTATCAAAGCGTTTTTTTCTAACGCATCAATTTCTTTTGTGATGCTTCTCAAAGTTTCAGGAACTTTTAACTTCAGATTAACAATCTCTTTTTTTCCATTATGTTTATTGACAATCTTCCTATCCCAAAAGAAATAGCTTTCATTACCTAACAGTTCTTTTATTGTTTCATTTATTTCATTGGGTAGAACAGAGGTCTTATTTTCTAAAGTCTCATTGCAAGTTGTTATGTTATATGAAGAATTTATAACATCTCTTGATGGTTTTGATGAATTTGTATTGCAAATAATTTTAATATCGGAATGATTTTTTATTTCAACTAGTCCACTTTCCTGAATACTATTTTCGCTAAGACCGCTTTCATTGTTTTTTGAGGGGACTATGACTGTTTCAGTTGCATTAGATTTCACTTCTGAATAAATTGAGCTTTGTTGTGTGTTGTTTTGAGAATCTGTTGGTATCAAAAAATTAGTTTCAAAGCCTGAGGCTTCGCGGTTCGTTTCATTAAATATCGTTGTGTCAACAATCGAACCGTTCAATGCTGCTGTGTTCGTATCAGTTATGTTTTGGGCTATGTTCGTTGTACTTTGCATATTTTCTTCACTTCTCGCGCTTGGAATATTGGTATTTTGTGAAAAAGCAAAAGCAGTGTATGGAAAGAGAGTATTTAGAGCTACCAAAATAACTGCAAGCAGCCAAATCCCTTGAAGTGCAACTTTTGGGCTCATTATTTTATTCCACCTTATTGCTTGCATTCTTTTTCTCACCAATTTTTTTCATAATGAGGTTTCCTCGTTCATCAAATGTGAATTCTATGATATCGCCTTGTTTCCACCCTTTTGCAAGAACAAGACCTTTTGGAACAGTGATTATGAACTGTTTTTTATTTGGAAATTGCAGAACAGAGGTGTTGGATGTCATTAATTCCCTCTTTTATTTTGCTTGCAAGTTTTAATATTTTTTTATTAATACTAGTATATATACTTTTCTATGTTACTATCTGCATTTTCACATTAATGATTCAGTAGTTATGTGCTTTTTTACCTTTTATATTCATTATTTTAAGTTTTTATTTTTTTATAAGTTTTATTTGTATTTTTATATGTATTTATTTGTACAAGTTATTACATGTAGTAATATATATAATATGCAGACAGCTAACATAAGTTGCTTCTATTGTTAAGACTTTTTATCAAAAACAAAATAAGATAGCGTGCAACCAGTTCTTTTACTAAAACCCGCAAAATTTACCCACTTTTACACAGATATTGCAACTCTTTCAGTCAATAATGCAAGATTTGTTTTGCTTATGCATAAAATTTAAATATCACCTCTTAAAAAACTAAGCACAACTTGAATTTTATTTAATTTATTATTCAGAAGGGGGTGATTTAAAGATGGCAAATCAAATTCAACCAATCTTCATACTTCCTGAAGGCACCCAGAGAACAACAGGCAGGACTGCCCAAAAGAACAATATAATGGCAGCAAAGCTTGTTGCAGAGACTGTGCGCACAACACTTGGCCCAAAAGGAATGGACAAGATGATTATTGATTCTATGGGAGATATAACTGTGACAAATGATGGCGTGACAATTCTTGAGCAGATGCAAGTTGAGCATCCTGCTGCAAAAATGATTGTTGAGGTTGCAAAGACGCAAGAAGCAGAAATAGGAGATGGCACAACAACGGCTGTTGTGATTGCAGGAGAGTTGTTAAAAAAAGCAGAAGAGCTTATCGAACAAGAAGTTCATCCAACTGTCATTGCAAAGGGCTACAGGATTGCTGCAGAAACTGCCTGTGATATTCTTGCCAAGATTGCTGAGCCGATTTCCGAAAAGGATGAAGTCCTTCTGCGTAGGATTGCTGCAACAGCAATAACAGGTAAGGGTGCAGAAACAGCAAAAGAAAAACTTTCAGAAATTGCCGTGAGAGCAGTCAAACGCGTTATTGAGCATGTCGATGGGAAGTTCTTTTTTGACAAGGAAAACATAAAGCTTGAGAAAAAGGTTGGTGGTTCTGTTGAAGACACCGAACTAATCGAAGGCGTTGTTCTTGAAAAAGAAGCAGTTCATCCGGCAATGCCAAAGCTAATAAAAAATGCAAAGATTGCCCTCATCGACTCTGCCATAGAGATAAAAGACACCGAGATTGATGCGAAAATACAAATAACAGATCCTGCCCAGATGCAGGCATTCCTTGACCAAGAAGAAAAAATGCTCAAGGGCATGGTTGACAAAATCGCGGCTTCAGGAGCAACTGTTATTTTCTGCCAGAAGGGTATTGATGATATTGCCCAGCATTATCTTGCAAAAAAGGGCATATATGCTGCAAGGCGCGTGAAAAAGTCAGACCTTGAAGCTCTTGCAAGGGCGACAGGAGCTACAATAGTTACAAATCTTGATGACCTAACCCCAAACGACCTTGGTTTTGCCGGAGTTGTTGAAGAACGCAAGATTGGTGAAGAAGAGCTAACTTATGTCACAGGCTGCAAGAATCCTAAGTCTGTCACAATACTTATCCGTGGCGGCACAGAGCATGTCGCAGAGGAGGCAAAAAGGGCAATGTCCGATGCTATTGGAGATGTTGCTGCTGCGCTGAAATCTGGAAAAGTTGTTGCTGGTGCAGGAGCAACAGAAATCGAGGTTGCAAGAGGTTTAAGAAAATTCTCGGAAACGCTTTCTGGTAGGGAGCAACTTGCAGTGCAGGCATTTGCAGAGGCAATGGAAGCAATTCCTAGAACACTTGCTGAAAATGCTGGAATTGACCCAATAGACATACTTGTCGAACTAAAAGCAGCCCACGACAAGAAGCAGAAATGGGCAGGCGTGGATGTTTTTGCCGGGAAGGTTGTCGACAGTTGGAAGCAAGGAGTCATTGAACCATTGAAAATAAAAACCCAGGCAATAACTTCTGCATCAGAAGTTGCGCAAATGATTTTGCGCATTGATGATGTTATTGCGGGCGGAAAGCCTGCTCCAAGTGGCGGTCCTGGTGCAGGCGGAATGCCGTCTGGAGAAGTGCCTGAGTATTAGCTCAATTTTAGTTAAGAAAACAAAAAGCACTTTCAAGCTCAAGAAGCGACTAGTGCTCTATCTATGCCTTCCAGCATTGGCAAACAAAGAGAAAACAAATATAGCCAATAATCTGCTCCATAAATCTTTTATAGGCTTAAATTTTTTGTAATTCTAGAACTGCTCTTAACGAAATCTTTATATAAACCACTGGCTGATTGCTTAGAATAACAAAAAAGTGGTGATAGTTATGGTTGATGAAACACCCTCTACAGAGCCTTCAAATGAGTATGAGCTCGTTCCCTACAAAGAGATAAAAGAGATGCAAGAAGAATTGGCCAAAATAAAGGAGTTTCCATCAGGCCCTGCAAGGCGCATGCAGATTTCAATGGATCAGCTGGCAGCAAAGCTGGATAAACTAATTGCAATTTTTGAGGAGGCAATGCATGAACTCAGAGTTGAAGAAGGTGGTCTCAGCTTCCAAGAAAAAATGAAGCCTTTAATGGATAGGATGTCAAAGATTCTTGACCAAAATGCAGAAATAGCTTCAGGAATTGTTGCTCTTGCAGACCTCATCAATGAACTTAAGCAGAAAGTGGAAAGGATTCCATCTCTAACTGCGCCACCTTACGCCATTCCACCATCGCCAAGGCCAATGCCTGCGCCAGTAGGGCCAATTACCACGCCACAAGCTCCTACGAGCACAGCGCCAGCTCCCCCAGGACTTCCTCCGCCACCTATTCCTCCAAAAAGGCGCTAGTATAAACACCGAACGCCTTTGTACAAATGCCAACGCTTCACGATTTGGAGAACTTAGACTATAGCAAAACATCAACCTTGCTGAAGTTTCTGGCAAGGGCTTCAAAAAAAATTCATGAGCGTGAGCTTGCTAGAAAAAGGCTTGAAGAGCACCTATCCCAGCTAAAAAAGATTAGCACAAAGAGCATACAAGGCGAGCTTGAACGACTTGAGGCTGCTATAAAGGAAGCGCTTGAAAAAGAGTCTAGAATAATCATACGACAGCAGCAGGAAAGCTTAATTCACAAAAGTCTGAGGGAAAGAATAGCCGCAATTGAACAAAACCTTAACAAGCTTTTGAAAGTCGTGGAATTGAATAAAAAGAAAGAAGAACTAGCAAAAAAGCTTGCAGTGCTTGAAAGCACTTACAAAAGCCTCGAAGGTAAAAAAGCCTCAAAAAAAAGGCTTGCTGCATTGAAAGAAAAGATTGATTATATTAAAGCACAGTTAGGAATGTCTGTGTCTAAGTCAAGAGTCCCCTCTTAGCTAGCTTTCTTTTTGTTTTGCTTACCACTAATTAGAGGTCTTTACTCATCACTGTGCGTCTGTTATTTGCCTTTGCACGTTCAATTGCATCCCTGATGAGTTGTTCAACTTTTTTCTCAAGGGCATCTGCAAAGTCGCCAGCAACATTGAAGTCTCCTGCAACATCCTTAATCCTCGAACGTACTATCAATGACACACTCTCACCTCCTTATTGATTTTCCTTTTCTTTTTATTTTTAATTCTTTCTCTTTTATCATTTATGAAGATACCAAAATATGAGCATATCTTTTTTCTTCTCATCAAGCCTTGCAAAAAACCTTCTTTCAAACTGCACAATCTCACCAAGCTTAAGATTCTTTAACATTGGTTCTCCAAGTCCAGAGAGCCTACTCCCATCCGCCATTATCACCTCAACCTTTACAAGCTCACTTGCCATTGGACCATCTGCTGGAAGCCAGTGTAGATTTCCTTTGCCATGCTGCTTCCAAAATGCATCATAGCTCGCGCTATCAAATACAAACCTTTTTCCTTTTTTTATGAAGTTCAAACATCCTATCAGCCTATAGATTGTGTCAGGCTTTATTGTTGCAAAGTCTTCACTTGATATGTAAAAGCTTTTTTCTATAATAAACTCTCTAAATCCTCGCTCAAGAAAATCTGGATGAAGTTCAACCCTTGGACTGAGTTCTGGAACATTTGCTATTTCAATCTTAATAGGATTTTCAACAAAAAAATACCTGTTTGCGATTTTGTCAACAATCTCTCTGTTGTGAGCATCTAGCGCTTTGAAAAAATCTCCTGCAGAAATGCTCTTGTCAGCAAGACTTATGCCAATGTCAATTGCGTACCTTATAAAAGCATCTGGCTGATAACCGCGTCTGCGAAGTGCTGCAATGAATGGCAGTCTTATGTCATCCCAGCCGGAATACTTGCCTTGTGCAATCAACGCCTTAGTGGCAGAGCTGCTCAGTTCAAGACCAGTAAAGTTTATCCTTCCAAAGTAAAGATGTGTTGGTTTTTCCCAGCCAAATATGTCAAAGATATGACTTTGACGTTTTGCATTGTCCATATGGTCCTTTCCCCTTATAGTATGAGTTATTCCAAGCTCATGGTCATCGATTGCAACTGCAAAGTTCATTAGGGGCCAGACCCTTTCGCTCGTGCCTGTTCTTGGGTGCACGGTATGGTTGATTCTTAATGCTGGCCAGTCGCGCATTGCAGGATTTGGGTCATTAAGGTCTGTTTTTATCCTTACAACTGCTTCACCAGGTTCGTATCCAGAAAACATCCTGTCCCAGCGCAGCAGTTGTTCCTTTATCGGAAGCTCTCTGCAGGGGCAGGCTTTCTTTTTTGCAATCAGCTCTCTAAAGCTGTCAGGGTTGCATGTACAGACATACCCTTTGCCTGCAGCAATTATTTTTTCTGCATAGTCGTAATAGGTGTGCAACCTGTCGGATTGGAAGACAACCTTTGCAATGTTTCCCTTTGTCAACCAGTTTGCTTCTTCAGGAATCATTCGATAAGCCGGCTCATAAATGTTTTCAGGATTTGTATCCTCAATCCGAAGTATCAGTTTCCCATCATAAAGTCTACAGTACTCTGAATTCAGGCTCAGCACAAGGGCGTGCCCGATGTGCAGTGGGCCAGAAGGACTCGGAGCAAATCTCATAACTACCTTTCCTTTTGTTGCGTTTGGTAGTGCCTCAAGTTCTTTTTCCTTCGTCTTTGGCTTTTTTTCTAAAAGTTCAGGAGCAATGCGCTTTAGTTCATCAAGCTGCTTATCAGGAGGCATTGCGTTTATCTCAGCAACAATCTCTGACACTAGCTTGCGGAGTGAAGCAGCCTCTTCTTTCAGTTCGGGCAACTCCGCAAGAATCTTGCCAAGAACCGCTCCAACATTAGCCTGGTATTTATAGGTAATTGCATTCTGTAGTGCCCATTTTCTTATAGCCTCTTTTATCTTTGCAGTAGATGGTTTCATCACTGTTTCAAAGCTTGCTTTTTATGATTTAAAAGGTTTTTGCAGAAGTTGTTCCAGGTCCTTTTACTCCTTTTTGCTGCAACAACTATTTCTCCGCAAATTGCCCTTCCATCTCCTCTATTTCCTTTAGGAGCTGGTCTGCAGCAACAGAGACATCCTCTTGAATTGAATTCTGTTTACCGCAGTAAGGACAAAGGTTCGGTGCATAGTTGGCAGTAAACTTCCATTTGCAGGCGGTGCAAAAGAATTTTGTTTTGCCAACCATGCCTCTAAGTCATCTTTTAAAATATATAAATTTTTTGCCATTTTTGTGCGCAAGAAATATAAAGAACCCTAATATTTCTTTCGCTGCCAAACCTTATTGCAAAGTTTGAGCATGCCCCAGAGAAATGCACAAACCAAATATTAGACAAAGAATGGCAGTTAATGCAAAAAATCTTGGATTAATTCTTGGATTGATGCGGCTCCCCACCTTTCTTTCTCTTTGGACTAGCTACGGAGGTGCTTTTCTTGGGATTGACCGCAGAGTCTACCCAGATTACTTTCTTTCGCCATTTAGGGCTGACTTTTTCATTTTGGGATGCCTTACTACCGCTTTTTGCAATTCTTGAACTGAAATGATAAAAAGTCAAAGGAGGAAAAAAGTTGCCGCTTGAAAAAATTACAATTCCGATTGGAGGAATGCATTGTGCGAGTTGCGCAGCAACGATAGAACGTGCGCTAAAAAAGTCTGCTGGAGTTAAAGATGCTGTTGTCAATTTTGTTACAGAACGCGCAACAGTTGAATTTGATTCGACACTTACAACAAAACAGCAGTTGCAAAAAGTCATTGAAGGAACAGGTTACAAGGTTTTGGTTTCAGAAGAGAAGGAAGTTCCGGCACTGCCTGCCGTTTCAGAGACTCGTCTAAAAGTCGTTGGAATGGATAATCCACATTGCGTTGCAGAGGTTGATAATGCTCTTGCGACCTTGCCTGGAATTCTTGAAAAGAAATTGTTTGTAAACCAACTTGCAATAATAAAATACCAGCCTTCCAAAATTACCATTGATGAAATAAAAAAGGCAATAAAAGCAGCTGGTTATGAGCCTCTCGAAGAAGCGACAACTCCTGAGCTTGAAGATAGGGAAAAGCTAGCGCGACAAAGAGAAATCAATAGCCTCAGAAGGTTGTTTTTCCTAGGAGCGATGCTGAGTATCCCAATTTTCGTTCTCTCTTATCCGCAATGGTTTTGGATTGATTTCAAATACCGCGGACTGCTCTTGCTTTTGCTTACAATCCCTATCCAATTCTTTGTAGGTGCAAGGTTTTATCGTGGAGCATGGATTGCACTCAAGGCAAAAAGGGCAAACATGGACAGCCTTATCGCGATAGGCACGAGCGCGGCTTTTCTCTATAGCCTGCTTGCAGTAATTTGGCCAACAGCATTTCGTGGCCATTACTACTTTGATACCTCTGCAATAATCATCACATTCATAATTCTAGGCAAATGGCTTGAGGCAATAACAAAAGGAAAAGCAAGTGAGGCGATAAAGCGGCTAATAGGTCTTAAGCCAAAGACTGCCACAGTTATTCGTGGAGGAAAGGAGCTCGAGTTACCAGTTGATCAGGTTCAAGTAGATGATATAATCTTTGTAAGGCCTGGGGAGAAGATTCCTGTAGATGGAATTGTCATATCAGGACACTCTTCAGTCGACGAATCTATGGTGACCGGAGAAAGCATTCCTGTCGAGAAAAAACCCGGAGACCACGTAATTGGGGCAACAATAAACAAGCATGGAATGTTAAAGTTTAGGGCAACAAAAGTCGGAAAGGAAACCCTTCTTGCACAAATAATAAAACTCGTGGAGGATGCGCAGGCAAGCAGAGCACCGATACAACGGCTTGCTGACCTTGTTTCAGCCTATTTTGTTCCTGTTGTGATACTGATAGCCATTCTTTCATTTGTCATTTGGTATGGCATTATTGGAAAGGAATTTGTTTTTGCATTAAGCACATTCATTGCGGTTTTGATAATTGCCTGCCCATGCGCTCTTGGCCTTGCTACCCCCACTGCAATAATGGTGGGAACAGGAAAGGCTGCAGAGCACGGCATACTCATAAAATCTGGCGAGGCTCTTGAGCTTGCCTGCAAAATTGACACCATTGTGCTTGACAAAACCGGAACGCTGACAAAGGGAAGCCCTGAACTCTCTGACATTCTACCTTTGGATAAGCTTTCTGAGCGCGAGCTTCTAACCTTTGCTGCAATTGCAGAAAAAGGCTCAGAACACCCACTTGGCGAGGCAATAGTAAATGGAGCGCTTAAAATGGGAATAAAAATTCCTGATGCAAAAGAGTTCAAGGCAGTGCCAGGCCAAGGCGTCATTGCAAGCTATGGCGGAAAACTCATTGTTATTGGCACAACACAACTCATGAAGGCTGAAAGGATTGAGCTTTCTGAAGGGGCTGAAAGAGCACTAGAAAAGCTTCAAGAGCAGGGAAAAACAGCAATGCTTGTTGCTGTTGGTAGGAAGCTTGTTGGGATTGTTGCAGCTGCAGACACACTTAAAGAGTATTCAAAAGAAGCCGTTGATACTTTGAAAGCCCTTAGAAAAAAGGTTGTTATGGTGACAGGGGATAACAGCAGAACCGCAAAGGCAATAGCCAGCCAACTCGGCATTGAAGAGGTTATGGCAGAGGTTCTTCCTGGACAAAAGGTTGAGGTTATAAAAAAGCTACAAGCACAAGGTAGAAAGGTTGCAATGGTTGGAGATGGCATAAACGATGCTCCTGCGCTTGCGCAAGCAGATGTTGGTATAGCAATAGGCGCTGGCACAGATGTTGCTCTTGAAGCAGGAAACATCGTACTAATAAAGAACGACTTGCGAGATGTTGTCACGGCAATAGACTTGAGTAAGTACACAATAAAGAAAATTAAACAAAACCTTTTCTGGGCATTCCTCTATAACACTTTGGGCGTTCCGGTTGCGGCTGGTGTACTTTATCCATTCACCGGCTTTCTTCTTAGTCCTGTTCTTGCAGCAGCAGCAATGGCTTTGAGCTCCGTGAGCGTTGTTACAAATTCGTTGCTCATGAGGCTTTATAAGGCAAAGATTTGAATTAATTAACACTTTTTACTTTATACCATTCTTCCGAAAAGTATTTATTCATAGCCTTTGCTTTGGCAAGAATGGTCTTTTATAACAAGTTGAATCCCGTCTTCTTTAGCCTGGGCCCAATAAAAATAAGATGGTATGGCTTTTTTTATGCTTTAGGAGTTCTTTTTGTTTATCTTTATGCAAGAGCTTGTGTGAAAAAAGGAAGGGTGCAAAATCTTTCTGTCGAAGACTTTGACGCGCTTATGAGCTGGATTGTGATTGCAATGGTGATAGCAGCAAGGCTTTTTTGGGTGTTGGTTTATGGCTTGCCCCAAGGATTAATAACTAGCCCTGTTGAGATAGTTGCTGTTTGGCATGGCGGGCTAAGCTTTCATGGTGGGCTTATTGGAGCGATTGTTATAGGTGCGCTTTTGACAAGAAAAAAAAGCATCAGCTTTCTTGAGTTAGCAGACATTTTTGTTACACCTGCCGCCCTTGCCCTTGCTATTGGCAGGATTGGAAACTTCTTCAATAGTGAGCTTTATGGTTGGCAAACAAACCTACCTTGGGGGGTGAATTTCAACAACGAAGTTGATGCTGCTGGTAACCCTGTTTTTAGGCACCCAAGCCAGCTCTACGAATCACTCTACAGTATTGTCATCTTTGCAACCCTTTTTGTTTTGCAAAAGAATAAAGGTGTCATTAGCCTCAAAAAAGGAGCGGCATTTGCACTTTTTTTAGTGATGTACTCTGTTTTTAGGTTCATAACAGAACTTTTTAGGGTTCCAGAAATATTCATTGGACCATTCACTATGGGCCAGCTTTTGAACATCCCTCTTTTTATTGTAGGACTTTGGCTATTGTTGAGAAAAAATTAGGTGGGATTAATCAAAGCTCTTTGTTCACCTTTCTCAGCTCTAAAAATTTGTAAATCCCATCTGCTAAAAAGTAACCAAAAAGACCTCCACCAAGCCAGCTTGAGATATAGGTTCCAACATGGTAGCCAAATACTGTAGCAAAATCTGGCCTAACTGGTATTTTGTATCCATCTTTTACAATCCATTTTGTTTCAAAAAGATCGATTGCCATGTCTGCTATGCCGAGTTTGTATGCAACAAAAATAGCAAGCCCTCCTCCAAGAACAGCGGCTCCTTTTTTTATCAGCTCTTCAAGCGTTTGAGACTTGCCACGCCTTTCCTTCATCTTACCTTGTTCTGTTTCTGAGTCCATTCTATTGCTTTAAGGAAGTCTTCTTTTGTGAATTCGCCAAATGGCTTATTTGCAAAGAAAATTCTCGCACCTGCAGAATCCCAAAGCAGAAAGCCATCCAGACTTTGAGCTTTGCCCACCTTTATTATGAGTTCAGGAGGGATGAAATAAGATGTCCAGAGGTGTTCCTTTATCGTTCCATTTGTTATGCCTTCTGGCGATATTCTGCCAAGCTCAACCTGTTTTGCAATCAACTTGCATGCCTCAACAATTTCTTCTTGGCCATCATAGTTTATACAAAGGTTCAGGAAAAACTTATCATAGTCTTTTGTGGCTGCAACCAGTTCTTTTATCTTTTCAACAAGTCTTGCGGGAAGGTTGTACCATCTCCCTAGCACAGAAACTTTGAATTGATTTTCTTGCAGGTACTGCCACTGTAACAACTCACTTAGGACTTCCACCAATGTGTCAATCTGTTGGCTTGTGTGATTGCTTTTGAGAAGATTAAAAGTCATGACAGGTATCCTAAGCTTTGAAGCAGAAAATATGAGTTCTTTGAGAGCTTTTGCTTCTCCCAGACCATCTTCAATGTCAAATGCAACATGTTTTGGAATGCTATTGAATGCAAGCTTAATCTTTTCTTTCAAACCAGTCACACTTTCAGAAACGCCTTCATTAATATCTCTTGTTGTTTCAAATATGTTTTTGATTAGCCTTTTTATGACCAAATTGCCACCTCAACATCAGTCATTGTTACTTTCACCAAGAGTGCTTTTGTCATTTTTATGTCACAAAGGTTTATAAACATTTGCAGAGTCATAGCAAGAGTTTTGTAAAAAGGGGCGCCAAAATGATTGAGCAGTTGCTTGAAGGAACAGGGCTTTTCATCCTTGCAGCATCTGCCTTTTCAGACCTGAGAACAAGAGAGGTTCCTGACTGGCTCAGCTATGCTGCTTTATTTTCAGGGCTTGGAATAAGATTGATTAGTAGCGTGGCGACTTTTAACTTAAGGCCAATTGTTCAGGGCTTTACAGGGGTGATTGTTTTTGCCATACTTTCTTTATTAATGTACCGCTTTGGGCAATGGGGTGGCGGGGATGTAAAGCTGTTGATAGGCCTTGGAAGCCTGATTGGTTTTGCGCCAAGCCTGGAAAGCAAAGCCGTTGCATTCTTTATCAATCTTATCTTTGTTGGAGCTGCCTATGGCTTGCTTTGGGTTTTTATTCTTGCTGTCAAGAATTGGGGGAAGGTTAAGAATCAAGCAGCAAGGATGATGAAAAAAGGTGTTTACAAGAACTTCCGCTTTGTGACTATTGCCTTTTCTGTGATGCTGCTTTTGATTGCAATCGTGCTTGCAGAAAGTGCATTATGGCTCATAGCAGCCGCAGCTGCCTTACTCGTTTTGTCTTTGTTTTATCTTTCGCTGGTTGTTGGAGCTGTTGAAACAAGTTGCCTTCTAAAATGGCTTCCGCCTGAAAAGCTTACAGAAGGCGATTGGATTGTGAAAGATGTCATTTTTAGGGGAAAAAAGATAGCCGGTCCTGCAGAGCTTGGTATAAGCAGGAGAAAAATAATGTTACTAATAAAGCTTAAGCAAAAGGGTTTGCTTGGTAAAAACTTTAGAGTTCTTGTAAAAGAAGGAATTCCTTTTGTCCCAAGCTTTTTAATAGCTTATATAGCTGCCTTGCTGTTTGGAAATTTCATCTTCCTACTATTTTGAAGCGCAGCAAAGCCAGCGCCTTTGAATAGGTTTTTATTTTTTCTGGTGAACGCATGGCTGCATTAACAAAATTTCCTAAGCAAGCTTTTCAGCAAACTGCAAGATTTAAATAAGAGCCTATTTTCATGGTTTGGATGCCAAGCCTCAAAAAAGCGTATTTCCTGGCATTCCTTTCAGCGGCCCTTCTAGGTTCTTCTTATATCTTTTTCTATCTCCTTCTACCTAATTGGTCTGCTGGCAAAATCCTTTTCTACAGCTATCTTCTTGCGACTGGCGCTGCTTTTGCTTTTCATTCAAAAAACCTAGCATTTCACATAGAAAGCATTCGTAAGAACAAATGGCCGCTATTGTTCGCTGGAGCGTGTCACGGGATTGGGGCATTGTTGCTTTTGCATAGCATGCGTGTGCTGAAACCAAATATTGTTGTCTTTTTAATGCAGTTCGTGCTTGTTTTTGTGGTTGCCTACTCACACATTTTTTTAAAAGAGCGCCTTAGTTCACTAGAAGAATTTGGAATCGCTGTTGTCATACTTGGGGCTTTCGTCATGCAATGGCGCCAAAATCTTGAATTTAGCCTGAACTCGCTGATTGTGGTCGTTTCTGCAGCCTTAATAGCAACAGGAGACTTTCTCGCAAAGAGATATGTGCGCTACATTAGACCAGAAACGCTCAACTTGGGCAGGCTTTTTGCAATGACACTCACAGGAGCTGCTTTTGTCATTTTCAGCGGAGAGGGGGTTGCAGTTACTACAAAAAGCCTTTCAATAGCAATAGCTTCTGGCCTTCTTTCAGGATTCCTTGGCTGGGAGCTCTTTTATATCGCTCTTAAAGAGCTTGAGCTCTCAAAAGTGAACACCATTAGAGCGCTTTCGCCAATTTTTACAGGTTTTTACTCTTATCTTTTGTTTGGCCACATATTTACCAGAAGTCAATGGTTTGGTTCACTGCTCATTTTTATAGGCGTGCTTTCCGTTGTCCAAGGAATGCGGCACAGGATGGAAAAGGTTTAACCTAATTCACATTATTCTGCTTTACAAACAAAAGCTCGTATCTTTGAAAGACTAAGGAATCCTTCTAAGCTGCTGTTTAAGCCATTCCTCATCAAATTTTTTTGGAGCTTCTATTGTAATTTGTTTTTCTTCTTTTTTTTCCTCTTCGACAATTGTTATTTTTGTAGCTTCTTCTTTCAACCTTAGCTCTACGGTTGACATCTCTTCTTCAGAAAGCCTTTTTGGCTGCCAACCTAGTTCAAGACCATCATCTTCAAACCTTGGAATTAAGTTCACGGCTATGTGCGCGACAGATTGACCTGCAGCAGTGCCATTCATTATCAAAAGGTTTGTCCCATGGCAATTAAGCCCTTCAAAAAGCGCCATGAGAAAAAGTCTAGCTTTTGCAAAAAGAAAAGCTACGGTTTCGTTTGTAAGCTCTTCAAGAATTACCTTATGTTCTTTTGGCACAAGTTGGATATGGCCAGGTACAGCCGGCCTGCTAGGAAGAATAACTGCAAAATTTTTTTCTTCGTAAAGCTTTGATTCTGGTTTTTTTATCGCCTCACAAATCTCACATGCTACCATTTTTATTTCCTTTTTTGAGCAAGAATTTGGTAACTTCGTTAAGCACTGCTGTGTTTTTTGTTTCGCCCTTAGGGTTATTGCTTGAGTTTGTCTCTTGCTGTAATGTTGGCATTCCAGAAATTTGTGAAAAAATTGCTTTCAGCTTTTGAGTGCAGTTTTCAAGTTCTTCCTTTGCAAGCTCTTCTTCAGGAAGCATAATCTTGACATTGTCATTTGGGTGCCTTGGAATGATGTGAATCATGAAATGGGATGCCCTTTGTCCAGCTGCAATACCATTTGCTGCAAAGATTGTTGTTCCTCTTGCACCAAGTGCTTTGAGACAAGCCTGCGACAGTGCCTTAACAACAAAACCAATTCTAGCAACATCGTCTTCAGGAAGCTGAGGTAACACGCTGTAGTGCTCCTTTGGCATGACAAGCATATGTCCAGGATTTGCTGGATTTATGTCAAGAATTACAATAAGCCTTTCATCTTCATATATCTTTCTTGAACCAACCTTTCCAGCAACTATGTGACAGAAAATGCATTCTTGCTTCTGCCTTGCTATAAGTTCCTCTGTTTCCATCGCTAAACCTTTTACTGGTATATATAAAAAAGTTGCGTGATTTTAAACGATTTGTTGCGAAAGGATTATAAATGACCAAAAATAATTGACTTAATAAAAAGACGGTGATGAGTTGGCTTTATTGCGTTCGAGACGGACGATTGGAAAGCTAGGGCTTAGCCCTCTTATTGCAACAGTCCTTCTTGTCACATTTGCGATAGCTCTTGGTGCAGTTGTCATGAGTTGGGGCGAAGAATTTGTTGAACAAAAGGCAGAATTTGTAATAGGCGCGCAAGAGCTTGGAGCTGGTTGCGCTGTAGCCGCTCTTGGTGTAATAACCATAAAAGGAGTGCCTCAAGCTTGCTATACTGCTGACAGCATTGTGATTTTTGTGGAAAATGGTCCTTCGCTTGGTTTGGATAATATTTTGGCGCGAGTTGTTGGAAGGGAGGGAATAGTTCAAAAGGAAATACTTGAGCAACCATTGAAACCATTTGGTGCCATAAAAACTTCCTTTGACTTTGGCGAAATTGGCACGCCATTACAACTCAAACTCATTCCAAAGATAAGAACAGGAAAAGGGATTGCTGATACAATTTACTGTGGTGACAAAGCAATCATCATAGAACCATTAGAAGCTTGCCAATAAAGGCTGTGACTTGGAATAAAAGATGGTAGCGATGGCTGAACAACGAGCGGAGAAAACTGGAAGTTATGGTGCTGCTGGCTTTTTGGGATGGCTTCCACCATCAATAAACTACAAAGAGGAATATTTTTCGAAAGAAAAATATAAACGTGACGAGCTAGAGATTGCAAAAGACCAGCTCATTGTCGTTGACTGGCCAAAGCCGTTATCCAAATATCGCCTTGTTTACGAAAGCCAGCATCAATCAATTGAGAACATGTATTTTTGGCTGCTAGACAACCTTAGGAACGATCTTGCATTTCCAGTTATCGAAAAGATAACAGACGTCTTTGCTGCAAGCGAACACTCTGCCTTTTTTGGCGCAGCTGCGCAAAAGCTTGGTCTACAACAGGACAAGGTTGCCCAATTTCTTAAAATAATTCATGACATATTCAAAGGAGTCATTCTCTTGGTTAGGGACATAAGAATTATCGATGAAAAGCTTGGTTATTATGAAAAAAGTTTTGAGAAGGGTGATGAGGCAGAAGCGGCTGAGATTGCCTTAAAAGGGCAATATGTTGACTTAGTTGAGGGAGGCGCGAAATCTCCAACATCTGTTTTAGGTCTTGCACTTGAAGCCCAGTTTACTACGCTACCAGACCTTTTTTTCAAGCTACGAATCGAACCCGGAGAAAAGGATGAGACTTTCTTTAAGAGAATTGCACAGCTGCCATATTCTGAAACTCTCAAGTCTATGCTAAAACGCAAGCTTGAAAGTTATTACCGTTGGAAAAAGGCGACCTATGGTGAATTAAAGACAAGGAGAAACTTCACTTTGCATTACCTTAGGCAGCAGTACGACACAATAATGCTGTACATGCATTGGATAAAGCCTTATTTAAGGACAATACAGAGACTCTCCCTTGATGTCTCAAAGATGAGCGAGCCTGAGTTAATTGCAGCCTTTGAAGGCTCGCTTGTTGAAATAGAAATACTTGCAAGAAGATTGCCTGCCGGAAACAGAAAAGTCAACAGCTGCTGTTTAATACATCTTGACTACCGAACAAGGCCTTCAATGAGCTTTTATGTCGAACCTTATCACAAAGGTCCTATTCATGTTGGTGAGGTTGTAATAACTTGGAGGAGCTACGCCTGGACACCGGAACAAATTGATGAGTATAAGAAAATGCGCGCATCAGAAGAACTGGACCTACTTGCAAATGCTGACGCCTCGCTCATGGAAGCAATACGGTCTATAGGAGAAGATTTGCAGAAGTACCTTGAAGAGGCATGGGGATTAAAAAAGAAAGAAGAGGCAAAAAAAGAAGTCAGACCTGCTAGTCCTGGGATTCTTGAACCATTTGTTGCTCTTGCACAGGGCTTTGCATCTTTTTTTCCAAAAGCCAAGCCGGGCAAAAAGGAAGAGATAACCAGCGAAGAACTGAAGAAAGAACAAAAAGAAGCAGAAAATGATGCCCGCAAAAGACTCTGGCTTAACTACAAGCTTTTCAAAAAAGCTCATGGAATGATTAGTTGGGATTAGAGTTTGATGGTTCTTTAAAAGGAATGTTTAAAAAGCCTTTTAACAGCTTAGTTATTATGCCAAAAACTACCACGACTATCGAAGACCTAATTCGTAGCAAGCTTGCGGAGATAAAACGCTTACCGCCTGAGGAAAAGATCAAGGCTGTTAAGGAGCTTGAGGCTGAGCTTGCTAGGCTTGAAGAAGAAAGAAAGGCCCAGATAGCTGAAGCTGTGGCAATTGGGACAAAAGCACTTAGTGAAATTGAAGAGTTAAGAAGGTTAATCCCGCAAGCAAAGGCTGTTTCAATTGAAGAGCTTTTTACAAGGACACCTGAGAAGTCAGAAGAGCCCGTCGAGTCGATAGGAGAGCAGATGGCTGAAAAGGAAACTCCTGAAACTTCTTCAAAGGAATCTTTGGAGGAAGTTGCTGGCGCTGGAGTTGAAAAAAAGAGTGAAGAAAAGGCAAAGGCAATAATCTATTCAAAAACATTTGAGGAACTCAAAAGTGATTTTTACAAGCTCATAGAGCCTGCAACAGCTGAAAAGATAGAAAAAATAAAGGAAATGGTATTGCGTGGAGAGAGCCTTGGCTTTGAAGAGCAGGTTGCTTTTGAGCGCTATTTTCATGCATTTGAAAGTTTTGCACCAATGACAAGCTATGTTTCACGAAATTCTAAGGAAAGATTTTTAAGCGAAAAAGAAGAGCTTAAAGTTGTCGCACAATACCTTGGGCACCCAGGCGGCGAGCTTTCCAATCAAAAAGTAGCAAAACATAGACACTGATTATTAAAAATGGGAACTTACTTTCCAAACTACTATCATTCGATGGATAGGGAATACTTTAGAGGGGAGCCTGCTCAGTTTGGGGTTAGCACCCCTCCTTTTGAAGCCCAACTACAAGCCTTGAAGGCAAGGATTCGAGAAGGTGCAACAGTCGTTGAGCTAGGCTTTACAGGCACTGCAAAAGGTTCAATGGCTGGCAAGGCAACAACGCCTGAGATGTACGGCAAGGAAGAAAGGGAGGCTATACGTGAGCTTGCTAAGGTGAACAAGGTCGAGCTTTCTGTTCATGGTACAACGGGAGTGATGGGTTTTGCTGGTTTGACAAGACATGGTTTCAGCCGAGAAGTTGCAGAAGAAGTGCTGCACGAGATAGAGCGAACAATAGATTTTGCAGCTGATACAGCAGAAGGAGGCGCAGTTGTTTTTCATATCGGGGAGTGGAAAAGACCTATTGCAGAAGTTGACAACAAGTTTGCAACATATCCAGAAGAGGCTGAGAAAGAAGAGTATGTTTGGGTTGCGGACGCTGAGACAGGAAATATCGAAGCAATTCCAAAAGTCCACCCTATCTTCGAACCAAAAATAGTTGACTGGAAAGTGAAAGAAGGGAAAAAGGTTCCTGTCTATGCTTATGACGAGCAAGGTAAAATAGTCGTTGTGCCGAAAAGGTTTGAAGATGTCGTAAATGAAGAACGGAAGAGAGACCCAGAGATTGCAAGAGCTTTAGATGAAGGAATATTAAAGCCGGAACAGGTTTGGTTAAAGCATTTTTTTGAATCGCAAAAGTTAATCTATGAGGCAGAGGCTACTCGTTGGACAGCAGAAGCAGAAGAGCGTAGGAAAAAACTTGAATCTATAAATGAATTATTGGTCCAGGCAAAAAAACCTGGTGGTGAAAAACTCATCGAGGAGTTCCTAAGGGCTGCTGAGATGGCTCCCCCGCCTGGTGTCAACATTATTGAACATCTTGAGGAACAAAAAAGAAGACTTGAGGTAGATATAGAATGGATGCAGAAATCTGCATTAAGTTCACAAGAGCATCTGGAGAATTTGAGGATGAAAGAAAAGATGCTCAGACCCCTAAAAGATGTTGGTTTAGAGAGAACAACTGATACAATAGCAAGAGCAGGACTTTATGCATATGACCAAACACAAGTCAAAGGACTCAAAAGGCCCATTTTAGTCTCACCTGAACCATGGCTCCCAGAATATTATGGCAGCCATCCAAGCGAGCTCGCCGAGCTGATTCAGAAGTCAAGAGAAAAGATGGCCCAGTTACTTGCAAAAGAGAGAGGTATTTCAAAAAGCGAAGCGCTGAAAATAGCTGAGAAGCATATAGGAGCAACCTTTGACATTGGTCATGCATATACTTGGAGAAAGTTTTTCGAACCAAAACCAGGAGAAACATTTGAACAAGCCGATAAACGCTTCAACAAATGGTTAATAGACTCTGTCAGAGAGCTTTTCAAAAAAGGAATAATAGGTCATGTCCAGATGAGTGATAACTTTGGCTATTATGATGAGCATTTGCCTCCTGGCAGCGGCAAGGCTCCAATAAAAGAATTTCTCGAGGAAATGAAAAAGGCAAAGGTTGAGATAAAGCCAATTGTTGAGCCTGCTCATCACGACATAAGGGCTTGGCATGCTGCGCTACGGAGCTTTGGTGGCCAGGTCTATGGCATTGGTAATTGGGCAGACATAGAGCACAGCTATTTTGGCAGAACACAACCACCATATTTTGCTACGGGTGAGTTTCTTCCAGTGCAGAGGGAATGGCAAATGTCATACTTTGGAATTCCGTTTGAATAGTCAGAAAAAGCAATAAATTTTTAAATCTCATCAAAGAGCTAACTTTTAAAAAGAGGGAAGATGGCAAGATTTGAGATAACACACAGACTTCCTCCGACCGTTGGAACATATCCAACCGAAAACCTTGAGCTTGCACGAAAGTTTGCCAAAAAGGTATATGCAGAGTTCGGAAATTTCATAAAGGCTATTATCCTTTTTGGAGAGGCGGCACGTAGAACAGGCAAGGAACACGACATAGACATTCTCATTGTTGTTGACGATGTTTCAATTGTGCTTTCTCCTGAGCTTGTGCAAACCTACAGGATAATCGTTGAAAAGGCAATTGGAGAGACAAGTCCTAAGCTTCATGTGATGTCTCTAAAACTTACAACATTTTGGGAATATGTTCGGGCAGGCGACCCTGTCATCATAAACATACTTCGCGATGGCGTGGCGTTGATAGACTCTGGCTTTTTTGACCCACTCCAGTTGCTTTTAAGGCAGGGAAGAATAAGGCCTTCAAAGGAATCTGTTTGGAATTACCTTGTGCGCGCACCCTATACCATAAGCAATTCAAAATGGCATATCCTTCAAGCGACCCTAGACCTTTATTGGGCTGTTATTGACTCTGCGCATGCGGCACTCATGCATCTTGGAGAGATTCCACCAAGCCCTGCGCATGTTGCTGAGATGATTTATGAGAAGCTTGTAAAGAAGGGGATTGTTTCAAAGCGTTACGCAGAAATTATGGCAAATTTCTATAAGCTCCAGAAGCAGATAACCCATCGTGAGTTAAAAGAAATAAGTGGCAATGACTACGCACGCTATCTAAAAGACGCAGAAGATTTTATTGCAACTATGCGTGGAATTGTTGAAAAAATCCGCCCATCCTATCGCTAAACAATTCGCTTGCTAAAAAGTTCTATGACTAAATCAGATGCGTCACCAAGCATGGCTAAAAACAGCCTAAAATCTTTATTGTGAAAATTTCTGCGTTTTGAACCTTTGCTCTTTTCAGAACTTCCTGTGCTTCTGGAAGCAGTCCCTACAATAGACCGGTCTATCCTCGCGTGGCTTAAAAGGAACTTCACAGTCCTTACCACACTCGGAGCAAGTAGCCTTGTGCATTTGTCTAGGGCCAAAACTTCCCCCGAATCCATATGCCATTTTCTTGTTTTACACCTTTGTTAGTTTTAGTTATGCGTAAGTTCTACTAGAAGTAGAGCTTTCACGCATTCTAACCTATTTTTTTGGCTTTATAAATGTTTGGTTTTCACAAGGTCGCATTAAGGTTCTGGTTATCAGTTTTTGTGACTCGTTGCCTTTTAGCGCAGCAATCTTTAAATACTGCCCTAACATCTTGCATCAAATGGCTGTAAAGTTCCTAAAATATTCTGATGATGCTTGTTTTGGGAAGAAGCATGAGCAGCTTGAAGAGTGTAAGAATTGCTGGATAAAGAACAGCTGCTACATGAAATTTAGAAACAAAGGAAAATAGGCTTCTCACGACTCATTTCGTTGGTATTGTCCATAACTTTATCTCTCCAATGTAGCTCCCTTTTTTTGCCTTTTGCGGAATATTTATGCTGAGATTTAGCCTTGCGACATCGCCAGGTGCAATTGCAAGGGGTATTGTTCTTGGGGTGTTGGCAAGGCCTTTTGAGTTTATTCTTATGTTGGTCGCGGCAACTTTTTGTGTTTGGTTTGTTCCTTGCATCACAAACCCTGTACTCGAAGCAGCTATGTCTATAGGAACATTTCCATTATTTATTATTTCAAGTGCATTAGGCATGTTCTTCAGTTCACCGGGCGCCGCGCTTATCTTAATCTTTTTGTTTTCGCCGATTATTTTAAAAGACGCAAGCGGCATCCATTCAAAACTCGTTGTGGCTTCTCCAATTTGAATGAGGTCTATAAACGAATTTATTGTGATGCTATAATTGGATGGCTTTTTTGTGAATTCTATTGGAATTGTGCCTTCGTATAAAGCTATTGTTTCATTTTGTTGGGCCATCATATGCAATGCTATAGTCTTGTTTGCAAGGGCCGCTGTTAGGGTCAGCCTTTCAATTTCTGTTTGGCTGGCTGCAACTTTAACTTTTATTGTCAGATTCTTGGTTCCGCCTGCTAGAGGGTAAATCTGAACACCTGGTTTATCTAGTTCATCTGGGCTAATTTCAATTTCTTCTATCAAAATTCCTCCTTCAATATCCATACTTAGCTCTAGCTTTGTTATATTTTGTGGAATTGTTCCAAAGTCCGCATCTGCTTCCACAAAATCAACAGCATTATCTTCTGTGCTTTTTGTCCTTAACAGAACCTTGCCTTCACTAACCTCTTTTGCAGGTCGTCCTGTCCAAAGACCTGCCTTTATCTGGCTTAGCTCGCCCCATCCAACCGCATCTACAACCGTGCCGTCTGCCTTGAGAAGGGCAACTCCGGAGTTGCTGTTGTACAAATTTATCGATTCTTCATAATCAGCCTCAGGCCAGTTTGGGTCATCTTTAGCGCTAGACCAGCCAGTATCTGCAATAAGAAAATAACCTCCGGCTGGAATAACAGAACCTTCAGGCAACCTTGCGTCATACTTGCTTGCTTCGGTTGAGAGCGCCCAGCCGCTGATATCTACATCTTCGTCCTCTGGGTTATGAAGTTGAACTGCCTCGCCACCATTTTCAGAAGAAATAGGATCATAAAGCACTTGCCTTATTTCTATTTTAGCGAAGCCAACTGAGCCTATTTGAATGAGAAATATCATGGCAAATAATGCAAAAAAGAAGGCAGTTGGTTTCATTTAGCGCTTCCCTCCTGTTTTCAAGAGGGCATCAAAGCAGTCTTAATTTGCATTTCTCAGAAAAAGTCGTAACCTTTACACCAACAGTGAAAAGTTGATGCTTTCAGCCGTAAAAAACCCTTGCTTTGACCTTTTTATCGTTCAAAAATGAAAAAAGTGAAAATAAATTAAGAAAAAATTAAAACCAGCGCTTCTCTCAATTTCCTCTCTTCTACTTCCTCACCAGCAGCAGCTTGCTGATGAGTTGGAATATAACAATCACAATCCCTGCGCTTATTCCACCCAGCAGCCAGAGATATGCTGGGGTCTCTGTAAATGGAGTGCTCTTTTGTGCTTTTTCTGTAAGCCTGATGGTTGGTGTTGTTATGGCTTGAGTTGTCGCTGTTGTAGTTGGTGCTGTTGGGGTGGTTGGTGTTGCTGTTGTGGTCGTAGAAGCGTTTTGTGGCTGCTCACACTTTTCTATCTGCAGTGGGATTGTCTTTGTGTCTGATGGCACATCATTGTTATAATAACTTGTCACTGTAACATCATATGTTCCAGCTTTTGCGCTATCCGGAATGTCAAGTAAAAGGCTTATACTCGAGCTGTCGTCCTTTTCAAGCTCTATGCCATCTTTTCTTGCTGTAATGCCAAGCTTGTCGATTGATGCAGAAATGGCAACTTCTTTTTCATCGCGTTTGCCAATGTTTACAAAGCTTATCCTTGCGGTTGTGTCCGTAATGCTGCCTTCTACACATGCAAGCTTGCTGTTTGTAAGTAATGCCTTTGTTATTTTGATTTCATGTGTTTCGCGCTCAACCTTTAGCTTTACAGTCATCTTGTCAGCGTGAAGTGCGCCATTTTCATCCCTTCCTGTTGCGCTTATGACTAGGTCATAAGTTCCGTCAGCCTCCTCGTCAACAAGAAGGTTGTTGAAGCTGATTGTATCAGAGTCGTCAGCATCTAAATCGCCTATATCTTCAGACTCATCTATATCAAGGTCATTATCATCAACTTTTGCCTTAACCTCAACATTCTCTATGGTCACATCGTTTTTTGAATCGTCAAAGTTATTTTTTACGGTTATCTCGATATCTATTTCATCACCCGGCTTTATTTTTCTAACAGTATCGCCGTCGCTGACAGAATCCTCAATGCCATTAACAATTACCTTGACTTTGCGAAGTTCAAGTTGATTCTCTGCTTGCAGTGTCAGGTTTGTTGTTGTCGTTATTATTACCGAGCCATTTCCAGAGGAATAATTAGCCGATGCGGTTATTGTACCTATCAGAAATGCCTTTTCTTGAAGGCTTGAAGAATCAACCGCATCAAAATCTTTTGGGACGCTAGCAGATGTTGTCAGTGTGCATGTTCCGCCTGATGCCAATTGTGCATTTATACAGCTTCCTGAAAATGTCACACCATACTTTGCGTCAGCATTTGTTGAAAATGTCAAATTGCTGAGTGTTACATCTCCAGTGTTTGTTATTGTAACAGAAGTGGAAGCATTTTTATTGCGTTCTTGTGATGGCCCTCCAAGTGCAACAGTAGGAAAGTTAAGAGAAGCCGTGGCATAGACTGATGTTGCAAAGATTATTGCAAGTAGCACAAAAATGAGCCCTTTTGACATCTTGAACATTTCCAATCCCCCACTTTATTTTAGATTTGCAACAGAGGGAAGCCCATAAGGCTTCCTCTCGTTACGCCTCTGAAGTAGCTACTGCTTTAAAAAGATTTGTATACTCCAGAATATGCTTTTTATTTTTGAAAGCTTGAGAATTAACTATCTAGCGCTGTCTGCCTGTCGTTCTAGCTCGTATTTTTTTGCAATGGCATTTGACTTTGCATCAAGACGATACGCTGCAATTAGCTCATCAGCAAGCGCCTCTGCAATCCTTTTCTTATTGTTGAATGCCTTCCAGTACGCACCTTGAACAATATTTTTCAGAGCAACATCAATCCGTCTTTGTGGAGCGCAATCAACTGCTTTGGGATAACGTGCGCCTCCGTATTCTATTGCAACAATCTCTTCGCGCGGGGCAGCATTCTCTATGACCTTAACAAGCACCTTGACTGGATTCTCCTTAAGACGCTGCTCAACAAGCGCAAGCGCGTTTGTAACAATCTTTGTGATTGTGGCTGCTTTGCCACCAAATCTTCCCGAGGTTATAAAATGCTTCTTTGCCTTGTGACCAGTCACCATCATCCTATTTATCAGTCTTTCAACAATAAATGTTTTTGATTTGTAAAAACGCTTGCCTGCATATCTTGCCCCGGTTTTCGGAAAAATTGTTGGATTGAGGGATATGTAACGCTTCAATCCAGGGTCCTCAACCACTATGCCGCTAACAGACCATCTGCCAAGTGCTTTTATTTCCATTTTAACCTTTACTTCCTTGCCTTTTCTATTTTACCTTTTAACAATGCATCAAGCGACTGCCCATTTACCTTGATGACAGCCCATCGCACACCAGGAATATCCCCCTTTGACTTTCCCATTGCTCCGCCGATGCATTCTATTATTACTTCATCATGTTCATCAACCATTTTTTGCGCACCATCCTTTGGTAGAAACGCAGTCACCTGGCGGCCATTCTTTATGAGTTGCACCCTTACACACTTTCTCATTGCTGAATTTGGCTGCTTTGCTTCGAGCTGAACCTTTTCGATAACAATTCCTTTTGCTTGGCTTGCGCCTTCAAGAGGGTCTGATTTCTTTTTGAGTGCAAAAAGCCTTCTGATAAATCGTTTAGAGTGCAGCCTATCTAAATATCGCCTCTTCTTCAGATACCTTCCTGCTCCAAGTCCGTTTCCCATTGTTTTTGTTGGAAATTTTCACGCGAGACAATGCGTTTTTTATTCAACCTTTATTTCTTCTATCTTGAAGTGCCTTTTGACAACAGCTTCCAGCATGCGAAGGTTTGTTGCTGCTCTTCCTATCAAAAAGCCCCTTGTTTTTAGATCAGGAGGGGTGATGACCGCAATGTTACCCTCCATCCTGAATTGGGCTATTTTTAATGGCGAAACAAGTCCCTTTATAAATCTTGCCACATCGTCATAGAGTGGTGCAACCTTGACACGTTTTCTAAGCAGTCTCTCAAGAAGGTGTATGTTCTCACCACCCTTCCCGATGGCTTTTGAAACCTCTTCGCTTTTCACAACAAAAAATGCCATATCTTTGATTACGATGCAATCAATCGCTTTTGCGCCAGTTGTTCCTTCAAAAACTGACATGTAACCTATTTCTTTTGCGCCGTATTTTATTCTCATTTTTTCTTGCTATTTTTCAAGCTCTCCTAAAACTATCATTTCTCCCGCCTGTAACCAATCACTGAAACAGAAAAAGGTTTTCTACAAACAGTCCCAAGCTCCGTGTTTGGAAAAGGAAGTCGAATAATCTCAGTCTTTGCAACTAAGCTATATCTTTCGATAGTTTCCTTTAAATCTTTTGGACAGTTCGAAGTGATGAAAACTTTAGAAAGCCTTCCAGCTCTGAGAGCTTTCAAAGTTGCCTTTTTGCCGATAATTGCTTTTCCTGTTTCGACAGCTTTTTTTATTTCAGAAATGACATCCTCTGCCATTCACTCTTTCTCCTTTCCTTCAGGCTTTGCCATAGCTTCCTTTATTATTTTTGTGACAAGACTTGGAAGGCCCGTGCCAACAGGCATTGGCTGGTTAATCATAACATTTTCAACAATAGAATTCAGCTCATCCACCTCACCAATGAGCGACGCATCGATGATGTGCTTTATTGGAGTTTCGAAGGAAGCTCTCGCAAGAACACTTGCTTTCTCACTTACAACCCCATAGCGTGTTACACCTTTTATTGTTCCGCCCGCACACATCGTATCTGCAACAAGCATGATGTGACGGATATCAACATTAAGTCCTTGCGCTGCAACGACTTTGTTTACCTCTTCGAGGATTGCTCTGCGGGCCGCTTCAATTCCAAGTACTTCAGCTATCTCAAAGATGTCGTTGGTGGTTGTTCTTGTTTGGTCCACAAAGTCGAGCTCAAGAATCTTCCTAAGATTTGAGCCTGAAGTGATTATAACATACTCATCCTTTCTTTTCACAGGAAGGACCTGGTTTATTCCTTTCACGCCGTGGACGTAAACTTCCTTGAGTTTTTCCCTGAGTCTGTACAAAGCATTCAGCGTCTGCTCTTCAGACTTCTTTGGCTTTATGATAATCACGCCCTCCTTTAGCTTTGTGCTTGCCTCGCGCACCCCTGTCTCTATAGCTTTTGCAACCTGTGCAAGAGTCAGTCCTCTGCTTTTTAGCTTTTCAGGATTCGGAGAGACCTCGATTGTCATATCGACTATGTTCATGACAAACTCCGGCACAAGTTCCCCAAGTTTTGTTTCTTTGATTGAAAGCGCAAGCTCACGAATGTTCTTGCCGCTATTGTAAGGACTTTTCAAATATATTTCCATCATTGGTGTGGTTGGTGTTTTTCTACCGTCAAATATCTCTATAAGTCTTGGCAAGCCCATTGTAACATTCATTTCAGAAACTCCTGCGAAGTGGAAAACATTCAAAGTCATCTGGGTGCCTGGCTCTCCAAGTGATTCTGCTGTCACAATGCCAATCGCTTCCCCTGCATCAATCCTTGCACTTTTGTATTCTTCATAAACCTTCTCCGCAACCTTTTTTATTTTGCTTGCTGGACACTTCTCTTCGATTTCGGCAAGAATGGAAGGAGGCATCAGGCCCTTGTATTTTTCTAGTTCTGGATGCATTTTCACCTCAACCAAGTATCGCAATTATCCTATCCACATTTATTTTTCCTTGTTCTGTTTTTGAGACGTCAAGACCATCTTCACCATACTCAAATTGGATTATTCTGCCAGTAGCATCCCTTACAGTACCATCATATTCTACCTTGATATCTTGAAGGGCGTTTGCAAGGCGTCTGTAAAGGTATCCTGACTTAGGGGTTCTTAGCGCGGTGTCCATAAGGCTATCCCTGCCGGTGATTGCTCCAAAAAAGAATTCTTTTGGATTTAACCCTGATTTGTAGCTCGACCTTATGAAGCCTCTTGCGTCAGGTCCAAGGTCTCCGCGCTTAAAAGTCGATAGAGTTCTGCCCTTATAACCATAACTTATTCTTTTTCCGCGCAGAGCCTGCTGTCCAACACAAGCAGCCATCATTGTAAGATTAAGCAAGCTTCCTCGCGCACCTGAGTCTGCCATTATCTTTGTTGCGTTATCCGACGGAGTTATCTCACTTACGACAAGCCCAC
Source organism: Candidatus Woesearchaeota archaeon (assembly GCA_038891615.1). Lineage (GTDB taxonomy): Archaea > Nanobdellota > Nanobdellia > Woesearchaeales > ARS49 > JAWADY01. The sequence goes on along the minus strand of JAWADY010000001.1, from coordinate 215,377 downwards.
ACTTATTTCTCACCCTGTTCAAAAGTTCAAGTATCTTGAGTTCTAGCGTTTCTTCAAGTGTACGGCCTGGGAACGCTTCGAGCTTACCTTCGGCATAGATTTGGATGAGCTTTTGCACATCCAATTCAGCCTCGCTTAGCAGAGTCATTATCGCTTCTTTGCCAACTTCCGTAAGGTCGGTATCAGCAATTCCTGTAGTGAAACCTCTACGCATAAGGTATTCATTTCCAAGCATGAATATCTTGTGAAGAATCTCAATAGCGTTTTTTGCACCATATTTTTGGTGTAGCGTTCTAAGGAGAATCCCTTCTCCTTCTCCTCCAATAGTTGCAACATCGATAGTTCCTTCTACCAGCCATCCATTTTTTATTACAACGTTTTCACCCTTTTTTGACTTCCCCACAAAATCAAGATCCTTTGGCAGAAGGACGCTAAAAATCTCTTTGCCAGTTACAGATTTTTTATTAGGCAACCTTGAGAAGTCGGTCACACCAACAGAAATAAGAAGCGATGCCGCTTCTTCAATGGAAAATGGTTCCTTTGAACTTGTAAGAAGATAATTTCCTGTTATTGCGTCCTGTATGCAGCCGATGATTGATAGACCATACCTTGGGCTTATCACTTGTGTTTGTACTTGCATCAGCAACTCGGCCTCTGCGCGGCTTTCCTCTGTTTGAGGTACATGGAGATTCATTTCATCACCATCAAAGTCTGCTGCATATGGCGCGCATACACATGGATTTATTCTAAATGTTCTGTAGGGCAATACCTTTATCCTATGGCACATCATTGACATTTTGTGCAAGGATGGCTGTCTGTTCAAGACACCAATGTCTCCGTCAATAAGGTGTCTTTCAACAACATAACCAGGTGCAAGTTCTTCAAGAAGGGCCTGTTTTGTTTCATCGGTTATCTTTTTTCTCTTTCCATCAGGCCTTATGACATAGTTGGCGCCTGGATATTCTCTTGGTCCTCTTTCTACAAACTTTTTCAGATAATCAATATTCCACGGTTGAACGGTTTCAGCAACTGTCACCTTTAGTGCAACCGTTATGGGCACTCCAACCTCGTCAATTTCAAGCAAGGGATCGGGGCTTATGACCGTCCTTGCACAAAAGTTTGTCCTCTTTCCAGCGAGATTATGCCTTATCCTTCCCTCTTTTGATTTTATCCTCTCAGTAAGCGTCTTGAGAGGCTGACCGGACCTATGCCTTGCTGGTGGAAGTTGTGGTATTGAATTGTCAAAATATGTCGTGATGTGGTATTGCAACAAATCCCATAGGTCTTCGATGATAACTTCTGGAGCTCCTGCGTTTATGTTCTCAAAAAGTCTCTGATTTATCCTGACAATATCTCCTAGCTTGTGGGTGAGGTCGTCTTCTGAGCGTTCTCCAGATTCAAGCGTTATGCTTGGCCTCATTGTCACAGGAGGAACAGGAAGAACTGTCAGTATCATCCACTCAGGCCTTGCACTTTTAGGATCCAAGCCAAGAAGTTCCAAATCCTCATCCTTCATGTTTTCAAATATTGCCCTTATCTCAATCGGAGAAAGCCTTTTTTCTCCTTCAATAAATGTGGTTGGTTTTTCAAGGGTTATCTTTCCTATCTTCTTCTTGCAATAAGGGCAAACTTTTATTTTCAATCTTGTGATAAGCTCTTTTGCCGCCATCATCCTGGCTTCAATACCTTCGCGCTCTTCAACATTGTTGAGATAACCGCGTGCACTTTCAAGCTTTGGCTCTGGTATCAAAACCCTACTACATTCCTTGCATACGGACTTAAGAAGAATATCAATGATTGGAACAAATTTCACATGTATGACTGGTCTGGCAAGTTCGATGTAGCCGAAGTGCCCAACACAGTCCTTCAACTTTGAGCCACAAGTCTTGCAGCGCAAGCCTGGATCAATAACGCCTAATCGGACATCCATTAGCCCTCCATCAACAGGATAGCCCTCTTTGTCGTAAAGCTCGGGTGTTACTATTTTAGCAGCCGCCATCTTTTTTATCATCTTTGGTGATAACATCCCAAATTGTAGCATATCTATTTTCTTGAAGATGTGTTCTTCGTAGAACTCCTCCGTTGGCTTTTTCTCCGCCTCTGCAACAGCTTCTTTTGCTGCTCCCTCATCGGGCTTAACTGCTTGTCCCTCTAGTCGGACTGCTTCTTCTGTAACCTTTTCCATAGCCTTTTCACTCGCCCCTTCAGCAGCAACATTTTTTGGTGCTTCAGAGACAACCTCTTCTTTGATAATCCTTCTTGATTCTTCCTGATTTGCTTTTGGCATTTTGCTGTTATTTTATTTTTTGTGCCTTTTCAGTATTTTGTTTTAAGACTCATTTTCGGATAAATTCCCATAGCTTTTAGTTCGTCAAGCATAAGTTTGAAAGCATAGCTAATTTCAATATCATTTATCTCAACATTTTCACCACAAACCAGGCAATAGCGTTTTTTCTTATAGCTGTCGTGGATGGCAATTAGCCCGCAATTTTCACACACTGGAACTACCGTCTTATCAGAATCAAAACGCTCTTTTAGCAGGAGTGCAGCCCCGTGCGCCACAAAGGTGTCCTTTTCCATCTCTCCAAGTCTCAGCCCTCCCTCTTTTGCCCGCCCTTCAGTTGGCTGCCTTGTAAGCAACTGGATTGGCCCACGTGCCCTGGACTGTATCTTGTTGGCAACAAGATGCTTAAGTTTCAAGTAGTACATAGGGCCAACGAATATTTTTACTTTGTATTGTTCGCCGGTAATTCCATTATACATCGTCTCAATACCTTTCTCGTTGAAACCTAATCTAAGAAGTTCCTGTCTCAGCGCTTCTTCCGGCTCGCCTTCAAAGGCTGTTGCATCTACTTCCCTTCCGGCAAGCGCGCCAACCTTTGCTCCAATAAGCTCAAGGAGATGCGATATAGTCATTCTTGAAGGTATCGAATGTGGACTAAAAAGTATGTCAGGCCTGATTCCTGAAGCGGTAAAGGGCATGTCGCTCTCCGGAACAATTAATCCAACAACACCTTTTTGGGAATGTCTTGAAATGAATTTATCCCCAATTTCAGGTATCATTTGATCCCTTATTCTCACCTGCACTGATTTGTTGCCTTCCTCGTTTTCAGTAATTAGTACAAAATCAACAATCCCTCCCTCGCCATGCTTTAGCACTTCTGAGCTTTCCCTTCTTATGTTTGCAGCCAGCCCATACTCCTCAAATGCGCTTAAGAACCTTGGTGGGGAGGTTTTTCCAATGACGACGTCTCCTTCTTTTACCCTGGCTTCTGGATAAACAATTCCATCATCTTCAAGAAATCTGTAATCTTTTTCAGATCTATAGCCCTTGACATCTTTATCAGGTATGCAGATCCTATCCATTAGACCTCCTGAATAGCGTAACTCTTCGCTTATGACAGGACGGAAATAGGTCGACCTTCCAAAACCGCGTTGGATGCTACCTTTGTTAATGACTATTGCATCTTCCATATTATAGCCTTCATACCCAATCACAGCAATAACAATGTTTTGGCCCGCTGGATAGCGTTCATAGTGTGAAATGTCATGCATGGCTGTTTTTACAATTGGAACTTGTGGATAGTGCAACAGACCTATGTCCATATCCATCCGCAACGGATAATTCGCTGTGTAAAAACCTATTGATTGTCGGAGATTTTTTGAACCGATTATCAATCTAACTGGCATGATGAAGTTTGCATATGGTACAAGGCTTGTTACAAGGCCAAGCATTGCAAGTGGGGTAATCTCGAGATGAGTGTGTTCTGGCGTTAGCTCTTTTGGAGAAAATGCAACAAGCGCATCTTCTTCTTCAGACGCGTCAAGATACTCTATCACTCCCTGTCTGATAAGATCGCTCCACTTTATTTCTCCTGCTTCAAGTTGTTTGATGTGCTTTTCTGTTAGAAGAGGTTGGCCATCGCGCACAACTATCAATGGTCGTCTAACCCTTCCATGACCTGCTTCAACTTCAATCCTCTCGAGCCTTTTGTCATAATAGACATTAAGATTCTGGGTTATCAATCCTTTCCTTCTTTCACTTTTTATGTGTCTAATGAAATCTTCAGGACTTTCAACATCGCCGACAAACTTGCCATTAAGATAAACTTCTGTCATTTTGTTACTTTCCAGGTCGCTCTAGCTGGAGCTCTTTGAGGCCTGCAGACCTCAGGACCTTAAGTATTTCTTCTTCAGGCGACTCGAGTGAAACCGAAGCAAGTAGTGAAAGATTTTTTCTCAAACCAATCGGAATTCCTTCAGGGGTTTCAACTGGGCAAAGTCTTCCTAAGTGTGTTGGGTGAAGCGCTCTTGCTTCGAAGTTCTCTTGCGTTGAGGATAAGGGTGAAACAACCCTTTGTAGATGACTCAAAGTATTCAGGTTGTTTAATCTTTGAATCCTCTGAGATATTCCCTTTCGCCCACCAACCCAGTTGCCAGTTGCCATCGCGCTATAAATCCTTGAAGTTAGTAGCTTCTCCCTCACAAGGGTTTTTATTGAAGGAAACTTGCCACGCTTAACACTTCGTTGGAAATTGTAAAGAAGGTCATTTATCATTATTTTAAGATTGACCCTAAAGAGATCTGCTAGAAGGTCGCCAGCCATCTTAAGGCGCTTGTTCATATAGTGATCTTTATCGTCTGGTTCTATTTCACCATTGGCGACTGCCAGATATTTTCTTATCATTTTGCACAGGTTCCACGCCTTTGCTATTCTTGCATGTTGTGATACACCGATGTGTGGCAAAAGAAATCGGTCCAAAATTTCAGAAACCCTTTCAAGTCTGACTTCCTTTGCTTGTGTTATACCAATCTCTTTTGCAATCCATTCCATTGCGTCCTCTGATGTTTTAATGCCGGAATATTCAAAAAGGTTTATAAGCACTTCATCGTACTGCCTTTCACGCGATACAAAATTAACAATTTCCTCATCCTTAATAAGGCCAAGAGCCTTTATGACAACTATGAGAGGTATGCGCTTTGCTCTTCCGCTAAAGCTAAGGTATAAAAGCCCGTCTTTTAGCATTTCTAAAGTGTGCGGAATTTTGTAACTTCCCCATTCAGAGAAAATTCTTCCAGTATACTCGCTGACACCCCCTGTTTTTTCAACGATAAACCTGTTTGCAGCAAGGTCTTCTACATGAACAAGTATGCGCTCAGTGCCATTTATGATGAAATAACCTCCTGGGTCGTATGGGTCTTCGCCTTTTTCCACAAGCTGTTCTTCGCTAAGGCCATTAAGATGGCAGTATTTTGACTTCAGCATTATTGGTAGGTTTCCTATTTGTGGAGTGAAGCTTTCGCGCTGAACATCATTTATGTGCGAACTGATGTCTAAGTAAATAGGAGCTGCGTAGGTTATTTTTCTTAGTCTTGCCTCAGTCGGATAAATGGGTCTCCTGCTGCCATCTGCTTCAATAATTTCTGGCTTCTCAACAGATATCCCGTCTAGCCTTATCTGGAATTTTTCAACATTTGGAGGGATAATTGTTGGTTCTATTATTTTGTTTTCTTCAACAATATTATGCAGCTCTCGGTCAACGAAATCATTAAAGGATTCTATATCCGAGCGTACAAATGAGTTTTCTTCAAAATATTTTTTGAGGAGTATCCTTGTTTCAGCAGACATTTTAGCCCTTAATCACCTGCCTGTAATACACCGCCTCGCCAGCTGTTGGGGACCATCGAATGATTTTTATCACATCACCTTCTTTTGCTTTGAGGTGCTCAATCGCAGGGTCGCTTGCAAGTATTTTCGGGAAGGAATCTGGAGCGAGTGCGAACTTTTCAGTTAACTCTTTTAGCTCCTTTTCACTCACCTTAATGTGCTTGGGTACAAGAAAGTGTTTTGTTACATCAAACTTTGGTGTAGCCATTTTAACCATCTTTCCTTTTAATATTTTTGATTCTCAGGTCGCACTAGGGTCACTTCGTTCCCTTGCTGCGACGCTCCCTAGCGTTCGGTGGTTTCACCTCACTTGCTGCGGGCGTCTCGCCAACGGTCACTTCGTTCCCTTGCTGCGACGCTCCTCGCTGGCGTTCGGTGAAACGGGCCGGACGGGATTTGAACCCGCAACCAACGGATTGCTTACACTTTGCACTTTAAGTAACATGCTATTTGCGCTAAAAGTCCGCTGCTCTACCGGGTTGAGCTACCGGCCCGGCTTTTGACGCTTCACTCACTTTCATCCTTCTATTTAATTTTAATTTAATTTTATGACTTTGACTGTGTTGGCTATGTGCTTGTGGAAACATTTTTTATGTTGAGAATTTTTTGAAAGCATTTGGAACCATTTGGGACTGCTCTGAGAATTGAGATTGTTAAGCATCCATTTATAAAGCTTTCGTTGAAATCAAGAGTCTATTAGTTGATTTGGCTTTACCAAACGCACATATCCTTTTGTACAGCAATAATCAATGAGATTTGGAACGCTTTTCAAGGCAATCTCGACAATTGCGCCAAAATCGGCTACTTCAAAGCCATAAGCCTTTGGCTCTTCACCAAAATCTGTAATTGAAAGGATTTTTGGCTTCTCATTAGACTTTCTGTTAGAATAAATTTTTTTTACAAAGTCGATATATTCCTTTGCCAATACAACTATTATCTTTGCATCACCTTCCTTTGTTTGTTTTAGCGATTCGGGATAACGCCAATCTTTCAGAAGTGGTATACCCTTTTGTAAAAGGGCAATATCTCGCATCTCGCCGCAATACGCTTCAAACAGAGTCAAGGCTTTTTTTGCAAGGAGAATTGTATCCGAATTTATTATTCTATTCGTGTATTCTATAATAACTTTTTGCATTAAATTCTCATCAGCCAGCTTTTTTTTCTTTTGGGCTTCAATTAAATATCCAAAAGTCTTGTACACCTCATCTGGCCTAAGCTGGCCTCTGTTGAATCTATCAACATCAATTCCTGAAGAAGAAATCTCAATCAGTTCTTCCAGATTTTTTTTTGCAATAAAATACTTACTAACTGCCTCAAAAGTTGGGCTGCGGACGATGTTTCTTTGACAAACATATTCTATCTTCATTTTGCTTAAGCTAAACCTCAGCCTTTATTGCTGATTTATCTCTTAAGTTGAATTTTTCAGCAGCTAAAATTTCTACTTCAACAATGCTTCCTAGCTTGTGAGTGCCCCGTAAAACGATTGGTTTGTAGGCAAAATTTCGCCCAATCAATGTGCCATGCTTTCCAACCTCATCGATGATGCACAACCCTTTCCAGCCCAGCCATCGGAGGTTTTGCTCAAGCGCAACATTCCAATAAACCCGTGTAAGCAGTCTGCTACGCATCTTTTTCTCAATTTCTGGAACCTGATTCGGCATCCTAATTGCTTGAGTCCCACCTCTTGGCACAAATCGCGATATGTTCAACACATCTGGCCTGGTTTCTTCCACCAATCTAACAGAGTCAATGAATTCTTCGAAGGTTTCTCCAGGAAATCCTACAATTATGTCCGTGGCAATTGTAATCTCTGGAATTTCTTTTTTTATTCTGGACACCAATTTTTTATACTCTTCCACTGTATATTCTCTTTTCATGGCTTTCAACACTCTGTCATTGCCAGATTGTACAGGGAGATGTAAAAACTTGAAAACTTTTGGATTAGATATAGCTTCTATTAGCTCATCCTGATAACGCAGGACGTGTTTTGGATTTGCCATGCCAATCCTAATCATGAATTCGCCATCAAGCCTTGTCAATACCTTTACAAGTTTTGGAAGGTTTGTACCAATGTCAAGGCCATAGCAGCTGGTATCGGTTGCAGTCAGCCATATTTCTTTACATCCTTCTTTAATACATTCAGCAGCCTCTTGCACGATTGATGAGGGCGAATAAGATTGTAGCCTTCCTTTGATTAGCTTTGTGCTGCAAAAAGAGCAGAAACTATCACAACCAGTTGCGATTTGTATTATGCCAACAACAGGATTCTTTCTAACCTTTGGAAGACCTGTTTTTGGTTCATTAGAGCCTGATATAAGACTAACCGGCCTGTCTGAAAGCGTGCTGTTTACAACAAAATCAATTTTTTTTATGTTGTGAGTATTAAGAAAGCTGACATCAGGAATTTCAGCCTTTACCCTTTCTAGCAAGCTTTTAGTCACGCAACCAGCAATAATCAATTTTTTTCCTGGATTTTCCAGTGAAGTCTTTTTAATTTCTGCAAGCGCATGCTGGTCTCCTTTTACAGTGCAAACATTTACCACAATGACGCTTGCATTTTCCGCATTGTCGACAACCTCGTAAGAAGCACTTTTTAAGAGCCCCTTCATTATCTCGCTATCTGAAAAGTTTGCAGTGCATCCAAAAGTCTTAAAGTGTACCCCTACCACTTACAAAAATTTATGAAAGGCGATTAAAAATTTTTCTCTTTTACTGCTCTTCTACTGTGGCTTTATAGCATCATAAAGCAGCCAAACACCAATTAGTGCTAGCAGAATGGAAACAAAAAAGCTGCCTCCTGTTCCCAAAAACATTCTGCCCATCATCATTCCGCCATAAAAGCCTGAAATGAACAGTCCTGGCAGCGAGTAAAAAAGCAGAACTGCTCCAACAATGCCCCGCAACAACCTATCCTTTGTCTCTTTTGCCATTTTTTTCACCTTTTTTGTTTTAAGCCTTATAAATCTTTTGTATTTATACTTTGTTACCACGCTCATATTAAAGGTCATTTTAAAAGCCCATCTAATCTTGCGAGCAAGAGAAAGATTTTTATCTGAAACTCTCCCAGATTCAACAACCAAAGAGCCAAAAGTATGTCCTAAGTGCAAAAGCCCTTATTGGAATACTCCGAGAAAGAAAAAAGGTGAAATAAGATGAAAACTAATAGTGCGAATTTAGGTTTCGAAGAGAAGCTCTGGCAGGCTGCAGACAAGTTGAGAAGCAATATGGATGCTGCAGAATACAAGCATGTTGTTTTAGGTTTAATATTCTTAAAATACATTTCCGACTCTTTTAAAGAAGTTTATGAAGAATTAAAAAAAGACCCAGAAGCTGATCCAGAAGATGTTGACGAATATCTTGCAAGAAGAGTTTTCTGGGTTCCAAAAGAAGCGCGATGGGAGTATTTGCAGGCTAATGCAAAAAAGCCAGAAATTGGAGAACTCATAGACCATGCAATGGAGGATATCGAAAGGGATAATCCCTCATTAAAAGGTGTTCTCCCAAAGATTTATGCAAGGCCAGCATTAAGCAAGCAGCGCCTAGGAGAACTAATAGATTTAATTGGCACGATTGGGCTAGGTGATAAAGAAAACAAAAGCAAAGACATTCTTGGAAGAGTTTACGAATATTTTCTTGGACAATTTGCATCTGCAGAAGGCAAAAAAGGCGGTCAGTTCTACACACCGAGATGCATTGTAAAATTGCTTGTTGAAATGCTTGAACCATACAAAGGAAGAATATTTGACCCTTGTTGTGGTTCAGGAGGAATGTTTGTTCAATCAGAAAAATTTGTTGAAGCTCATGGTGGAAAGATTGGAGATATTTCAATTTATGGTCAAGAAAGCAACCAGACAACGTGGCGTCTGTGCAAAATGAACCTTGCGATAAGAAGAATTGACGCAAACATTAAGTGGGGTGATTCTTTTCATGACGACCAATTCAAGGATTTGAAGGCTGATTTTATCCTAGCAAATCCTCCTTTTAATGATTCAGACTGGGGCGGCGAGTTATTACAAGAAGATGTTAGGTGGAAGTTTGGTGTTCCACCAAAAGGAAATGCCAATTTTGCATGGGTACAGCATTTTATCCATCATTTATCACCAACAGGAATTGCTGGTTTTGTTCTTGCTAACGGCTCTTTAAGCTCAATGACTTCTAACGAAGGAGAAATAAGAAAAAATATTATCAAAGCAGACCTCGTAGATTGTATTGTCGCTTTGCCATCGCAGCTGTTCTACAACACAATGATTCCAGCTTGTTTATGGTTTATTGCTCGTGATAAAAAAGATAACAAGTTCAAAGATAGACGAGGAAAGATTCTGTTTATCGATGCCAGAAAAATGGGCGTAATGATTGATAGAAGACATAGAGAATTAACTGATGATGAAATAAAGAAAATTGCCGATACTTACCATGCATGGAGAGGAGAAAACAAACTTGGATATAAAGACATCCCTGGTTTTTGCAAATCTGCTTCATTACAAGAAGTTGAAAAAAATAATTTCATTTTAACACCAGGCCGTTATGTCGGCTTTGAAGAACAAGAAGAGCCAGAAGAAGTTTTTGAAGAAAAAATGAAAAAACTCACAGCAGAACTCAAACAGCAAATGGAAGAGAGCAAAAAGCTAGATGAAGAAATAAAAAGAAATTTGGAGATGCTGGGGTGGAGTGTGTAATAATGATTACAAATCAAAATAAGGGAGAGCCAACATTCGTATATTCAAAGAAAGTAATTGAGAATGATATTAACCAAGATAAAATAACCAGAAAAGTAGATAAAGATAAAATAACGAAGGTTGTTAATTCGTTATTAAATTTAGGTAAAAGAAAAAAATTTGATGAAATTCAATTAAAGGAGAATTGTCAAATTTGGATTAAAAATTTGATTTCCTCTTATCCTTTAATAGATGACAGAGACGCAAAAGAATTACTTAACGATTTTAGCGACGAAATGAACACCAGAATGAGGATGGAAGAGAAATATGCGATTTGTATAGTCACATCCGAATTTGTCATACTTTGTCATAGCCTCTTTGGTGAGGAAACCATTACACCCAAATGGGAGGTTATAGACAGAATGCTTGATAAAGATAATATCCTGAGATTTGTTTACTTTAAAAATGAGAAAGATAGTATTGATGTTATTTTTTATGAAACTAATCCTTCTGTGTTCTTTGCTAACTGGTTAGGTATACCTCAAAAAGTGGCATTTGAATATTTGGGCGGTAAAAATAAATTTTGTGGTGAAGTAAGCGGGGTTCCTTTTTCTTTAGAATTAAGTGATGACGATTTCGAGAAAAAGTTTATAGAAGAAAAAGCGTTTAAGGTCAAGGACAAACAAATAATTTTACCTGCTCCGATAGAAAGAATACCGTTGTCATTAGTCAAAGTTGGTAGGAAGCCATATACAAATTATGATGATTTTGTACAAGATTTTTTAGCAAAACGATATAATCTGAGTTATTATAATGAAGAATACATAAAGTTAAAAAATTCTATCATTCCATATCAGGAAAAAATATTTGATGATAAGAATAATGTTGTAAAACAAGACGGCAACGTGATAATTAAAAAGACAAATCCTAACTTCCTAATACTATTTTCAGACAATAGCATAGAAATTCGGGGAAGTTTCTTAGAAGAAATTAAAACTAAATTATTGAATAACGAATCTTTCAGAGTTTATCATGCAGGCTGTAGAATATCCGCAAACTCAATTAAAATAAAAAACATGGAGATTTATAACGAGCTACAGAAAGAATTAAGTAAAATACTTTTAGATTATTATGAAAAAATGCAAATAAGAGACTCATTTAATAGTATTTTATTGGGCTCTATTTTAAAATTATTAGCCATAGAGAATGAAGATAAACCTATTTGTTATTTTTTAAATTGCCTATCTAAAAAGATATTTGAAAATTCAACTTTTGACATTAGTTTTGTAAATACTGAAAACGAAATACTAGAATTGAAATCTTCGGATGTTTTTTCAGGTAGTAACGATGAAATAGTTTCTTATTTTGCTAGCGACCTTAGTAAAAAGGTGAAGGAGTCTAATATAAAGGTATATATCATTGGTGCAAATGAAAAAACAAAACAATTTGAACCTATTCCTATTTCTAAGTTTGATGATGATAGAATAAAAACAATTGTTAAATCACTTCAAGAAAGGACAAAAATGCCAAATATTGAGATTATCAAAGTGCCAGACAACAATAACAACTGTATATTACTTATGGTGGTTAAAAATGAACCCTCAAACCCAAAATAAACCCAAATTCAAACAAACTGAAATCGGAATGATCCCTGAGGATTGGGAGGTTAAATCTATTAGTGAAACATGCGATATTTCATTAGGGGGAACCCCTAAAACAGAAATTAAATATTTTTGGGATGGAAAATTTAAATGGGCAACTGCAAGGGATATTGCAAATGTTAAGTCGCGATATGTAACAGTTACAGAAAGAACAATAACCGAAGAGGGAGTAAAGAATAGCAATGCAAAAATCCATCCAAAAAATACAATTGTAATTACTTCGAGAGGGACTGTCGGTGCAATAGCATTATTACCAGAGCCGATGACTTTTAATCAGACATGTTATGGTTTACAACCAAAAAAAGAATATGATGTAATATACCTCTATTATTCGATTAAAAACTCGATAAATAAGATTAGATCTGTATCTTATGGAACTGTTTTTGAAACCATAACTACAAACACTTTTAAGGATGTAGAACTTCCTATCCCGCCCCTCCCCGAGCAACGCGCCATTGCTAAAGTTCTTTCGGCATTTGATGATAAGATCGAACTCAACCAGCGAATGAACAAAACCCTTGAGGCAATTGGCCAGGCAATTTTCAAGCACTGGTTTGTTGATTTTGAGTTTCCGAATGAAGAGGGTAAGCCTTACAAAAGCTCTGGCGGAGAAATGGTTTATAATGAAGAGCTCGGCAAAGAGATACCTAAGGGGTGGAGGGTTGGGAAAATCGAAGATATATCCTCTGATGAGAAAAATTCAATAGTCGATGGACCATTCGGAACACAAATGAAAATAACAGAATATCAAAATTCTGGAATTCCTATTATCGAAATGGAATACTTGGAAGGTTATCCTTTATATAAGCCATTTAAGCATTTTATATCAGAAAAAAAATTTCAAGAAGTTAAAAGGAGTTCTGTTAAAAAAGGAGATATAATTATATCAAAAACGGGGACTCTAGGATTACTAGGGATTATGACTGATATTTATGATAAGGCTGTAATAGTAAGTCGTTTAGCAAAAATAACAATAGACGAAAACAAAATAGGAAGATTCTATTTATTTATCTTCCTTAAAAGACTATCCGAAGAGAAATATTGGGAAAGAATATCTTCAGGAAGCACTATGCCAATAATTAATTTAAATCACATTAAATCAACAAAAATTTTAATACCTGAAAAAAAAGTTTTAGATATTTTTGAAAATATATTAACTATTATCTATAATCGAATTTATAATAACTTAAAAGAATCCCTCACCTTCTCCCAACTTCGCGATTCTCTCCTTCCTAAACTTATGTCTGGCAAAATTAGAGTGCCTGCTGAGATGATAAAAGAGATGGAAAGGGAGATTAAAAAATCTGCTTAATACAAAAATGTTAATATTTTTTAACACTTGTTAATTATTTTTAACATATATTTTGAGGTTTATTTTTCAAAAGATTTAAATAGAAATGTTAATTATTTTTAACATATGTTAGAAATATTTAACACTTTGAAGCCTTTCTTTGAAGATTGCTATAGTCGGATTAATGTTCGCGAGTATGCAAGAATTCAAAAAATAAGCCCGCCGACAGCTTCAAAGATTCTTGAAAACTTGTATAAAGAAGGCTTGCTCAAAAAAGAAAAAGAGAAGATTTATAATTATTATTTTGTAAATAAGGATTCTGAGCTTTTCGTAGAGTTATCAAGAATTTATTGGAAAAAAATATTAGAAGATTCCGGCTTATTGAAAGAATTGGAAAAGAATTTATTAACTCCAATAGTTTATCTTTTTGGCTCTTTGTCAAAAGGAGAAGCAAAGATTGATTCTGATATTGATCTTGCAATTTTTACACCAACGAAAAAAGAAATTAATCTTGAGAAATTTGAAAAATTGCTAAAAAGGAGAATACAGATTTTTGTTTTTAGAGGAATTGAAGATGTAAAAAGTGAAAATTTGCTTAAAAATATATTAAATGGTTTCAAAATAAAAGGGAACTGGTAAGATGGACTGGAGAGAATGCTTAAAACAAAGAATTGCAAAAGAGACGAAAGAGGATAAAAATATGATAATATCTTTATTAGAAACAGCAGAAATAAAATTTAACTCTACTGATTCTTTGGCTGATGAATTTCTTATAAGCAAAATTTCTTTATTGTACGATTCATTAAGGGAGATTTTAGAAGCATTGCCTATTAAAAAAGGATTCAAAATTTATAATCATGAATGCTACACAGCTTTTCTAAAAGAAATATTAAATTTATCTAGGGAAGCTGACATTTTTGATAATTTAAGAAAAACTAGAAACGCTGTAAATTATTATGGAAAAAAGCTTGAAAAGGAAGAAGCAGAGGTTGTTGTGGAACAATTGAAAAATTTAATCTTGAAATTTAAGAAGATGATGAAATGATAAAAGCAATCCATGAATCGGATGTTGAAGAATTTGCTTTGTCAGTTTTGGGCAGCCTTGGCTATGAAGTAATCAGGGGAAATAATGAGGATTACTTACCAGGTGGAAAATATGCTCTAAGGCAGAGATATGAAGATGTTGTGCTTGTTGATAGATTAAGAGAAGCTTTGAGAAGGATTAATCCGCAGGTTTCAGAAGAGGTGAGAGAGCAGGCTATAAAGGAAGTCTTGAGAATAGGAAGCCAAAAGTTGCTTGTTGACAATGAAACCTTTCATAGGATGCTTACAGATGGTATCAGCATTCCTATAGCAAAAGCAGGTGAAGAAAGGCACGTTTTGATTAATTTGTTCGATTTTGAAGATATAAAAAATAATGATTTTCTTGCAGTCAACCAGTTTACAGTAATAGAAAACAATGCTGAAAGAAGGCCAGATATTGTGTTGTTTGTTAATGGCTTGCCTTTGGTTGTTATAGAGTTAAAAAACCCTGCAGATAAAGATGCAACAATCTGGACAGCATATAATCAATTTCAAACATATAAAGAACAGATACCTTCTTTGTTCAAATATAACGAAATTTTAGTTATTAGCGATGGCATGGATGCAAGAGCAGGCACGATTACTTCTGAGCCAGAGAGGTTTATGCAGTGGAAAACAATAGAAGGAGAAAAACCGATGAAAGGGCTATCAGAAATAGAAATCTTGCTTAGAGGCATGCTTGACAAAGACAAGCTTTTAGATATCGTAAGAAACTTTATTGTTTTTGAAAAAGATAAAGAAACAAAAAAGAAATTAGCAGCATATCACCAGTATTGGGCTGCAAATAAAGCAGTAGAATCAACCTTGCAGGCAAGAAGGACAAATAAAAAGGCAGGTATTGTGTGGCACACTCAGGGTTCTGGAAAAAGTTTGACAATGATTTTTTACGCTGGAAAAATTATTAGACAACTGGATAATCCTACGATTGTTGTTCTTACAGACAGAAATGACCTTGATGACCAATTATTTGGAACTTTTATCAAGTGTCAAGACATATTAAGACAAGAACCAGTTCAAGCAAGCACAAGAAAAGAACTGATGGAATTACTTAAAGTTGCTTCTGGCGGAATTATTTTTACTACTATACAAAAATTCTTTCCAGAAACAAAAGATGATAGAGAAAAGTATCCTACTCTATCAGAGCGAGACAATATTATTGTAATAGCGGATGAAGCTCATAGAAGCCAATATGGTTTTCCTGCAAGAATACTGAAAAAAGAAGATAAGGTGCTTATAACATATGGTTATGCAAAGTACTTAAGAGATGCTTTGCCCAATGCGTCATTCATTGGCTTTACTGGAACGCCAATAGAAAAAGAGGATAGATCAACCCCTGCTGTATTTGGAAAATATGTTGATATTTATGATATTGAACAAGCTATTAATGATGGTGCTACTGTAGGAATATTTTACGAAAGCAGATTAGCAAAGCTGGAGTTAAAACCAGAAGAAAGACCAAAGATTGATCCAGAGTTCGAGGAGGTAACAGAAGGCGAAGAGGTAGAGCATAAAGAAAAACTTAAAAGTAAATGGGCAAGTCTTGAAAAGGTTGCGGGCGCTCCTAAAAGAATAAGAAGGATTGCAGAAGACATTGTAAATCATTTTGAGCAAAGGCTTTCTGTCCTTGATGGAAAAGGAATGATTGTTTGTATGTCGAGAAGAATATGCATTGACCTTTATAACGAGATAATAAAACTAAGGCCAGAGTGGCATAATGATGACGATGATAAAGGATTTATTAAAGTCGTAATAACAGGCTCTGCTTCTGACCCGAAAGAATGGCAGCAGCATATAAGAAACAAAGAAAGAAGAAAGAGAATAGGGGATAATTTTAGGGACCCAAAACATGAAATCAAACTCCTTATCGTAAGAGATATGTTCTTGACAGGGTTCGATGCGCCATCTCTGCATACAATGTATCTTGATAAGCCAATAAAAGGTCATACTCTAATGCAGGCAATAGCAAGAGTGAATCGGGTTTATCCTGGAAAGGAAGGTGGTCTGATTGTCGACTATATGGGTGTTGGAGCTGAACTTAAAAAAGCACTTATGGATTATACACTAAGTGGCGGTAAAGGAAAGCCAATATTGGACCAAGAAGAGGCTGTCAAATTAATGTTAGAAAAATATGAGATAGTTAAAGATATGTTTTATGGTTTTAATTACAAGAAATTTTTCGAGCTTTCGCCAAAAGAAAAATTTCCTTTCATGCTAAATGCAATGGAATACATACTAAAAGAGCCAGGGAAAAAAGAAAGATTTAGAAAAGAAGCAACAGCTCTTGTAAAAGCATTATCTTTGTCATTTCCTCATGAAAAAGCCATGAAGATTAAGGAAGAAGTTGGCTTTTTTCAGACATTAAAATTAACAATGTCAAAAAAACTCGAAACCAAAAAAGATGTAATAGAAGAATATGAAACAGCAATCAAACAGATTATTTCAAAGGCAGTAATCTCTGATAGAATTATAGATATATTTGAGGCTGCTGGAATTAAAAAACCAGAACTTTCAATTTTATCAGAGCGTTTTCTAGCTGAAGTAAGAGATATGCCTCAGAAAAACCTCGCGTTTGAAGCTCTTAAAAAATTATTGAATGATGAGATTAAAATAATTTCAAAAAGAAACCTTGTTCGAGGCAAATCTTTCATGGAGATGCTGGATAAAACAATAAAGAAATATACAAATAGGACTATAGAGGCTGCGCAAGCTGTAGAAGAATTAATAGAGTTAGCACGAAAAGTTAGAGAAGAAAAAAACAGGGGAAAAGAGCTTGGAATGAGTGAAGATGAACTTGCATTTTATGATGCACTTGAAGCCAATGATAGCGCAGTTAAAATACTTGGTGACGAAACCTTAAGAAAAATAGCACTCGAACTAACACAAATGATAAGAAAAAGTGTTACAATAGACTGGACACAAAGAGAAAGTGTTCAAGCAGAGTTGCGCCTCAAAGTAAAGAAAATACTGAGAAAATATGGCTATCCGCCTGATAAAGAAAAAAAAGCAACAGAAACCGTTTTAAAACAAGCAGAGTTAGTTGCTGGAAATTTAGTTACTGTGTGAATATGCACAAAAAATAGATGCTTGGATTAAGTCTGTTGACAGAGGATTTTATGATGTTCCGTATACATATCGTAAAGGTTCTCATCAAGTTTGGGCAAAATTCAACCTAGATTTCTTTATCAGGATCACCCCTTTTTGCAAAAAGGGATGAACAGCAACCTTTAAAAATCGTCATTCGTAATATAAATGCATGCTAGGATATAAGCAGTTGGGGTTTGTAATAATGCTTTTTTCACTCATTACTATGGTAGTTGGAGGGGTCTACGTCAAGCAGACAGAATCCTTTATTCTTTCGCAGGCAAGATTTGATGAGCAGGGCAATTGCATTCATGAGCCTAACACAATATGCCCTTATGAACAAATAAATAGACTCTCGCTGCCTAAATACCTAGGTTCATTCGTACTTGTTGTTTTTTTTAGCATAGGGATGTATCTCTTCTTTAAAAAGAGACCTGAAGAGATTGTTGCGGCAAGTGCAAGAAATGCTGCAAAGGAGCTTGGTGGCGATGAGCTGGCACTTTACAACCTTCTTAAAGATTCGAATGGAATGCTCTTCCAGAACGAACTTGTTGACAAGCTGCAGATGTCAAAGGTGAAGATTACTAGGCTTCTTGATAAGCTTGAGGCAAAGGGGCTTGTCGAGCGAAGGCGTAGGGGGATGACCAATGTTGTTATATTGAAACATCAAGTCCAAAGCTTCTAAATTTGCCTGTTATAAAGCTTAGAAACTTAAAATTCCTTTGAAACTAGTTTCACCGAAATTAATATATGGTGTTTCAATCCTTTGCCTTTTCAGATTATTTAGCTCGGAGGTGTAATGTAAAATAAAAATGTCTAACAAAACAATTGGAGTGTTGATAGTCCTTCTCCTAGCAATAGCGCTTTTTGGAACAGTTGTCTGGATTAGCAAATCAACCAAATCTGGAAGCAGCGCTTCTGGGCTTTACCACGGTTATTCTTCATATGAAGAAATGATGGAAGTCCATCATGGAAAATCGGCTAATTCCGCAGCTTCTGTTTCAACAGGTGCTACGACGGGTGTTGGTGGATGTGGGATTGAGCCAACATCGCATGATGCTTCTCCACAAGGTTCTGGTGAGATGTCAGAATATGGAATAAGCTATGATTCAGCAGGATACGCTAAGCTTATTGATTATGCGAAAAGCATAAAGTTGAACTCTGAACAGACAAAGAAAATTGTTGGGCTTGATGTGAGACTTCCTTGCTGCGGCTTTACAACACTGCAGGCAAGCAACAACTGTGAATGTGGTCATCACGTTGCACTTTACGGCCTTGCAAAGTTGCTTGTTACAAAGGGCTACACTCGTGAACAAATACAGGCTGAGATAAACAAGTGGAAGGAGGTATTCTATCCAGGCGGAGCTGATTCAGGAACAGGAGGATGCTGAGAATGAACATAAGCAGGATTGCCATAATTGGTGCATCCATGGTCCTGGCAACCGTCCCTTCGGCTTTTGCACATTGCCCTTTATGTGCTGTGGCAGCAGTTGGCGCTGTAACTACTGCAAGATTTTATGGAATACATGACAGCATTTTTGGCGTTTTTATCGGAGCTCTTGCAGTATCTATTGGGCTCTGGACAAGCAATGCAATGAAAAAGCGTGGTTGGAACATTCCTTTTCAGTCAGCTATTTTGACACTTTTAAGCATTCTTTTGACAACACTAACCTTGCATTTTGCAAAGCTCTTCAACTCTTCAGGAACCCTCTTTGGAATGCCTTACCTGCTAGCAGGGGTTGTCATTGGTTCTGCAACAACCAGTGGTGCGTTTTGGCTACATCATGTTGTGCGCAGACTTAACAGGGGTAAGAATTTTATGCCGTTGCAAGGGCTTGCCTTTATGCTAACGGCGCTGCTCGTAACTGTCTTAGCTTTACGTCTATTCGGGGTGGCAGCATGATACAAAGGATGACACAAAGGACAAAAGTAGCCTCGGCTCAAGGCAGGAAAAAGAAAGCCGATATCGAAAAGGCCGACTTGACTCATCGTCAAGATCTTTCAATAGCTGTGATGAACTTGATAAGCCTCGAAGAACATCTTGCCTTTACTGCAATGAAGACAAAGAGAAAGCATTACCTTGAAATTCTCGCTGCTGTCCGCAAACTTAGGATAAAGATGCTCGGTGAATTGGTTCATAATCGTGAGGGTGAGCTATGGTGCATTAGCAAGCACCTGCTTGCAGCAACAATGAGATTGATGGAAGTTGCTACAAAATACATTGGAAAGTCCAATGACACTGCTTATGAATTCGAGCGGGCAGCTTTTGACCTTTACGGTCTTTTCTGGCTGCTTCAATCATTGGATGAAAAAGTTTCAAGCGAGGTCTAAAAGTGATTGAAGAGCTTGCAAAAAAGCTTGGTGGTTTGAAGAAAAAAGTTAAGAAAACCCTTAAAGAGGTTTTGGAATGTTGTTTTGAGCAATAAGGTCCGCAAAGAACAATTTTAAATAAAATGAAGGAGAGGTGCCAAGATGGATTGTTGTGCAGGTCATAAAGGCGTTAGTGAAAAGCAAATGAAAGATAAATTTCAAAGTCGCAACCCAACTTTGCGAATTTTGTTTGTCATCATAATCTTTGTGGCAATATTGATATATTTAAATTTAAAATTTGTTTAAATTTAAAATTTGATTTGTACATCATGCAAGCGAAAAATTATTAAATGTTACATTACCTGCTAAAAATAAGGGGAATACATAAACAACAATCTAACAATATACAAAGGTCTGATTAGAGGTGAAGATATGGAATCAACTCTTCAAAAAAGAACTTATCGTGTTTATCCAACCCTATTTGTGTTTGTTTTTATTACTCTTTTAGCTGCGTTTATCCTTGTTGGTTGTGCAAGAAGCACTGCTACTGGAGGAGCTGTCGTAGGCGAAACAAGCATGTCACCGCTTGACATCTTTGCAAAATGCTTGACAGATTCTGGTGTAAAAATGTATGGCGCTTATTGGTGCCCCCATTGCCAGAACCAAAAAGCAATGTTTGGTGAGAGCTGGAAATATATTAACTATGTCGAGTGCGCAATTCCTAACGAAAGAGGTCAGACAAAAGAATGTACCAAAGCTGGAATAATGGCTTATCCAACTTGGGTGTTTGGGGATGGTAGCAGGGTTAGTGGTGAGCAAACCTTTGCTCAATTGGCTTCCAAAAGCGGCTGTAAGCTGCCATGAAAATAAACAGCCGATAGCCTTTTGATTACATTGACAATCTAAACCTTTCTAATAAGCAATTGGTTTGCTTACCGAATTTTAGTCTGTTTTATTTGAACTTTCCTTCTTTTGATAGTCCTTCAATCGCAGCTATCAGCTTTTCTTTGTATTTTCTCAGGTCTTTGGCAAGATCCTCGTAAAGCTTGCCACAAAGAGGATGGCCCGCCTTTTTGGCATCCTCGGCGTAAACACCTCTTTCTAGACGCCAGAGGGTTGACAAAATTTCAGCAAGCAACCTCGTTTTGTTATAGTTGCAGTTTTCCATTTTTTTCACCTCTCTTTTGTGCAAACTTTCACTCCATTTCGTTGCCCGAGCAGGCTTAACTCTGGAAGTTCGAACGCCCCGGGCGGGATTCGAACCCGCATCAGAGCCGGTCTGTCGCAACGCGTAACCACGCGTCAGGCTAGTCCATCAAAAGCCATTGGCCAATTTGGATTTGGCGTCGACAGGGCTCTATCCTAGCCATTAGACTACCGAGGCTTGTGTAGGATAAATAAAGAACTATTTTAAAATGTTTTGCTTCTAAAATGGTTTGGAAATCCCTCTTTTAAAGAGGATTTAAGTTATTGGCAAACCACCAACAAAAAGTCATA
Source organism: Candidatus Woesearchaeota archaeon (assembly GCA_038891615.1). Lineage (GTDB taxonomy): Archaea > Nanobdellota > Nanobdellia > Woesearchaeales > ARS49 > JAWADY01. The sequence goes on along the minus strand of JAWADY010000001.1, from coordinate 194,131 downwards.
TCCTATAAACTAAACAGTATCTAAATTTCTCCTGTTCAGTCTAAAAGTGAATTTGCAGCCTTTTTTTATCTCTCGAATATAATCATGCAGAGTTGACTTTGGCACTCCTAGCGTAGAACTCAGTTCGCGAAGTTTTGTGCTGCAGTCCCTTGCAAGCAAGCTTATAAGAGCAGCCATTTTTTCTGCCTTTGCAGGGCTTTTTACACTTATACCCATACAATTAAGACATCTATACCCAATTCCACTAATTATGAAATCAAGATTTACTCTCACCAATTTTTTGCCACATATGAAACAATCTGCCATTTTATTTTCTAATCTTTCTTAAATCAGGGATTCCTGGAGCTCCAATGAGCTCTACTTGTTGTGATTTAACGAAATTGGCGGGTTTTCGGCCTGTGTGTAATTTTTGTTTCAGGAATCCCTTTTTTTATGCATTTGAAATAAGAATTATTTTTTGAAATATAAATTATTCTTCTGAAACTATTGAAACCGTTTCAATAAAATTTCCTGAAATATGATAAATTTTATATAATAGACTGTTTTAGACAGTTTTTAGGGGTGGCTAATGCGTAAAGGAGATTTTGAAACATCAATATTAGAACTTTTAGCAAAGAATCCTGAAAAGGAATTCTCTACAACAGAGATTGTAGAGAAGCTAACCCCAGGATATGACGAGATTGAAAGATTGCTTATTTCTAGTGATGTTGAAAGACAAAAGCAAGCAAAAAGACGTAAGGCACAATTGCACAGGCGCATTCTTTACTATCTTAACAAACTTGTTCTTGAAGGCTACATAAGGATAACAAAGGAAGGTAAAAACAAAGAAAAAAGCTTTGCAATTGTGGCTGGGGTAGAGGTGCCACACTTTGATAACATTACTGTCACCCGACCAATAACTCCTCCCATGCCAGTAGAAGGCTATGAACAAAAGGGAATTATATATAAATTAGAGGCAACAACGTGGATTGATAGGCTAAACAGTGTTCTGCTTGAGGCATCGCTATTCAAGAGCCCTAAAGGGCTATGGCATGCCATCAATGGATGTTTTGGTGTTGTCAATGATGTTATTGCAGTAAACGATTTTGAAGTCATGGTCCAAAAATCAGAGACCCAATTGCTTGCACCGTTTGTGACAAAGCTCAATGCAAAATGTGATGACTATGGTAAAAAGATATGCTACATTATCGACATGACAAATGTGACAAAGGGCGAGCCAATACTTAAACTTATTTCTTTGCTTCTTCAACAGAAAAATAGAAACATAACCTTTGTTTTTGACACCCAACTAAAGGAATTTTATGAGCATTCTGATTTTTTCGAAAAGCTTGTGCAGCTTTACTCCAGACACAATGAAAGCCTTTACATAAAGAACCAAAACTGCTATCAGGCGCCATATTTTGTTGGCAAGGCTGGACCGTACACCTTTTCTGAAAACGAATGGTTACTCTATGAGAAAGAAATGCAGGGACACATTCCTGGGCTCATTTGTGGTCAATCAACAATAATGGTCGATGTAGAGAGGTTCTTTCAGAATCAGGAAAAAGCAATAGAGCAGTTCAAGCGTTTTGTACTAAAAATTGCGGATTCTCTGCTGCTTGCCAATTCCCTTCAGCGGCAACGCTCAGATGAGCTTTTTGGAAGCCTGATAGCACTAGACCCCAGCCATGCAAAAAATTTTTTTATGTTTGGAAAAAATTATGTGAGATTTTGGAACTACGGCTGGAAAAATTCTCAGTTTAGCATAGAGTTCTTGCTTAGTTATCTCAAGGAAAGCAAAAAGGCAGTTGATGATTTTTGCATTGCTGAGGATACGATATACAAAAGTTGTGGAATGCCTACGAGATTTAGGGTAGCTTTTTCATGCGCATTTGATGATTTTGTACGCGACATCTTTACAAAGCCTTCATACAAGCGCTATTTTGTAAGAGGTTTGAGCGACCTTTACAATGACGAGTTAAAACAGGTAATGGAAACAAAGGAAAAATTGTTCGAGGTTTTTGATGGAGGAGATATGATAAGCTTTTATAAGAAAGGGCCAATGCAGCCCAAGGATGTACTAAGGGAGATGGGCTTCATACTTAACACCTATAGACTACCATTTTTTAGATATTCTTTTTCAGGTGCTTTAGAATTAAATGTAAGATTGGAGCAGTTTTTGACCTGAAGATGATAATCACAAGAACAGCATTGGAAGCATGGAAACAAAGCCTTGCCACGATACTCAAAAGAGGAATGGATTTCATGGACGAGAACAACAGGATGTGCAGAGAATTGCTTAACTTTGGGGTGCAAATAAAAAATCCAGAACAAGACATAACAAGACCAATGCAGCTTTTAAACACTTTTGGTAATTGGAAATATCCTCCGTTTGATGAGATTGCAAAGGTTATGCTTGCCAATAAGCTTGCGCCGGATTATTCATATAGCTATGGACCCAGGTTATTTAATTTTCAAGGCAAAATAAATCAGATAAACGATTTCATAATTCCTTTACTAAAAGAGATTCCAAATTCCAGAAGAGCTGTTCTCTCACTTTGGGACCCAAAAGAGGACAGCAATGTGATGAAACGTGACATCCCAGGACTTGTGATGATCGATTTAAAGTTGAGAGAGAACAGACTCAACCTTACCGCAGTGATAAGGTCAAACGACTTTTTCTTTGGATGGCCTGCTAACATTTATCAGATATATGTGTTGCAAGATTATGTAAGAAAAAAACTTGGCTGTGACGCAGGCTCTATAACAACATTTTCCACAAGTGCTCACATATTCCATGATCAGTTCGGTTATATAAAGAAAATATTAAAAAAATGAACAATAAGCTTTAGGCTGATTTCGTTTTTCTTAAGCGACTAAAATTTTTGTTTTCCTAGCCATAGCAAGGAGTCCCCGCGGCCGGATTCGAACCAGCAGCCTTCCGGGTTCGGCTGACCCGTTGTCATCCATGGCAAATACCTTGTCTACGGGCGCTTTTCAGCTACAGCCGGACGCTCCACCGTTGAGCTACGCGGGGATGTTTTTAAGCAGTCGTAACTGTTTAAAAATTTAACTACGACCTTTATTTCTCATTAAATCATTCCTGAGCACCTTAAAAAAAGGGAAGCCGACTATTTTTAAAATATTCGCCCAAAAACCTTTGTGCCTAAATTTGAGATGAACAAACTCCTTCTCAACAAAATTTAGATTTTTTTCTTGAAGGAGAAAAGGCAAGTAAACAAAAAATTTCCTTTTTATTATTAATTACATCAGCCCAACAACTGGCGCATTGCTTCTTGTAACTCGCTCAACACCATCTCTTACCTCAAACTTTGCAACAGCAACCGGCAATGTGACACCGCCTATTATGTTTAGCTTTGAAGAAATCCTATACGTTATGAGCCTTTCTTCAGATGGTTCAAGTTCGCTGAAACGCCACTTCAACATTGTGCCGCGGCTTTCGTGTCTTAATATTTTTTCAGGCTTTGTGGTTCCAAGCTCAAAGTCGCGAACAATATCTGCGATTCTTGGAATGCTGTCAAGTATTGAAACATTTTTCAGCGCTCTCGAACTTCTGTTTTTTACCCTCAACAGAATCTTGAACTCAGATACTCCGCCCTCACGCGCGGTTAGGATTGTTGCTGATTTTACTAATACAAGAGGACTCCTTAAAAGGTAATACAAGAGCAGTCCAGCAATTACAGCAAGTGCGAGATAAGCAGGTGGGTTATAGTTTGTTGTAATTATCAAAACTTTCTTTTCGCCAACACCAAGCTCAATATTCCATGAGTAGTAATTAGTCCTGTCTACGACCTTAATTCTGTCATAGTCTTCATTGAAAGAAGTAAACCAACTTTTGAAAAATGCCTTTTTCTCTAGAAATTCCTTTTTCTGACGTGAGTTGCCTGTATTGGTAAATGTGATTGTTTTAGTTGTTTTTAAGAATCCCTTTGAGACATCTGTTTGCTCGGTTATTTCGCCATAAGCCAAAATTTCAAACGGGATAGGTTCCGCCTCAATTTGATATGTTCCTTCTGGCAGTTGCAGGAAAACGGTGGCGGTCAACACATCCTTCTGTGGGGGAGTTAGTGGGTCTAAAAAGACTTTAAAATCAAATGATTTCCTCTCGAAAGGCCCAAGTGATGATGAGATATCTTTATTTATTGTATTGCTTCTAAGCCTGATTGCGATTTGACCAAGCTCACGTCTGTTCAGGTTTTCTACTGTTAATTTCACAACGCTTTCAGCCCTTGGGTCTATTAGTTTTTCAACGCTCGGGGAAAGCTTTATTGAAGGCGAATACTCTCCAGGTATTTGATAGGCTGGTAGAACTCCAACCACAAAAGCTTTTCTGACAAGAATGTCGCGGCCGATTGGTCTCACATGAATAACAACATAATAGTAGCCTGGGTTTGATATGTATACTGGCCTTATTACAAGTTTTGTTTCTCCCTTTTCACCTGGAGCAACTTTTAATAGCCCTGGCGGTTCTGTTCGTATATCCCACTGTACTTCTGGAGAGTATATTTCAAAAGATTCGACATTTCGCGAATTGTGACTAACGCTTAGAGTGAACTCTGCACTGTCATTCATTTTTATGACTGCTCCTTCAGGAGCTACATCAACATTAAATTCAAAAGATGCCAAAGCAATGCTCGCTAAAAGTGTCAGAAGGGTTACTGAAACAAATCCGAGAAGTACGCTCTTTTTTTGCATAAACAAACTTAATTCATCTTATTTATAAAGTTTGCGCAAGCTCAAGCTTTTGTAGCCATTGGTCCTTTTTCAAAGACATTTCTTGACAATCATTTATACACAAACCTGACTCACATGCTCATTCTTTGATATCTTAATGACATGCTCTACAAAGCTTTCTATCTTTTCTTCATGACTAACGAGGATTATTTGTCTTAAGCCTAACTGGTTTAGAACATCACGCATGCGGTCAAGCTGATTGTTGCTGAAACCGTCTGTTGGTTCGTCTAGAATTATCACATCTTTTGTCTGGATTCCGTGTATAAGGTCGTTTATGACCTTGTTTAAGGCAAGCCTGTAGGCGAGGGCGCAGGCGGTCTTTTCACCTCCGCTAAGGCTTTCTACAGGTGTTTCATAGCCGTTCTGTTCGAGCACTGGGCTGAATTCTTCATCAAGTCTTGCTGCGATTAGTTCATCATCAACGAGAAGGTTGAACCACCTTGTAAAAAGTTCGTTAAACTGCGAATGCACACGAGCCATCACTGCCTTTTCCATTGCTTCAATCATTGAAATAAAGTTTTCTCCAAGCCAAGAAATCAATTGCTTTGTTTGTTCGATTTTTGCTTTAGCATTTAGCTTTTTTTGGACCTCAGCTTCAAGTTCCTTTACAACATAAACAAGGCTTTCCTTTTCTTTCAGAAGTTTTCCATACTCAACTTCTGCCCATTTTTCTTTTTCCAAGGCAAAGTCCAGTTCTTTGCGGGCCTTTTCATAATCCTCTCTAGCTGTTTGAAGGGTTTTAAGCACGACTTCATTCTCGGATATTTTTTTGCTTAGATTCCTTGCGCGCTCTTCGAGTGATTTAATAATAGTAAGTCTTGAAGAAAGCTGTTGCCGTTTTTCAATAAGGCTTTCAGCTTTAAGCTTAATTGCAAAAGCTTCTTCTTCTTTCTTTTTCAATGCCTCAAGTTCTGCTTTTATTTCTCTTTTTTGTTTCTCAAGATTTTCAATCATTTTAAGATGCTCTTCCAGCTCTTTTTCCAGCTTTGATAGAGCTGTTTCCTCTCTGCTCATTATTTTTTTCTTGTGCTCTTCCGAAACTTTTTGCAGACACAAAGGACAACTTTCTAGCTTTGAGATTTTTAATATTGTATCTTCCGAAAGCCTTTTTTGGTTTTTCAGCGATGCAACATGTTCCCTCTGGGTCAGAATCTCCTTTTCACACCTATCAAGCTCTTGGTTTTTTTTAGAGATAAGTTCTGAAATAACTTCCTTATGCGCTTCACTTCTCCCTTCTCCAAGTAACGCATCAAGCTCGCCGATTTGTTTTTTTAGCAGCTCAGCCTCCTTAAGAGTTCTTTCTTTTTGCTCATTCACCCCCTCCAGCTCTGCTTTTAAAACATCAAAGCTCCTTTTCAGTTCGTTCGCTTTTATCAAGATAGCCTCAGCCTCGGCGCACTTCTTCCTGACGACTTCAACAAACTCTTTTGCAGTCTTTAGGATAGATGATGCATTAACCAGTTTTATCTCAATTGCAGCAAGCTCATCCTTCTTTTCATTCAACCTTTTTGTTTTATAATCCAAGTCCGCAGTCTCGCCCTCAAGTTCGCGTAGTTGCTCGCGTAGTTGCCTTATAAAAATCGTGGTGTTGTCTTTTATCCTTCTATATTTGTCAATAAAGAAAACCCTTCTTAATATGTCTAGCCTACTTTCTTTGTCCTCAAAAAGTATTCTTTTCATTTCATCTTGAGGGGTGTAGACTGTGTATCTGTATATTAGTGACTTGCTCTTGCTTGCAAGCTCTAAGGGGTATCCCATTAGCGACAAAATTCTTGACTTCAGCTCTGTAGCCGTTAGTACCTGTCGCATTCCATCGATTGATATTTCACCAGATTCTTGCTCAACGCTGCCTTTTGAACGCCTTAGCGTTCTCTTTATTACGATTGGCTTTCCACCAAGCTCAAGGCTAAGCTCAACATAACCACTCTCCGTACCATTCCTGAGAAGAGAGCTACCGGAAACCTCTCCACGAAGAATTCCAAAAAGTGCAAACTCGATTGCTAGAAGAATTGTTGTTTTGCCTGCTCCAACATCTCCAGAAAGAAGGATACTACCTTCTGGAAAATTTATGCGCTCATTAACATAACTCCTGATGTTTCTGAGATTTATTGAATTAATTATCATAGCCCCAAGTCTAACTTCTCCTCCAACTATTTAAAATTATTTGCTATTAAATTTTTCAAGCTATGTTAGAATTTCACATCCATTTTGGGTTACGAGGAGGGTTTTCTCAAAAACAGCAACCATGCCATTACTCGCTTCAATAAGTGGTGGGTATTTGTGAAGAGCCCCTACTGCCATAAGCTCGCGCAGTCCAAGCTTTGCCTTTCCTGCGCCAAAACGCTTTGCAATCCATCTCGTTGTAAAAGGCAATGGTCCATAATTATCCTCAATGAAATCTTGTATTTCCCTTGCAAAAGGGCTTCTCACTGGCCTGTGCTTTTCTAAGGAAAAAATGTTGCAGGATTCAGCTTCGCGGACCATTCCCCTGCCGGTTGTTGCGAAAGGTTCAATTGCTATGACCTGCCCTTCAACTAGTCTTTCTGGGCTTCCAGTGGTGTGATTTGGAACAATCGGTCTGTCGTGTATCACAAATCTTGAAATTCCATGTCCTGAGAGATTTTTTATTGGTGAAAACCCGCCCGCAGTGATTGTCTCTTGTATTCTCGTCCCTATGTCGCTCAATCTTGCACCATGCTTCACTTCTTTTACTGCTTCCTCCAGCGCCTTTAAAGCAGTTCTCACAAGCGTAGTCCATTTTCCACTTAGGTCTATAGTTGAGGCGGTGTCACCAATGTATCCATCTACAGAAGCTCCGACATCAAGGCTTACAAGGTCTTCACCAAAAACAGAGCCATCATCCTCATCAGGAGTAAAATGGGCTGCAATATGGTTTATGCTCACTTGGCTTGGCCATGCTGGCTTTGCTCCAAGCTCAACAATTTTTTGGTCAATAAGGTCACAAACCTCCCGAACAACAGCGCCTTTTTTTATGAGGCTCGTGCCATATTCGAGTGCTTTGGCAGCAATCCTGCCAGCCTCGTGCCACTTTTCAAGCTCTGAATTATTCATTTGCAGAATCTTAAAAAAGAAATATTTAAGCTTAACTGCATCAAATCCTTTTCCTGTCTATTTGATGTGAGAGCCTTAATATCAATATCTTATCTCTAACTCAAAAATACAGTTTGGGGATTTCTTTGGCTGCATTGCAGGGCTATTGTAAATGTTTGTGGCTGGTTGACTTGGGCAGTAAGCTGGTTTTGCATTATCTTCTCTATTAATTGTATATTTTAATATGCGGACTTCTGTCAGACCCCTACAGCCATAAGAGCCAAGAAGCAAGCCTCCGATCAAAGCAAGACTTGTTGCCTTTTTGGCGATTTCCTTCAAGAGCATTTCAAGATTGGTTTTCTCTTTCATTTTCCACCTCAATAAATTATCGCAACAACTATCCTCTTTATTTGTTCCCAGCGTACCTTTTCAGGGTCTTCATTTGGATTGTTGTCGCCTTTCATTATTGCATACCAACCATTTTCATCATAGCCGGTCTCTACAACCCTGTGGACAATCGTTGCTTCTACACTTTTTGATTCATAACTTACAATGTCCCCAACATGTATGTTTTCTGGAGACGCCGGAACTATCTCAATGAGATCCACTTCAGCATCAATCACAGGGTCCATTGAGTTTGTGTCAATAACTTTTGCCCAGACAGCGTTAGGAACTTTGATTAAAACACCATTCTTGTTAAACTCTATCTGACCCTCTTTTATCCAATCAAACGGCGAAGGGCGCTCGTTTGTGCCCTTTTCAACAATGTAGCCTTTTGTTGACTCATTCTGCAGTTCAGAACGTTCCTTCAAAACAGAATCAATTTTTGTTGCACTAGCAAATTTTCCAAAAATGAGTCCGACTACAAAAACAAACGCAAATGCCGCCACCAACCATGATTTAGTCATCTTAATTACATTCATCAGTAGATGTATTTACCTATTGGTAGTAAAATTACTATATAAATATTACGTTTTGTATGGCTTATTGCCTTTTGTGTTTCTTCTATTATAGAATTTTTTGTATAAAGCTACAAACAATAAAAATGAAAACAAAAAGAAAAAGCAAACAAACTCTTTACTTAAGGTTGAATGCCTTTGCTAATCCCCAAACCAAGAATAGAACTGTCCACCAATTAAGGCTCCACCATCCAAACCCTGCCACATTCAAATCTTTTAGCAGGTACAAAAGGCCTATTAGCAACACTATCCAATTTAGCCAACCTGGCAGTTTTTCTGGAAAAACCATTGTTCAATCACCTCATTGTTTTTTCTTAAGCTTTCCTCTTTTAATATTTAAATCTTTCGCTCAGTTCCGACGAATTGTTTATATCTGTTTGTTTCAGAAGTTTTATTAACCATGGCTGCATAAATGCATCGATATGGATTCAATAATACTTGCAGCAGGCTATGGAACAAGGTTGTATCCACTTACACAAAAAACTCCAAAACCTCTTCTCGAAGTGGGTGAAAAACCAATTCTAGAGCACATTGTTGAAAAAATTTTAAGCATTAAAGATTTTGATAAAATCTTCATTGTTACAAATTTGCGTTTCAAAGACGATTTTACAAAGTGGTTGGATTGTTACGCAAGCAAAAGCATGATTGCCTGCAAAAGCAAAGACAAAATTGAGATTGTTGATGACGGTGCAACATCTCATTATGATAGGCTTGGTGCGATTGGCGACATAACTTTTGCTGTAAAGAAAAAGGCCCTTCTCAACAAAGACTTGCTCATTATTGGAGGCGACAACCTTTTTGACTTTTCACTAGAAGACTTCATAAGTTTCTATTATTCAAAAAGCGGTGCTTCTGTTGCCATCTATGACATAAAGGATTGCGCAAAAGCGGCAGGAAAATACGGTGTTGTTGAACTGGATTCAGATAAGAGGATAATTAGTTTCGAAGAGAAGCCAAAAGTGCCAAAAACGAGTCTTGTTAGTACTGCTTGCTATATCTTCCCAAAATACGCAGTTGATTGGTTAATCATTTATCATTCATACGGTCATAAAAGCGATAACACTGGAGACTTTCTTTCTTGGCTTTGTGAACGGCAGCCTGTTTACGGCTATGTTTTTGAGGGTATGTGGTTTGACATTGGAACACTTGAGCAACTGGAAGAGGCGAGAAAGGCATTCAGTATTTGATAAAGAAACTAAAACTGGTAAATCTATCCTTTGTAGCTATTCCAACCACTCACTCTAAATGCAGAAGGACAGACTTTATTTAATGGACAGATATCACAACGCGCTTTTTTTGCTTGGCATATTGCTCTGCCATGGTCTATTATGCGATAACTGAATGCTCTCCATTCGTTTTTTGGCACAATACGCATGAGGTCTTGTTCTATTTTTTCAGGGGATGTATTTTTTGTCAGTCCTAGTCTAAATGCAACTCGCTTTACATGGGTATCAACGGCAATTCCTTCAGCTTTGCCAAAGCCTGAAGCAAGAACTATGTTCGCTGTTTTCCTTGCAACTCCTGGCAACTGAAGAAGTTCTTCCATGCGAGTCGGCACCTCTCCACCAAATTTTTCAACAATCATTCTGGCACAGGCAATGATATTTTTACTTTTGTTTCTAAAGAAAGTAATGCTCTTTATGTGTGGTTGAAGTTGTTCAGGAGTAAGTTTTGCAAAATCTTGCGGTGTTTTGAATCGCTGGAAAAGCTCTTTCGTTACCTTGTTGGTCACTTTGTCGGTGCACTGAGCAGAGAGAATTGTTGCAACGAGAAGCTCCCAAGGAGTGTCATGTACAAGGGCTGTTTCAGCTTTAGGATAGAGTTTTTTGAGAATCGGCAGTTGTTTTGCAAGCCTTTCTTCAGGTGTCATTCTTAACGATTCTTTTGTTGGACCCTCTTTCATTCTTCATCAACCTCTTTTCTTGCATTCATGCATTCTCAATTGGCATCTTCTGTCACCAAATGTAGACTTTATGACTAATGCGCACGGGCTTAATCAGCAATCTGTTTGTCATCAAAATGCTTTTTTGCATGCTTTTTAAGCCTTCAACTCCACAATAAATCTTATTTTTTAAAAGCTTTTTCCCCTTGCCTCGAAGGCTTTTTAAGTCTCGAAGACAAATCAGCTCTGCCCCTGTCGTTCAGTTGGATAGGATGCGGGCCTCCGGAGCCTGCGACCCGGGTTCGATTCCCGGCAGGGGCGTCAAAAAGCGTTTAACTAGGTTAATTTCTAGTAGCTCATTTTAATCTTATTGCTTCAAGAACGCGTGGTGCAACAGTTTCAATCTTTAGTTGTTTGTGAATTGAACTTGCTAAGTCAAGGCACCGCGAGTTTTCTCCATGCACAACAATGACCTTCTTTGGTGTTGGCGTCACTTTGTAGATAAAGTTCATTAGCTGTTTTCTATCTGAGTGGTCAGTTATCTCAAGTTTGTGTACTTCCATCTTTAATGGGCAAATTTCTTCCTTTTTACCATCGCGGAAAACTAGCTCTGTTTCACCATGCTGAATTCTGTAACCAAGGGAGCCTTCAGCCTGATAGCATGAAAAGACAAGGCTGTTTCTTGGATTGTCTGCAAGATGCTTTAGGTATTCGACTGAGGGCCCTCCAACAAGCATGCCAGAAGTTGCAAGTATAACTCCCGGCCCTTTTTCTTCGATAACTTCCATTCTTTCCTTTTGACTCCCAATGCGTTTGAATATCTCATTTAAGAAAGGATTTTGATCCTTGTGGATGATTTGCTTTCTTATCTGAACCGACATAAATTCAGGATAAGCAGTATGTATTGCTGTGATATCCCAAACAAGACCATCGATATAGACTGGTACAGGCTCAAGCTCGCCTGCTCTTACCATTCCATCAAGCATGACTATCATGTCCTGTGCTCTTCCTGAACCAAGGACCGGCATCAGCACCTTGCCCCCACGCTTAACGGTTTCTTTTATAATTCTTTTTAGATATTCGTTTTGCTCCTGAAATGGTGGAAGAACATTTGCTTTACCTCCGTAAGTGCTTTCAATAATAACCGTTTCAAGCCTTGGGAACCTATACTCTGCTGGCTCAAGGAGTTGCATCCTTCCAAACTTCATATCGCCTGTGTAAAGAATGTTATGCAAGCCATTTCCAATATGAAGATGTGCCATTGCGCTTCCAAGAATATGGCCTGCATTGTACAGTGTCAGCCTGACATCAGGAGTTATGTCGCTCACCTCTCCATAGTTTAGGGTGATGGTGTGCTTGACCATTTCTTTCACATCCTCCACATCATAAACTAAAGGTTTGTTTTCTGACTTCATTATTTTGATGTAGTCAATTAGAAGCAAAGAGCCGATGTCTCTAACAGGTTCGGTACAATAAACAGGGCCCTCATAGCCGTATTTGAAAAGGTAAGGTACAAAGCCGATGTGGTCAAGATGACTGTGTGTGACAACGACCGCATCAAGGTCTTTTATGTTGAACTCAGGTGCATCAAGGGATGGAAATGCCTCGGTTTCTGAAGCAACATTTATCCCGCAATCGAGAAGAATTCTAGATTCCTGTGTTTGCAAAAACATGCAACTCCTTCCAACATGTCTTGCTCCGCCGAGGAAGCTAACCCTTATCCATTCCTCTTTCTTTTCCCGTCGCCAACCGTCATAAATCCTGTGGCCAACCCTGTCAAGAAACTTTCTTCTGTAATCTGAGTATTGATAAAGAACACCACGTATGTTCTCCAATATTTGGGAACGGATTGTAGGCATTCTTCTCATAACTGGAACCCAGAATGTTCTCTTTTTTATCTCATGCAGCAGCGCTCCTTGTTTGCCAATCGCAAGGCCTGGTTTTTCTGTTTCAATAACAACAATACTTCTTTGAGGGTCAAAAAGAATCTGGCCAATTCCTGCCTCTTCAGGTAGGATATTTTTTATTTCTTTTTCCGCATTTTCAGGCTCAAGCGTGATGCTTGGGTCTGGTCTTAACTCTATCCTTTTTTTGAATTCATCGACAGCCTTTTTGATGCTCTCTCCAGGGTTAAGGAAAAAATCCTTGTCCTTTGTATAAAATACAATATTCGCTCCCTCAAATGCGCTATCAGAGATGACTCCCGAAGGGAGCATCTTTAGGATTTCCTTAATTATCTCTGCCATTTTTCTAGCATTTTACTTAAGCTTAACTCTACCTATTATCTTCTTAAGTCCAGAATGCTTTTGTGAGTTGCCTTTCTGATTTTTGGAACTTTAAGCTTCCAGCCGCTCCACAAGCTCCTTCTCAAGCACTGTCTTTATCCCTTCGTCGGTTACAGTCACCACGTCGATGCCATTACCAGTGTTTGGGTCTCTTTGCAGCGCAGCATTCACCGTGCGAACAGCCAGCTTTATCCCTTCATCAATACCTATCCCCTTCTTGTAGTTCGCTTCAAGCACGCCAAGAGCAAAAACAGAGCCAGAACCTTCAGAAGTATAATCATCAAATTTTGTTATCGAACCATCGATACCAAGGTTATAGAGGTGGAATCCTTCATTATCCTTTCCTGCTAGCAAGAAAGCCACAATTCCAGGCACCATTGTCATCTTTCTTATGTTCATATAAAGCATTCCTGCTAGAAGATTTGCAGCCTCTTTTACATTTGAATATCTTCCTGTTTGAAGGTCTTTGAGCTTTAGTTCAGCCTTTATCAACTTTATCAGAAGTTGTGCGTCTGATACCAAACCTGCCATTGCAACAACCATGTTGTCTGCTATTGGATGAATTTTTTTCTCTTTTTTGCTAAAAACAAGGCCAGCAGTTGCTCGCTTGTCAGCAGCAAGAACAACTCCATCCCTGCAGACAATGCCAACAGTGGTTGTTCCTTTTAGCGTTTTGACCTCTTTGTCGCTTTCCATCATTCAAACACTCGTTATAATTATAATTAATTTTTAAGAAAATCTTCTTTTCTTTCGCCACTACTACTATTTAAAGTTTTCTATTGCTCGCGGTTGTCTCTCTAAACCTTAAATACCAGGTCGCCTTCTTTTACTGATTGCACAACCTTTAGCCCGATACTTTGTCCTTTCTTTGCTGTTTTGACAGGTTTGTGCTCTATTTGCATTGAGTCAACAGTTTGCTGGAAGCTCCTTCCATGTCCTTCGATCTGTATCTTATCACCAATCGCAAGCGTGTCAAGGACATCAACAACTGCAACTGATATCCTGTCATAGAAATGAGTTATCTTTCCAACAAGCCTCTTTTCTGGCACGCCTGCAACAACTTTTTTAACAGCTACTGCTCGACCCGCCCTTTTTTTAGCAGGAGTTTTTTTAACAGTTTTTTTTGCTGGTTTTTTCCGTACTTTTGTAGCCATCTTTTTTCTTGCCACAACAATCAACCCCCAATTTAAAAATTATTTATACCTTTCCTAATTAAGGCATATCCTATCTTCTTTATAAATCTTTCCAGCCACTAATTAGTTATTCTTAGGGATTTGTTTGCTGCAACAACTGCTCCACCTTGTATTGTCTTTACAGCTTCTGAACCCTTAAGGTACACAATATTGCTGTAGTTTGATTAAAACAATTACTTTTATCTTTAATAGCTCTTCGCAAAAAAGGCAACAACCGTAGCTCTGTTTTCGCAATGGATGCACTTCTTGTTTGGAATATTGTTTGGTTGTTCAAGAGGTATACAAACCGATTTTGCGCCACCTGTTTTTGTCTTTATTTGTTCTTCACACTCAACCTTTTCACACCAGGCTGCACGAACAAGCTTTTTTCCTTCTATCGCTGCCACAAACTCATTCCAGTCTTTTGCTTCAAATATCGAAGCAGTGAGAGTGCTTTTTGCTTTTTCAAAGAGGGCCTTTTGTATTGTCTCCAGAAGCTGGGTAACTTTTTGCCGAAGCTCTGTAACCTTCACAGCTTCTCTTTCTCCGTTATCCCTGCGCACAATCACAACTTGCTTCTTTTCGACATCCTTTGGTCCAATCTCTAACCTTAGGGGAACGCCATGCAATTCCCATTCATTGAATTTCCATCCAGGCGTATATTCCTCGCGTTCATCCACTAAAATATTGAACCCTGCTTTTTTCAAGTCTTCCGCAATCATTTTTGCTTCTGAAAGAACACTCTTTTTTGAATCAGCATAGTAGATTGGTACGATGACAGCATGCAAGGGTGAAAGTTTTGGAGGTATCACAAGCCCCTTATTGTCTGAATGCATCATTACCATTATCCCTATTGTTCGTGTCGATAAACCCCAACTATTTTGCCAAGGATACTTTTTGTTTCCATCAGCATCAAAAAATTCTATCCCAAATGCCTTTCCAAAGCGCTGGCCTAGGTGATGCGAAGTGCAGCATTGAATTGCCTTTCCATTAGGCAAGAAGGTCTCGAGGCTTAGGGTGTATTCTGCACCTGCAAATTTTTCTTTTTCGGATTTTCGACCAGCAATAACAGGAATTGAAAAAAAATCTTCCAAAATAGTGCGATAGAGCTGAAGAATTTGAAAGGTTTCTTTTTCTGCTTCTTCTTTTGTTGCAAATACTGTGTGGCCCTCTTGCCACAAAAACTCCCTTGCTCGCAAAAAAGGCACAGGGTCTCTAAACTCCCAACGCACGATGTTGCACCACTGATTTATCTTCAGTGGTAAGTCTCTATGCGAGCGTATCCATTTTGCAAAAAGTGCATACATTATCGTTTCTGAAGTTGGCCTAATTGCAAGGCGTTCTGGAAGCTGCTTATCGCCTCCTTGCGTAACCCAGGCAACTTCTGGTGAAAAGCCTGCGACATGTTCTGATTCTTTTTTCAGCAAAGATTCTGGTATTAACATTGGAAAGTAAACATTCCTTACACCCATCTCTTTAAATTTCTCATCCATCAAACTTTGGATGCGCTCCCAAATAGCGTAAGAAGTTGGCCTCATGACATAGCATCCAGAAACAGGAGAATAATCAATCAACTCTCCTTTTATGAGCACTTGTTGATACCACTCTGAGAAATCCTTTTCTTTATTTGCGGTTATTCCTTCGTCTGTTTTTCTTTCTTTTGCAGCTTCACTTTTAGGCATAAACACATCGACAGGCTTTATGTTTAAAAAGGTTGTGCTATGGTTGAGTTGAACACAAAATCTAATGCTTTTGGAAGACATGCGACGGGCAGGATTTGAACCTGCGTAGGCACTAAGCCACGGGATCTTAAGTCCCGCCCATTTTCCAGACTCTGGCACCGTCGCAAAGAAAAAGTTGAAAAGTGCATATTTAAAGGTTATTGGCTCATTTCATTTAGCTTTTATGTCATCCAGTTTCCGCATCTATGAATATTTTAGAAAGCTTTAATAAGAGCTTGAAGTTCAAATAAAATGGGGTGGGATGGATGGGTTTGGTTGAAATTGCAAAAAAGTTTGCTGCCGAAATTTTTTTGACTTGTGGAATCGGGTTTGGAGCGATTGGATTCAACGCGCTCTATGACCTAACGTATCAGAGTCCTGCAGTGAAGGCCGCAACACGGATTAAATTTCTTGAGGACGAATTAAAAAAGGTGACTTTGTACGACTTGGCTGCTTTAGAAGGCAAAGTGAAAATGCTCTATATTGAAAAAGTAAATGAGCTCAGCTATCTTAGGAGTAATCCAGTAATGGTTCTTAGTTTTAAAGATATTGAAAAGAAATCAACAATAGCAGGCGTTTCTTTTGCTTTTTCTTTATATAGTTTTCTTAACTGCTTTTATGCCTATCTTCTATCTAGAAGAAAGGGAAAAGAAAACGAGAGCGATATCACAGACCTTTCCCGCAATCCGCCTAAGTTTTAGTAAATTATTTTAAATCCTTTGTCCTTCTTTTTTGCTTCGAACCATTCTGTTTCAATAGCTTCTACAACGGCAAATTGAGGTCCTCTTTTGCATTTTTCTAGAAGGTCTAGGAGTTTGCTTCTCTCTCCTTCTGCAAAAACTTCCACAGAACCATCTGAAACATTCCGCACCCAGCCTGTTAGCCCTAGAGCGTCAGCGCTCCTTTTCACAAAGTCTCTGAAAAATACCCCTTGAACTTTCCCTCTTATTAATATGCGCAGTCCTATGCTTTTTTCTTTTTGTTGCATTTTTTGCTTAAATTGTTTTAAGAAAAGGTGTGAGCACAAGTCTCATTCGGCTACCATTCTTCCCTGCAGTCAGGGCACATCATCTGCCCTTCAACATACCTTAAATCATCAGAATACTTTCCGCAATTCTGACAAATCCCTTCACGCACTTTTCCTTTGATTGCGAGCTTGCGCTCTGCCTCCCTTATTTCTATTTTCTCAACCATTATCTCAAATAGTTCTGGATGTATTTTCAATATGTCTTTTAGTGTTATAACTCCAAGAAATTTTCCTCTGTCAATAACCGGAAGATGCCTTATGTTATAGTCACGCATTATTTTTAACGCTTCAAGAATATCCTTTTCTGGGCTTATTGTTTTTAGTGCGGTTTCCATTATGTCGCGAGCCTTTTTTGAAGACGGACTTACATTTTTGGCAACAGCCTTTCTGACAATGTCCCGTTCTGTCAATATGCCAACAATCTTCTCTCCTTCTTTTACGAGCAGGGCTCCGACATGTTCCTTTGACATTAGCAAGGCGCACTGCTGCAGAGTTGCATCGGGACTTATGGTGACAGGCTGCTCTGTCATTGCATCACAAACTTTGTACCCTGTTTCCATAATTGGCATCATCTGATTAATATTAATAAATGTTTTGTTTGATTGCACCGTAATGACTGTATCATTTTTGCAAAAATTATTTCAGTAGAAATAGTAAGCAATTTTCTTTACTCCCCAATTATTGCAAAGCATATTAACATGTATTATCGTTTTTTCAGCTTCCACAAAATGCTTTCCTTTCAACTTTCTAGGGGAATAAGCTTCTCTACCTTCGTAATTCCCTTTTGATATCTCAAGTAAATCATTTTTTACCGAATTAAAAACATCTGCATAACTTACGCTCGTTCTTGGTTCGATTTCAACCTCGTATCCTTCACTTTCAATTGCTACTGATTTTTGAGGAAATTTCCCTTCTTCAGGTTTTATTGCAGCACTCTCTGCAATTCTTTCTTTGACCTTTTCTTCATATTGTTTGACGACCTCTTTCTCTCGCCCAACAAAATAATCAGCCTTTACCGCAATTTCAAAATTCCTTTCGTTTAATTTTGAATAATCTTCACATGGGAACAAAGTTATCTCACTGATATTCAATGGCTTTTTTGAACCAAACTTTATGCTTGCCTTATTTTCTTTTTCTGTCTCTCGGTCAAAATACCACTGAAGCTTCGTGTTCAAATGCTTAGCCAATATGTAAACGCTTTCTTTCTCAAGCTCTGCATAAGGTAGCCTGTTTCCAATCCTAACATCATGCTCAACATTGCTGGTATATCTCAGAAATTCATCAATGTATTGTTTATAGGCATGTTTTTTCTGCTGTTTTACGATTTTAACCTCTGCATACCAATCGCTGTACTCGTAAACCTTTTTTTTGATACAGCTAACCCTCTTTTCACTACCCATCCAACCCACTGACTTATCTTTTAGAAGATCTCTCACCAACGCTTCCTTAAATGGTTGCAAAACAAGCCTTTCTAGTTCGCTAATGTTCTTCTGCGCAATTTCATATTTTTTCTTTAAGGACTCAAGACATTCAAAAGTATTAACCAGCGTAAGCACATAGTTAGTTGCAGTTTTTTCTATATGAACGCTCGCCATTTTTTTATTAAAATGCAATAAGTTTATATTTTTTGCGAATTTTGATACCGTTCATAGAAAACTATAAAAACTATTATTTGTTTGTTTTTAAAATGGCCTTGTTGCAGAATCTTCTTGTATTCATAATTTTTTGTCTTGTGCTAGTGTTTGCCGGCTCTCTGCTTGTCCGTGCAGTCTCAAGGATGGCGTCCTTTCTTAGGCTTAGCGAGTTTGTTACTGCTTTTATTTTGATGGCTTTTTCAACATCATTGCCAGAGCTTTTTGTTGGCATTGCCTCTGCGCTTGCAGCGAAACCAGCTCTTTCCCTTGGAAATGTTATTGGTTCAAACATAGCTGATATTGCGTTCGTTGGCGGAATAATTTCTTTGATTGGCAGAAAAATTGCACTAAAGGGTGCTGAAGGTGCTCAAATAAAAAAACAGGCGTTTTGGATGGTGCTGATTTCTGCACTCCCTGTAGTTCTCATGTTTATTGATGGCGAGCTTTCACGGTTTGATGGTTTTATATTAGTAGCTGTTTTTCTCTTTTACCTTTCTACGCTTGTAAAGCAAAGACCAAAGATGCATGGGAGAATTGAAAACAGCTTTCCAAAATGGGAGGTAGTTCTTTCTCCCCTTGTTTTTATTTTCGGATTGTTTCTCCTTTTTTATAGTGCAGAATATGTTGTACGATATGGTTCGGCATTGGCGCTTGACCTTCGGATTCCTACAATACTAGTAGGCCTTTTTTTCATAGCTATTGGAACATCCTTTCCAGAGCTAATTTTTGAAACAACTGCCGTTCTGAAGCATCATCCTGAAATGGCGCTGGGCGATTTGCTTGGTTCTGTTGTGATGAATTCAACAGCTGTCCTTGGAGTAACAGCACTCATCTATCCAATCATTGGGAATCTTGTTCTTTTTCTTGCAAGTGCAGTATTTATGATGGCTGTCGCGATTGTTTTTACAGCATTCATTCACTCTGCAAGGAAGCTTGATTTGCACTTGGGAATAGCTTTATTAATGCTTTATGTCCTTTTTGTAATTGTTGAGCTAATCCTTAAAGGGGTAATTGCTTCGTAACTAATTTCCCGTGCAAACATGAGACTCGTAGCTGACTTACACATTCATGGAAGATATGCAAGGGCAACAAGCAAAGATTTGACCATTCCTAATCTTGAAAAATGGGCAAGAATTAAAGGAATAGGGCTATTGGGCACTGGCGATTTTACTCACCCCCTCTGGCTTAAAGAGCTCAAAGAAAGTCTTGTCGAAGAAAATGGCATTCTAAGGACAAAGTCTGGTATGCCTTTTGTTCTTCAAACCGAAATTTCACTTATCTATAACCAGAAGGGAAAGGGCAGGCGCATTCATAACATCGTTCTTGCTCCAAGTTTTAGAGTAGTTGAAGAAATAAATGTCCAATTATCGAAGAAAGGAAGGCTTGATTATGATGGGAGACCAATGTTTGGCATTTCTTGTCCAAGCTTTGTTGAGCTAATGAAGGAAATTGATGATAGGATTGAGATAATTCCAGCTCATGCCTGGACCCCGTGGTTTAGCCTTTTTGGCTCAATGTCGGGATTTGACTCATTAAAGGAATGCTTTGAGGATAGAACAAAAGATATACATGCCATCGAGACGGGCTTGAGTTCTGATCCTGCAATGAATTGGAGGATCTCACAGCTTGACAACGTTTCTATCCTCTCTTTCTCCGACAGCCACAGCTATTGGCCATGGAGAATAGGTCGCGAGGTGACTGTTTTTGATGTTAATGAGATAAGTTATGATGAGCTTATTAAGGCGATTCGCTGCAAAAAAGTTATAGAAACTATCGAATTCTTTCCAGAAGAAGGAAAGTATCACTATGATGGTCACAGGAATTGTGGAGTCTGTCTTTCACCTAAAGAAACGGCCGCACTCAAAAAGATTTGTCCAAAATGCGCCAAACCAGTCACAATTGGAGTCGCGCACAGAGTCGAAGAGCTTGCAGACAGACCTGAAGGCTACAAGCCAGATGGTGCAGCTGACTATAAGAAGCTAATCCCCTTATCTGAGCTAATTGCAGGAATTATGGGCTCTGCTGTTTATTCCAAAAAGGTTTGGCAAATTTACAACAAACTCATTGAGCGCTTTGGTACAGAGTTTGCAGTTTTAATCAGCGCCAGACCAGAGGAACTTACGGCTCTTGTTGACGAGAAAATCGTCAATGCAATTCTTGCCAACCGTGAGCAAAGGATTACTTTTAAACCTGGCTTTGATGGTGAATATGGAAAACCAATCCTTGACGCTATTCAAATCAGAGTTTCGAAAGAACAAACTAGTAAAAGCAATCAAAAAGCCATTTTCTCGGATTCTCAAACATCATTAAACAGTTTTTCATAATGAATCATTACAGTTTGAACAGATAAGTCTCTCTAGCTCTAAGTTGTAAAGTTAGCGATGCTTGTTTAGCGAAAAACCTAAGTTCATCGTTTTTCGCTTTTCAGCCATTTCCTTCTTCCAGTACGCAGAACAGCGATTATGGCTAACATTTGATTGCTAGATTGCTATCTCAATCTAATTCTTGCTTAATTTTAATAGAATTTTGTCTTGTGACTATTTGCGCCAAATGATTTTGCCTTTGTGGTGTATCCTGGTCACCCTGTGCATTGGGACAAAGTGTTCACCACATTTGTCTTTTGTAACGATATAACCATGCTCTACCCGCATTATTGATTTTGGGTCAATTTTTTTGTGCTTCTTGTGCACCTCATCATAATAATGTATTGTCGCAAGAGCTCCCCGCTTTATGTCGCTAACAACTGTATGAACTATCCTTGTTAGTCTATTGAGCCGTTGTGCTAGTGGGTCAAATTCTCTAAATATGTAACCCGTAAGTGTCAGAATAAGAAGTCCCAAAAAGAGTGAGACATAAGGGCTTTTAAGAATTGGAATGCGGTCATTTATTTCCCATATCCCTCGCCATATAAGTATAACTCCTACAAAATAAACTAGTATGAGCAGGTATGCCTTGTCTGTATCTGTTATTTCGTAGCCGAAAATTCTTGCCACACTAACCCCTTTTTAAGTCCTACAAATTTTTTATTTTTCTTTTTTATTCGATAACAAATGCAGGCATCTTTTTTGCAACATCAACAGCATATTTAAGCTTTTCCGCACTTTCTGCGTAAATTGTAAACAAAATCTCACCTTTTGAAACCGATTCTCCTGACTTTTTGTGAAGATATAAACCTGCCCTCTTGTCAATTGGCGCGCCAGCCAGCCTTGCTATCTTTGTCACAACAGCATTTTCGATCCTTTTGACAATTCCCTTCGTTTCTGACCGAACCTCATACACATTGTTGCCCAGAAGTATATCGTCAGGCAATGTGAGCTTTCCTTCCTGTGCTGATATTATTTCGGAAAATTTTTTGTAAGCACTTCCATTTTCAAGAAGCGTTGCTGCAAATTCTTTTCCCTTTCCTTTTGCTACCTTACCTGAAAATTCAAGTAGCTCGCCAGCCATTTCGATAGATTTTTGTTTTAGGTCTTTTGGCCCGCGAGGGTCATTCATCAGCACCCAAAGGCAATCTCTTGCCTCAAGAGCAGGTCCTATCCCTCTTCCAACCGGCTGAGAACCATCTGTTATCATGACCTTTGTTGAAATCCAAAGCTCTTTTGACAGAAGTTCAAAATGATGCTTAAGATGCAAGGCCCTCTCTAAGCTTTCAACCTTTGCGCCCTTTCCAACCGGAATTTCAACAAGAAGGTTTGTTGCATTCACTGAAAGCTTTTTTGCCAATATTGATGCAAGCATTTGACCTTCTGCATCAAGCGCAAGGGGATATTCAACCTTTATTATCCTATCGTCTGCCGGCGCAAGGTTAACAGAGCCTCCCCACACAATAAAACCTCCAACCTTCTTTACAATCTGCTCCAGCTTTTTCATTGGCAACATGACATTACAAAAAACCTCCATCGTATCTGCTGTTCCTGCAGGAGATGTTATTGCCCTGCTTGATGTCTTTGGAACTTTCAAGCCTGCAGCTACAAGAATCGGTACAACTATTAGCGTTGTCCTGTTGCCTGGTACGCCGCCTATTGAATGTAGGTCAACAATTGGTCTTTCTTTTAGTTTCAGCACAGAACCGGTTGCAATCATCGCCTTTGTAAGTGCGACAATCTCTTTTGTAGTCATCCCTCTTGTATAATTCGCAGTTATATAGCTGCTAAGTTCAATGTCGGTAAGCTTATTATCTACAATGTCCTTTACTATTTCGTATATTTTATCATAGCTCAATTCTTTCCCATCAAGTTTCTCTTTTATATAACCAACAGATTCTGGCTTTTTTTCAAAAGATATTTGAACAATGTCTCCTTCAACAGCGCCTAGCGCATCCAGCACTTCTTCAAAAAGACCAATTTTCCCTCTTGGAACAGCCTTTTCACTTTCAGCAATGTCAAGGACACTTATGGTCTTCTTATTTCCCTTTCTAACAAGAAGTCTGTCCATTGGATGTAGGTCAAGTGCTTCTGCATCAGCCTTATTTAGGATTACTATCTGCGTTCCACCAGTTGCTATGTCCATATCCTTTACAATAAGTTTCATTTTATATCTTTGCTGGCTTTCTTCTTCAGACTTACATATGACCCGCTACGTGTTCTGTCTCGTAAATGTCAACAAATGCCTTAAGCAGCGCAGTAACAATTGGGCCTATCAAGAAACCAACAGGACCTATGAATGCTATACCGCCAAGCGCACCTAGCAGCACAAGCACCGGATGAACTTTTGCCTTGCCCCCTATCAGTTTTGGTCTTAGCAAGTTATCTAGTGACGAAATAATAAGTGTACCATAGATTAGCAAGCCAATTCCATTTGCTTGATTGCCAGAGACTATAAGATTTATTCCAGCAGGGACCCAAATTGCTGCTGTTCCAACAAATGGAACTAGTGAAAATATTGTCATTACAAGTCCCCAGATTATTGGTGAGCCTGCTTTAAAGATAAGAAAACCAATTCCCCCAAGTAGACCTTGTAATAGCGCGACAACTATGCTTCCATACAACACAGCAGAAGTCATTGAACTTATCTTTTCAAAAATTTGCTCTCTATGATGTCTTGCCAATGGCAAAATTTTTTTAAGCTTTTCAATAAAAACATCTCCTTCAACCAAGAAATAAAAGACAACAAAAAATAGCACAAAAAGCTGCAAAAATATCTGCGGCAGTGAAAGGATAAGCTTCGACATATTTATGACAACATAGCTTGCACCCTTTCCTATTATTTCTTGCACGTACGCTTTTACTTCAGGCTCTCCAAGGAGACGATTTAGAGAACAAAGGAGCCCTTCATCAGTATCGCACTTTAGGCCAAGTACGTTTTCAGAAGCAAGGCGCTGTTTAACCCGGAGGTATATGAATCTTGATTCCTTGGCAACATCATCTGCCAGAAGCACTACAGGTAAAAGCATTAAAAGGAGAATGATAAGTGAAACAATTAATGCAGAAATTGACTTGCTTGTTATTTTTCTGTGCAGCCACTTGTACAAAGGATAAAAGGCAAATGCTATCAGTGCTCCAGACACAGTTGTGACAATAAATGGCTTAACAAAAAGATAAGTAATATAAATGACAAAGAAGAAGAGAGCGAGGAAAAAATATTTAAGATAGTCCGCGATTGGCTTCTTATCTCTTGGAGGCATTCTGTTTTTTCCTCTTTTTGTGACATACTATATAAAGATTGCTTTAAAAATATTGCCACTGGGTTTTTGCGCTCAACATCTCGTAAAAGAATCGCAGTCTTTTAATGGGCCCAGCCGGATTCGAACCGGCGACCTCCTGCATTTTGGCACGCTCTTTGCCTTTTTATCTTTTGAGCAAAAGCGCGTCGTCAAGCAGACGTCATAACCACTAGACCATGGGCCCGGCCCTTTGCTTGAATTATTTTATTTATGTTTTCTTGTGGTTAGATGGTGAATTGACATCACAAAAAGTACAAGCGCAAGCAAAACAGAATCCCATCTTTGAGCGCGCAAAGCAATCCATCCTGCTACAATCGCGCCGATCAACATGACTGCTCCAAGTGTTTTTGTTGCCATAATATCACCTCTTGTCAAATAACCGAGAAGCATTATTTAAAGCTTTCTTGTTTTCTACCTTTAATCAAACATTTCCATGGCCGTTGAAATAAATGCGGCGAACTGCATAAAAGAGGCTGGCTATGCTGCAGAGATTTCCGTTATCACCGACGATTGCCGACCCCTCTTTCAATCCTGTTAGCAGAAAAGGCTTAGCAAATGGTTTATCAACTGTGCAGAATGCTTCTCTTTTTAGAACATGAATAGGAACGCTCTTGATGCCATGCTTTTTTAAGAAAAGGCCATATTCTTTTGCTAGGTCTCCAAAAAGGAATATGCTGATGGCTTCTTCTGATAGTCTGTTTGAAGGAATAAATGATGGAATTTCCGAAAGGAGTAATGCACCACTCCTTTTTGCCTTTGCAATATCTTTCTCTGCAAGATCGTAAAGGGATTTGGCAATGTTTTCTTCGAGCTCAAGCTCTCTTCCTTGCCTATGACAATAAGTTGCAAGGGCTGGATTTGAACCCTTTAGAATTGGGTTATTTCTTTTAGCTGCAATAACAACCTTTTTCTCTTTTGGAAAATAATTTATGTTTTCTGAAATCCAAACAGATCTATTGTTTATGTACAACTCATTTGATGCAAGCCTAAGTTGTGCGATATCATAAGCCGATGCCAGCTCAAGTTTTGTGAAATCAGCATCTTTTCCTAACCATGGCGCTGTTTCTTTTTCTAAGGATTTTACTCTTTCAACAACGTATTCAAGCGAGCCAGTCAATGACCAGACATGCATTTGTTCTGCATGATTTAACCAGAGTTCAGATTCTTTTGCAACTTCATTGTACATAATCCCCACCTCACTATCGACGATTTTAGGTAAAGTCGGAATATTTTCATTATTTAAACATTTTGGTTCTTTTAAAGCGTTGATTTTGCTAGGATGCTGAATTGCTGCAACATTTTTGTTTTGTAAGCCCCTGGCGGGAGTTGCACCCGCGACCTCAGCCTGCGTTGGCAGCAAATTTGTTGATACCAAGGCTGCGCAATAGCTTCTATGCTACAGGGGCATTTGCATTCCTTTCATCAAACCATATAAAAATTTTTTTAGGCAAATATTTAAATAGTTTAACCGCTTAGAAGACTAAAGGGGGTTAAAATGTTAGCTTATGTGCTTATTGCAGTTGATGCAGGTCATGAAAAAACCGTGTTTGAGCAATTAAAAGCAACTAGTGGAGTAAAAGACGCGCATATGCTTTTTGGAGAATGGGATGTTATCGTAAAGGCAGAGGTTCCAAATGCTGAAGCCCTTGGACCTTTTGTTCTGAACACGATTCGTGGAATAAAGGGAGTGAAGCTCACTTCAACGATGATAGTCGCTGACTAAATTTTTGCTTTTTTTGAAAATCTTTTGATGGTGCGAGCCCTATTTTAACTTTTTTACAAAGGGCAAAGATTTTATTCATATGTGATAAATATTTTTCGATTTTTTGTAGGAAATCAATTTCTTAAGCGAAAACAAAAGCCACGACATGTCTGTTTTTGATGAACTAAAAAGAGGGCTTGGAGAGGAATTTAAATCTTTTTTTTCAGAGCTTTCTGAGCTTTACAAGTTTGTAGCAAAAGAGCTTGGGATTCCTGTAGAACAGCTTGGAATAGAAGCACGAAAGCAGATCCTTGATTCTGCAATAAACAAGAGAAGAAAGTTCCATGAAGTTATAATAAAAGTTGGAAGAGGCCAATGCCTCGACGAGCTTGTATCTTCTTTAGCAAAAGAATTTGGTTTTCAGCTTTATTGCTTTTCAAGCATTGGTTATGCAGCAATGCAGGTGCCTGCGGTAGAGGCTGTAGAAATTCGCGACAGGCTTTGCTCTAAGGGCTTTGATGCAAGGCTTGCTTACAATTTTTTCCTTCCAGAACTGCTTTTATCAGAGCGCTTTTCAAAACAAGAGCTTTCATCACCAAACAGCTTTGGTCATCTTGAGCAGATTGGTGCAAAGGAAGCTCAGAAGGTAACAAAAGGGGAAGGAACGAAAGTGCTTGTGCTTGATACTGGGGTTGACTATAACCATAAGGAGTTGTGCAAGCTCTTCGCCAAGCCTGAAAAGGGGTATAACTTTGTACATAACAGCAATGACCCTTTTGATGATAATGGTCACGGAACGCATGTCACGGGTCTATTGGCTGGTTTAAATACAGGCGTCGCAACTCTTTGTGACCTTTATTCAGCAAAAGTCCTTAACAGTTATGGCTATGGTAGCGAGGTGGATATTGTTCGTGCCATTGAATGGGGAATTAATAAAAAGGTTAATGTGATGTCTATGTCGATAGGTTCTACCTTGTATTCAGAACTTGAAGAAGAAATCATTAAGGAAGCAGTTTTAAGAGGCATCCTTGTTTTTGCCGCATCAGGAAATTTTGGCTGGGGCAAAAGCTATCCTGCAGCTTATCAAGGAGTGATTTCTGTTGCGGCTGTTGATAGTGAAAACAAACATGCTGAATTCAGTAACATTGATGAAAGTGTCGATTTGTCTGCTCCAGGTGTTGATATTTTATCTTCAATTCCTGCAAATCGTTATGCAAAGTATTCTGGAACATCAATGTCAGCTCCTCTCGCTGCAGGTGTTGGAGCGCTACTTATAAGCTTGAAGCCGGGCTTAAGACCAGAGTATTATGAGCAATTATTGAAAGATAGTTGCCTTCCGCTTGGTGCCGGTGAATTCTTTAGAAAAGAAAAATATGGTGCTGGCCTTGTGAGGGCAGACATTGCCGTAGGGATTGCACAAACGCTCTCCGAAGAGCACAGTGAAGTGATTGGATACAAAATTTTTAAAAAGATGATTAAGCTCTTGGTGGATTAAATGGCAGAACAAGACATTTTTGAAGAACAGCGCGAACAATATTTGAAGATACATTACAACGCAAACATTAGAGGCCTGAGAGAAAGCATTACTGCAGAGCTTGAGAAGCGTGGTCTTACAGTCTCTTATTTTGATTCTGAAAAATTAAAAGACTGGATTGTTGGAAAATCAACAAAGGATATATCTGAAAATAGCTTTTCAGAGCTGGAGAAAGCACTTACACAACTTGACCCAAGCGTATCTGTTGAAAAATCTAAGCACTATTCTCTTGACCCTATGGAAAACCCAAAAACAGACTTGGGAAAACGATAAGTGTTGTGGAAGTTTTTTTCTTGTTTGCATTTCTAACAAAAAAGTTATATCCATTAGGTAAAAATTTTGTTTAATTCGAACATTTTCCGAATTTCTCTCAGTAAGTAATATTAAAACTGCTTCATAAGCAATAATCAACAAATTAAAAAATTTAATGACAATCTCAAAGGAGGTGTGACAAGTGGCAATAGCTCAATTTGTTGGGTTTTTGGCAAGACTTGCTTTTTATGGAGGGATAGGTTTTGGTGTTGGTGGGTGCTTATATTACGGCAAAGGAATTGACAAAGGACAACTCATCGGTTTTAGAAAAGGTTATGCGCACTGCGAGCAGATTAAAAATATTGAAATTGAGCGCATAGCAAACAAAAGCTATGATGACATGAACAAAATTTATGCAAAGGCGCTAGAGTTTAGAGAGGATGTGAAAAAATCACTTGACGATCTGGTTCGTGAAAAGGAGTTTGTGTTAAAGAAGCGCGAGTTCACCGAGCAAGAGATTGTGAACCTGCTAACCCAAAACAAGTAAGGTTCATGAGAAGCTCAATTTAAATAAAAGGAGGTGCGTGTCATGCCGACATACACTCAGAATGGAGATGTTAAGGAGATTTGTGAGTGTGTTAACCAGTTACTAAATACTTATGTAACCAAAATTCCAGAAATCTCAAGGCTTGTGCCTGACGATAAAATCAATACTTCATCTGAACGCTTTAAGCAATTCTATGAAATAATCTGTAGGGGAAATACGCCGTTGGAAAAAGATTACACTTTGCTTGAAAAAATTCAACTCTTTATTTTGAAAGCAGTAAGTCCGAAAAAAGCCGCTGAAATAAAAGAAAATGTAAGCAGGCGTGTTGAGACAAAAAGAGCTGCTGAAAAAAGGGAACTTTATTCTACCTTTTCAAAAAACCTTGAGGAGCTTTGCCGAAACGCAACAGAAACCCTTCAGCTTTATAACAAGTCAATTGATGCTTTGGAAAGAGCCGTTTATATAAACATCCATAGCGCAGAGCTTTCCCAAAAAAAAGGAGAAGAGTTGCAAACAATGTTAGAATACAAATGTTCTGAAAGAAAAAAGTTGCTTGAGAAAAATCCAATAAACGAGAACATTCCAGGACTGGCTGATGAGGTATTTGAACTGAGAAGCAATCTTCGACGGCTGGATACTTTTTCAAAGGAACGCATAAATGATGCCGAGTTCGCAATTTCAAAACTTGCATTCTATAAAGCTAGAGCCGGAGCTGTTGAAGGGTTGCTAGCCAAATATACTGAGCTTTTGCTAGCAGCTAAGGTTTATTCTGAACAACTCGGGCTTTTCGTTCAAGAATACAACAAGTTTGGAAGTTTTGAGGATTTCAAAAAGAGGTTCCAACAAGCAGATGAAATTGTGCGCATTGTTAAAGAGCTATACGAGTTTGAGAGGCAAGGGATGGAACATTCTGCAAAGCTGGTTGAGAATGGAGTTGGCGAATGGACGCCTGAGGTTCAAAACACCTCAACAAACGACATTGCCAGCAGGATAAGGCTTTTGCGAGAAAAAGCTTCAAGGCTGATTAAATAAAACTTTTTTTCTTTTTTATAGCTTAAGGTAGCTCCACCTTAAAGGCCCTTCCCAATCGTGCAAATGCTTGAAGCTTTTCATTTTGTCCAAGCTTTGCTTTGTGCAAAGCCTCTCCTAAAATTGTGATTGTGTCTTCGTAAATCCTTTTATCCACTGGATATGGCGTGCCGTCCTTTCCTCCGAGTGCAAAACTAAAATTTACAGGGTCTTTCCAACTTGCGCTTGCACCATATATAAGCTCGGATATCAGTGCAAGCGCTCTTACGTGTCGCGGGCCAAAACCTTTAACCAGGATGAGCTCTTCGTATGTTGATGGTTGGATGTCTGAAGCTCTTTTTAATGTTTCTTCGTTCATTTTAAGTTCATTTTTTATCCAGTGA
Organism: Candidatus Woesearchaeota archaeon; assembly: GCA_038891615.1. GTDB lineage: Archaea > Nanobdellota > Nanobdellia > Woesearchaeales > ARS49 > JAWADY01. The sequence continues at coordinate 164,557 of JAWADY010000001.1, read as the reverse complement.
TTTGCTGGCATCTTTAGCAGGCCTGGCAAGCGGCTTTTGAGATTTTGAATGTTTAGCGGCCTGTCTACAAACTTAATTGCTTCACCATCTTTTACCAAATCTAATGAGAGCTTTCTGACTTCCCTGCTATTTCTTGAGGTTATATCCAAAACATTTGTTTCTTTTCTTTGGCAACATATAGCAGAATGTGGTTCTTCCACAAAATCAGTAACTGAATTTGACAACCAATGATACCTTCTAGCAAAGCCACAAACTGGATTCATCCCTTGCTGAATTACTGCCCATTCTCCTTTCTCTGTCAAAATAAATGTGTGATGATAAAGTTGGTAGTTGTCCTGAACAAGAGCGTTGTCCACTTTTGCAGAGAGCCTCGATGCCCTAATCAGGTCCTCGCATTTTGAGCTTGAAAGATTAAACTTATCTGAGAAATATTTAACCTCTGTAGGCGTTTTTCTTGAAGTCTTTCCTTTTCCTCCTGCAACTTTGATTCCCAGCTCTTTCTCATTAAGCGCTTCTTTCAGCGCGCCGCATACTGTTGTTGTAATGCCTGAGGAGTGCCAGTCAAAACCTAGTGCGCAACCCAGCGACTGAAAGAAAAAAGGATTTGAGAGCCTTTTCAAGAACTCTGATAAGCCATATTCCTCTATGATTATTTCAGAAATGGCCCCGCAAAGGGCTTTCATTTTTGAAAAAAGCCATACCGGGCAGCTCCCACCATGCAAAGGAAGATATGCAATTCCTGTTTTCATTGTGGTTTTCAAAGTGCTTGATAAATATAAATTTTCTTAGGCTTTTCTGTTCATTTTAAATCTGGTTCTCCTCTATGAGGATTCTTTATTCTAACAAGTTTGGCGATTCCTTGCGAAACAGCGGGGGGAGAAACAGGTGGCTGGTTGCGATTAAGCTAAGTAGCAGATACGTTGAATTTTATTAAAGATTCTACCTTCATAAAAAGAAAATATTTAAAAATAGCCAGGTACATTAATTTCAAATTGGAGAGATGAAATATGAAATCATCGCTTAAAATAATAATTTTAGCAATTGTTTTTGGTTCATTAGCAGGAATTCTATCCACATTTCTAGTGTTAAATCTACAAACCCCAACCCAAGAAGACCTAATAAAAGATTTTTATCTGACTGAAAACGCTGTTCATGTAAGTCCACATTCTATAAGAAAGGCCATGGACAAAGGGGATGATAATTTTATTCTAGTTGATTTAAGAAGCCAAGAAGAATATGAAAAGGGACATATTGTTGGAGCAGTCAGTATCCCTGCTTACAAAGACCCTAACACACCCGCTTATGTTGATGTTAAGAGAATTGTTAGCTCATTCAAAGAACTGAGGGCAAAAAATCCAAATAAAGATATTGTTGTTTACTGTTACAGCATTTCATGCATGAGTGGTAGAAAGATTGGTAAGATGCTTGCTGAAAATGGTATTTATGTAAAACATCTTGGAATAGGCTGGAATGAATGGCGGTATTTCTGGAACTTATGGAATCATGAACATGAATGGAATACAACAAGTGTTGAAAATTATATTGCAACGGGCAAAGAGCCGGGAACTCCAAAAATAAAAGTAAATTCTACAGCTTGTCAGATAGATAACGAATTTGGTTGTTAATTTTTGGTATTGTTTCGTAAGCCTGTACCTTGAGTGACTTTTACTTTATATCTCAAAAACCGAAAGATTTATATACTGTTTTTCGAAATCATTTATAAAATTAACTGTGATGGGTTATATATTTTATAATTTGTATGTTGCCCTATCGCAAAAGACAAAATTTTTGAAATAAGGGGTGAAATAGAATGTATTACATTAAAAAATGTCCTGAATGCAAAAGCATAAATCTTTTTGTTAACCGCGATAAAGGCGAGATTATCTGTCGTGATTGCGGGCTTGTTGTTGAAGATAAGATGGTTGAGTTTGGTCAAGAATGGCGCGACTTTGAGTCAGAAGCTGGCAGTGAAAGTAAAGCAAGAGCAGGTGCGCCTCTTACCTATACACAGTTTGATCAGGGAATAGGCACTGAAGTTGGTCAAAAGTCAGACCTTCTCGCGCTTGGCTCAAAGGATAGGAACAAGTTTTTTCGCTTGAGGAAATGGCAATACAGAATTTCAACTGCACTTGAAAGAAACCTCAAGCTCGCACTTGCTGAGCTGAAAAGGGTTTCAAGCTTTCTAAAACTTCCAAAGTCGGTTGATGAAGAAGCTGCAATGATTTACACGCAAGCAGTTCAACGTGGGCTTGTTAGGGGAAGGTCAATGGAATCGGTTATAGCCGGTGCGTTGTATGCAGCCTGTAGACGCCATGAGGTTCCAAGGACTCTTGACGAACTCTCTGAAGCTTCTGCAATAGATAAAAAAGAAATTGGTAGAACATATCGTTTTATCACTCGTGAACTGGGAATAAGCATACTCCCGAGTAATCCAGCTGATTATATTGCAAGGTTTGCAAGCTCGCTCAAGCTGAGTCCGGAAGTTCAGACAAAAGCTGTCGAAATACTCGAACGGGCACAGGCAGAAGAGTTAACCTCGGGGAGAGGACCGACTGGTATTGCAGCAGCCGCGCTCTATGTTTCTGCTCTAATGCACGGAGAAAAGCGTACCCAACGGGAAGTTGCTGATGTTGCAGGTGTTACTGAGGTTACAATCAGAAATAGGTACAAGGAACTTCTTGAAAAACTGAAGCTTGAAAAAGAGCTTAAAAAGCAACAGAAGAAAAAAGGTAAATAGGATTTAAAATGAACCATCAAACCGTTATGTTTGATAACCTCTACTTTTATGCCAACAAAAGCTGGAGTGAATACGAAAGAGCGAAATGCTTTATTGAGAAGTGCTCTGAAGTTGGAGTGCGTGTTGATAACTTTTCTGCTGACATCCAGTCAAAGCGTGCGCTCTTGCGAATCATGTACACGCATCTAAATGGTCCAGGTAAGGATAACAGGATTCCACTTGACCAATGCGATCCTGCAAGGATAGGGAAGGCGTTCACAAGAATCTATCAAAATGCAAAGAAGCTAGTTGAAGAAACGGATAAGGGGCTGAATAAGCTCATGCTAGAGTCGAAGTTGGAAAATCTCATAGAATTTGAACAATGGTTGCTAAAAGAAGATGGTTCAAAGTTAAAGGAAGTGATGCTGATGAAAATAGGAGAAAGAATAGCTATAAAGCTTGATAGTTGCAGTGACGAAAAGTTAAAAGAAATCAAGGAAAAGTATGGTTTAGAAGTGCTTGGTGGCTACAAAGTTTTTGTTTGAGCCCATTCAATTCTCTCAGCATTTAGATAGTTAACTACCCAATCTGCCTAATAATTGCTTTAAGTCTTTCTTCTGAAGGTTCTGCCTTGTACGACTTTGCTAATGACAAAAGATTTTTCTTATCAATCTTCAGCCCTTTTTTCTCGAGCAGCTTTTGTAATGAAAAAACAAATTGGCACAACTGTGTTACATTTTTTACCTTGTTTGCTTTGACCTTTCTTGCGCGTTCAAAATCAATCAATGTGACCTTTTCATTTTTACCTACAATTGCATGCTTGAATGGTCTGTGCATTTCCTCTTTGTTTAGACATATCTTATCAAGCCTATACGCTTGCTGAAAAAGGCTATTGAAAACTTTTTTTACCTGGTCTTGTCGTGCATCAACAATCCAGTCTTTCAAATATTCTCCTTCAACAAACTCATAAACAACAAAACCGGGACCTGCTAAAAGCAGCTTTGGACCAATTCCGAGTCTGTTTACTATCTTTAGCGTTTTTGCTTCATTTCTTATCCGCCCAAGTGCAAGACTCTCCATTCTTTTTACCTTTATCGCAACCTTTTTTCCATGCATTATGCCTGTGTAGATAACTCCTCTTTTTCCTTTTGCAAAATATCTTATGTCTGAAATACCTTTTTTCTCAAGAGTCCTCATCAGTTGGCTTTTAGTGATGAGATAAACATAAAGCTCTTCAAAGGCTAACTTTCGCGTTGCAAGTGTTTTGTGTTCAAACATGTAGTTTTTTAACGCTTCATCGACCTTTGCTTTTTTTGTAAGTGAAGAAAAAACGATAAGTATTATTCCGTCCTGCTTAAGATACCTGCTTGCTCCTTCGAGAAAACGCACTAGGGTTTCGTAGCCTTTTCTACCGCCTTCAACACTAACATCCTTGGGTATTCCAGGCTCTGTTGGAAGATAAGGAGGGTTGAAGATTATTGTATCAAATGACCCTTTAACATTTGAAAAGAGGTCGCTCTGTAGAAATGTAATTTTTTTGTTTCTGATGGCTTTCTTGCACTGTGCAACTGCTTCCTTTGAAATATCAATTGCAACAACCTTTTTTACTGTTCTCTTTTTAGCTGCTGTCACTGCCTGAATTCCAGAGCCTGTGCCAACATCAAGCACAACTCCTCTCGCAAACTTTCTAACCCATTCCTGTAATAAAAAGCTATCCTCACGAGGTTCGTATATCATTTTTCTTTTTTGTTTGTTTTGCAGGCATGATAAACATTTTGCATTCTCTTTTGTTATCGATGGATTTAAAAATTTGCGTTGTTAAAAGGGCTTGCAAAGATAAAAGCGTTTCTGAACTGCATCAAAATGGTCTCGCAAAAATCAGGCATGGTCAAGTTTTATGCCGCTATTGCTTCGGGTTATGAAGAGCTCTATGGTGAAGAACAGCTAAAAAAACTTTCAATAATAGCCGATGAGCTTAAGCCTCGAGAAGGGAATGTTATTCTTGATGTAGGTTGTGGTATCGGACTTTCGGCAAGGGTGTTTGCCCCCAATCGGTGTAGGCTTATCGGTATAGAGCCTTGTAAAGAGCTTGCCGCACAAGCCCCTTTTGAGGTAAAAATAGCGCGTGCTGAACAAATTCCTTTTCCTGATAATTCTTTTGATTTTGTAATCTGTGTTACAGCACTGCACAACTTTGACGAGCCATCAACCGCCCTAAAAGAAATGGGAAGAATTTGCAAGCCGACAGGCAAGGTAGCAATAACAGTATTGAAAAAAGCAAAGAACGCCTCGCGCCTTACAGAACTAATAAGAAAGATGTTTCTCATTGAAAAAGAGTTAAACCAAGAAAAAGATTTTATTTTTGTTTGCAAAAAGCAACTAAAAAGAGGTATTAAATGGAATGCTGATATATAATCCTTTGCAGATAATTCTTGTCAGTTGTAGAGGAAGACCTGTGATTCATGGAAAGGAACTCGAGCATGACGAACTCTTTCCAGTAACTTGGCATTGCCCTGCCTCGCAGAACCCTCCCATGTATCTTATCGCAGTAAGCGCCAAAGCAGAGATTGAGATACTTCGCCAGGCAGGATGTTTTGTTGTCAATTTTATTCCTTTTGAGTTAGCGGCTGCTACAATAAAATGCGCAAGAAGCATTCATCTTCATCATACTGACAAGTGGCGCGATGCTGGTTTGACAAAAGGTCAGGCTGAGAAAATCGATGCACCACTTGTGAAGGAAGCAGCAGGATGGTTAGAATGTCAACTTGCACAGGAGATTCAACTAGGAGATCACATGCTTTTCATCGGTAGAGTTCTCAATTCCGTTTTAGAAAAAAAATTTGTAAAAAGGCTTTTTCACCTCGAAGGCGAAAAATTTACTACCACACTTGATTGACTTATTATAACGTGCCGCTGCTCTAGGCCTGGTTGGAAATCATCGATCTCCAAGAGGAATACACAGTCATTGCAACTATGCATCACCTCCCCAGGATGCCCTGCGCGGCAAAAGGCCATAAGTAGATGTCTTATTTAAGACTTTTGTCTTTTTTGCATTTGCACAGCTCTTCGACAATTTGTGCGCATTTCTTGTATATGTTCTCAATTGCTGTCTTTGATTTTATTTTCCTTTGTTTTTCCCAAACAAGATATGAAAACCATTTTATCGCTGGGTGAATGTTTAAAACGCAATAACCTTTATCCCCAATCTTGACAACGCCTTTTATTAGCCCTTCCTCCTTCAACTTTCCTTCCCTACCAAGACTCCAATAGATTGAACTTTTGTTTTGGTATATAATCAAGCTTTTTGCATCCTGCCCAATCAGCTTTTTTGTTTTGTATGGCAAGTGTTTGCTGGCTATGTGGAGATCTCCCGCGAATACAATCACAGCCCTTTCTGGGCTGTTTTTGATTTCTGAGTAAATGATTTTGGCAGCATGGTCATCCCTAAGATAACAATTGAAAGCATTTCTGTTAGAGTCTATTCCAACCAATTTTACCATCTCTTTGTGTTTTGATGCGAACTCGAAAATTTGCCTATAATAAGGCCAACAGAATCCCCAATCCTTATAATAATTAATCTTGTTCAAAAATTCGCGCTCTGACACTCGGCCTGCCAAATAACTTTCAAGAAGCTGTTGTTGTCTTGAAAGTACCATTTCAAGACAGATTGTTACTGGCCTGCCTTTGTTCAAAATCGCCTGCGCAATCTGGAGTAGCATTTCTTTTGGTTGTTTTACCGTGTGAAAGTCTCCAACAAAAATTTTGTCAGACTTCGCTACATCGTTAAATAAGCACTCTTCACTAGAGAGGGCCCATTGCCTAAAATCTTCTATGTAATCTTGCGAATATTTTTTTAGGTAGGGGCGCAGTTTGTTCTCAAGGCGTCTTTCTTTTCTTACATGCGCCTTCACAATTTCCGTAAACCCTTCCTGAAACTTCAGATAGTCTGTATAGGAATATCCGTTCCATCTCGCATAATGTGCAAAAATGGTTTTGGTTATATTTTTGAACTTTTCTAACTCTTCCTCAAGTCCGTTGTTCATAAAAACCGCCTAAGTTTGTCAGGCTTTCCAAAAGAGCACATCACTTCAATTTAAGGGTAAGAATCGAAGTGGAACAGGGAAGCTTTCCAGCAGCACGCTTAAGAGCTGTTCTTGCTAGTCCAAGATGTTGCTTATTCACGCGTGCAATGAAGAGAATTTTACCCTTTTTTATTTGTGCAGCAATCCCAATTGATTTTCCAAAAGGCCTTGCCATTCCAGTCGACATTCTATCTGCACCCGCCCCTGTTGCAAGAGGGTTTTCCCTAAGAACATGATGAGGATATATCCTACATTGGAGAAAATAGCCTGTTTTCCCAAGAGCCTTTTCAAGGACCCTTGTTGAACATTGCCTTGCTGACTCAATGGCATTATCTCTTATTTGAAGGTCGTCCTTTGAAACAAGTTGCAACTCGTACTCAAAAGGCTTTTCTACCTCTCCTGCATAAAAACGTACAACCTTGCAGACAGGCCTTGCCCTAACATAGTTTTTATTCTTATACTTGCTAAACCTTGTGTAAGGTGTTTCAAGATGCCTGTATGCCACAAACTTGCGAAGTCTCGCCATGTGAAAAATGGAGATTTGTGTGATTTATAAAAGTTACGAATGTCCTCTCTGTCACAATAACGAGTGATGATTCTTAAGCCGAATTGGTGCGATAGGGCAATTTTCTTATGTTGTATGGTTAAGTTATCCCTTGTCAACCCCTTAATTCAGCTTCAAGATTACTAGTATATTTCGCATAATTTCCAGATTTTATGGCTTCAAAAAACTGTGGAAAATCCTGTGGAGAAAGGAACTTAAAATAATATTTGACTTTCTTCTGCTTTTTATTCAACTCTTCAAAGTGAATTCTGGCATATTTCAATTTGGCTTTATTTTGTTCGGTGATATCTTCGTCAGATTTTATCTCTACAACTAAAATGTCCTTTCCTATCTTGATAAAAAAGTCTGGGTTGAATTTTGCCCAAACTTGATGAGAACCTTTACGATATGTATACGGAACATCATAAAATCCTCTGTCAACAGACTTAATCCAAGCATCTATTTTTTGTGCATATTCTGGCATTGCTAAATACCTTGCAAACTCCCTTTCATTGTTATGAGAAAGAATTACAACATTCAAAGGGCATCTAAACAAGTATTTGTTTTCTATAATAATCACATTCTTGCGAGGAGCTTCGTTGCTAGCCTCTTCTATAAGTTCTCTATCTTCCTTTTTAGATAGTTTTATTGAAGTTTCCTCATAAACCATTGCTTTGTTCTTTAGAAACTCTGAAACTTTTGCGCTTGCCGTGGGGATATCTCTTGTTTTTATTATGTAAGGTGCCTGGGAAACTCTTTTTATTACAGTCGTTCCGGTTGCTTCCCTCTTCAAAACATCAAAGGCTCTTTCTATTCTGTTTTTGTTCTCTTCAGTAAGCATTCCAGTCTTTTCAGGATCTGCTCTCTTTAAAGAATGTTCTATTTCTGCTTTGAGTTTTAGTTTATCTATTTTATAAGGACACTTCATTCCGCGTTCTTCGTAGAATTCTTCTAATTTATTGATAATGTCGTTAACTGTTCTTTCTATGCTGTACAATTTTACTGGAATTTGCGTAACTACTTCCTTTTCTTTTTGTTCTTTTATTTGGAAATAAGTTGTTCTTAATTTTTTGATACCTGATTGCGTGCTCAGCTCAGGAATCTTGGGTATTTTGTATTTTCCTTTTTGAGGATGTAATTTCTTTTGAACCTCTATCTTTTCATATTTCATGTTGTGCAATTCAAAATTGTAATCCTTTTCCTTGTCTACGATGTAACTTCTTACTCTTTTTTCATAATCCATTACTTCTTCCACTAGTTCCCTTATTGCTTCTCCCCATTTGTAATGGTTGTAAACTATGACGGTTGGCTGTTCAGAAAGATAAGTCTTAGGAACTCTTAATCCTCTACCCAAAACCTGCGCAATTAACAACTTTGAATTAAAAGCTCTTTCTTCATGTGGAACAATTTGGAAAACATTGTCTACATCCCAGCCCTCACTAAGCATACTTACAGAAACAATCCACTCAACAGGATTTTTTGCATCATCAACCTCCTTCAGTATTTCCCTGTTTGCTTCGTGCTTTGGGCTTGATGTTACAACCAAAACTTTCTTCTCTGCTTTATCAAGTGTTATTTTTTCCTTATCAATAAGAAAATTCTTGATCTCATTTGCTAATTTCTCAGCTTTATTGATAGTTTGAGTTACAAAAATTGTAATGTGCTTATCCGCCTTGTCCCATATCTTCTTGTTTCTCTGGTGGTTCGCGTAAATCTCTTCTAATTTCTGTGACCAAGTTTTAGCATTGGATTCCTTCAGATATTCTACTTTTTTAATAACAAAATTACCTGCTAAATCCCCTTCCATTGCTTGCATAATACTATATCTATAAACAACATCTCGTGCATATTCATTCCCTATGTAAGGTGTTCCTGTAAAACCGACAATGAACTTGAAATTGTATTTTTCATCTAGTAAGAATTTCTTCCATTCTTTCATTGCTTCTATGTCTGCTTTGTAAGATTCTGCTTCTGGACTCATTATATGATGAGATTCATCATTCAGAACAAGAGTTCTTTCTCCCTTTCCTTTTAAGCTATCAGAAACAGAAGAAGTAACGTGATGGTAAGTTTTGTGAACATTATCTATGCAAATATCCCATTTCTTTATTGTTCTTGAAGCATCTGTTATGCTAGGAGTTACCTTTATAGGAATTGATTCGTCCTGCAATGCCGCTCTAAGATTTTTATCAATCACAAATTTTTCAAATTTCTTCAAGAGTTCTCTCTTAACAGTTCTTGATGGGCATAAAATCAGTACCTGATCCACAGCCCCTTCGCATAAGAGAATCTGTGCAATTCCGTACATCACCCAACTTTTTCCTGTTGCTGTTGCCAAGTCAATCGTGCAAGCAAGCTTGTCAGGAAATTCCAGCTTGTTTCTAAAATTATCAAAGCTTCTATAATATTCCTTTAGCGCTGGATTTTTCTCAAAATTTTCTCTCGCCAAATCCTCTGTATTTTTATATTCACCACTCAAGAGAAACCTAACAGCGGTTCTTATTGCCTCTTTCTGGAATTCCCTATGCCCGCAAAGCTCCTCAAGAAAATCTTCATACTTATCCAAGTCCAACTTCTCTGGATCAATGTTCTTTGTAACCTGCAAGACTAGCTCATTGACTCTGATGGGTGTCATTTTCTTTTCACCTTCCATAAGCTCAGCTTTATTGTTTTTATTTGGTCTTTGTTCACGAAGATTTTTTCATTTTCATTTAACACGAAAACAAAGTCGTCAGAGAATTTGATAATATCACCCTCTATTACTTTACCATCCAACAAAGTTATTTTAGATGGTGGGTAATGAGCATCTCCGAATCCATAAGCAACTGCAATCATTGTTAGTATAAAAAAACCAATTACAAATGAGAATGCTGCTAATATAAAATTATTTGAAATTGTGTAGAATATTGATAAAAATGTAGCTAGTGAAAATAAAAATAAAACATTCTTGTTACCAAAAATTTTAATCGGAATATCATAAAATGTAAGAATGTTCAGTTGTATAAAATCAAAGCCAAATTTCTTTTTAAACCAACTTTCTCTTTCTTTTGAAATGAATTTGGTGATGGCTGTTTTTTGAGCCCGAAGTTCTTCTATCTTCCTATTAAATCTATTCTTAAATTCCTTGATTAAACCAAACTTTCTTAAGAGATTATGTGCTCTAAAATTCCAGGATAAGCAGCCGAGAATTAAAATTTGAATAAAGACGTAAACCCACATTTGGAATTTAAACCAGTTAATAGAAAAAAGGTAGTATCCAATTACAAATGGCAAGAACAAATAAATTGATGAAAAGAATAAACCTTCAATATAAAAATCTAATTTATTGTATTTTTCAACTTTAGTATCACTAATAACCTTACCAAAATAGAGTAAAATACCAGCGATTATTGCTATCAAAAAACTAAGTGTTTTGATATTGAATGGGAAATTTTGAAACATTTCATCCTCTCTTAAACTCCTTTATCTCCTTAACCTCAACCCTCTCATTCCCAAAAATATCCAAGTAAATGATGCAAACCTTCTCACCAACTTCTTTTGCAGGGATTCTTACTTTGTAGCCTTCTTTTTTGATATCATCTGCAAAAAAGTAGTCAGTCATATTGAAGTATTTGCCATTGTAATCTTTGTCAATTAGAACCATACTCAAAGCTTCTTTAGAATCTTTGAATTCAATAGGTTCTTTTGCTCTCTGCACAGCTTCAAACTCTTTTATTTCAATAACAAGCTCTTCTTCAATCAGTTTATCTTTTGGCTTTCTTCTGAAATATTCTGCCTTGACATTCGGCGGATGTATAAAATCAAATCCCACTTGTTCTATATTTTGATTAATATCTTTAGCAGAAGTCGGCTGTAAAGGTCTTGTGAAAGCTCTTTTATGCAATTCATCAATAACAGAGTAAGGAATTCTTAGAACATAATATCTTATTCCATCCTTTTCTATGTAATCCTGCAAGAAATAAACTCTGCTTGCTGGTGCAATAATAAACATTCTTGCCTTGATGTATTCTCCAACTGTTTCATGTAATTGGTCAATATACTCCTCTGTCAAATAGCCTTTTTGAGAGAAAACCTTCACAGGACAATTAAACAAAACTCCATCCATTTTCAAGCCATTAATATCAAAATCTTTCGGCTCTGCTTGGAACAAATCAAGAGCAAACCTCTTGAAATTCTCTTCACCCATCTTTAAAATAAAGTCATGATCTTCATACAAGCCAGCATTATAAAGAACAAACGGCTTTGGCTTTAGAGGCTCGCCTTTGTTGCCAATTTCTTTTCTCAAATTATGCAATCTCTTTATCATTGTATAAATTGCCAGCTTGGAACAATCAACCATAATCCATCTTCTGCCAAGCTTTTCAGCTACCGCTCCAGTTGTGCCGCTGCCTGCAAAGCAATCGAGAACAAGGTCGCCAGGATTTGAGGATGCTGAGATTACTCTCTCTAAGAGTTCCTCGGAATTTTCAGTAGGGTAGTTCCACGTTTTGCTGTATCCTGAAATATCTGACCAATTTGAATCAACTGTCTCTTCTGGTGATTGGAGGTATTCTGGCATTCCAATTATTTCTTTTCCTTCTAGATCAATATATTTTATCTTTTTGTTTATTCTCAGTTCGCCTTTCTTAATTAAAGCATCAATTTTTTCTTGTATAAAAGTCCAGTGCCTTCCTTTCGGTGGTAATAACTTTCTGCCAAAAAATATTCTTTCAGGAGGGTGTCTTATTCCCGGCGAATGCATTAAAATCCATTGAGATTTTCTTTCCTGTCCGCAATACCTACAAATTCTTTTTCGTTTTATTTGATTAAAAATAAAATTATTCGAGTCTACAGAGTACCAAAAAATAGAATCCAAAGCTGTTGGAAATCTATCTGCTGTAGTTCCCATTTGTGTAGATCTTCTAACAACTATCTCATTCCTAAAATTCTCCTTCCCAAAAATCTCATCCATTATGACTTTAACATAATGTCCGAAATGATAATCCATCCTAACATAAATGCTTCCGTCATCTGCAAGCAATTCTCTTAAGAAAATTAATCTTTTTCTTAAAAACTCAATGAATTCTGCTCCTTGTAGTTTTGCAGAATAAGCAGGTTCGCCTTTTGCATCGTAAATGTCTCCTGTGCCAAATGGAGGGTCAATGAAAACAAGTTTTATCTTTTCTAGTTTTCCTTCGTCCTGAAGTTTTTTCAGATACTTTAATGCCTGCAAGTTGTCGCCAAAAATAAGCATGTTGTGCCATTCGCCTTCCTTCACATTGCCAAACTGCTTTACAGGCTGAAATGGCATTGCCATTGTGTCAGCCAAAATGTCTTCCTCTCTTTCCTTAATGCCATATTTCAACTCCATCTCTTTTGGCTCTTCTTTAGGCGGAAATAGAAGATTTTTGAAAGATTCAGGAATCTCTTTGCCTTCTTCTATCATTTTTATGAGGTCTTGTTTTAGTTCATCATCAAGTTGCATCTTATTTCACCTTTTTTTCTTGGCCTATTCCAATAAAGGCTTTTGCATTTAGGACACACTTTTAGCTCTTTGGTTTTGTAACCTTAAAGGAACCACAATTCATGCTCGCATAGTTCGCAACATAACCTTCTATTTTAATTTTTCCCATACTAGTCAGTTATATTAAATTTAGCATATAAATATTGCTATATACTAACTGAAAGATTCAAATACTTAACATAGTTCTTACTATTAGGTATAGGAATGTCTTCCAAACCTTTATAAAAACATTTGATAGCTAAGTTATATCAGAATTTGTCTTGAAACAAATTCTTTTTGGATTAAAATAGAAAATCAAAAATCTTATTCAACAACGAAAAATTTTTTTTCTGCAAATATTTTTTCAAAAATTTTCCTTTCTTTTTCTGAAATTGTGACTGCTTCAAAAAGTGCGCGTTCTAAATTTAATGCAGATTCTATATCCTTGACATCTTCAAGGTTTGTTTTATAAAAGGTTGTTCTTGAAACGTCTGCTTCCTTAAGCTTTGCTTTCCAAAGGTCAGCTTCTTCGAAATCTGCTTTAGAAAGGTTTGCTTTTTCCAGATATGCTTCGGAAAGGTTTGCGCACTCAAAGTTTGCCCTGGAAAGATTTGCTTCTTTAAGGTTTGCCCTTCTGAAATTTGAAAACATGCACTTTGTCGCACTTAAATTTGCTTTTTCAATGTTCGCTTCAAAAAGTTCTGCTGAAGACAGATCTGCTTCGCTCAGGTCTGCTGACCGTAAGCATGCCCTCTCAAGATTTGCTTTGCTAAGATCCGTGTTGTAAAGGTTTGCCTCTTCAATGTTTGCTTCATAGAGGTTTGCTTCTGAGAGAGTTGCTCCATAAAGGTTTGTGCTTTTTAGGTCTGCTTTTGCAAGATATGCTTGTTTGAAGTTTGCACGAGAAAGAATTGCTCCGCTGAGGTTTGTTTTCTCAAGATATGCTCTGTAAAATCTTGCTTTGTAAAGGTCTGCTTTTTCAAGGTCTGCTCCTTTAAGGTTTGCTTTTTCAAGGTTTGCTAGTTTCATTTCTGCATTCTTCAGATAAGCTTCTTCGAGATTTGCTTTTCTTAGATTAACTACGTCTGCCTTCACATATGGAAGATATATTCCTTTTGCTATAATTCCTTGCAATTCAGATGCACTTAATATGATGGGGTTTTTTTGGAGGTCTTCTTTTTTCAGATATGCGCATAGTTGTCCAAAAGCTTCATGGCCAGAAAGATCAAACCCAACTTCTAGTTTTATTCCACTGAAATCCTTTTCTCCGGATAATATCTTTTTTATAAATTCTTCCCCTTTTAATTGTTTAAGTTCTATCGGCATAGAAAATGGTCATACGCATCTTTTATTTAAATTTTTCTGTTTATGTGACGACTGTAAAATAATGAAGACTAACAATCAAAGCTGAATGGCAGAAGCTATTTTTGCTTTGGCATTTGCTAACCAATTTATTATAAAGTATTAGCAAACCTTATAAACCCATCAACATAAATTGACTACTATGGGGTATAATTTCACTGCATCAACCCTTAACATCTTAGATGAATGCCCAAGGTGCTTTTGGCTTCATTTTAAAAAAGGTATTGTGAGGCCACGTGGCGCTTTTCCCACTCTTCCGTCTGGCATAGACAGGATAATTAAAGAACACTTTGATTCTTTTAGGAGCAAAAATGAGCTTCCGCCAATGCTCGCTCAGCTCAAAGGTAAGGCAAATCTTTTCAAAGAATATTCACTTCTTAGTGTTTGGAGAAACAATTTAAAAGGTCTAAATTGGAAGGATGATAAGGGGAGTGTCATTAAGGGGGCAATTGATGATCTTCTTATAGTTGATGACAAACTTGTTGTGCTAGATTTCAAAACGCGCGGTTCGGCTGCAAAAGAAAACACTATAGATTATTACCTACCTCAGCTTTCGATTTACAATTTCCTCCTAAGAAACAATGGACATAAAACACATGATTATGCATATCTACTTTTCTTGCACCCCGAAGGAATTCTGAGCAGCAATGAAAAAACCAGCATAGCATTCCACTCAGACCTTCGCAAGGTTGAAATAAAAGCTGATGATGCTGTGGCACTAATAAAAAGGGCATATCAAATTCTTGAAGGCGGCATTCCAAAACAATCTGAGAGCTGTGAGTATTGCAGATATGTCGGTGAGATAAAGAAAAAAGCACCTTTGGCTCCTGGGATGCTTTGACAGATTCCTTATTTTTTCTATGTAATAAGAGGCAGTAATTTCTGTTGAAAATTCACTAAGTTTTTAAACAAAAATATTTTTAAAAGATGGCATTTCATGTTAATAATGCAACAAAAAAAGGGGCTTGTAACTGTGATTTTTAGGGCTATTGCGCGTTATCTTGCAAGACTTGCTTATGTTACTGGTCTTACGGCTTTAATCCCTCTTGTTGTCATTCAAACACATTTTGCGCCAAGGGCTTTCACTGCATCAATTGCACTTGTTGGTATTGCAATCTTAATAATGCTCATGGTGGAAGGCTCTTTTGGGCAGACAGTAAAGAGGCTTGGCTTGATGACTTTTGTCCCTGGAATTCTCGCCATTCTTTTCATACTTTTTGGCAAGGAAGTGATTCTTATGCCTCTTGTCGATTATTTTCCAGCCGTTGGTCCTGCAATCGCAGCTTATCTCGAGCGAACAGTGCCAAGCGTAACAGTCCTTGCCATTAGTTTTTTTGTAATTGGTTTTATTCTTTGGCGCGTTGGCTCTGTCCTCACAAAAAAGGAATTTTATGCAGCGAGGATAAAAGAAATTAGTCTATTTTAAAACAACAAAGCTTTTAAACCACCACTTTAGAATCGTGTCACAAACAGGAGTGTGCAAATGTCGCATTGGTCAACTTCACTGGATGTTGCTGAAGAACTTGAAAAGGAAAAGGCTGAAAAGGCTCAGACTTCTTTCGAGTTGAATCGCGAGTTTGACGAGCTTGAAAAGGAAATAAACAACACTGAAAGAGTGAAAAGCGAAACAGGTTTTAATGAACAGACTAAGCGCGTTTCCCAGGCAAAATATGTTTCTAGAGCGGCAAATGCAATCATAGCAAAGCGTCAACCAAAAGTATCAAAACCCGTTTCAAACTCAAAAAATGCCCGCAACCCGAACAAAAAACATAAAGGCTTTAACAATGCAAAAAACAATTCTGCTGGCACAAGCCCTGTTCGAAGTGGAGGCAAAAAAGCAATAGCAGTTGTTTTTGCTCTTATAATTCTCGTAGCAGTATTCGTGGTAGCCTACTATGGTGTGCGCAGATTAAAAGCGACAAATGCCTTGCCCTGTGCGCTTCCAAAAGGCGCCCGCGCATTTAACCTTGAAAATGAAAAAGACGCAGAAATATTTTTTTGGCTTGAAAAGGCACTGACCACTGAAGACGATAAACTCTCAACTGAGATTTTTAAAATGCTTGCATGTGAGCAAAAGATTTCTCGCAACCTTGAACCTTCTAGCTATGCGGACTGTGCAACAACAGCATATCTTTTTGTTACCGAAGACACAATAAAACTTTTGGATGGTGTGTCAGAAAAAGCTGTTGTCAAAAGGCTTTTCACTGGTAAACCTATAAACAAGTTTAGCCTAATTTTTTCCACTCAAACACCAAAGTCAATGGTCTTCAAAATAGAATAAGTATGTAGAAGACCAAAATTTATAAATCCCATTCATTTCTTTTTATTGTTGTATTTGCTTTCACGCCACCGTCGCATAACCTGGTAGTGCGCTGGTCTTGAACAAGCCTATTTGGCTTAAAGCAAACCAGTCCCGCAAGGGATTCCCGGTTCAAATCCGGGCGGTGGCGTTTTGTTTTGGCAAAAAATATTCTTTTTGTTCTTGAAGAAATCATCAACAATTAACACCACATTTTCAAAATATGTGGTTTTTGTTTTTCAACAAAACCAGCTACTATGACTTTTTTGTCACACCATCTTTAAATAGTGTGCTTGATGTAATATTTCCTATTATTGGGGGTGAAAAATGGCAGAAGTTTCAAAAGAAGAACAAATAGGCTTTCATAAGGGCTCGCTTACGACACTCGCAAAAGAGCGTGAGGAACTTGTAAGGCTTGTGGCAATAGTAGAGCAACTAATGCAAATGCACATCAAAGCGCTGAAGGATTTAGGAGTGGACATTGTCGAGGAAGCAAAAAAAGCCAAAAAACCTCTAGAAGAAAAGCTGAAATAAAAAGTTTTTGAATGAAAATGGGAAGTATTTATTACTCTACATTTCCGGTTGTAAGGACTTATTTTTTCCAACCTGTTTTTGGCTATATTCCTCGATCCAATCAAAATTATCATATTCAATTTCCAGACATTCGTGGTTATGAGCATGAAAGTCATCTGTCTGATTACAACTTTTCTCTTTCGCATAAAAGCCTTAGTCATTTTTTTGTTGCCGAGAATTTCCTTCTAAAAAACAGACCAACCTCGCCCTTTGTCAGTGAGCTCTCTGAGATTTTTGAATACATTAGGAAGACATTCAAGCTTATGATGAAGAAGGAATTCCCAGGAAATATTGCAATAGAACTTTGTGAGCCAGAGGAGTTCTCGCGTATGAACAACGCTGCTGGCATTGTAGAAGGGTTTTCATTAAATGAAGAGCGCGGAATAAGCAGAGTGTTCGTAAAAAAAGGTCATTTAGATAAGGTTATGCTGACAGTGGGTCATGAGATTGGTCATGTATTGACAAAAAGCTTGCAGAATCCTATTGACGAGGAAGCAAAAGCATACGCATTTAGCTTTGGGTGGATGAAAACTATCTATGAAAATGACGTGGCTGGACTTTCAAAGTCAATAGCTCCTTTTTTATCAAGGCCAGCGCAAAACGGTATTCATGATGTTGCTTTCAACTTTGTTTCAGAACAGCTCTCAAAAGGAGTGAGTCCTCTTGCCCTTTTCTATCAATTCGCTTCAGGTTCCATAAGCGTGCCAAGACCTCTTGAACAAATCGTGCTCTTGCAACAGTAAGGTGATTTGAATGGCAAAAAAAGCAAAAGAAACTGTAAAGAAGGAGGATGAAACAAAAAAAATGGGTGGCACTGCTGGCCAAGCTGTCGAAGGTATTGAAAAGCTACCAAAGGAACTTCAGGAAAAACTTGCTGAAATAAAAGCAAAATTAGAGCGTTTCCAAAAGTTGATACTTGAAAAATTTGAAAAATATATCGTCGGAATTGCGCTTCTTCCTCCAAGCAAAGAAGACATAGAAAAACCTGACAAAGAGAAGAAAATAAACATACTCGTGCTTGTCGATGATACAGAACCTACAAAGATGACAAAAGATGAATTGAAAGGAAAATTAGTTTCAATACTTGAAGCCTCCGCAAAGGAAATTGACCCAAACCTTGCTCCTCAAGCCCTTTTGCTTTCAGAAGTTTGGCAAGCTTGCTATGATGGAAAGTATGATTTTCTTGAAATGATAGCACTTTCAGCACCAATATTTGACAGAGGAATGCTCTCAGCAATAAAAATTGCAGAGATTCATAAGAATATGGTCCTGAAAAAGTTTGAGAAATACATTGTTGCTTATGTGCTTGCAGGAAGCCTTGTTCAAGGCCGTGCAACAAAGGAATCAGATATAGATGTTTTTGTCGTCATTGACGATACGGATGTGAAGAGGATGACGAGGGCAGAACTCAAGGATAAGCTAAGGGCGATAATCATAGGAATGGGAATTGAAGCCGGAGAGATAACCGGCATTAGAAATAAGCTGAACATCCAGGTATACATTCTCACAGAGTTTTGGGACAACATCAGAGAAGCAAATCCTGTCATTTTTACATTTTTGAGGGACGGCGTGCCATTTTATGACAGAGGAATCTTCATGCCATGGAAGCAGCTTCTCAGGATGGGACGAATAAAACCTAGTGTAGAAGCTATTGATATGTTCATGTCTGGTGGAGAGCAGATGTTAGAGCGCGCAAGATTCAAACTCCGTGATATAGGGATGGAAGACATTTTTTGGGCAGTCCTAACTCCAAGTCAAGCTGCCTTAATGCTTTATGGTTTGCCACCACCAACCCCAAAGGAAACACCTGAACTAATGCGAGAGATTTTTGTTAAAAAAGAAGGGATGCTTGAGAATAAGGATGTCAATTTACTTGAAAAAGTTATTGCTACAAGGAAGGAGCTTGAGCATGCAGAGAAAAAACAAATCTCAGGCGTTGAAGTAGACCAGCTGCTGACAGGCGCTGAAGACTATCTGAAAAAGATTAAAGAGCTTTTTGCAAAAATACAAGAGTTGAAAGATAGAGAATCTGTGTTGAACATTTATGATAGCATTCTGGCTGTTCTGCGGGATGCGCTGAGGCTTGAAGGCCGCGAGAACATTCCTGAAGCAGAACTTGTTGATTTATTTGAAGAAAAACTTGTTGCAACAGGAAAACTTTCTCCGAAATTGGCAAGGCTCTTACATTCAATTATGAAAGCACGGCAGGATTACGATTCGGGCAAGCTTACGAAGGTTGAAGTTGAAAAGGTTAGACGTGAGGCAAGCGAATTCATAAGAGCGATTGTTGAGTGGATGCAACGCAAACGGGTTTATGAGCTTGAGAGGGCGAAAATAAAAGTAAAACGCGGAGAAAAATTTGGCGAAGTTTTGCTTTTGGGCGAAACAGCTTTCATAACTCACGATATCGATGCAGAACCAAAGAAGATTTCTAAAGCAAAAATAAACCCAGATGGTAGTCTTGGTGAACTTGAAGATGCAAGTCCTGAAGAGCTCGAAAAAGCATTAGTAAGGATTGCAATTCCACAGCGCGTTTTTGTAAGAGAGGCTCTGTTTGAAAGCCTTAAAAAAATATTCGGTAGAGATGTGGAGATTGCTTTGTAAAGCCTTCATGAGCGCTAGCTTTAAATAAGCCTTTAGTAGCCAACTACTTATGCAGCGTGATGAAACATTTATAACCCCTTGGGAGGTTTCTGGAAAAATAGATTATTCAAGGCTCGTGAAGGAGTTTGGGCTTTCCTTGATTGAGAGGCTTCCGAAAGAGTTTGAAGAAAGCCATCTTTTTAGGCGTAGAATAATTTTTGCTCATAGGGATTTGCAACAAATTCTTGATTCCATAAAAGCAAAAAAGCCTTTTGTCATGATGACAGGGCTAATGCCAACCGGAAAGTTTCATCTTGGTCACATGCTTGTTGCACAACAAATGATTTTTTGGCAAAGGCTCGGTGCAAGACTTTACATTGCAGTTGCAGACATCGAGGCATACACAGCAAGAGCGCAAAGCCTTGAAGAAAGCAGGAGAATAGCTTTGGATGATTACATAACAAACTATTTTGCTCTTGGGCTTAAGCGCAAGAACTGTGACATTTACTTTCAAAGCGGCCGTTCAAACAATGCAACCAAATCAAATGCATATTATAGATTGCAGAATTTAGTAGCAAGATATGTCACTTTTAATGAGTTCAAATCGGTTTATGGTGAGATTACTCCTGGAAAAATGATTTCTGCACTTTTGCAAGCTTCCGACATATTGCATCCACAACTTCCTGAATTCGAGGGATCGATGCCTGTCGTTGTTCCTGTCGGGATTGACCAAGATCCTCACATAAGATTAACTAGAGACATTTGTCAAAGAATAAAAGGGCTGAAGTTTTTTCAACCCAGTTCAATCTATCATATTTTCATTCCAGGCTTAAAGGGTGGGAAGATGTCTTCATCGGATCCAACATCATTCATAGCGTTGACAGACAGCCTTGAAGAGGTGGCGTTAAAAATAAGAAAATATGCTTTTTCAGGAGGTCAGCCAACAATTGCAGAACATAGAAAAAAAGGCGGCAATCCTGATATCGATGTTGCATTCCAATACTTACGGGCATTATTCGAACCTGATGATGCAAAGCTGCAAAAGATTTATGATGATTACAAAAGTGGTAGCCTGCTCACTAGTGAGCTAAAGCAGATCCTTATTACAAAGCTTGAAAGATTCCTTAAAAGTCATCAAAGAAAACGCGAAAAGGCAAAAAAGATTGTTGAAAAGATGTTTATTCTTTAAGGCATGTCAAACAACGATATTCAAAAAATATTAGACCTGCTCCTGCAGCTTGGTGTGCATGAGCAGGAGGTCATAGCCAGTTTTGAAAAAAGAATTTCTTCATTGCGGGACCATAGAAAGGATGTCATACGGCTTATAGATGCGATAAGCGACAAAATTGCTGGAAAAGATGTCTCTTTAAAACCACTCATTGATAAAATCGAAAAAGACCTAAAGGTTGCATTTGAAGAGATTTTGAAATACAAAAAAGAGGAAGAGGAGATTCGGAAAAAAGAGCTTGCTCTAAGGCCTGTTGAAGATTCTATTTTCACGCAAGAACTTGCGCTGATACAAAAGGCTTATGCCGAAGGTAAGCCTGGGGATGCACTAAAAGAAAAGCTATCCGCTTTATCTCAGCAAGTGGCTCTTTCATTAGAGCTAAAACGGACGGAGTGGAGCATCGAAGAGGAGTTGGCAAGAATCGTCAACTCTTTAGCTGAGCTTATCACACGCGAGCAAGCAAATTTAGACATTGAACTTGATGTACTCCAGTCGTTGGAAAGGGCAGGCAAGGAAGAGCTGGAATGGCTGAAAACAAAGCTAGCAGCAGCTGCAAGCAACCTCTACCAACTTGTTTATGAAGAAAAATCTAGAATAGTTGAGCCTCTCAATAAGTTTTTGAAGGAGAAAATATCAGTTGTAACAAAACTTAAGAGGCTTGTCTCAAAATACAAGAAGATAACTCTGGCTGATATCAAAAAAGATTTGAGAACTCTGACAACACCTGAAGAGGTTTTGGAGTACCTCTCTCGATTGCATGCATATTCTGGTCTTCTGGATGATGCGTGTAAAGCCACGCTTTCAAGATATGGAACAATGTCTTTATACAAGTTGAAAACAACATTTTTTGAGAGAGCATGGGAGTCCATCACAGACCCATTGACGAGGCTGTTCAATAGAAGATATTTTGATAGAGACTTAAAAAAGCGATTCATGGCTGCTCAACAGCTTGGTGCACAGCTTTCTATAATCTTTTTTGACATAGACGATTTCAAACAAATAAATGATAAATATGGTCACGATATTGGAGATGCTGTCTTGAAAATAGTATCAAATTCCATTGCATCACTTAAAAGGCGGGAGGACCTCCTTTGTAGATTCGGAGGCGAGGAATTTGTTTTAGCGGTTTTTGCAAATCAAAGTGATGCTTATGTCATTGCAGAAAGGATTAAGGCTTCTTTAGAGGAAAAGACGAAAGAGATTTTACCAAAACTTGGCATATATGATAGGGCTGCTGTGACTGTCAGCGGTGGTGTTGCAACATTCAAAGGAACAGGATTAGCCGTTTCTGAAGAGAAGCTGATTGAAGCACTGAATCTTACCATTAAGGCTTCAGATGGTGCTCTTTTGGCAGCAAAAAGAACAGGTAAGAACAGGATACGTTTACATGAGGAAATAATAACTGTGAAGTGACAAAACATTTATATATCCATTTGTATTCTTGTCTCTTTTTAAGGAGCGAAACTATGGAAGCTGACGGAATTGAAGCCTTTATTGACTATGAGCCAACGAGTTTTAATCGCTATAATGTGTATCTAGTCCTACACGAAGGAAAGAAGGAAATAAGGAGAGATGTTGTTTGGGAAGCTGTTTCTGAAAAAAAAGTTAGCGAAAACAACTATACGAGCAACCCTCTCCCAGATATACCAATAAGCCGAGAAAGGCTTAAAGGAGAACTGAAAAAGTTAAATCTTGAGAATAATTCAAATTTGCTAGATTATTTTGCAAAAGAGCCTTTAAAAGAAAAGCTTGATGCCTATGATGACTTTTTAGGATTTGGCGTTGTTCTCGAGCACCTTGTTCCTTATCTTAAAACAAATAAAATTGCTAAAATAGGCAAAATTAATGCAGATGGACAGCTCTACGACCACTTGCTTGGCATTTATGACGAGCTGGCAAAAAAGAAGAATGTGCCGAAAAATCGGATACTCAGTGGTAATCAACGCAAAATAATAAGTAAATTAGTTTATGACCCAAACATACACGCTTCGGACTGGTGGAAATCTGTTTATATAAATCTCTGTGGTGACGAACGCCTAAAGTATACAAAGAAATAAATAAAACTCATTAAAGCTCGTTGTAAAAGAACGCTCTTTTTCTCAAAACTTATCATCCTAAGGTTTTACACATATAACTTCCATTAAGCCTATAGCCAAGTTTTCTGTAATACTCGCGAACACCAACTCCACTAATAACCGCAATCCTTCTCATCCCTTCTTCTTTTGCAATTCTTTCAGCTTCTTCCATGAGCCTTTTTCCAAGGCCCTTGTGCTGCCACACTCTCAACATTGTCGTGTCAGCGCAAACCTTATCTATCACATCTTTAAGCCCAACCGTCTGCCCATAAACATGTAACTCTCGTACAAGAGCAGCATCATGAAGCTCAGGAAGAAAAGTCTTGTGGGGAATCCTAAGCCTGCACAATCCGAATAGTATGTTCTGGTTGTTGACAACACTTATAAAATATTCTTTTCCTTTGCTTGCTGCATATGGCAGTACTTTTATTTCAATTTTTTGATCTATTTTCACCCCATCACGCATAGCAAGTCCAATCTCTCTTAACCTTATTTCCTTGACATCTGCCCTATGCTTTTTTCTGAGCTTTTCCTCAATCTTTGCTCTAAAATTAACCCATTTTGTGCCTGCAACAAGATACATCGGAGGAATCTCCCGCATTATTCTCATCACCCTGCAATATTCAGGCACCATAAGAATCATTTTCTCTAAAAGTTCCTCAATAACATGGTCTGAGTAAGGCTCGTAGATGCCTTGAGCATACCATTCTGCAAGCTCAGCTCCTTTGACAACCTGTGTTGGATATATCTTTACTTGATCGGGTCTAAAGTTTTCGTCATCAAAAATCTGTTTGAACATTGCAAGATCTTTTTCAGGAGTGCTTCCTGGAAGTCCTGGCATGATGTGATAACCGACTTTGAAACCACAATCCTTGAGCCTCGCTGTTGCCTCGACAACATCCCTAACAGAATGCCCTCGTTTGGTTATGGCGTAAAGCTGGTCATCTGGCATTTGGATTCCTAACTCAACCCTTGTTGTGCCAAAATCGAGCATTCTTTTGATATCGTTCTCGGTACAATTGTCTGGTCTTGTTTCAATGCAAAGGGCAACACAACGGTGCTTTGCTCTTTCGTTTATTTTCTTTGCAACAGCAAGATTTCTCGCTTCTTTTCCATTCAATGCATCATAACATCGCTTGATAAAGGAGTATTGGTAGTCAAGAGGATATTGCAAAAAAGTTCCACCCATTACTATCAGTTCAATCTTGTCCCTCGAATGACCCATTGCCTTGTAATGTTCAAGTCTTGTCCTTACTTGACCAAAGGGGTCATATCCCACACGCAACGCTCTCATTACCGCAGGCGAGCGGGGAGTGTAGCTTTGTGAAACTCCAAGGCTTGGGCAATAAACGCAGGTTCCATGGTCGCAAGCACGAGGTTCTGTCATTACTGCAACCGGCGTTACTCCTGAAAGGGTTTTTGTTGGTTTTTTCATATCAAAAAACAGCGTAAAAGACTTTTTAGATTTTGTGCTTTTCTTGTTTTAAGACTAAAACTCTTTGGCTAAAAAAGGATGTTTAGCTGTAGTGGCAATTATGATATTGTTGTTTATGATTCCTTCTTAGACCTGCCTTTTTTTATGTTTTGAGGCAAGCCATTTCCTTATTAGAGATGCTTCAATCCTGATGAAAGTGTCTGCTTTTCTGTTTTTTGGCAGCTTTATTTTTAGCTTTCTTGCCATTTCTTTCACAGCTGGTAGAGGCTCAGGGTCTGCCTTTGGCCAAACAGCTCTGAGCTCTCGAAGGAAAATGTTAGTGGTTACAGGGCCAATTCCTTTAAAATCCATCAATCTTTTTTCAAGGTCGGCAGAATCTGCTGCAGACTCGTGAAGCTTCCAAAGACTTCCGGCATAATCTTTTTGCAATTTTTGCATGACCTCGAGAAGTTTTGTTGCAGTGCTGAAATCGTAACGGACATATCCTCCAAGGTCAAGAAGCTCAACCAGTCTATCCCATCCTGTAACAAGAATTGCCTTTGGAGATGTCAGCTTTCTTAAAATAAACAGCTGAAATGTTCTTTTTGCGACTCCAAATTGTATTGGCTTCCCAAAAAGAATGGCTGCGAGAAACCATTTAAAAAGCTCTTTTTCTGATGGTTTTTTGGTGAGCTTTATGCCAAGCTCTTCACTAAAGAGCATTCTCTCTTTTTTATTTAGCATTCAAAACAAAGGTGTAGAAAGCTTTATAAAGATATTCAAACTTTTATTTGGAAAAACTGCATAAAAAGAGGTGTGCGATGGTAGAGGGTAAAAAGGCTGCGCTTGAGCTTTCTATAAACGTAATTGTCATTGTGGTAATTGCAATCACTGTTCTAGGACTTGCGCTTGTTTTCATCCGTGGTCAGTTTAGGGGAATTACTGGTTTGCAAGAAGAAATTACTGCACAAGTTCGTGAGCAGATAACACAACAGTTAAGGGCAAGTGGAGAAAGGATATCTTTTCCGACATCAATGCAGCTTGTGAGAGGCGAAGGCAAAACAATTGCTATTGGAATCCAAAATATGTTAGGAAGAGAATTAAACTATAAAATAGCAACAAGATTTGATACAAATTTGAGCGACCCAGGAACAGAGGAATTCAATGTTAGAGTCACTGGGGATTGTCTAAGGCTTCCACCTGCTGGCACAACTATAATTCCAGTTTTTATGACAACTCCAAGAAGGGCTGGAACCTTTGCATTTGTTATTGAAGTGATGTCTTACACTAATGCGAGTTGCCAGACCTTACATGATGACCCTGTATACGCCAGCAAAAGTTCATTCATAACAGTTGCATAAGGTGATAAAATGCCAAAACCGGCGTCAAAACGAATGCTAACAGCAAGTGAAGAGTTTGAAATAATGAAGCTTGTTCTTGACAAATGGTTGCTTGCTGGGATTGTTGTACTTCTCTACGGCTTTTATTTGACTGTTTCAAGAAGCCTTGCAGATGGATTTTATTATTTTGTTGCAGGTATTGTGCTATTGCTCCTTTTTGTTTGGTTTCTGAAAAGGGAGTTTGAGCACGTGAGATAGCTCGGTGATTGTTGTGCACCTGCCCAAACAAAAAAAGGGCATAGAAGTTTCCATGACTTTTATTGTTCTTCTTATCATTTCAATAGTCATTTTTGGAAGCTCAATGGTTGTGCTTAGAAACATATTTTTTAAAGCAAAAGAAACACAGACCGTGCTTGATGAAAAAACAGAACAAGAGCTTGAAAGCCTTATCTCAGCAGGAGAAATAGTTGCAGTATTGCCTGCGCAAAAAAAGTTAGGTATAAAAGATTCTGCTGTTTTTGGAATTGGCGTACAAAACATTCTCCTAGATGAGCAAAACTTTTATGTTATGGTTGGATTTGACAGAGCGTTTACGCCAGATGGAACTACTGAAATAACCATTGCAGAGCAGGCATACATCAATAAAAATTGGCTTCGATATGACAAAAGTGCACAAAAAATAAAGCCTAATGAGTTTAAAACAATCCCATTGTTTGTCAGCATTGAACCAAAGCTTTCCAATACAGCCTCGACGAGGCCTGGAATTTACACATTCAACATTTGCGTTTTTAATGGAAGCACAATTCAGAATGTCGACGAAACGAATTGCTGGAAAGACAACAACCGTGGTTTACTTTATCCTGACAAAAGACCAAGAAGACTGGTTGTAGAAGTAGTATAGCTTTAGTTTTAGCCAAGTAGCCCAAGCGCAAGCTCCCTAAGCGCTCCTTCAGGGCTTTTTGAAAGTACAACACCAGAAGCAACAGCCACTCCAACGGCACCAAGCTTTATCGCTTTTCGAACATCTTCGGCTGTTTTTATCCCTGCACCACATATTATTGGGATGTTAGTTATTCTTTGAGTTGTCGCAGTAATAACCTCTGGCTTTGCTTGCGAAACCGCTCTCTTGCCGCCAATAAGTTCAGGGGGCTCTATCGCAATAAAATCAGGTCTTGGTTTTAGACTTGCCGCCTTTACTGCTTTAGCCGGTGATGCTGCAAAAATTATTGTTTGAAGTCCTGCCTTTTTTGCAAACATGTTAGCAATTGTTAACTCTTTAAAAGCCATCCTTTTTTCTGAATGATTCAAGAAAGTCCCGGTTGCTCCAGCGGCTTTGACCGCCAGTGGAATGATAGATCCTGTATGTGGACCTGAGCTAAATGGGTCAACATGTTGTGCAAGCACAGGAATTGTTACCTTATCAGAAACGGCACATATATCAGCTGATTGAGTTGCAACAGCAATTTCTATTCCAAACTTTCTCGCTATTTTCTCGCAAACACTTGCAAGCTGAACTGCTTGTCTTCCAATAGCTGAAGGATATGCCTTAAAATTAACAATGAGCAAAGGGGTTTTTAGCATGCATTTTTAGAAGTGCATAAGGTTTTTAATTTTTTGTTTTCATCATCAAGCAACGAAAGTTTTTTATAGAAACTTTTGGCTGAAAGCATGAAAAATGCAAAAGAGGTAGAAAAGTGATTCCTGTTATTGCACAAATCGCAATTGCTGTTGGAATCGTAAGCATTATATCATTAATTGGAGCACTAACTTTGATATTAACCAAAAAGATGTTAGACAGATTAATATTTTTTTTAATTTCCTTTGCGGCAGGGGCTCTTATTGGCACTGCTTTTCTTGAGATGCTACCTGAAACAGTTGAGCAACTTTCTGCAGAAACTGTTTTTGTTCTAACACTTATAGGCACGATAACCTTTTTTGGGGTTGAAACATTTTTCTATTGGTACCATCATTTTCATTTAAGTCACAAAACAGCAGGCAAACACAGAGAAAGAACAACTGCATTACCATATTTAAACATTTTGGGAGATGGCATACATAATTTTCTAGACGGTGCAATCATTGCAACAACCTTTCTTGTAGCCTATCCGCTCGGCGTAATAACTACGCTTGCAGTCATGCTTCATGAAATTCCTCAAGAGATAGGCGACTTTGGGATACTTGTTTATTCTGGCTTCAGTAGGCTAAAAGCTCTTTTTTGGAACTTTGTTTCAGCCCTGGCTGCGTTTATAGGCGCATTTGCAGCTTTTTTCTTTGTAGAAAAGGTTGCCAACATAAGCATGTTGCTTCTTCCTTTTTCAGCAGGAGGGTTCATCTATATCGCATTAGCAGACCTTGTGCCTGAGATGCATCATGCAGAATCTGTTAAAAAGGCTGGAATAAATTTTCTGCTGTTTCTTTCTGGAATTGCAGTCATTTGGCTGCTTGGCATCCTCATTCATGTGTGAAGAATACTAAAGGTTAGTTATATTCTTTTTAGAATTTCCTTTATTTTTTCCTTCACTTCATGTTCTGGATATGCTCCAACAATTCTACCAACCTCTTTTCCATCACTAAAAAGGACTAAACAGGGTATTCCGAGAATGAGGTTTTTCTCTGCAATGTCTTTGTTCTTTTCTATATCAATTTTTGCAAATTTAAGCTTGCCTTTAAATTCTGGGTCATTTTCAAGCTTTTCAAAAATAGGTTTTAGCATGTGACAAGGGCCGCACCAGTCTGCAAAGAAATCAACAATGACAGGAAGTCTGCTTTTCAGAACCTCTTGCGAATATGTTTCTTTGTTTATTTCAGCAACCATTTTAAGCACCTTATCTATCTTTCAAGCACAGATGTTTTTAATCCAATTCTTCAAGTCCTCCTTTTCGTCTGACCTTCTCTATTTCAGCACCTTTGCCAGACATTAGATGAGTTTCTGGAACCAAGCGCTGGCTCGCAAATTTTTCTTCTCCAGATGTCCTTTCAGCTTCTCGTGCACTAATCTTTTTAATCAAATATCTTCGTGGATTACTATCAAGGTCAATGAAACTGTCCGCGGCTTCAATCAATTTGGAAGAGCCGCTTTTTCCAAAACACATTACTTCGACACGGCAGCCTAACGCCCTCTTGAGGTGTTCAACAAGAGGGACAAAATCACCATCTCCTGATATTAGTACGACAGTATCAAGCTTTGGTGCAAGCTCGATTGCATCCATCGCAATCCCAATATCCCAGTCTCCTTTTTTTGCACCCCCATAAAATACCTGCAGGTCCTTTGCCTTGACCTCAAAACCAATCTTGTGCAAAGCTTCAAAAAATGCTTCTTTTTTTACTTCTTCTTCTGCTCGTATGACATATGCGATTGCACGAATTAGGTTTCTTCCTTGGACTGCATCCTCTAATATTGTTTTGAAATTTACCTTTGCATTGTAGATGAACCTTGCGCTGTAGTAGAGGTTTTGCACATCAACAAAAACACCAACTCTCTGTGCTGATGGCAATTTCATTTTACGTCCCTCCTTCCTATCTACTTTTCTTTGTTCACTCATTTTTCCTACTGCTTTCCCATAACAAGTTTGTACTCAAACCCACAACGAGAGCATCTTATTATCCCTGTGTTTGGGTCAAATTCCAAAGAAAGTTGCTTGCACCTTGGGCATCTTCTCACAAAAACCTGGATTTTTTCTATTTCTTTGGGTCCTATTTCTGCAACCCTTTTTTCAAGCTCTTTTATCCAGCTTTCTAGAGCATTTGTCATGAGGAAACTTGAATTAGACGGCTATAAAAAGCTATCGCAAAATACTTTGGAGACTCAGGAATCCGTATCGATGCTGTATTGGATTAAAAAGAAGTACATACGAAAGAGTTGAATGCTTTTAACCTAAATAAGCAGGTGTCCCTTCTCCTCGGTTAACTTCTTTCTTCATAGCCTTTTGTTTCTTTTCTGCCTTTTCAAGTGCAGCCGGCTTTTTTATTGCGCCATACTCTTCTTCATAGCGCTCTATGACTGCTTTAAGCATGTTTACAAACTCTTTTGCGTGCCAAGGTTCCATCATTATGACATTATGAATCATCTGAAATGAAGGCTTTCCCTTTCCCCTTGGGTCGATCCTTGGCGTAATGCACTTAAAATCAAGCGTAAGCTGTGTTGGAGTGAAGTTTGCTGACACCTCGTGAGCAAAAAACGCTCCACCATCAACAATGTTTATGTTTATTCCGCCTTGCTCAACCATAAGCATCACCATCACTCTTTTGTTTTGAAAATCTTCAGCACAGAGCCCTATTTAAACCTTTTGAACTTGAATAGAATCTTATCAAAATCAACTACTCTACCATTTCTTACATATACACCTTCTTTTTGTAGGAGAGAAATTTTTTTGGATACCCCATGGGCAAATCCGCCAACACTTCCATTGCTATTCACAACTCTATGACATGGCACTCTTGGTGAATGAGAGCTCTTACTAAGAGCAACGCCTACTGCCCGATAGACCTGGCCCTTACCGCCAAGTGCTCTTCCGATTTCTTTATAGGTTGTAACCCTTCCCTTTGGCACAAGCCTACAGAGGCTATAAACCTTTTTTTGAAAGTTTGTTTCCTCTTTTATTTTTGGCATTTTTCTTCCTTTCTAAGTTTAACTGCCAATTTTGTATTTGACAAGAATGAGCACATTTTCAAAAATTCTCTGAAAGCACCTCCAATAGTTTATCCAATATTGAGAAGGCCATGCCTGCATATCCATGCGAGAGGCGCCGGGGCCTATAATTTCTTCAAGCTCTTTCAAGTTTGATTTTGAGTTAAACTGTTTTGCAAATTCACAACAAAGCTTGTTGTAATCCTCTGGCAACCAAACCTCTCTTTGATTCTTCTTGGCGTAGCTTTCAGCCCATTTTTTCCAATAGCTCATTTTAAGTAAGTTTGTGAAGCTTATTGAAATCATATAAAAAGTTTTTTGATATTTAAAACATTGCGACCACTTTTTCATGGCATTTCCGAGAAAGACTTATAAACAGTGGCAATGCTTTAGGACTGCATAAAATGCGTACAGAAACAAAGGATATACTCAAAGCGTGGTTAGCAGTATCTATTGCTTTTGCAATTGCATCTCACGGCGTATCATTTGGTTCAGACTTTTTGCTTACAATTTTAATATCAGCTGTAACTGTGGGAATAGGTTTCTTAGCGCATGAACTTAGTCATAAGTGGGTTGCACAAAAACATGGCTGTTTGGCAGAGTTCAGGTCTTTTGACTCGATGTTACTTCTTGCAATTTTGCTCAGCCTTTTTGGTTTTGTTTTTGTAGCCCCTGGCGGCGTTTTCATACATGGACCAGGAAGCCAAAGGTACAAAGGTAAAATTGCTGCAGCAGGGCCTTTCGCAAGCCTTGCCATTGCACTTGTTTTTTTCTTTTTAACATTGCTTTTACCAGGAACACATTTAAGTCGCATTAGCATTTATGGCTTTCACATAAACTCATGGTTAGCCCTTTTTAATCTCCTGCCCTTTTGGATGTTGGATGGCCAGAAGGTTTTTGTGTGGAACAAAAAGGTCTATTTTGGACTCCTTGCCTTTTCAGTTGGTTTCTTAGTGCTAGGCGGGCTTTTGCTGCGAGCTAGTTGAATTTCAGTAAGGCTTATGACACTACTTCAAGGAGGGTGTCAGAAAGCAAAGCTAAGTCATCAACTTTAAAAAGGCAATTTACATAAGGCATGATGGTATTTTCCCATAATTTATTTTAAATATTGAAATAAAATTGAACAAACAAAATGGACCAAAACAGAATGAACGACGCAAAAATAGAAGTTATTGAAAAGCCACAGAGCGAAATGGAGATAAGATCAATCCTTCACCCTGTGGTTGAGAAATGGTTTTTTAGTAGGTTCAGCTATTTTTCACAACCACAACTCTTTGGGGTATTACCAATACAAAAGCGAGAAAACATACTTATTTCGGCTCCAACAGGAGGGACAAAAACTTTGACAGCTTTTCTTTCAATTCTCAATGAGCTTGTTGATTCGAGTCTAAAAGGCATTCTTAAGGACAAAGTTTATTGCATATATGTTAGTCCGTTGAAAGCATTGAATAAGGATATTGCAGTAAACCTGTTGGCGCCTTTGAAAGAGATTGAGAGAATCGCTGGCAAGCCTCTTGGGATACGTGTTGCTGTAAGAACAGGAGACACAAGTGCAACTGAAAAACAAAAAATGCTGCAGAAAGTACCTCACATCCTCATCACAACTCCGGAATCGCTTGCGATTGTTTTATCATCAAAACGTTTCATTGAACACCTTAAAGAAGTTGAATGGATCATTGTTGATGAAATCCATGCTTTGGCAGAAAACAAACGAGGGGTTCATCTTTCTCTTTCATTAGAACGATTGAGCAGATATTCTCCAGCCATTTGTAGGATAGGCCTTTCGGCTACAGTTTCGCCGCTTGAAGAAGTTGCGCGCTTTCTTGTAGGAGCCGAAAGGGGATGCAAAATAGTTGATGTTCAATTCCCTAAAAGCATTGATTTGAAGGTTCTTTGTCCTGTTCCAAACCTTATAGATACACCACATAAGGTGATGCACGAAGCAATGTACAGACTGATTGATGAGCTTATTCAGGCACACAAAACAACCCTCATTTTCACAAATACGAGAAGCGCAACAGAACGCGTCGTTGACCATCTCAAAGAAAAATTTCCGTCAAAATATATTGGAAATATTGGCGCACATCATAGTTCTTTGGCAAAAGGCATACGTGATCACATAGAACAAAAGCTTAGAGCTGGCCAACTTAAGGTCGTTGTCTGTTCGACTTCACTCGAACTTGGAATTGATATCGGTTATATAGACCTTGTGATATGTTTAGGTTCACCAAAATCGGTTGCTAGATTTTTGCAAAGAGTTGGACGTTCAGGACATAGGCTATGCGATACTGTGAAAGGTCGGATAATAGTGATGGACAGAGACGACTTGGTTGAATGTTCTGTCCTGCTTAAGTCCGCTCTTGAAAAAAAGATTGACAAAATTCATATTCCAAAAAACTGCCTTGATGTATTGTGCCAACACATTGTTGGAATGGTCCTTGAAAATGTTTGGGATGAACGAGAAGTGTTTGAAACAATAAGAAAAAGCTATTGCTATAAGGACTTAAGTTGGGGAGATTTTAATTCTATCCTGGACTATCTTGCTGGAAATTTTGCAGAGCTTTGTGACAGACACATATACGCAAAAATCTGGCGCCACGAAGGGAAGATTGGTAGCAAAGGAAAAATGGGAAGACCAATCTATATGATGAACATAGGCACAATTCCAGATGAAACATTTGTAACAGTAAAATTGGGTGATCAAGTAATAGGCCATCTTGATGAAGGATTTGTCGAACGCCTGAGGCCAGGCGACACATTTGTGCTAGGAGGAGAGACTTACATGTTTAAGTATTCGCGAGGGATGACTGTGCAGGTTTCAGCTTCAGCAAATAGACCCCCAACAGTTCCTAGCTGGGTTAGCGAAATGCTTCCTCTGAGTTTTGACCTTGCACTCGAGATTGGCAAGTTTAGGCGCTTGCTTGCAGAAAAGATAGAAATGAAAAAAACAAAAGAAGAAATAACAAAATTTATTCATGAATATCTTTATGTTGATGACAATGCCGCAAACGCAATATATTCCTATTTTAAGGAGCAATTTGATTATATTAAAAAAATTCCAACAGATAAACAAATTCTTATAGAGTATTACAGCGATGATGAACGCAAGAACAACAAGATAATCTTCCACACGCTTTTTGGCAGACGCGTTAATGATTGCTTAAGCCGAGCTCTTGCTTATGCTATCTATAGAAGTCATCATAGAGATGTAGAAATTGGAATAAATGACAATGGATTTTTTATAAGCGGTGATAAGAGGATATCGATTATGACAATCTTGAAGCTGATAAAATCTGAAAAGCTTGAAAGCATTCTTAGTGCAGCTATAGCGCATTCTGAAGCTTTCAAGAGGAGGTTCAGGCATTGCGCATCCAGGTCATTAATGATTTTAAGGAACTATATGGGGCATAAAAAACGGGTTGGAATGCAGCAAATTTCTTCTCAGATTTTGCTAAATGTCCTTATGGGAATAGACCCAAACTTTCCAATAGTAAAAGAAGCAAGACGAGAGGTCCTTGAGGATCTGATGGATATTGAAAACACAAAAAATGTGTTGCAATGGATTGAAGATGGCAAAATTAAGATAGTAGAGGTCAGTACGACGATTCCAAGTCCATTCGCATTTAATATTTCATTGCAAGGGCATCTTGATGTATTGAAAATTGAAGATAAATATGAGTTTTTACGAAGGATGCATCAGTTTGTTCTTGCAAAAATTTGTCTAATAAGCGCGCCAGAGGTTGCTGAAGAGAATTCGCTGAAGAAGAATGAGGCTGAAAGATGAAGATATGTGAAGGGATTGAAACAATAGGGCTAGGACTTTATCTTCAAAAGTACAAAGCTTTGGTAATTAGCGACCTTCATCTTGGAATTGAAGAGGCGGCTGAGAAAGTCGGTATCTTGTTGCCAAGATTTCATTACAAAAATACCGTTAAAATGATAAAAGCAATTTTTGAGAACCTTGCCAGCAGGGGTTTTCAGGTAAGAACAGTTGTTATAAACGGCGACATGAAGCAAGAATTTGGAGAAATACTAAGTCAAGAATGGCGGGAGATTTTAAACCTTGTTGACTTCTTGCTTGAAAGATGCCAGGAAGTTGTGCTTGTAAAAGGAAACCATGATGTGTTTCTCGACCCAATTGCAAAGAAAAAAGGCTTGAAAGTTGTTGATGCTTATTCGTATGAGGATGTGCTAATAACACATGGTCACAGCTTGCCAAAAACTTTTAGTAAAAAAATAAAAACCATCATCATAGGCAATGAACATCCGGCTGTTAGCTTCCGCGAAGGTCCTAAGGTGGAAAAGTACAAATGCTTTCTTAAAGGAAGGTGGAATGGAAGAACGATGATTGTTTTGCCATCGTTTACAACCGCAACAATAGGAAATGACATATTGTATGGCAAGATGTTGAGTCCTTTTCTTCAGAAGATGGCAGGAGAATTTGAGATTTTTGTTTTTGATGAAAAAAATTTTGAAATACTCTATTTTGGAAGAACAAAAGACCTTCTATAAGATTAGATTCAAATGGCAAAGAACGAGCACCCACCGGTCACCGGACCGGTGGGTTCGTCGATCAAGTGAGTGAAGACTTTGAAATCCCAACAGTTTTTAACGTATCAAGCCAGTCGGTAGTTTTCAGCCTTTTTCAGACTGGTTCATTTTTTTTGTTTGCATCTTCTGCAAACTCTTCATAGCTTATGTGCCTTATGCAATGCATTTGATAATCTTTAAGTTGACAAATTAATAATCTTTGTCACGCTTTCTTGCAAGCCTTTCACCTTTCAAAAAGCCTTGCTCGGCTATTGACAACTCGTCTTCATCTTCCCAAAGCTCTTCTTCGTCTTCTTCATTTAATTCTTCAAATGCGAAA
This sequence comes from Candidatus Woesearchaeota archaeon, assembly GCA_038891615.1. Classification (GTDB taxonomy): domain Archaea; phylum Nanobdellota; class Nanobdellia; order Woesearchaeales; family ARS49; genus JAWADY01. The sequence continues at coordinate 129,362 of JAWADY010000001.1, read as the reverse complement.
GAGGTGTCATCAAGCTCTCCAAAATCTGTATGTTCTTCTTCACTTTCCCAATATTCCATTTCCCCACCTCCTGCTTTGCAGGCGTTCGGAATTTTTTCGAACTAATGTATATTGATGGTATATTTATATTTTTGGATTATAAATTATAAATTTTATATAAAAGTAAAAAAATTATATAAAAAAAGAAAATTTTATATATCACTTTAATTCCTATTGCGAAGGAGAAATCTCAATTGCTGTAGGTGGGATAAATGAAAAGAAAGGTAATACAAATTGCTAATTCAAGTAAACTAGTTTCCCTTCCGAAAGAATGGTGTGAAAAAAACAATATCAAAAAAGGCGATGAGCTTGACTTGCTTATAGATAGTAACACAATAAGAATTTTTGCTTCAGCTTTGCCAAAAGTAGAAAGGGTTGAAATAAAAGTTTCTGATTATGGAAAAAAAATTACATCAATCATTTATGCGCTTTACAAGAAAGGTGTGGACGAAATAAAAATAATCGTTGATTCTCCTGGTGTTAGCGAAGACATCGCAGCTTTAATCAGCAAGGCGATGATAGGATATGAAATAGTTGAACAGTCAGCACATCAATACGTAATAAAAAATGTTTCTGGCCACATTGAAGGGTTCGAACAAATGCTTAGAAGAATATTCACTCTTCTTCTTTCCATGGCTGATGAAGGCTACAAGTCATTAAGAGATAAAGCCTTTAGAAACTTCAGTGAGTTGATAGCTCTTGAAGAAGCAAATAACAGGTTTTCAGTTGCTTGCAGGCGAATTTTGAATAAGGGATATCCAATAAATTATCCATTGATTGGACCAATTTATAATCTCATTGACCTTCTAGAAAATATAGCTGATGGATATAAATATTTGTATAAAGATCTTGAAAAAATGAAAGACTATGAACCAAGTCTTGAAGTGCTTGAATACTTCAAAGAAATAAATTCTTCTTTGAGAGGGCATTATAATCTCTTTTATAACTTCGATCCAAAGTTGGTCGAAGAAAGTTTGTTGAAAAAAGAGAAAGTAATTAAGAATGGATTGGAACTGTTGAAAAAAAAGAAAAAAAAGACAGAAATAGTCATTATTCATCATCTTCACATGCTAGCACATCAAATATTTGATGCGCTCGGTCCAATATTAATCTTAAAAATACCTTCAAGTCAATATCAATCCTGAATTAGTTGAACAAATCTTGTAAGGAGACTAGGCAGAAGGTTTTCCGTTGGTTTTAAAGCCTTTAAACACTTCATTGATTTTTTGTGTTAAATATTGGATTGCAATTGCTGAAGCGTATGAAGCAACAACTGGTTTTGTTGTTATGCAATTGAGAAGTTTTTCGCTTACCTCTTCAAGCGTGATTGCTTTATTCTTGTACGGTATTACAACTTCTTGAACGAGTTGAGCTACATCCTCTTTCCAGCCGTTTTTGTTCACCTTAAACAGGGATTCTTTAAACAAGTCAAAATATTTTTTAACACGTTCGACACGATAAGGTACTTCTTTCTCTAATTTACTTTTTCGTGCGTAAAACTTAGTTTGGCTTATGAATCCGTTCTCATACTCCTGGAAAACCTTTTGAAAATAATGCGGTAACAAATAGACCCTTTTTAGTGAATTATATGCCCCCATAAGATAACGCGTATAGGTATCTTGACCAACATCTTTTAGCCCAATTGCTTTTATATAATTTTTATACAATTTATTTATTTTGCTCATTCCGAGTGAAAACTCATAGGAATCTACAAGATGATAAAAATCTTCAAGGAAATGAGAGTGTTTATGAGTTAGGTCAACATGATACAAATGTTTTCTAATGACGTCTTTCACTTTTTCTTTTGATTTGCCTTCACTCAGGCAAACTTTTAATAATTCGTCAAATGTAATGTTCTCTTTTTCATAATTGAAAATCACATTTTTTGTGCTTGCATCCATTTTGCGAACAATGCTTTTTTCAGGCCATTTCGCAGCTTCAAACAAGGCTTTGACAGATTCTTTCCACAGGCTTTTTTGATTTTCTGTTAATTCTACTCCAGCATATTTTGAGTAAAGCGCAAGAATTTCAAACAATTTGTTTTGATAGGAATTCTTTACATCTTCTGCTTTTGGCTTTTCCCATTTTGTTCTTGGGATGTTGTTGTTCCAACACACAAGGCGTTCAAAATATACTTCCAGCATTGCATTCTTTATCATTCGGAGGTCGTTTTGAAGCTCCCTGCGTGCCTCATAGTTTTCATTGATTTTCAAAAGCACGTTCGAGAGGGTTGGGCCAAATACTTGTCCCTGAATTGCTAAACTATATCCAACTTCGTTTTCACAAGCATATTCTTTTATTGTGTCAAAAAAGTTGCGAATGTCTGTAGGAAGCTTATCTAAATCTTTACTAGCTGGATAATGTAATGTTTCATAAACTTTAGCAATGTTAAACTTTCTTTTGAGAAAGGATTCGCTTTTAGTTATATAAGCTGAATCTTTTTTTCTTTGTTCTGCAATTTCGTAATGCTTTCTATCTTTCTTATCGTAAAAAATTTTAACAGAATGTGATTTTCCATCAATACGCAAAATCCCTACAGGACCAAACAAGAATGCGCCACCTTCTCTTCCAGTGTCGGTTTCGCCCGCAGGTCTCATTTGCCCGATATATTTTTGTAACTCCAAACCAATCTGCCATGCCTCTTTTGTTTTACCTCTATTTAGCATGTCAGTCATGTAATCAACCAGTATGTTGGCCCTGGGTCTTCCATCCTGTGCTTCAAGAAAAGAGAAAAGCATTGCATCCTTGATACGGTTTGTGAAAAGTTTTTTATAAATTTCAAAGTTTGATGCTGCTTCGCCCGCCTTTTTGGCGGCAATAATCTTGTCTAAATTAATTTCTTTAGCTATTTCAGGCAACCATTCTTCAAGATGCATAACATCATGCACAGCTTTTGCTGCTTCGGCGACAATCTGGTTTAGTTCTTCTTCCGTTGAAGCTTTAGAATAGACATTTAATTCTTTCAATTCTTTTTTGCTTTCGGCTTGAGAAGTTACATTTGCTTCATTTTTTTCATCCGGTGTCAAACTTTTTGAGAAATAAATTATTGGAACGCGATAGATTTTCTGTAAGTCTGACTCTATGAGACTGAGATTATCGCAAATAATTAAGTTGCAATCCAAATCGCTTGATGCTGCTGGTTTTTGCAAGACAAAAGCATCACTATATTTTTTTGTTATCTCCTCTTCATTTTGCTTGTTCAAAAAGAGCGCGATTTTTATTTTAGGCAAAATATCAAATCCAAGAGTTGATTGCCCTTCTTCAGAAGTTGTTTTAATTTCTTGAGGTTCTTTTTGCTTAAAACCAACAAGCTCCTGAAGGCATTGCAAATAGATATCTTTTATACGTCCATCAAGATTTTCAGTTCTTCCACACTCAATTATTCTTTGCTCATTCGATAATTCGCCAGAATCGGGAATATTTGGGCTGTATATAAAAATAAAGTCTTGCTTGTTACAAGTCTCTATATCGTATATCTGCAGATTTATGAGTGTCTTTTCTTCATCCGCAAGCAGAGCAATTATACCACTATAATTGTATTCACTTTTTAGTTTTAGCCGTCCATGTAGCGCGTTTAGCTCTTCCAATCCGTTGACACTCTTAATCTTTATTTGTTGTTTCTCAAACTGCTTTTTGAGAAGCTCTTCGAGGTTTTTAGTTTTTTGACATGCATTTTCAGAACAATAAATCAGAACTGGCTTATCTCTTCGCTCAGTGTAGAGCTCAAAAGCCTCTTTTAGGCAATCGTCCTTAGTATATGGGAGTTGTTTTTCCTTGCTTAATGCAAATAGCTCATCTGCTTCCTTTGTTATTTTTTCATAAGCTTCTTTGTCTTGTTTTTCCAGAAAAGAGAGTTCTTCCAATATCTTATTTTGGAGACCTTTTTGCCCTTTTTCAGCACTGATTTCGGGTGCTGTTTCTTTGTTTTCTATGCATTCTTCTAAATTTGATGCCATCTTTCAATTCAAAAGCCACACAGGCACCCCCCGCCCCATAACTATCAAACAGTCACAACTGTGTTCAGGCTTTATAAATTTTTTGTTTAAAGGGAAAAATAGCCAAATTTTTGCTCTAAAATAAAAAAAAATAAAATTAAATTATAAGATTAAAGATTATTTAGCTGCAGCCCAAATCCCAAATATGACTGCTGCAATACCACCAACCCAGATAAGCCAAGACTGTGTTATCAGTTGGCCAAGTATAGCAAGCACGCCTCCTAAGGCTGCGAGCCAACCTTCCCATCCCATTGCTTTTTCACCCCCTTAAATATGAATTTTGAATGAGAAAGAGTAGTCCTTTTTAAATTTTTCTGAATTTTAGTAAACGAATTATTTGCAAAAAACTTTATAAAGAAGGTGAGGCTTGATTGAAGAATGCCAAACGAAGAGGAACTAATAAAAGAGAGGTTGAGAAAGCTTGATGAAATCAGAAAGCTTGGAATCGAACCTTACCCATACAAGTACGAGCCAACACATAAAGCCAAAATACTTTTGGAGAAGTATTCAAAACTAAAGCCAGATGAAGTGACTGAGGACAAGGTCTGTGTCGCAGGAAGGTTTATGTCAATGCGCAGAATGGGGAAGGCGACTTTTGGTCACATTGACGACGGCTCTGGAAGGATACAGCTTTACTTTAAAGAAGACAAACTTGGTGCGGAAAAGTATCAAGTTCTAAAACTTCTTGACATTGGAGACTGGATTGGCGCAAAAGGTACAGTATTTAAAACAAAATCAGGCGAGGTCACCGTACTTGTTTCTGCATTTGACTTGCTTGCAAAAGCCATTCGTCCCCTTCCTGAAAAATGGCACGGGCTGAAAGATATTGAGGCAAGGTATAGGCAAAGGTATCTTGACTTGATAATGAATCCTGAGGTTCGGGAGGTGTTTGTAAAAAGGACGAAGATAATCGATTCTATCCGGGATTTTCTGAACTCAAAAGGTTTTCTGGAGGTTGACACTCCTTGCCTTCAGCCGATCTATGGCGGTGCAAATGCTAGACCATTCAAAACATTTCTTAATGCTCTTAAAATGGACGTTTATCTAAGAATAAGCAATGAACTTTATCTCAAGAGGCTCATCGTAGGTGGAATTGACCGCGTTTATGAATTTGCCCGGGACTTCAGAAACGAAGACATCGATAGAACCCATAATCCTGAGTTTACACAAGTAGAAATCTACCAGGCTTATGCCGATTTCAATGACATAATGGGATTAACCGAAGGACTAATATCAAATGCTGCAAAAAAGCTTTACGGAACCACAAAAATTGAATACAGGGGCAACATGATAGACCTAAAAGGCTCATGGCAAAAGCTTTCAATGGTCGATGCTATAAGAAAACATGCAGATATAGATGTCACAAGGCTTCCTGATGAAGAGCTTTTTGACCTAAGGAGAACTTTCAATCTTGAAATCTCTGGTGATATAACACGCGGAAAGGTTATACAAGCGCTTTTTGAGAAAGAGGTTACAGGAAAGCTGATCCAGCCGGTTTTCATTATTGAGCATCCAAAAGAAACGACACCGCTTTGCAAACCTTCACGCATTAATCCAGATGAATTTGTTGAACGCTTTGAACTTTTCATTGCAGGAATGGAGATTGCAAATGCATATTCAGAACTTAATGACCCACTACTTCAAAGAGCGCTTCTTGAAGCCCAGGCAAAACAGCTTCGTGCTGGCTTTAAAGAAGCACATCCAATGGATGAAGACTTCATACGTGCCCTAGAATATGGAATGCCACCGACAGGTGGTGTTGGAATAGGAATTGACAGGCTTGTCATGCTGCTTACAAACCAGCCAAGCATTCGTGATGTAATCTTCTTCCCATTTATGAAAAGGATTGAAAAAGACACGAAAGCAATGACTTAAAATGCTTCGCAATATAAGGCGTCTACCAGTCGCACTACTCAAACTTCTTGCAAAAAGATTTTCGAGAAAAACAAGATTAGGTTTGACAGAGCGGGTTGTTGTATTTGGTCTGTGGAAAAACAAAACTGTCACAGCAAAGATTGACACTGGAGCAACAAAAAGTTCAATAGATGCAATGCTCGCTAGAGAGCTTGGCCTTGGACCAGTAGTAAGGACTGCCGTAGTCAGGACAACACATGGCATTGCCAAAAGAGATGTCGTTGTTGCAAAGGTAAAGATTGGCCACAGGATTATTGTTGCTGATTTTACTGTTGCAAAGAGAAGTCACATGAAGTATGGAATTCTTATCGGACAGAACATACTAAAGCGCGGATTCATAATCGATCCTTCAAAGGGTTAGGGTGGGTTGCAAGGTGAAGTTGTGTGCGCTGCTGGAGATAAATTTATAAATAAGCCCTTTGACCATTTTTCCATGAAAGTTGCTATTCTGTTTTCGGGTGGAAAAGACAGTAGCTATGCCATTGAGTCGTGCCTTGAGAAAGGGTGGAAAATAGCTTATCTTCTTTCTGTCAAGCCTACAAGAAAAGATTGCTATCTTTTCCATTATGCAACAGTCGAACATACACCATTGCAGGCAAAGCTGATGGGGTTAAGGCATATCTTGACAACCTGCGATGTTGCGGATCCGACAGCTGAAGCAAAACTTGTGCGAGAAATTGTTGAAAGCATGCAAAAAAAAGAAAAAATTGAAGCGTTAGTCCTTGGCGGAACAGGCTTACAACTAACACAATTAAGAAGTATTCAAAAAGCTCTCCAGCCACTTGGTATTTCTGTGTTTGCAGCTCATGAAGGCCGTGAACATGGTGAACTAATGAAAGAAATGTTAGATAAAGGCTATGTTTTTATGATAACGCAGGTGGCCAGCGAGGGTCTTGGCAAATGGCTTGGGAGTATCGTCACAAAAGAAAACTTTGCAGCGCTTTTAAGAGATGCACACAAATATGGTTTTCACATAGGTTTTGAAGGAGGTTATGCTGATACCTTTTGTCTTGATTCGCCATTGTTTGCAAAAAAAATTGACATTCTGGAAATGGAAAAGTGTATGGAAGATGAGCTATCAGGTCACATCGTTTTCAAAAAGTTTATGCTTTCTGATAAAAGTGTGGTTGGGTCGGCGCACACAGCTAATTTAACCTTGGCAATTCATTAAAAAATGCAAAAAGAAAGTACAAAAACAGAAATCGCATATTTTGCCGGAGGCTGTTTTTGGGGTCTTGAGTACCTTTTAAAAAGCTATAAAGGAGTTATTTCAACAAGAGTTGGATATATGGGAGGCCACAAGGATAATCCAACATATGAAGATGTTTGTTCTGGCAAGACAGGCCATCTGGAAACTGTTGAAGTAAGCTATGACAGGTCTAAAACTAATTTTGAAGGGCTTGCCAAATTCTTTTTTGAAATCCACGACCCGACTCAAGTAAATCGCCAGGGACCTGACATTGGTGAGCAATACCAATCAGCGATTTTTTATGTGAATGAAAAACAAAAACAAGTTTCCAAAAAACTTATAGCAATTCTAAAAAGCAAAGGCTACAGAATTGCTACTCGATTGAGAAAGGCAAAAACCTTCTGGCCAGCAGAGGATTATCACCAGAATTATTATAAAAGAAGTGGAAAAAAGCCATATTGTCACTTTTACACAAAACGGTTTTAGCGCGAGCAGTCATTTGCCCTTAAACTTTACCATAGGCCCTTTCTTTGAAAGTTTCTTTACGACCTCTTCTGGGCTTTTTGCACCTTTCATTACCTTCATAATTTTCTGTGCTTTTTTGAACTGCTTAATGAGGTCACGAATTTCAGTTGGGGAAACACCAGAGCCCTTGCTTATGCGTGCAATCCTCTTAACATCTATAATTTCTGGATTTTCAAGCTCCTCTTTTGTCATAGAATCCATTGCATGACGCCACTTTTTGAGTTTTTCTTCCTGAATAGAAAGTACCTCTGTTGGAAGCTGCAAGCCACCAAATCCTGGGATTAGTTCAGTTATCTTGGCAAGCGGCCCCATTCTTGACATCATTTGCATTTGATTGTAAAGGTCCATAAGAGTGAATTCACCCTTTAGAAACTTTGCTTCCATTTCAATTGCTTCCTTTTCTGTCACGGCTTCTTTTGCTTTTTCAAGCAAAGCTTCTATGTCGCCCATTCCAAGCAGCCTTCCAACAAAACCCTTTGGATTGAATGACTCAAGGTCATCGAGCTTCTCGCCAACGCCTATGAACTTTATAGGGGCACCTGTCACCGAACATGCGGCAAGGGCACCCCCACCTTTTGCAGTTCCATCCATTTTTGTCAGCAGCACACCAGTAACACCACAAGCTTCCTTGAATGCCTGTGCCTGTGCAAGTGCTGCTTGCCCTATGTCTGCAGAAATGACTAGTAATGTCTCATCAGGCAGAATACGTTTTGCAACCTGTTTAAGTTCCTCAATGAGTTCTGTGCTAAGTGCATCCCTGCCTGCGGTATCTATGATTACAACGTCATAATCCATTAGCTTTTTTTCATAAAGCTCCCATATTTTCAAGGGATCTTTTTCTTTTTTGTCAACAAAACAAGCCACACCTGCTTGTCTCGAGACCTGCTCGAGTTGTTCTGGTGCCGCGGGCCTATGAACATCAAGACCAACTGTTGCGACGCGATGACCTCTTTTAGAAAGCCATTTTGCAAGTTTGCCAATGCTTGTTGTCTTCCCTGAACCAAAGAGCCCTATCATCATAATTCTTGTTTGACCGGCTGGCTTGATTGAAAGCTCTGCTTTTTCGCCACCAAGAAGGGCTACGAGTTCTTCATAAACTATGTTTATCAGTTGTTCCTTTTTTGTGAGACCTTTTGGAAGAGATTCCTTTAATGCCTTTTGTCTAATTCTTTGAGTAAGTTCAAAAACAAGTTTGACATTAACATCACCTGCAAGTAAAGCACGCTGAATGTCCTTTACAAGTTCATCGACTAGTCTTTCATCTACAAAAAGTGCTCCTGCAATCTTTTTTAGTGTTTCTTTGAGTGAGTTCCCGAGTTTTTCTAGGACCATGAGAATTAAAAATGTGGAAACCCTTTTTATAAATCTTTGTCTACACTAAATGCATTTGTGGGACTACCGCTCAATTTATAAACGCCGCACAACATTTATGCCAAAATGATGCTAACCTGGCTTGGTCATGCCACTTTCAAAATCAAGACAAAGGATGGAAAAAGGATTTACATAGACCCTTACGTTGAACCGCATGCAGGACTTTGGTCGCGATTAGAACCTGCTGAACTTGTCCTTATCTCTCATTGGCATCCAGACCATGCAAGCATTGAAACAATTAACAAGATAAGATTGGACAACACAACCATTTATGGCACTCGTGAAGCGGCTGCTGAAATAGACGGCTGTATGCAGCTTGTTGCTGGGCAGGAAATATCACTTGGTTGGGTTGTTGTGAAAGCTATTCCAGCATACACACCGAGAAGGCCATCACACCGGCTAGCTGGATTTGTAGTTGGTTTTGTGTTAGAACTTGAAAACAAAAGGATTTATTACGCATCAGACACTGAGGTCATTCCTGAAATGCAAGCCCTAGGAAAGATAGATCTTGCAATATTTCCCATTGGTGGAACTTATACAATGTCTGCAATCGAAGCGGCAAGAGCCACAGAACTAATTAAACCATCAATCGCAATTCCATCGCACTGGGGCAAGCTTGAAGGGACAATCGATGATGCTGAACGCTTCAAAGAGCTCGTGGAAGCAAGGCTTGAAACAAAAGTGATTGTCATGGCAGAAGGAGAAAGCATTGAGGTATAACCATGAAGAAAAGAGCTAATAAACAAATTCAGATTGGTGGCCAAGCATTGATAGAAGGGGTTCTTATAAGGGCTGGTAACATAATTGCTGTTGCTGCGCACAAGCCGAACAAGAAAATCGTTGTGAAGTGTTGGAAACATGTGCCTTGGATTCAAAAAGGAATTTTCAAGTTTCCGCTTTTGCGAGGTTTTGCCGTGCTTATTGAGACACTCTTCATCGGACTGAAGGCGCTTAATTGGAGCGCTGACCAACAGCTTGATAAATCTGAAAAAATAGGAACAACAAGCCTTGTAATAACCTTGCTCACCTCACTTGCGTTTACCATAGGACTTTTTGTCGTTGTGCCTTTTTATCTTTCAAAAGCGTTCATCGCCACAAGAGGAATTGTTTTCAATCTTGTGGATGGGCTCTTCAGAGCAGCAATTTTTGTAGGATATGTCTTTGCTTTAGGATTTTTTCCAAACATCAAACGGGTGTTTCAATACCATGGTGCGGAACACAAAGCAATAGCCTGCTATGAAGCAGGATACAAGACTACTGCCATTAATGCAAAAATAATCAAAAAATTTTCAAAAGAGCATCCTCGCTGCGGAACAAGTTTTGTTGCGCTCGTTCTCCTCTTAAGCATAGTTGTTTTTTCTGTTATAAAAGCTCAAGCAGCCTTTCTGAACATTGCAACAAGAATTATTCTTCTACCAGTCATTGCAGGTCTTTCTTACGAACTCCTTAAAATAAGCGCGCAAAGAATTGATATGCCATTGATGAAAGCCTTTGCAGCACCAGGCATGTGGATACAGAAAATAACAACGAAAGAGCCAGATTTGCAGCAGCGCAAAGTTGCTATTGTTGCGCTTAAATCTGCGCTTAGTAAGTTGAAATGAGCTACTTGCTGAGACTTAAAAAGAGAACTGACACATAAAAAGTTTTAAATACCGAAAGAAAGTGTTTGCCAAATTAAAAGGGGGCGATTGTTTTGAGTAAGAGATTACTCATTGTTACAACAATTATTCTTTTCCTTTTGCCCACGCTGTCTGCATTTGGTAGGCATGAAGGAATTGATAAAAAGGAAAAGCTGTTCATAGAATCTGAGGTTTTATCAGAACTACAGAGTGCTGAAGAGATAGATGTTATTGTGGTGTTAAAAGAGCCAATTGCTAGCACAGAAGCGTTTAATGAATTTGAAAATGCTACTTTTGGGATTAGCGGCTTAGACCTTAAGCTGAAGCATAAGTATTCCTCTTTTCCTGGTTTTTCGGGTAAGCTAACAAGGCAGGGACTTGAAAAGCTAAAACAAAATCCGAAAATTAGATCAATACATATCGACAGACCTTTCAGAATAGCTCTCCAAGACAGTGTGCCTCTTATAAATGCGGATGATGTTTGGGGAATTGTAATTAACGGTACAAATGTAACTGGCGCTGGACAAGCAATTTGCATAATAGATACAGGAGTTGATTACAATCATACAGACCTTGGAGGATGTTTTGGTTCTGAATGTAAGGTTGTTGCTGGATATGATTTTGTAAACAATGACAATGACCCAATGGATGATAATGGGCATGGAACCCATGTTGCTGGGATTGTTGCTGCAAATGGGGCGATTAAAGGTGTTGCACCAGGAGCAAAAATTGTTGCAATAAAGGTTCTTGATTCAGGAGGCTCTGGCTTAGGCTCTGATGTTATTGCAGGGATTGATTGGTGCAAAGCAAATGCATCAATTTACAATATAACTGTCATAAGCATGTCGCTTGCATCACAAACACTTTTCTCAAACTATTGCGACTCCGACCCTGTTGCTTCAGCTGCCAACAGCGCAGCAAACACTGGCATTTTTGTTGTTGCAGCCAGTGGGAATGATGGAAGCGCGACAAGCATTGCTTCACCAGCCTGTGGAAGCAATGTCACCTCTGTGGCAGCCGCAACAAAAGCTGATGTGATAGCAAGTTTTAGCAACACAAACAACATAACAGACTTGCTTGCGCCAGGTGTGTCAATAAATTCAACGTCTAAGGGAGGGGGGTATACTCTTAAAAGCGGGACATCAATGGCTACTCCTCATGTTTCTGGTGCAGGAGCCCTGCTGCGCCACTACCAAAAACTTTATTCTAATACATCCCTCACCCCAAGAGAGATAGAAGGACTTCTCAAACGAACTGGAATTCCAATCACCGATTCTGACAATGGTTTAACATTCAAAAGAATAGACGTTTTTGCTGCAAAAAATGAGGTTCTCTTCGTAAATGAAAGCGAGAGTTCTGCAGAAAAGCCAGGCATTGGCAAAATAACATTCTCAACTCAAACAAACATGTCAGGAGCATCGGATGCTTTCATAATAAGCAACGGTTCGATTTTTCTTGACACAAACACATACCCAGCTTTCAATAAACCTGCAACAATCAAAATGTTTGGATTGAATTTTACGCGCACTCCGGCGATACTCAAGGACGGTCAGGCGTGCCCCCTTACAATATGCAGTATAGTTAGCTATTCTGAAGGCAATTTGACATTCAGTGTAACTGGTTGGACAAATTACTCCACAACAACAAATTCTCCACCAAGCTGGTCTGGTGTTAATGCAACATTTCCACCAAGTCCAGCAAATTATTCTGAAAATGCAACATATCAATTCAACATAAGTTGGTTTGATGATTGGTTCCTTGATGCAGTGCTTTTTGAACACAACTTTACAGGAACATTCGCAAACTATTCACCATCTGGTTTTGTTGGCAACAACACAAATAGAACTTACTTTTACAACTATGGCCCAATTGCTGCTGGCAACTATAGCTGGCGCTCGCATGCAAATGATACGAGCGGCGCTATGAATTCCACTGAAACCTTTGAATTTGTTGTTTTGAAGTCGATACCATCACTTAACATAACAATACTGCCAAACACTACTGTCATTTTCGGAACAACAACAAATGTAAGTTGCAGAGGAAATGCTGAACAGATTGCACCTCAACTTGCAAGAAATGGCACAAATGTGGGCAATCCTGACACTGCACAGCTTGCTGCTGGTAGCTATAATTACACCTGTAGCTTTTCTGGAAATGCGAACTTTACTTCAGCAACAACGATTGAAGCCATACTAACAGTTAGCAAGGCTTCGAGCGAAGTCAATCTCACAATAAATTCTATTGACGGGAATGTTAGCGCATTAACAGGCCAAAAACTCAACATCACTGCAATTCTTCTGACTCCATCTTCTGGCAACATTGAAGTCTTCAGTGATGGTGTGCTTATTGCAAATGGAAGCTCGCCTCAAAGTATTCTCAAAAGCTATGGCACTCCTGGCATTGTTAATGTAACTGCGAGGTATCATGAAACTGAAAATCATACCACTTCTTTTGAAACACATTTCATAAACATAAGCCTTGATGAAACACCTCCAAACATAACAAGTGTCAATGCAAAGCCCAGGTCAGTAATTGTTGGGCGTAATGTTACCATAAACATGACAGCAACGGATAATGTTGAAATTGATAAGATGATAGCGCTAATTGCTTGGCCAAATTCTACAATAACTGCTCATTCGTTACCAACACAGTTTACTCCAGTCATTATCGGAAGACACAATGTAACCTTTATTACAAACGACACAACAGGAAACAATGCAACATCAAGCGACTTTTTTATATCAGCAGAACCTTTCAACTTTACACTAAATGTAACTGCACCAAATATCACTGACTTCCGAGCAAATATCACAATTTTTTATCCAGGCAGTGAAGAGGCATTAGTACGTGAAAACTTTAGCAATAACATGACCATTGAGCATCCGCTTGGGGTCTACGACTTACAGATTTCAAATCAAAATGGCTCAATTGTTCTCAGGCTTAATGGCGTAAATCTTTCTGAAAGTACAAACAAAAGCGTTGGCCTAGACAGCTTGCCGAGTCCTGTAAGTGGGTATATTGTTAGCTATGGAGTTGATTCTGGGGGAATAAACTTCACAAATGCAACCCTCAAGCTGAGCTACGCAAATACTACCTTTTCTCTAGAATCTGCCCTTAGACTCTATGTATGCGAGAATTGGGCTTTCGCCTCAAGAACCTGCCTAGGAAGTTTTAGCTTAGTTGAAAATCCCAACCAAAACACAACTGGTGATTATTTTGAAATCAATCGCACAAGCTTTTCAGGTTTCTCGATAGCTGAAGCAACAGAAAGTTCGCCACCAACACCTTCAGGTGGTGGGGGAAGAGGCAGTCGTAGAGGTGGTGGGGGTATCATTACCACTTGTGTGGAGAATTGGAGTTGCAGTGAATGGAGTGAATGTATACCAAATGCAACTCTTGGCAGTGGCATAGCGAGCCGTAAATGTATAGACCTAAACAGATGTGGCACCACAAAAAACAAGCCGACTGAAAACATTAATTGCACTCCTTGCTTCAACAACTGGAGTTGCAGTGAATGGAGTGTTTGTGTTGCTGCAAATGGTAAAGGAAAGCAAACCAGAACATGCAATGCGACTGAAAATGCAAATTGCCTGCCTCCAAAAGAACATAAACCTGAGGAAGAAAGAGAGTGCACTGTTGAGAAGAAGGAAATAATTGCTGAAAAGGTTATTGTTCAGGAAAAAGAAGTTGGCATAACCAACAAATTGTTCAGACTGCTTGTTGTGGTCGTGATTGTAGCAGCTTTGGCAATCATTTATAAACTTTTGACACCAAAATTAGAAGAAAAGGTCAAAAACGAGAGAAAAGATGAAAAGCCAGCAGTCGTTTGACGCCGAAGAAGGATTTTACAGGAAAAGCATTGCCCCGAAGCTTAGGGAGCTCATTCTTGGTGGCCAGGATGGGCTTGTAAATGTTCTAGGCATCGTTCTCGGCGTTGCTACTGCAACTGCCACAACAAAGATTGTGCTTATTGCTGCGCTTGCAGCAACCTTTGCTGAATCGATATCGATGGGAGCCGTTGCCTACACTTCCACAAAAGCTGCCTACGAGTACTACAAAAGCAAACTTGAAAAAGAAAAACATGAAATTGAAACAATTCCTGAAATCGAAAAAGAAGAAGTTCGTGAGATATATAGAAAAAAAGGTTTTAGAGGAAGGTTGCTCGAGGAGATTGTTGCAAAAATAACATCTAGCAAAAAGGTATGGCTTGACACAATGATGGCAGAAGAGCTAAGGCTTTTCCCAGAAGAATACAAGAATCCGCTGACATCAGGATTTCGAGTTGGTTTTGCTTCCTTTGCAGGTTCTTTTGTGCCAATAATCCCTTTTTTTCTTTTTAGTGTTCAGCAAGCAGTTACTATCTCGATTTTTGTCTCTGTACTTGTTTTATTTTTTATTGGGGCTGCAAAAGCAAAGCTCACTATTGGAGACTGGAAAAAGCAAGGACTTGAGCTGGCGGCCATAGGAACCTCTGCTGCTTTGGTTGGCTACGTTGTAGGGCTTGCTTTGCAAACGCTATAACCTAAAAAGGCAAAATTTTTTGTTTTTAAGCCTTATAAACTGAAAACAATAACGCAAGCTTTATATATCCAGGTTTGTTATTTTCTTTGTGAAAAAAGCTGCTCGACGACACTCTTCTCGTCAATAAATAATTTATCAAAACAGTTTTGAGTAGGAAACATGGAAGCAGAAAATAAAAAGCAACAAGGGGTTGAAGAAGCTGCAAAGGAGTATACTGCAGAAGCAATTCAGGTACTGTCAGGGCTCGAGCCGGTGCGCAAGCGACCCGGGATGTTTATTGGAAGCACAGATGAGAACGGAGTTATGCATCTTCTATTTGAAGCTATTGACAATGCGGTTGACGAAGCACTTGCTGGATACTGCACAAAAATCATTGTGGTGTTGCATAGGGACGGTTTTGCTTCTGTTGAGGATAATGGAAGAGGAATTCCCGTGGACATCCACCCCCAGTTTGGCGTACCCGCAGTACAAATAGCATTAACAATGTTGCACGCCGGAGGCAAATTTGAAAAAAAAGTCTATGCTGTAACAGGAGGGCTTCATGGTGTTGGCATATCTGTTACAAACGCTCTTTCTGAAAGGTTGATCGTTGAGGTGAAGAGAAATGGTCGACTATACAGGCAGGAGTACGAACGTGGCAACCCGATAACACCTCTTCTCGACATAGGCCCTGCAGAAGGGACAGGAACTAAAATAACTTTTATCCCTGATAAACAAATCTTTAGCACAATAGAGTTCTCCTACGAAAAATTGGCAACAAGACTAAACGAACTTGCATATCTAAATAGCGGACTTGTGATTATATTGCGAGATGAACGCAGCGGAAAGGAAGCTTACTTTGAACATTTAGGAGGAATAAAGGAATTTGTTGAAGAACTTAACAAAAACAGGAAAACGTTGAACAAGATTTTTTTTGTGTCAAAGGAAAAAGAAAAAGTGATTGTTGATATAGCGTTGCAGTACAATGATGGCTATTCCGAACAGGTTTTTAGTTTTGCAAATGGAATAAACACACACGAAGGAGGAAGCCATTTGACTGGCTTTAAAGCAGCTCTTACAAGAACACTTAACAATTATGCCATTACGCACAATCTTGTCCCAAAGGAACTTTCGTTGACTGCGGATGATTTCAAAGAAGGGCTTACAGCCATAATTTCTGTAAAAGTCCCAGAGCCTCAGTTTGAAGGCCAGACAAAGACAAAGCTTGGTAACAGTGAAGTCAAAGGAATCGTTGAGAGCATTGTCAATGAGGCGCTTTGGAATTTCCTAGAAGAAAATCCTGCCGATGCTAAAACAATACTTGCAAAATGCATCGAAGCAGCAAAAGCACGAGAGGCTGCACGTAAAGCCAAAGAGTTAGTTAGGAGAAAAAGTTTGCTTGAGGCAACAATCTTACCCGGAAAGCTTGCTGATTGCTCAAGTAGGGAAATGGAAAAGTGTGAGCTCTTTATTGTTGAGGGCGATAGTGCAGGAGGAAGCTGTAAGCAGGCTCGAAAGAGAGAATTTCAGGCAGTGCTTCCAGTCAAAGGAAAGATAATCAATGTCGAAAAAGCGCGAATGATAAAGGTCCTTAGTAATGCAGAGATTGGAACCCTTATCACAGCAATAGGCACTGGCATAGGTGAGGAATTTGACATTGGAAAACTAAGATATGGAAAGATAATCATAATGACAGATGCAGATGTTGACGGCAATCATATTGCCTGCTTGCTGCTCACGTTCTTCTACAGGTTTATGCCTCAATTGATAGAAGCAGGAAGGGTTTATCTTGCAATGCCTCCATTATACAAGATTGAGAAGGCAAAAAAGGTTTATTACTGCTTCACAGACGAAGAGAAAGCGCGCCTCTTGAAGGAATTGGGCGAGGAAGGGCTTGTTGTGCAGCGTTACAAAGGGCTTGGAGAGATGAATCCTGAACAGCTCTGGGAGACAACAATGAATCCTGAAAAAAGAATGCTAAAACAGATAACTGTGGAAGATGCTGTGGCGGCAGATAGAATGTTTTCAGTGCTCATGGGAGATGAGGTTGAGCCGAGAAAAGAGTTTATTCTTCAAAATGCCAAATTTGTTAAAGAACAGGAGCTTGATGTCTAATCGCGCGAAAGCTTAGGCTCATGCGCCGGTATAACCAAGTGCCCTCAATTCCCTTTTCCACATGAGCCCAATGCGCATCATATCGCTTGAAAATTTTGTTGAAATCTTGTATGTCTTTTTGTACAAATCATAATCTATGAGTCCCATTGCTTTCATTGGAGTCAATATTCTATCGTAAAACTGTCTTTTGTTGTAACCTAACCTAACCTTTTTCCCTTTGTATGGCGGAATATCGAGCATAGCCTCATACTTATTTTCATGAAGTTGTGTCGCAAAGATTGACATGAGGCTTTTTGAAACCTCGCCACCATTCGCGATGAGGTATTTAATAAGCTCTTTTGCAACAATCTTTTGCTGTGTTGTCGCAAATATTATTTCGAAAATGTCATCCGGAAGATTGAACCTGTCGAAAAGAACTACCATTCTGCCACCCCCTCTGATGAGTAGACGAAAAGAATAGAAACCAATATATAAAGTTTGGCATTTTGTTAACCAGTATTTTCGATGATGAAAATCTAGTAAAAAGTAAAACGAAAGCTTTATATACAAGTTAATAATTCTGTATGTCAGTATACAAAATTATAATAAAAGGATATTGCATCCAATTGATGCAATATGACTCACGCTGAAAACAGGCTCTCCCTCTTTCTTTCTACCCCACCAAACATTAACGAGAGCCTGTTTTTCATTTTTAATTCATTAGCTTTTGCTTTAAATTCTTCTTATCGATTAAAAATAAAAGGACCAAAGGAGGAAAACAAAATGGATCTGCTTGTCAAAAACGCGCTGAACACACAACCAACCAACCTTGAAGAATTACAGGTTGGGCAGGCAAACATAAAGGTAGTTGGAGTTGGAGGAGCCGGCAACAATATGGTAAGCTGGCTTTTCAAGAAAGGGATAAGGGGTGCTGAAATAATTGCTGCAAACACGGATAAACAGCACTTAGATATAACCGAGGCTGACAAAAAAATCCTGCTTGGAAGGGACATCACGAGAGGGCTTGGTTGTGGCGGATTCCCACAAAAGGGAGCAGAAGCTGCACAAGAAAGCATTATGCAGCTGAAGGAACTGTTGAAAGGTTCTGATATGGTTTTTGTATGCGCGGGAGAAGGAGGTGGAACAGGAACTGGCGCAGCGCCTGTTGTTGCTGCTGTTGCCAAAGAGACAGGGGCAATAGTTATCGGGACGGTGACAATGCCATTCAAGATCGAGCGTGCTAGAGTCGATAAGGCTGAATTTGGCTTACAACAGCTAAGAAAGAACTGCGATACTGTTGTAGTTATTGATAACAACAGACTTGTGCAAATTGCTGGAAATCTGCCTGTGCAACAGGCGTTTGCTGTAGCAAATGAACTTGTGGCTACAATGATAAAAGGCATAGTTGAAACGATAGCAATTCCATCACTTGTAAACCTAGACTACGCTGATGTAAAGGCGATAATGTCAAGCGGCGGAGTTGCTGCGATAGGAATTGGAAGCTCTGACACAACAAACAGGGTTGAAGAAGCTGTAAGGGGAGCACTTTCGAATCCACTGCTTGAGATAAGCTACAAAGGCGCAACTGGTGCGCTCATACATGTTGAAGGCGGACCAGACCTTACGCTAGACGAAATAAACAGGGTTGGAGAGCTAGTAACTGAGTCCATGGATGAAGACGCTAATGTCATATGGGGAGCAAGGGTTAATGAAAACATGAAAGGAAAGATAATGGTAATGACAATAATTACTGGTGTTAGTAGCCCATGGCTGCTCGGCAAACCTAACCCAAAAGAAGCAAGCGAAAGAACGAAGTATTTTAACAGCGAGCTCGGCATCGAGACGTTGTAACCTTTTTTTATATTTTGTTTCGTTTTTTTAGATTCTTTAATTCTTCTATTTTTTGATTTTTATTTGGTGACTAATTTAATTTAACTATATTGTATTTAAGTAACTCATCAATAGAAACCTCTTCTTCTTTTCCAGAAGCCATGTCCCTAACAACCACTTTGCCTTTTTTAAGTTCTTCTGGTCCAACAATGACAACCTTGGTTGCACCAATCGAAGCAGCATATTCCAGCTGCTTTGACAGCTTGCGCCGCAAAAGATCGGTTTCAGCAGACCACTTCAGCCTTAATTTTTGTGTAAGTTCTCTTGCCTTTTGTGACATTTTTTCATTGACAGAAGCCACATAAAAATCAACTCCGCTTATTTTCCTTGGTAAAAGTCCTTTAGCATCTAGTAATAGAGAAAGGGTAGAATAACCCATCCCAAATCCAACAGCGGGTGTAGGCTCGCCCCCAAAAAGCTCTACAAGACCATCATACCGCCCCCCTCCAGCTATTGCTCTTAAAGTCTCGGCTTTATCATAAACCTCAAAGACAGTGCCAGTATAATAAGCAAGCCCGCGCGCAACTGAAAGGTCAAGCTCCACACTTTTATCTTGAACTAATGAAATTATTTTGCTCAACTCAACAAACCCCTCTTTTGCTTCAGCATTTAAAGAAGTCATTTTTAGCTTCGCGAGAACTTTTTTTGGCTCACCACGAAGAGAAACAAGAGCTTTTATGCGCTCTCGCTTTACTGCATCAAGCCCTTGCTCTGCGAGAAGCCTGTCAAAAGTTTCTTCAGGAATCTTTCTCGACTTGTCAATCAATCTGATAACCTCTGATTTCTGGTCTTTTGCTTTTGGAAGAATGTCAGATAAAATGCCTGAAAGTAACTTTCTGTTGTTGACCTTCACGACAAAATCCTTTGAACTGAGTCCAAAACTTTTTAGGGAATCTATACAAAGGTTTATAACCTCTGCATCAGCTTCAGGAAAGCTAGAGCCGTAACATTCAACACTCAATTGATAAAATTCTCTTTCTCTACCTTTCTGCGGAGCTTCGTATCGCCACAGCTTATCAAATGTAAACCACTTAACTGGCTTTACAAGCTCTTTTTGCTTTGCAACAAACATTCTTGCCATTCCAGGTGTGAATTCTGGAATGAGTGCAAGTTCTTCTTTTTCCACCTCTTCGGGTTGTTTTATCACGCTTTTTGGCGTTAGCGTAAACATCTGTTGTTTTATCTCTTCCCCAGATTTTGCAGCAAGAAGCCTGAAGCTCTCAAGAGATGGGACTGTCACTTCCTGATAACCATATCTTCTGACAGTTTCTTTTAAACGTTCAGCTACAAAGTTAAACTTGGCTTTATCCAAAGGATAGAAATCGTTAGTCCCACGAACACGTTTGAATTTTTCTGCCATGCCTTTGGACAGGTCAGAAGGCTTTATTAAGGTTTCTTTAGAAAAGACTATATTGTCTTTTGTTCTATTTGTTTAGTATCATACAAAATGAAGGTATTTTATTCTTACTTTCACTGCATATTCACTGCTGAGATGCTCAATAAACTCCAATTCGCTTTCATTCTGTATTTGCCATGAGAGGTGAAGAATTGGATGCGAGATTACATGAACAACAGGCATTATCAATTTGTGACGCTTCGGAAAGATTGTCCTTTTCTCCTCAATGTTGACAAAAGATAATTGACAAATTTTTTCATCATCGTCAGTTTGGTGTAAATACATTTTTTTGCCAAAAAGGGCATAAACATCGCTGTGAATCACTTTTTTATTTTGCAACTCATTATACGCAACGAAAATGTAAGACATACAGCTTTTTGTTTGGCTAACTTCACGCATAATCAAGAGATAACCTCCTTCGAGAGGCATTTTGAAATCTATCACAAATTTCTTGACCAATTCGTCAAGTCCCATTCTGCTCTCAAAGTTTGAATTAAATAAAAATCTTTGCATGAAACTTATGGAAAAGCTTTTTAAGCAAAATGATGCATCGAACCAAAGGGGCCGTGGTCTAGTTTGGTCTATGACTGGCGCTTGGGGACGAACAAATTTTGACACAAGCCAATTTGCGTCCAACGGGGGTTCAAATCCTCCCGGCCCCATTGCAGTAACATTTTAAAAGAAACAGCTCTGTTTAATGAATGAAGAAAGAGGTGATTGCAAAAATGTCTAAACTGATCATAGGACTTTCAAATAGCACAGCTCTTGCTCGCGCCATTGCAAACAAGCTAAAAGTTCCTTTCTCGACACTTAAGGTGAGCCATTTTCCTGACGGCGAGATATATCTGCGCTTCACCATGCCCCTAAAGGACGCTAAAGTTATTCTTGTCCAAACAATGCATCCAAGACCAAGCGAAGCTTTGCTTGAGCTTGTTTTTGCCGCAAAAACTGCGCGAGAGCTAGGCGCAAAAAAGATAATTGGAGTGATTCCTTATTTGGCGTATATGCGTCAAGACACATCATTCAAAAAGGGTGAGTGTGTTAGCGCAAGACAAATGGCTTGGCTTTTGAGCAACACGCTTGACCACCTCATAACCATCGACCCACATCTTCATAGAGTGCGAAATCTTGGAGAAATTTTTACAATTCCAACAAAAACTTTAAGCGTAAACAACTTGCTTGCAGATTTTATTGGCACACGTTTTAGGAAAGAAATAATAATAGGGCCCGATGTTGAAAGCTACCAATGGGCCTCAATGATTGCAAAAAGACTAAGAATGCATGCTTTTGTACTGCGAAAAAAGAGGTATGCTGCTAGAAAGGTAAAAATAAAGATAAAAGAATCAATTCCAATCAAAGGCAAACCTGTTATAATTATTGACGACATAATCAGTTCAGGTACAACAATGATTGAAACGATAAAAGAAGTAAAACGCCTTGGTGCTAAGAGCATTTTGTGTATTGCTGTGCATGGCATTCTGGCAGAAGGCGCACTTGAAAAGCTAAAGCGGGCAGGCGCAGAAGTCATCACAACAAACACAATAACCAATCCAGTTGGAAAAATCGATGTGAGTGGCTTAATTGCCGAGGAGCTTGAAAAAATTTAGTGAGGAGCAAAACAAAATTATCCGATAGCCTGTTTTTTCTTGTTTCGGCCTCTTAGTTGAACAATTTTAAGTCGCGCAAGAACCGCTTCTGCTTCTGGATAGCTTTCGCGATACCCTTCAAACAAAGCAGGAATGCACTGCTCATAAATATCGCCATGCGCAGAATAAAGTGCCCTGTCAAAAAGGTGCAGATCAACAGCTTTGTCTTCTATTTTTTGAGAAACAAAACTTAAGCCAAAGTCTATAAATTTTATCTCCCCATTGCTTAGAATCATATTTGAAGTTGTTAGGTCTGAGTGGATTATATCTGCTTTGTGCAACAGACCGATTTTTCTTCCGATTTCTCGTACAAATTCAGTTGGATTCTGTTGAAGTACGTCTTTGACTGGTGTGCCATGTAAAAAGTCCATCTCTATTCGCATTGATGTGTCAGAAAAGCTTCTGAGCGCAGGAGCTGGAAAGCCCAGTGCCTGTAGCCTTTCAAACATTTTTGCTTCTCTTCTCGTCCTAAAGGCGCGCAGTCTTTTATCTAGTTCAGGCAGCCTGTAGGCTTTTGGAATTCTTTCCTTTACGAGCTTATCGCCATCGCGATATAGCTTTGCTTCTGCACCATGTGCTATCAGTTCCATAGTAAAATTTAACAAAAATTGCTTTTTAAAACTTTTGGAGTAAAGTTCATTATAACGCAAGCAACATGCTATCAGAATCAAATTTAATTATCACCAATTAAGAAGCAGGACTCTAAGGCTGGCTGGGTTGCACAGGAAGCTGTTGCGATTCAACAGGTTGCTGTGAGCTTTCTTCAGCTTTTAATAAAGGCACTTTTACAATCTGGGCCCATTTTATCTCCGAGAAACTTATGGGATATATTTTCTTCATAGAAGTAGCAATTGTGCGTTGAAAGTTATTGCTAATAATTTGTGAAAAGAGTTCTTCGGATGAAAGCTTTGCAGCAAAAATAGCCACTTGGCTTCTTAAAGATTTGTGAATTGCTGCAATAGCGCCACCTTTTGCTTTACCGCTCGTTACAAGGATTGGTTTTATACGAATGTTTTTGCCATCTTTTGTTGTCACGAGCAGCGATTCTTCTATTTTGTTTTTTCCCCTTCTCGCTACTTTTCTTAATGCAGATGTGCTTATTTTGTAACCTTCTAGTTCTGTAACTAGTTTTTCGCCTTCAACCCCTTTTATCCTGAAATATAGGTTTATGTTCTGTTTCTGTGGCTCTCCTGTTAGGCTCATCATACTTACTACGACACTTCTTCCAATCAATTTTTCAGGTTCTGCCACAAAAGCCTCTCCAAGCTTCTGCTCATTGAACAGCTTTGGAGCAATGATTTGATACCAGCGCTTTCTCTTGAGAGTTACGACTGGCCCTTTCTTTATCTCTTGAGCATCTGTTTTTACTTCAGCCATTCTCAAAAAAAGTTAAAATTTATGCTTTTTAAATATTGCGCCCCGTAGGCTGGTATAACGCATAAAGCTTAAAAAGCAAATGCTCTTAAGCGGATGAAAAAAAGAGGGAGCAAATGGCAAGAAAACGCAAGCCACAGCCAAAAGGAGAAGAAGAGATTCACAAATTCACAGAGTGGCTGCAACACCTTGCGAATGCCTCGCGGGATCGGATTGTTCTCGTGCAGCATAAAAGTGACGCTGACATTCTTTCTTCTCTTCAGATAAAAAATGTTTATTTCTACACTAAGCCAGAGTTCGGACTTCTTTCAAAAATAATAGAATCAGGCAAAGAATGTATACTTATTTTTGATGTCAACAAAAACTCAAATAAATTAGCAGAAAGAATAAAATCAGAGTTGCAGCAGAGAGGCGTGAAGGTAAACACCAGGTTTAGAAAAATACTTTTCACATCAAAATTCAAGGAGCTCTCAGGAATATTAACCTATTTACATGAACAAGTCGCTGAAACCCCACGAAAGCATGCCTCAGTCAACTTCTAGAGTAAAAGGTGTCGAAAAGCCATGGAAGGCATTAGGCTTTCCAAAACCAAAATCAGAAGCAAGCAGTGGTAAGCTATCACTCATTGATTATGAGGTCTATTCTGGAATAGAACTTCCTGGCACAGCTTTTTTCGTTAGGCTAGACGGTTGGGCATTTCACTCTGTTTCAAAAAGTTTAAGATTTACAAAACCTTTTGACAAGCGTTTTCTCGAAGCGCTAATAGAAACAACAAAAGAGTTATTTCAAAAGTTTAACCCCACTTTGGCTTATATTTTCTCAGACGAAATAAACCTTTTGTTTCTCAAACCCGTCAATTTTAGACGGATTGAAAAGATTGATTCAATTTTTGCTGCAGTTGCTTCCTCGAAACTGACAAATGAGTTAGCCAGGCTTTTCAAGAAAAAGAAAGTGGTTGCTTTTGACTGCAGATGCATTCCTCTAGTTAGTAGAAACAAAAAAAGTAAAAGAGGATTAATACTCAAATATCTCCGCTGGCGCCAAGCAGAGTGTTTTAGAAATCATAACAATGCATGGGCACAGAAGGTTCTCTTTCGTGCTGGTCTTTCACCGCGATCGGTTTCCAGAAAGCTATCTGGAATGAAAACAGCAGAGCTTGAGAAGCTTTGCAAAAAGCACGGTATTGACCTTTCCAAAACACCCGCATGGCAGAGATGGGGCATCCTCCTCTATAAACAGCCCTTTTTAAAGGTGGGTTACAATCCGATTAAAAAAAGAAGAGTGCGTGTGGTCAGGCATAAAATCGTTGTAGACACTTCCCCGAAGACCTTCATGAGCAGCGAAGGTAAAAGGCTCATTGAAAAGCTGATTAAAGAAAGATGAGTTGGTACAAGGAACTTCATGACAAAGCCAAAGAAAAGCTGGCAGCGGAGTTAAAAGCCAAAGGGCATTCTGTGGTTGTTGAGGCAAGACGTCATAAAGAGGTTATATTTGACGTATACGATTCAACCACTGGAACAGCTTATGAGATTCTCACGGCTAAAATTGTTCGTTCTGGTCATGAGCAAGACGAGGCCCTGCTTGCAAAGATTTTTAGGTACCTACTAGATGCGCGGACATTGAAATTCTACATTGCAAGCTACGACCATCGTGAACTTGATTTTTTTCATAAAATGGCTCTTGAGCACTGGCATTATGATTTTAATTTTTGGGGCGGCTTGAGGGAGAAGCGTTATCACAAAGGTATCACCGCAGCAAGGGCTGCACAAAAAATAATCTCTGCAATGAAGAAGGTCGCACCAATTTTGGAGTGGTGTCGGCCGCGTAGAAGGGCTGCCCACATCAAGAATGCTGAGGCGGAAAAAAAGATAGTAACACTCACAGAAAAACTTGGCTTGCCAAAAAATTTTTTGAAGGGATTATGGCGGGATTGGAGACTGCTGTGGGTGTGGAAGTTGGAGAAGCTCCTTCCCCAATGGGAAGTTGCAATGAAAAAGAAATGGTTACGAATAAAGCCGCACAAAAGAGCGTACACTCCTCAAAAATTGAGAAAGAGAAAGATGATTCCATGATAACTTATAAAGCGAGGTGAAATTTGTGGGCTTTAATATCTCTGCAATTGTTCCAAGAAAGGCAATAAGCTTCAAAGAACTAAAAGGAAAATCGATTGCAATAGATGCATTCATCGAACTTTATCAGTTTCTCAAAACAATGCCAAGACTCACTGACAGAAAAGGAAGGCTTACTAGCCATCTTGTTGGGCTTTTTTACAGAACAACAAGGTTGATGAGCATTGGAATAAAACCTGTTTTTGTATTTGATGGTCCATGGCTTGAAATAGGTAAGCATGAAAGAATTGTGCGTGGAGAGTTTCAACCGAGAGTAACTGAAACTGTCAGCGAACATGTCCTTTTGAGCAGCAAGCAACTGCTTGAAGGCTTAGGCGTACCATGGCTTCAGGCCCCAAGCGAAGCAGAAGCACAGGCAGCATTTATGACAACAAGAGGAGATTGCTGGGCGGTCGCCAGCCAGGATTTTGATAGCCTTTTGTTTGGGGCAAAAAGAATGATAGTAAATTTTAGTCTTGCAAAACGCAGATGGCTACCGAGAAAAAAAGGTTTTGTACTTACCGGCACTTATCTTATAGAGCTCAAGGAACTGTTACAGCAGCTTGGGATTGACCAAAAACAACTCATTGCCCTTGCAATGCTTATAGGCACAGATTTTAATCCAGGCATTCATGGCATAGGCCCAAAAAAAGGGCTTAAACTTGTGAAGCAGTATGGTAATGATTTTGACAAGCTTTTCAGAGATGCTGGTTGGAACTTTGAATATTCTTGGCAAGAGGTTTTTGAGCACATAAAGACAATGCCAATAACAGACCGTTACAAGATTAAGTGGAAAGATATAAATGAACCGGCTATTCTAGAACTGTTAGTTGAAGGGTATGGTTTTGACAAAAAAAGGGTTCTGAAAGCGCTTGAGAGAGCCAGAACCGGATGGAAAAAGAAATGATAAATTATTTAAACATTCGTTGTGGAAAAAAAGACTGTGCGGCGGTGCCGGAGTGGCCAAACGGGACAGCTTCAGGAGCTGCTGGCTTAGTGCCTACGCAGGTTCGAATCCTGTCCGCCGCAGTTTGATCAAAACAGTAGTATTCACAAAGTTTTAATAAAAGAAAATCATTAAGCATATTGTGCAATACGAAAGCATTGTAAAAAAAGATAAGGTATTGAACTTTTTTTTGTACACCGGCCCTTTTGACAAAGGGATAAGGGCTTTGAAACAAAATGGGCTTGAATTGATTACCAGTCGTGACTTAGCAGAGGTTAGGATAAGCTCTGACATTGGCAGCGTGGCAAATTCTACATGGACCTGGGTTGCAGAAAGTTTTAATTATTTTGCTGACGGCAGGATTGTCGTTGCCGACAAAAAGAACAACCTAATTCTTAAGTCACCAAAATTTGCGACGAACATATCCAGCAAAGGAAGATATTTTTTTCTAAAAACGGAGGAAACAAATAATTTGCTTGAAATTTCCAGCAAGGATCCAATTGAGGCACAAAAAAGTGGAGCATTCATGTTTGAAGCGAAAGAAGAGACACTTTACATTCCAACCAAACGATTGCATGAGGAACCATTAACTTTGTTCCTATTTAGAGACGTGACAAAAGAGTACGGAAGCTTCCTGAACGAACATGGCATAAATCATCTTCCAATATATTTTGTCCTCGATAAAAGCATAAAGTCTTCTGTTTTTGCGCGAGAGTTGCTTTTAGAAAGGATTGTACAAGAGTCAACTATAAGCGGAGATTTCTATATCGACCTTCATCTCGAATCTGGAAGGGTTTCTGCTTTAAAGATTAAGCGCCTAAAGCCTGCTCGGCAAAAAGCATTCAGCAAAGCCTAAAGAACATTTTTGCTAATCAACTTTTCATCAATTTGCCGTTTTTACTAATATATTTTTCACTACAACAAAATTTATATATGCCTTACCTATTTCAGAATAGTGACACTATTGTTACATTGGTAGGAAATTGGGGAGATTATCCTAGCTGTTCAAAGCGGCAAAAGAGGAGGGGAAGCTCATGAAAAAGATGCAACGATTCATTCTGCTAATTGTTGCATTTCTCGCAGTGCTTGTGTTTGCGGGTTGCCAGTTAAAACAAGCTGCGCAACAACCATGTGAACAACAGCCTATAACCGAAGTAAGTGGCGGTGCTGTTACAGGGGCTGAAGGTGCCGAGAATGTAACAAAAGGCGTTGAAGAAACAAAAACGCCAGCGCTTAATGTTACTGAAAGTGGTGAAAAAACAACCACAATGAGTGAAGAGGAATATCCAACAAAAATAGTTACAGAAGGAGAGCTTGTAAGCTTCCCTAATCTAAAGGCAACAGACCCGGAGGGAAACAATCTCACATATTCATTCAGCGCACCTCTTTCTGAAAATGGAACCTGGCAAACAAAGAAAGGAGATGCTGGCGAGTATCTTGTTAACATAAGCGTTTCCGATGGAGTAAATGTTGTAACGCAAACTGTTAAGATAATTGTAAAACATGCAAACAGGGCTCCAGTTATACAACTCGCCGAAGACATCATAAGGGTAAAAGAAGGAGAGAAAGTGATTATTTCTCCTGAAATAATAGACCCTGATGGTGACAATGTGACGGTAAGCTATTCTGGTTGGATGAAAACAAACAGCTACGAGACGACATTCAATGACGCCGGAAGCTACAATGTTACTATAACAGCAACAGATGGAAAGGAAGCAACAACGAAGACAGTCAAGATTATTGTTGAGAATGTAAATAGGCCACCTGTAATAGCTCCAATCCAGGACTTCGTTGTAAACGAGGGCGACAGGATAACCCTTTTGCCAAATGCAAAAGACCCAGATGGTGACAAGATAAGTTTTGTTTTTAGTCCTCCATTTGATGAGCGAGGCGTCTGGCAAACAAAGGTTGGAGACGAAGGCAAGTACCGGATTAACATAACAGCTAGCGATGGCGAGTTAACAGATAAAATAGCATTTTTCATTGTTGTTCAGAAAGGAAACCAGCCTCCACAAATAACAGGTCTTACGGATATAACAGTCAATGAAGGAGAAACAGTCGAGCTGAAGTTCAATGTAACAGACCCTGAAGGAGATTCTATAACCACAAAGATAAGTGGATGGATGAACAGCACAACTTACAAGACAACATATGATGATGCGGGAGTGCACGAAGTAACGGTTACTGCAACAGATGGCACAAACACTGCTACAAAGAAAATAACAGTTACGGTGAAAGATGTAAATAGGCCGCCGGTCTTTGATCCGGGTGCCTTTAAGTAAAATAAAGCTTTTTGCTTTTGGTTTTTACTTTTTAAACAACATTATTACGAAGACCAATCTCCTTTAGTTTTCTGTGAAGAGATTCAAATCTTATGCCTATTGCCCTTGCTGTTCTTGAAATGTTTTTGTTATTTCTTTCAAGGGCCTGTTTTAGAAATTTCTGCTCAAAAACCTCTTCAGCCTCCTTTAGCGTAACTGAAGGAATGTGCTTGACAAGTTCTCTGGAAAGCGTTGGGCTTAATCTGTAAAGCTTGGTGATTTCTTGATGATTTAGCCTGAATTCTGGCTGACTGGCAGACCTTTTATAGCCTTCTAGCACATCTTCAAAAATCTTGCTTACAGTGTTTGTTTGATAGTTTGCTCTGTTAATACCCTTTCTTTCAACAGAAATATTTAGTGTAGAAATGAGCCTATGAAGCGAACGTCTATCAATCCCTGCAGCCTTCGCAGCGCTAGAAATATTTCCACCGTGTATTTTGAGCAACTTTTCTAGATAGTATTTCTTGAACAGGCGCTTTGCCTTTTTGAATGGGATGCTTGTGTCGGGGTCAAAAAGAAGTACAGAACTTTTGCTAATCCTATTTGTTATGTCCTGATTGAGACTGTTAGCTATTGGTAAGCCGTACTTGAGCAAGGTGCTGTCAATAGCCTGCCTTAGACGTTCATCAATGACATATTCAAGCCTTTTTTCATCCATTGCATGCTTTTTATCATTAAATGCCATTAACAGAAAGGGATTTGTTGGGTATATAAATGTTATGACTTTTTTGTCACACTTGTCACACTTAAAACTCTGACTGTTTATCAAACAAATTAAAAAAGCACAAAATAGATGAAATTATTTCACTTTCTCCTTATTTGAAAGTCAGTTGAATGCCTTTTTCATCACTAAGCCCATCTTTTTGTGCTTTAATCTTTAGTTCGATAATCCCAGCGGCATGTGAGAAAGGCTTTCCAACCGATGGTCCGACAGGCTCTCCGACAAAAGCTGCAACGATGGTTGTTCCAGGAAGGTTTGTTTTTACATCAAGCACATATGGCGTCCCTGCCTCAAGTTCATTTGGGTTTGCAGGAACAACAAACTCCCCATTTTCATTTTGGCTTAAAATAAGCACTTGAACTATTTTTGGTTCTGTTTCTGCCTTTTCACGACACACCCTTACTACTTTGCCATCTCTCGTGTCATAACCACAATATCTTTTGGTTCCATCTACAGGATTTCCAACACCACAATTGAATAGCATTCGCTTTTCATCTTCTGTTCCTGTTTTGAGTACATTTTTTAGCTCTTCGTCAGACCGCTCACTGCAAATACAAGGCACCATGTTTTCAATGCTCGCATCAGCAGAACATCTCTCAAAGAGAGGTGGAACAAGCTCCTTTGGTGGTTTAGAATTACATACCGCCTGGAAAGTGATGGTTTTCTTTTGCTGCTCACCGGTTGATGGGTCTGTTGTGATTTGGTTGAAGTTAGGCCCTCTGGTGATGAAGTCTGTTAGCGCATCGTACAATGCGAATGTTGCAGTGAAAGTAACAGGCTCGTTTGGGTTGCATGCTGCAGCAGCCTGAACAGCTCTCAGGACGATTTCAAAATAACTTGGCGGTCTCTGGGATAATGTCAGCTTGAACACTTCACGGCCTTCAGAAGAATAACTTATTACATTATCACGACCAATTGTCCCCTTTGCCAGCAATCTGGAAGGTACTGGGTTTCCAGCAACCAACTCCTGCTTTGCATAATAACCCCAACTTCCACCTTTCAATCTCTCGCCAATACTGAGCCCCTTTCCTTGAGGTTCTGTAGGTGGCAATCTGTTTTCAGCGGGCACAGGTCCTCCTGTGGTGAGATAAACTTCAAATGTACTATCTGGATATCCAACAACAACAAATGTTCCAGCTGCTGGTTGCCTATCAACCACTGCCACCAGTCTGTTTGCGGCCTCTCCACTCAACCATTTGTCCGTTGTTTGCAGCGATGGTTCCCAATAAACAAGGTCAAAGCCAAATCCGGCTACAAGTGTTCTGACAAAATCTTCCTCGGTAAGCTCACGTGTTTTAATTGTTTTTGTAAAGGTTCCATCTTCGTTTATAACCTCTGGCAGTTCTTTGTTTTCTCTTATTACAGCTCCATGTGAATTTTTCACTTCATAAACTAAGAACTTTGTCTCGCGGTTGTATGAAGAAGCAGGCTGTCTCAGCTCAGGAGGAGTCTGTTTGGTTATTTGCACATCAAACTTAAGTTCCTTTCCAAGAACAAACAGTTTTGCCTTCTCAGCTTCTGGAGGTTCGCTTGGATAAACCGGTTCAACTTTGTCAAGCCTTGCTCCAGCATATTGCCCAAGCCCAAACTCGCACCTGTATGCCAGTGCAAAAGTATCAAAGCCGCAAAATGCAGGGGCATCTCCTCCAACAAGACTTATTCTTTTTTCAACCTTTCCTGTGCGAACCTCGTTTGTTCTTGGGTCTATCCATTCCCAGCTCAATATTGCAGTGTCATAACGGACTGATGAAGCGGGGTCTGTTGCCTCGATGACATGGAAAATCTCACCTTCAGGACCAGCGCCAAGAATCTCCCCACGTTTGAGATGGCCTGTGCCGACAGGAATAAAAACCCTTTTTTCAGGCTGTCCATAGCAATCACATCTTCCATTCTTAAAGCCTGCGGCAGTATCGCAGTTCTGGCTGTTTGAGCACTTTAGTTCCAGCTTATAGTTAAGGTCTGTTCCTGCTGCTAGCAGCAATCCTAAGTGGTAATTCCATGTTGTCAGGCCGGCTGGTCTTGTTCCTGGATTGAATGCAACAAACCTTCTTTCTGCCCTGAAAATGGCTCCTGTGCTGTCTATTGGAAATTCTTGAACGGCTTGTTGATACATTGCTGTCAGGTCAAGGTCCCACGTTCCAGTGAATGCAAACAGGCAGATGCTGTTCACAAGCTTTCTTTCAACAAAGAGTGTTTGGAAGGTTGGTGTTTGACCATATCGCTGCTGGGCTGACCTATACGCATCATTGCCTGCAGCGGTAATTGTACCAATAAGGTCACCAATCCCTTCTCCGCGTGCACGACCACCAGCGGCATATCCATACTTCTTTGTTGCACAGCTGAGAAGTTCAAACAAAGCGTCACAAAGATATTGACTCACGAAAGCCTGACAGGCTCCTGCACTCCCATCTCCAGTAAGATAAATCGAGTTAAGACAATTCCTTGCAAAAGTAAGAATCTGCTTCCATTTTTCTAGATGACCCTGCACCGCAGGTATGCAAACACACTGCATGCTCCTTAAAAGCCCTTCGCCAGGCACAACAATGTTTGAGTCTTCTGCAGGAGCAACCTTTTGCTTTATAAGAGCAAAAACTCCTGGAGCTTGTCTCTTGCATGTGTCTGGATTGGCTATCTCTCCGCCTGCGCACATTGTTGAAACGAAACAATCAAGCTGTTGCTGTTCTGTTGGTAGCTTTGTTGTGTCAAAGCAGCCTGTTGCATCAACCCCATCTGGTTGAAATATCGTTTCTGCATTTACGAATAGCTGATATTGCTTTTCTGTTCTGTCCCTTAGCCTTCTTTCATAACCGCCCCAGCCAGTTGTGGTGATTTTGACATCCTTTTTTGAAGATGGTTGTTCATCACCAGGTAGCCTGCTTTGGTCAAAGCTAAGCTTGTCTGCAACCTGACCACGCAGCACCCTATAGCCTGTGGTTTCATAGGTTTGATGAATATATGGAACACCACTTACGCTCCAGTCGCCTGGGGCTATTGCGACAAAAACAGCTGCCCTTCCATCAGGGTCTTTGAATCTGCTTGTTGCAAGAGAGTTTTCAAGGTTATAGCGCACGCCTGTAAGCTCTATCGGCTCTGTAACAGGGGTTCCCCATTCTGGGTCGCAGAAGCCTGCTGCTGCATTGAAGATGTTTGGAGAACAATCAATGTTTGCAT
This sequence comes from Candidatus Woesearchaeota archaeon, assembly GCA_038891615.1. Taxonomy (GTDB): domain Archaea; phylum Nanobdellota; class Nanobdellia; order Woesearchaeales; family ARS49; genus JAWADY01. Next base: position 96,543 of record JAWADY010000001.1, on the reverse strand, counting down.
CTCTTTTAAGATCCTTCGGTGCAGTCAGGCTTGAACTTTGCGCAGCAAGGCATGTGCTTTCTTTTATTTCGTTGAAAAGAGTTTCACCATCTGGGATTCCACATCCTGAGCCCCATTGCTGCATGTATTCAAAGCCACAACATCTTGGATCAGCAGGGTGAAGACCAGCACAGTTTACTTCACTATCAAGAACCCCTGGTCCTGCGGCAGGGCTTTCTGAGAAGCCTTCTGGTGTCTTATCATTTTTGTGCTTCAGATAATCCAAATAAATTCTTTTTATTCCAGTAAAATCTCTTGTTAAGTCTCCATCGCCCATCCCTGCACCTTTGCCAACATGTGGCCATCCTCTTTCTCCACCAAACGCACAACTAGAGCCCTTGTAATAGGTTATGTCACCAACCCTAACTGGCTTCAGCGCTCCAGCATCACGCTGTTGCTCCTTTATGTATGCCTGCAATGTGGGAACAGCTGGACAGCCTATTCTATCGCATACAAAGTTTCTTGCACGCTCAAGCTTCATCCTTGAGGCTATTGCTGAACTGCACCTGTTGCAGGCATCCTTTGCGGTTGGATTGTCTTTGAGCCTTGGATGGACATTGCATAGCCCTATTTCTGCAACATCCTTGAATTCGGAAATGCCCAAAAAGCTTTTAATTGTTTCAAACAAATCGTGAGAAGGAGTGCAAGCAAAGCGCTCCTGCACAAAGAATGCCCAATTTAGCAGGTTTGTTGCAAAGCAGCCTCCCAAGGTTAATTGCCCTATTGTTCTGACAGGCTTAAGCACAGAATCAATTCCTTTTAATATTCCGTCCATTAGGCTTATGCTACTTTTCAGCAGACCTCGCGGCGCAAGAGGCTTCACACGCCTATCAATCATTGATTCTATGTCTATGCATACCTTTTGTGTTATGTCAGATGGTTGGATCTCTGTTGGGAGGCCTGTTACTTGGGTAAACGGCTTTATCGGTATGAGCTCTTGGGCTTTTATTTCTAACTCGAGAAGTCCTTTAAAACATCCAGTGCCAGGAGGAATTGTTTTACACTTTCCAATCCTGTGATTTGAAAGAACTTCTTCCCGCTCCAGGAATGTCTTGCCTGGAACGTCTGGAACCCCTGTGAATAGCAACCTAAGATAACCTACATAGCTCTTCTTTCCTCTTGGAGAAGGGTTTATGTCCGCACGATACCATCCTTGGTCATAGTTTTCAGAAGCCGCGGGACTGAGTGTGGCTGGCCTGACATTTATGCTCTTGATAACTGCATCATAACCTCCTCTATAAGTTATGTTGACTCCAAACCCAAGCTGCTGTTGGCCCTCAAGCATCAATCTTGGTGTCAATGAACTTGGCATTGGCTTGCTTAACTCAACCTTGAACCAACTGCCAAAGCCACAAATGGCATAAATCACATCCCCTTCAACAAAATCAGACTTCTGACCAGCAATGTCAATCGCTTGGACCTTTATGTGGTTTTTCCAACCTTCACCCGTTTCTGCTTCTGCCCTTTTCTCGGTGATCTTTATGCTTGCATCGCGTTTAAGAGTAACTGGGATTCTGAAATTCCCCTTATCATCAGTGAGGTCAAAATATTTTTCTCCTTGGACTTCAACAAAAACAGTTGCATTTTCGCTCACCTTTCCGATTATTAAAACATCTGGAGAGTAGCTTGGGCTTAGCCTATCAATGTTTGTCTCAAGAATTTGTGGAGGTTGCGTATCAACTATAACGCCCTTTGCAAACTCAACCGAATTGCCTGCCCTATCAGTAAATCTGAGCTTGATACTGTTCAAGCCCTCTTCTAAAGGAATCTCAATATCGAACTCTCCAACACCAAGTTCTTTGGTAGTTTCTTGAGGTGTGCAAGTGAATTGAACTTCAGGCACTTCTCCAACTGCTTCTTGACCATAAACCGTCGTTATTTCAACGCTATCTGAAAGTCCTCCTTCGTTGCAGCTCGTGTCAACAGCAGAAACCCTATAGGCGTAGCTCACTCCTGGCTCAACATTAGTATCGGTATAGCTTGGTGTTCTTGTAACTGCAATCCTTTTGCCATTTCTATAAACAGCATACTCAAGCAAGTCTTCTTCCTTATTTGGCTCCCAACTCAATTCAACAGAAGCGCGTTCTTCAGCTTTCAAGCCTGAGACCCTTACAGGCGCAAGCTTATCAAGTACCTTTTGTTTTGAAAAGTGTAGGGTTACAGGCTCATTTGTCCTACCTTTAATTAAAATCCTTGGCTCTGTTACTGCTTCTGAAACATTTGCAAGCTCTATGATGGGAGGCTCTGCATCGATTGTTGTGGTGAAGCTCTGGCTTACTGTGTTGCCTGCTTTGTCTATTGCTTTTATTGTTATGTTGTTTTCTGCCAGCGTGAGTGGCACGCTCCTAAAAAAGAATTTGCCGTCTGCGCCAATATTTACATCCTTACGTTTGAGCTCGCCATTTACAAAAACCTCAACAGCAGCATAAGGTGTTGTGTTGCCACCAATGTCTATCCTGTTTTCTTGAACAAATGAAGGAACTTCTACAAAAAGGAAAGCTGCGGTAGAGCCGCCAACAAAGCCCTGCTCTGTTGTGTTTGCACAATTTCTCAACTCGTCACAAGCACCAATCACAAATCTGTAAACCTTGCCCTTTTCGGTTGGAATTGACAGGCGATGGTCGGTTGTGAGCTTTCCATCTTGCGCAAGGTTCTCAGCCCTCGCAGTGCCATACCAAAGCATGGTTGTGGCTGGCTCATCCGTCACCCAAATGATTACAGTTGTTGTTTCTGCTGTAGCAACAGATATGTTTGAGATGACAGGCGCACGAACATCAGCTCCTGGCGCTGTGGTGAAGTTATAAAGCTTGCCATTATTGTCATCTGATGCAAATTCCGCGCGTTCCTTGCTTGCAGAAAATATGTAGAAATAATATTTTGTATTAGGGCTAAGATTTGTGAGCCGAGCAGAATGATAAGTAACAGGGCTATTGTTGGCATATATCTGGTTCAAATCTCTTGCAGTACCATAAAGTACTTGTGTTGTTGATTCAACATCACTTGTCCAGGTTATTGTCACGCTTGTTGTGTTTATTTCGGTAATTTCAGGAGCTGTTATTCTTAGCCCAAAAACTGAGACAGCTAATGCTAAAAAGATGAAAGCCATTAGCAGCAGTATGCTCTTAAGACTTTTTTTCATCTTCATTCAAACTCCGGTTTCAGCATCTGCTGATATCCTCCCTGGTACAGATATGATACCACATCATTGTCATAGCTCCTGTCAAAAGCCATCGGCAAATATTCAAACACATGGATTATCATAACTTCTTTGCCATCGATGTCAGAAAATCTTATTGGAAGGTTCTCTGCTGCATAGCCGCCTGTCATCCTTCCAAAAAGGCGCAGCATAACCGTTATGTCATAGTTAGAATCCTCCTGAATGAGCTCTAGACTTTTCGTGGTTGGATAATCAATGAACTGCTCGAACTGCTTGTTCCTCGCGATTATCGCGATTGAAACCTCCTCGCCTTCCCTCAGCTCTCTTGGTTCTGTGAGCCACCTTTTTTCAGGAGCATAATAGCCATGCTTTAGCACCTTTATTTTCATTGTTTTTAGAGCGGTTAATGGTATGACAACCTTGTCTTGCGCAAGAACATCTTCTGTGAGTTGTTGCTCATTTGCAAGATAGCCTGCCTTCTCAGCGCGAATAAAGGCATTTGTACAACCTTCGGGAATTTTGGTGAATAATCGCCTTGCGCCTGCGGTTGGGTCTGCAGTCGTCTTTCCCAAAGGACACAGTTGGTCAAAACATCTAAAGGTCATATTTACATCTTTTAGCTCAGTAACATAGCCCTGCTCAAGGCCGATTGCTCTAACATCAACGACCTGGTTGCTCAGAGATTTGCAAAACTCTAATGGGAACTTTCTTGTCTCAAACCTTTTTATTGGGACAGCAATTCTATTTCCTTCGTTATTGTTTATCAGAACTGGAAATGCAATCTGAAAAACAAAGCCCTCGCCCTTGAAAGCTTGTTCGTCCTTCACTCGAAGCACAACAGGATAAATGATGTCGTAAACAAAATGGTACTGATTTATGCAAAGAAATGGAAGGTATTTTTGCACCCCTCGTGCAACATTTGATTTAAGCACACCATTATCACTTGGCTGAACATCAAAATCCATCCCCCAGTCAGGAGAGTAAAGCAGGGTTGCTTTGAGGTCTGTAGGTGGCTGTCCAACTTCAAAGAAAAGGTTGAAGAACTCATAGGCATCTTCGGGGGTATGCTTTGGTACTCTGTTTGCAAGTATGTCTTGGGGGCTGTATGCTTTTAATTTCTCATAGTTAGCCAGCGGCTCATCAAATGGGGGGTAAGCTGTGTTTTTTATTCTTATGACAGGAATGTTATCTCGAAGCATTGTTTGAAGCATAGTTTTAATATCGTTTGCAAACCAGACCTTTTGCTCACAGGTGAATTCCAAACCATTCATTGGAATGTCTGGGTTAAGTGCCATGAGGTCGATGGTTTTCTGCTCAAGCAATTTGTGCGTGTTTTCTGCTGTCATGAATCGCTGGGCAAGGTCATATGCTTCTTTAAGCCTAACATCAAGCAAGGCAGTGTAGCGCGTTATCCTTTCAATCCCTTTCTCACTTGCAAGCTCAAGCGGCCACTCCAACTCTACCACAACATTCTTTTCTGCAATTGTCGTTTTTGCGCTCATATTACCTATCTCTGAAATCCTTAAATCCTTGAATGCAGTGAAGTTTCCAAGACATTCTCTGAGGTTATCCTCAACATTTCTTGAAATTGCCCTTTCCATATCTCCAATACTTGGACTTCTATCTTCACCGAGGTAATACCAAAATGGAATCTTGAAAGTTCCTGTTGGGTCAGCAGGAACATAGCTTGCAGGAGACCTCGCAATCGAATCTGGTATAACCAAATAGCCAGATTGTTGGCCCATTTGTACAATTGCATCATGTGCAACTGACTTAAGGCATTCAACGACAAAGTCATAAACAGGTCGCTGCTCTCGCGGTACTGCTACAGCTTTCTCAACCCTTACAGCGGCTGTTGTAAGGTAAAAGATGAGAACAGCTGTGAGAACAAAAAGCAATCCTAAGATTATGAAAACTGTTAGCTGCGCCTTCTTAGCTTTTAAAAGGCGAGATTGACCACGAACACCTCTTTTTCTTGACATCTGATTAATTCTTAACTTTTTACTTTTTAATCTTGTCTTTTAAAGCCAACCTGTCGCTTGGCATCCTTTGAAGATTGGCTTTGTTTTTCATATCTTGCCCCTCATCACTTCTTTCAAACTATGCTCCTTTTGATTCTTTTTCTATTAGCCCTGATGCAAATATTCTTAGCCATGCAAGGACAGGGGTTATTATTATTGTAATTAGCAGCGCGAACTGCGCTGATGGCGAGAGCCCAATTGCTGTTATCGCTCTCCATAAGACTTGTGACCAGACGATGAAAACAACCAATCCAAGAACATATGCAGGACCAAGCCTATGTATCTTGCCAAAACCAATTGTGAATATGCTTGCTAGCGACTTTCCAACAAGCTGGGTTTTTGCAAAACTGTAGTGCATTGTTGTGAGGAGGTGCAAAAACAAAAGCATGAGCACTATTGATAAAACAAAAGCCAGGGTTGCAGAGTTTGCTAGCACAGCAACATAACGCGAAAAAAGGAGCAAAAGGCTAAAGAGTGGCAGCGAAAACACAAACCAAACAAGGTTGAGTGCAAAAAACTTCCAATAGAAGCCTTTGCCAAAAGCAGCTAGCGAGGGCTTACCAATAATGACTGCCCAAACCATTCCTTTAAATGCAGTGTATATAAAAAGCAATGCAATAGGTAGAAGCACAACAAAAGCACCTAGCGACCAGAGCAGTTTCTGGGTTGCGGTTGTTGTTAATTCTGGTAAGGCCTGGCCAACCGACTCAGCAGCACTCATTAGCGCTTGAACAGAAAAAAATGCCTTTTTTACAGGAAGGTATAACAGCATTCCAACAAGTATTGCCAAGGTATAGTAGACTGCATCATAGACAATGCTAATTCCAAGCTGTTGCGGCTTTGCAACAAAAGAGCTCGCAAACCATTTAAAAAGTCCTGCAAAGTAGCCTTTTCTTGTGGTGTTGGCAAGCTGTTTTTTTGCACCAACTTTTTTTGCTTTAACCATAGATTTCCCTCCTATTTTCTATGACCTTTTTGTGCTCATATTCAGACAAAGATAAGCTTTTTGCTTCCATTAATCCCAGACCTCTGTCCCTGGCTTTGGCACAGCAGGCTGACTTTCTGGGCCTGCCCCTCTTGCCTTTTCTTTATCAATCTGTGAGAGCTCAAGAATTGTTGGTTCACGGCCAACCTCTACGAATGGATGACAAAGTTTGTGACGCATTTTCCCTGTTCTACTTTTCACTGCCTTGCTAAAGACAATGCATGCTTCTATGTATTCGCTACTTGCATAATTTATTATTGGGTCAGTTGAACTTCTAACAACTGATTCGCCTGGTTTTAGTTGTGCATTAGTGTCACCTGATGCAAAGTAGTTCTTCTCCATGCTGTCATTGCGAACAAAAACAATGTTATAGCTGATTGGCTCTTTTTCCAGGTTTAAAACCCTGTACTCGACCTTGTAAAGCCTCTTGCTTATCCTCTCACCAGTTGTTTCATTGACAAACTCAAACCTAGTGCTCTTTTCAGGCCTTATGTATATCCCTCCTTTCTGTGTTGTGAGGATTGCAGTGTTTCCTCCTATTGTTATGTCAGAGCTTTTTTGACAAATCTTTGATGTCCAGCACTTCGTGCCACCAAGTATTATGGTTTTGCAAAGACTTTCTGCAGCCTTTTGCCTTTGCTCAGCAAGCTTCTTTTGTCCGATGAAGAGCGAGCCAAGGTTACCAATTCCAGACCACTGATAATAGTTTTGAACAAACTGGTTTAGCACTCCAACAATTCCTCCAGCACGCCAAACGCTATTCCAATACTCTCCAACAGTTAGAGCGCCAGCTTTTGCTGCGTTTGAGGAAACAATCAACTCATAGTTGTCCTTGCCAATAACATCTTTTACTTTCTCAACCGTCTTTTCATCAGCTGGCTTATTTGTGTTTTTATCGATTAGAACACTGGCATCATTCAAATAGTATGACTTGCCATCTACAACAAAAACTACCCTCCTCTTTCCATTAATTAGTTCTGTGTCAGCAGTATAAGCCAATCTTCCATTGCTGTAAATCTGCATTTTATTGTCAACAAATTTATAACCCTCAGTCGGCCCTTCCTCAGGCCCAAATATTCTTTCAATCTTTTCTCCAGCAGAATTCCATCTTTCAGTAAGTTGTCTGTCCTTCTCAACAACCACAAGATTACCCTGGGAATCCCTGAATATCTCTAAGTCCTCATAGCTAATTGTTTTGCCAACAGTTGCCTTTGGAAGCTTCTCAAGTAAAACCCCTTTTTCTGCCATTACAGAAATGAAGAGGGGCGCATTGTCAGTGCCAACAAAGCCAAACCTGTCATTAAAGCTTTGCTCATTTTCTTCTTCCCATAGCTTTTTGCCACTCAGGTCCTGCACTTCAACCTTTTTATCTGCTCTTATAATAACAGTTCCACGCTCTACAAAACGGCTTAGTGTTCCATCTTTAAGACTTACTGTTGCCTTGTCAACCAACCTACTTCCTTTGTTTTGAACACCATATCTTCCAATCCTTGCATCTACGGGTTCTGGTGTAATGCCTTTTGTTGTGTAATAGTTTTCAATCTGCTCCTTAGTATACCTCCTAGGTTCCCAGTAATCAAAACCTTTTCCTGTCCAGAAATACATTGGCTCAGTTGTTAGTTGTTCTTTTGCAGCCTCGCCAGCAGCTGCTGGAGGTAAGGCTTCTTCTGATGTTGCACTTGGCTTAACTTCTATTTTTTGAGCAAATGCAGCACTCCAAACAAAAGCTGAGACAAATACAATTGCAACTAAAAGCACTACAAGCACGGTTCCTTTCATTTTGCATCACTTGAGGGCTTTTTGTTTATTCCTCCTTGCATGCCTCATCACACGACTTTGTCCCAATTTCAAAGTTAAATGCATTTTTGATGTTTACCAATGAGTTGATTGCGTCTGTTACTTTTTGAACAAGGTATATTGTTCTGCATGGAGTTGAAGGCGCGGGTTCGCCCATCGCAGGGCATATCTTTGGCCCGCAATAATATGCAGCAATAACCTGCAAGGCTGTAAAAGGATTAGAAAGTATGTCTATTAAGATTCCTACTATTCTGTTGAAAAGGGCTGTGAATGGAAGAAGTTGGAATAACTCTCCAAAAACAAATGCGCAAGAAGCTTCTGACTTCACATTTGCGCAATAAGATATTGGAAGCCCTTGCTTTTTTGCATCCTTGAGGCAGTTGACATAGTCGCACTGTATTTGGTTGTATTTGTTTATGTTATAAATGATTCCAGGCAGGCAAAGGCAAGCAGTGCTCAACACAAGGCTGTCTTTTACATCACGAGCAATTGGAGGCTTAAGGTCAAATCCTATTCTCACAAGTTCTTTTTCATCAACTCCTTGAATATTAAAAGCCCTATATTCCCATACCCTTGCGTGCTGGCACAGCTCTCCCCAGCTTTTTGATATTGCAGCTGCAAAACCAAATGAAGAAGCAAGACCAGTCTTTCCTGTATGCTGGCAGTTCACAACTGCACATGCTGTGTCCAAAAAGTTGAAGATGCTGTTAAATGTCCCTTCTGTTGCAAGCGTTCCTCCGCAAAGGTTTACGCCAATACCAAAAATCTTAAACCCAGCTGGGGCTGTAAATGGATTTTTCATTAGAGCTTCGCCTGTTCCTTTTACAAGAACATAAACCGCTGCCATACCAACAACAACAGAAGTAAATGCTTGCTTGAGTCTGCATATTTTGTTAAAGGTGTTAACTAATTTTGTCAGCGTTGCAACAACCTTTTGTATTCCACCACATGCGCTTTTCTTGGCAGATGCTATTCTTTCATCATAGCTCTTGGAAAGCTCTCCTAGTGGTAGATTAAAGAAGCGGATTCGCATCGAGACATTTTCAATCTCTGGATTTTCAGTGAATTCTTGATTTATTTTAGAGAGTATCTTGAGAGGGCAGGTGAACACAAGCTCATTTGTTCTGTATTCGCTTGGCGCGAGCGTAAGGGCAAAGATTGGCGTTGTTGAACCTGGTTGGTTGTTGAGAAGCTTTGCAGCTGTCACAAGGCCATTTGATGCAGAGCAATCATTAAACCTTCCAAACTCTATGGAAGCTGTTGAAGCTTGCGGAGAAAGCGACTTAAGCTTAACAGTGCAGTAAACCTTGGGCCCTCCTGGAATCAATGGTGCAGTTTGCCTGTCAATAATTGGCTCGCAGGTAACACTACTTTCCCAGTGGTTTGGATTTGTTTCGTTTGAAATGCCAAAAACTGATATTGACTTTGTGTAGCTAAGCCTGTTTGGATTGAAAAAATCAAAAGTCAGCGTTGCATTAAAAGGACCTGAGCGTTTTATGTTTGCAGAAACAGAACACTGCCAGAGCTTTGCACCTTCATTGTAGCTGCATAAGAAAGTTTCTGTCTCTGGACTCATTGTTAGCTCTGAAAGGTTTGCAATACCTATTGGCGGAGACTCTGGTGGGCTCGAGATGTTGAATTCAAAGAAAAGTGTGTCTCCCTTTACAGGACCAGGATAACCAGCCTGGGACGGGATGTGTCGTACTTTTTCAGAAACTATTGTTGGAAATTCAACATTTGAATTTACTTCACGTGTGAGTTCAACCGCAAGCCCATTGCCAAGATAGTCACTCGTACTTTTGAGTAGTGTGATGTTGAAAATTCCACTACGGACTGGAAGCTGCTCTCCAAAGTCCCACCTGCAGTCCCAAATTTTTTGCCCAGATTTTGTGCAATTTGTTGCCCTTACAGAGCCTTGAAGGCCTATCTGACTAAGGTCTAAGTAAGCCATTCCATTAGTCATTCCAGAACCTTCACCGCCTGTGTTGTCGAGCTCTTCAAAAAAAACATGAAGGCTCGTGTTAAAGCCAACAAATGGTCTTCCTTTCTCATCAGAAAGCCGGAACTCTGGCTTGCCAAGAGTTGAGGAATAAATTTCTTTGAAAATAGGTGGCTTTTCATCAAGCACAAGGCCGCAGCCAACAGATTGCTCAAAAGCATTGCCTATTTTGTCCTTGCCAGAAAAGGTTATTGTACATGGCTGCTCAAACATTGTGAATGTGAATGGAAAAGCAAAGGTTGTTGTTGTTTCATTTCCTTCTTCAACCCTGCCTCCTTTCAAGCCATCACCAGTTAGCTTTGAAAGGTCTGCCAAAACGCTTTTTGGTTCAATGTCTGTTCCTTCAATTGTTACGAAAACAGTTCCAACCCACTGGTCAGCAGAAGTTGTTGGTGTTCTTACATGCTTTCTGACATTTCCTTGGGAATCAACAATTTTTAGGCTAGAAGGAATCACAAACGGAGCAACATTGTCTACAGTAAAGGTTTTTGGACTGCTCTTCTGGCTTGCTTGACCAAAGAAATCAATGACATCAGCCGATAGCGTATGTTTGCCTGTAATAGGACTTATTTCGGTTGTATAAGTGAAAGTTCCGGAGGCTTTACATTTCTCACGCGCACCCTGTTCAGTGCGAACAATGGTATTTCCTTCATAAAATCTTATCTCCTTTATCCCAACACAAACAGATGTGTTTCCAGGCTCTGCATAGTCTTCTACTGCATATTTCACTTGGAGAGAATCCTTTGTAACATTGGGTGCAACCTCAAGGCTTACAACAGCAGGAGCTGCTCTATCGACGACAAAAGCCTTTTCAACAACTGCATAAGCCTTTTCTATATCTGTAGGAAATTTTGGATTATAAAGCACAAAAGTTAGGCTGTCAGAAAGAGCACCAGGACCTATGAACATTGTCGTAGCGCAACTCCAGACATTTCCAGGTTCATTTGTTTTGGTGCAAGGAATAATTTCTTGCTGTTCTTCAAAAAACATCCTTAAAATGGCAGTTTGATTTTCTGGAAGGAAGGCTGTTGCGTTTATGCTTAGGGTGTCTGTTGACCTGGCAAATCCTTCTATGCCATCACTTCCTTTTATAGAAACTGACAGCTGCTGGCTAAAGGCAACTGGAATACTGATTACCAAAACGCTTAACAGCAGCGCAACCACCCTTAGCGCAAAACCTCTTTTCATTTCTTCACCACATCTGGAATGAATTCATCGATATTCGTTCCTACGAGGTCTTGGTACATGTTAAAATAGCTCAAATCTTCAAGCGTTCGTTCACAAAAGGTGTCCACGCATTGTCCACAATGCCAATTGGTTTCCGGACCAACAGGCGTCTCTCCAAGATAGCATTTATCTGATAAGCTTGCAAGGTCAAGGTATGGGACATAAAAGACGATTGTGTTGCCTGAGTCAAGCAGCTCTTTTGTTAGAGTCCAATTAAGCGTTGCCTCTCCGACAAAAAGAGGATTGTCTTCGTTGAAAACCATCTTTTCGCTAGGAACACACCATCGCGCAACACATTCAGAACCACCAAGAAACTTCTTTTTCCTAGCCCAGTGCGCTTCTGGAGGTATAATCAAACCCTCTTCTGGCCGCTTGAGCAGTTGTATCTTGACCTCATAGGTTCCAGGGATAAGCCTTAGTCCTTCAGACAACCTATCTTCTTGCCTTATTCCTGGTGCATAGCTTCCAACAGCTACAAATGGTTCCTCGCCTTCTGCTACTAGTCTTGTCATTGTAATAGTGGCTTCCTCGTCATCTGCCAAAGGCAATGCAGAGTCTTTGCTAGGATTAAATGTTTCCCATCTAAAGCCAGTTAGCACTTTTCTAATTTCTTCTTGCTCACCAAAAAATGGTCTTCTTACGATTTCTCTATAAACAGGCTTTTTTTGTATAGGATGCTTCTTGACTTCAAAGTTTACATAGCGATAAGGCTCAACAGTCAAATTGACTGATTGTTCTCCTATCTCATAGGTGTCAAGGGGAGCATAAGCAGGATAACTATCTTCAGCAAGAGCCGAAACAACACCTCCAAAGCAACCTGGGAAGTAGCCTGTAAAGCTTCCTTCTTCGCCAGTTTCTCCAATGGCGCATGCCTCATCACCACATGCAAAATAAATAACTACATTTGGCATTGGCTTATTGTTAGTTCCATTGAAAACAGTAACAGTTATGTTATTTGGGATTCTTTTTTCAATATCACAGAACATGGAAGCCGAGGGTACTCCTGCAGCCAATCCAAGAGGTTCAAATACGCTTGACATTGCCTCATTGTTCCTCAAATTTCCTTCTAGAAAGAATTGAAAAGTATATCCTTTGCCACCATAGGCATCTGGATCTGTCAAAGTCACAAGAACGGGAAAGCTTAGGTCGTATGCAAAAGAATATCTATTTATGTTGAATTGGAAAGGAAAAGTGGTTCCAACGGATTGGGGTTGGCATAGTTCTCCCTTACAGTTTAGGTCAAAGTACGGCTTCCAGCCAAGATAGGCGAATTTTGCTTCAATATTCGGATAGGTTTTTAGGTTAGCAATTCCAAAATCCGTCTTGTTCTCTTGACCATGCTCTGGTATTGGAATTGCGAAATCCGTATTAAAATTCTTTCTGAAAAGCGCTTTGTCACGAACCTCAACTGGTGCTTCAACAAAAACATAGTTCCTGCTTCCAATGACTTGCAAGAATTGAACATAAGTCATAAGCAGTTGTTGCAGCTTTCTCGCAACCGAGCTCTTGAGCCAAGTTACTATTTTTGGTGAGAAATCCACATCACTAATTGGAGGAAGAAGAGCTGGGTTGATGTCTGAAAAGCTGTCAATAAGGTTTCTAGACATTCTCTCCAGATAGTTAAATTCTGCCTCAAGATTTGCAAGTTTTGTGCCTAACTCATATATATCTGCCAAGGCAACAGGTTGGCTGACAAAAAACTCATCAAGCCTGAACTCTGCACCTGCTTTCCTTACAAGCAAGGGCCACCGAACAAAAAAATTCACTCCTTTTTTAGCCACACTTGTTTCAACTTTTATCTCTCCAAGCTCTTCAATCTCAAAACCTTGCTCTTTAAAATTTTTAAAAGCAGATGTGCAATCCCTCAACTTTGACTTGATATATTCATCCAGTTGCTCTTCAATACTCTTGCCACTGCCGTCTCGGAAAAGGCTTGGCCTTTTGGATGAAAATGGGCAAGTGCCTATGCAATCATTCTTTCCTGCCATGTACCACCAGTACGGGATTTTAGGTCCCCCAGAGACAAGCTCAACAAGTTCGGAATCCGTTGGCTCTACAGAATTAAATTTGAGACCCGCTTTTACAGGATCAATATAGCCTCCTTTTTCGCCAAGGAGTCTTAAGCCATTTTCTGAAACTTGGGCAATACAAGTTGTTACAAACTCCTTTATCGGTTGCACTTCAACAGGAACTTCAGGAAGTGTTGGTGTAACAACCTCGCGCGAAACAGGAGCCCTTCTCAGACTTGCCAAGTATATAATTGTTCCTACGGATAGAATCAAAACAACTCCTATTATTATGAAAATTGTTAGCTGTGCTCTTTTTTGCATTTTGAAATGCTTAGCTATGATATGAAAATCTTGACAGGCACACGGGTTACACTCACAAGGTCGGATGCGATGAAGGTTAGCTCTCTTGTTCCAGTACTTTTGGCTAACAATGTAACAACATTGCCCTCCACTTTAACCTCCAAACCTTCTGCTTGTGTTGCCAAATAGACCAGCCTGTCGCCATCCGGGTCTACAAAATAATCATCAAGGTATATCTTGTAAGGCGTGCCAACAGGAATGTTAAAGATATAACCCGCTTTCCACTCTGGTGCTTTATTTGTGCTGACATCAGATACATAATTTATTTTTGTTAGGACTAATGATGTATTCGCAAGTTCCGAAGCAAGAGTTATGTTCTTTGGGACGCCTTGAAGGCTGCAAGTTTCAATGCAGACTTCTTCAAATTCCCTTCCATTCATCGAGCTGTCATAAACTAACATCCTTGTTCCGTTGGTCAAAAGGTAAAGTTTTGCACTTCCGTTTGAAGTTAGATATCCACTGACCTTAAGGGATATTGGTTGTTTGTGGAGAATAAAAGTGTGATTTTCATTACCCTCAAATTGAGCGCTGAGAACATCTACAAAAGTAAAATTTGAAAGCGTAACAAGGCCTGCAAATTTTGGCTGAAAAAGGATTGCCAAAGCAAAGATAATTGATATTAGCATGAGGGCTGCTTTTAGTGCCTGGGGTTTTTTCAAGTCAGTCTTCTTAAGTTTGGCCTCCCTTGAGTTTATTTCCATCTCATTTAGTCTGTCATAAAGACTGCGCGTCTTGTCATATGCAATCATCTTGTGGATTTCACTTAAGTTTGAATCAGATAAATCCTTATAGCTCTCAAGAAGGTCGTTATAGGCTTTTTTTGCCCTATCAACATCATGGTTTGATAGAAACTTTTCAACTTCTTTATAGCGCTCAACAAATTTTTTTATGAACTCGTTTTGTTCCAAAAACACCACCTTTTTTAACCGGACAGTTGAACTAAATTTTAAAAAGCAAACGCTCAAATGCTTTATAAAACTTTCGCGGTTTTCAGAAGAAAAGCAAAGTTGAGTAATGTCCGCAACTAATTGACGACTGCTCAAGGCTTAGCCTCTATGCAGCCTTTTACGATTTACTGCTTTGCAGGCTTTTCTTGCTTTTCAGCCTCTGCAGACTTTTCCTTTTCAGCCTTTGCTGTTTCACCAGCTCCAGCCACAAAAAGTGGTTTGCTTCCTTCTTTTGTCACTTTGAGGTTTATTTGAGAAATCTTTGGATGAATTGTGTTTCCACAAACAGTTTTTCTTATTCTTATGCCCTTTCCAACCTTTTTCACGCCAACACCAGCTACTGCAAGAATCCTTCTTCTCCCAACCCCAGCCACATCCGCTCTCATTGGAAAACCGCAGTCATCAGAACCCCCTGTAATGAGAAATTCATAGCCTGCAAGCTCAGGAAGCCCAAGTTCATCCCCTTTAACAACTTCGCCTATCTTTTTACCCAAAAACACCCTTGAACCTGGCTCTTGCAATTCCTTTTGTACGCAAACTCCTGTCTTTGTTCCAATGACGAGCTTAAAGCTAACCATGATTCATGGATGTTTAGGGCTCATTTATAAATGTATCTGGTCAACCTGTTGAAAAGGGCGGTCACTTTTTTTGAAAAACCACTTTAAAGGGAAACTTTGCCTACAAAAGTTTATATAAAGCGGGTGCAAAATGCTTGGAGAGAAGAAATGCATTATTATGACGAAGATGCAAAAGAGGTATTAAAGGCTCTTAGAAGCAGCCTGAATGGCTTGACGGATACAGAAGCCAAAGTCAGGTTAAGACTGCACGGACCAAATACGATTGAACGCGAGGAAAGAATCTCTTGGCTGAAGATTCTCATCGGACAATTCAAGAGCCCAATTGTGCTGGTTCTTATAGCAGCAACAATCTTTGCTGCAACTATTGGCGAACTAACCGATGCAACCGCAATTGCTGCAATTGTAATACTAAATGCCGTTTTGGGATTTGTGCAAGAATATAAAGCTGAGGCTGCAATTGAAGCCCTTAAGCAAATGACTGCCCAAAAGGCAAAAGTCGTGCGCGATGGCATTGAGAAGATTATTGATGCGCGCGAAGTTGTCCCTGGAGACATTCTTGTTCTTGAAAGTGGAGACAAGATTCCAGCTGATGCAAGGCTCATTGAGCTTTACAATCTTGAGTGCCAAGAAGCAAGTCTAACAGGCGAATCTGTTCCTGTCGTAAAGCAGCTTGAGCCATTGCCAACCGATACATCTGTGGCTGACAGAACAAACAGCGTTTTTGCAGGAACAGTGGTGACTGCGGGAAGGGCAAAAGCAGTGGTGACTGCAACTGGAAAAGCAACCGAGGTTGGAAAGACTGCGCGAATGATAGAAAAGGCAAAACCTGTTGAAACAATACTTCAGAAAAAACTAAGAAAGTTGAGCAGGTTTATCATATTGGTTGTGCTTGGGATTGCAGTGATTACCTTTGCTCTTGGAATGATACGTGGCATAGCCAAAGAAACAATTCTTTTATCTGCGATTGCGCTTGCGGTTGCAGCAATCCCAGAGGGCTTGCCTGCCGTTGTCACAATATCTCTTGCATTTGGAGTTAAGCGAATGGCAAAGCGTAACGCTCTCATGCGGAGCCTTCCTGCTGTTGAAAGCCTTGGTGCATGCACTGTCATTTGCGCTGATAAGACAGGGACACTGACATGCAACGAGATGACTGTAAGAAAAATCTATGCCAACAAAAGGCTGATAAATGTCAGCGGTTCTGGATACTCTCTAAAAGGAACTTTTGACTCGAGCCCTAAAGATTTTGAGTTGCTGCTCCAAATGGGTGTTCTGAACAACAATTGTCAGTTGCGCAGATTGGGACCTGAAGAGGCAGAGATTGTCGGGGATCCAACCGAAGCAGCCCTTATTGTTGCGGCAGAGAAGGCAGGCATAGACATTGAGAAGTTGAAGATTGAAAATCCAAAAGAAAGCGAGATAGCATTTACTCCTGAGAGAAAGCGAATGACAACAATCCACAGGTATGGAAAGAAAAAAGTTGCATTTACTAAGGGCGCACCCGAAATAATTGTTGGCCTTTGCGATTATCAGCTCGTGAATGGCAGAATCCTTCGCTTCACAAAGGCAGAAAAAGAGACTGTTCTTGAAGAAAACGAAAAGCTCGCAAACATGGCTTTGAGGGTTCTTGGTTTTGCCTACAAAGAGCTGAAGGATGAGAAGGTTGTTGCCACAGAAGTTGAAAAGGGAATGATTTTTGTAGGCATGCAAGCCATGGTCGATCCTCCAAGGCAAGAGGTAAAAGAAGCCATTAAAAAATGCAAAAGTGCTGGAATTAAAGTTGTGATGGTAACTGGGGACCATCTTGCAACTGCCATTGCAATAGCAAAAGAGCTTGGCATTGAAGGAAAGGCAATGACTGGCCTTGAACTTGCTCATACTGATGATGAACGCCTTAAACAGATTGTTGAGGAAATTGGCATCTATGCGAGGGTCGACCCAATCCAAAAGATAAGGATAATTGAAGCTTTTGAGTCAAAAGGTCACATCGTTGCAATGACTGGTGATGGCGTTAATGACGCACCAGCCTTAAAAAAAGCCTCGATTGGCATTGCGATGGGAAAGACAGGAACTGATGTCGCGCGCGAGGCAAGCGCAATGGTAATTGCGGACGATAATTTTGCAAGCATTGTTGCAGCAGTTGAAGAAGGGCGAAGAATTTATGATAACATCAGGAAGTTCTTTGCTTATCTTTTTTCTGGAAATCTGGCTGAAGTCCTTATTATCCTTTCATCAATACTAATAGGTCTACCGCTCCCACTTGCTGCTATACACATTTTGCTGATAAACCTCTTTACAGATGGGTTGCCTGCACTGGCGCTCGGAGTTGACCCTCCAGAGCATGGGCTAATGTCAAGGCCTCCACGAAAACCTGAAAAGAACATTTTTGAAGGTATGCAACACTTCCTTATAGGCTATCCAATTGTGTCGAGCGTAGGAGTTCTCTTGATTTTTAGTTGGTTTGCAAAAAGTTCGCTTACGATGGCACAAACAGCTGCATTTACATCTGTTGTTCTTTATGAGCTTTTTCAGTCTTTTAGCAGCAGATCGATTGAAAAACCCGTGCTTAAGATAGGGCCGTTCAGAAACAAATCGCTTGTTGCAACATTCCTTATCTCTCTAGCACTCCAACTCGCAATTGTCTATACACCATTACTGAACAAGTTTTTCCACACAACAGCATTGCCTCTAAGTAAATTTGTCATTATAGTGCTTATTTCACTTACAGGCGCGTTTTACATCGAGTTGCACAAGTGGCTGATGATAAGAATGGCTAAAGAAAATGTTTTATGAGATGTAAAGTAAAAGTCATCTATGTCTGTTCACAAATGAGATAGAAAAATTTGGTAAAAGTATAGAGAGTACATCTCGCTATAAAATTGTGGAGGCTCTGCTTAATGGACAAAAAACAGTTAGGGAATTGGTCAAGATAGCTGGACTGTCTCAACCTGCAGTATCACAGCATCTTAGACTACTTAAAAACAACAATATCGTGATTAACGAAAGAAAAGGACAAGAAATATCTTACACAATTAACACAGATTATATTCTCAGAATTCTGAAGAATTTATCAAAAGAAGTTCAAAAACAAAAATTTTATAAAATAAATCAAGGAGGTAATGAATAGTATGAGCAGTATTAAAATTAAAATCATTATTGGCAGCACTAGGCAAAATCGTTTCAGCGAAAAACCGGCACAGTGGATTTTTGAAGAAATAAAAAAGCTGAAAGATGTGGAAGCTGAGCTCCTAGATCTGCGCGATTATCCGATGCCATTTTTTGATGAAACAATATCACCTTCGATGGCAAAGAGACAATATCCAAATGAAGTAGTAAAAAAATGGTCAGAAAAAATTAATGATGGAGACGCGTTTATTATAGTAACCCCGGAATATAATCATGGCTATCCTGCGGTTCTCAAAAACGCAATGGATGTGATATACCCAGAATGGAATAGAAAACCAGTCGGTTTTGTAAGTTATGGCAGTGCTTTAGGTGCTCGCGCAGTTGAACAGCTTCGGCAAGTTGCCATTGAACTTCAAATGGCACCTATTAGAAACTCAATTCATATTCCAGTTGATATATTTTTTGCGGCGATGATGGGCAAAGGTCCTCAGGGTCCTGAAATGTTCGAACCAGTGCGTAAAGGCACTATGGGCGATCCTGTGGAGAGATTCCTTAATGAGCTTCTCTGGTGGGCAAGAGCACTTAAGAAGGCACGCACAGAAAGCGCATAACATAACACTTAACCCTATCAAATCCATTGCCCGTTTTCTCCCTAAGTCTGCCGTCCGCAGAGAACAGCACCACATCATTCGTAGCGCAATGACTCTATTGGCTTCAGCCTTGATGCCTGCAATGCGGGAAGCACGCCAGATAGCATTCATATCATGAATGAGAATGCAAGCGCGCCAAGCGGTTTTCGCTTAGCTTTGTTATATCTTTCTGGTCAAGAAACACCTTTCCCTTTTATGGAAAGTCAAGACAGCCAAGCAGCGCCATCATTGTGGACTTCCCGGAACCACTTGGCGTCCTGGCAAATGGCATATTTACCTTACCTCTTTTAATTCACAGATTTTTGACAAGATAAATTGCTGAACATTATAAAGGTTATGCGGTAGCTTGTAAAAAATTTATATACCTACGAGGCAAGGTATTCGGTACCTGAAGCATATAATCTTTTGGTGCTAGATTATCTTTTTGCAACAAAATAGGTGCTGCTAACTTTACAGTCAATGTTACGATAGGTTTTTAAATAATACAAAAAACAACTATAAAAAGATGGTAGCTTTCGTAAATCTTATTGGCCCTGAGGCGGTATTTGTCGCAAGACTCCTTTTGGGATTCATATTTTTCTTCAGCGCCGTCCTCAAGATTCCGGACCTAAAGGGATTTAGCAGGATTGTTATGAAATATGGAATTTTGCCTTTCCCACTTGCAAGGCTGTCTGCACACATACTCCCATTTGCTGAGATGACAGTAGGGATTTTGCTGCTCACTGGCATTGGGTTAAGGATTGTCGCAATAGCTTCTTTTTTTCTAATGCTCATTAACACTTTTTTTGTTTTCACAGCTTTGGTAAGAAAGATAAAGATGGAAAACTGCGGCTGCTATGGAACAGCAATAAAAGTTCCTTTAAGTTGGTCAAAGCTTTTTGAGAATATTGTGTGGCTACTTATTGCAGCATATCTCATTGTCGTAACATCACTGCTTTAAACATCCCACAGAGCGCGAAGTGTTGAATGAATTGGAGGTGAAGACATGGCTGAGTTGATTGTTGGATGGGCGCCTGTTTTCTTAAGAGCAGCACTTGGATTACTAATGGTAGGGCACGGCTTGCCAAAGGTGAAAGGATTTAGTCAGACAGCAGGCTGGCTTAAAGGGATTGGATTTAAACCAGGAAGTTTTTGGGCATTTCTCCTTGTTATTTCTGAATTTATTGGAGGACTTGCGCTCATCGCAGGAGTCTTCACAAGAGTCGCTGCCGCCCTCATTATCTTTGAGTTTATCACCATTTTATACCTGAAAGTGTTTAAGTGGAAGAAGAATTTTGCTTCAGGGGAAGCCGAATGGGACTGGGACTTGCTTGTTTTGGCTGTGGCTGCTGCACTCTTCCTGCTTGGGGCAGGAAAACTGAGCATTGACAGCTATATCGGCTGGCAGTTTGGATAGGCTAGATTGCTTAAGAGGACTCATCTAAGAATTCCTACTTAAAAGTAGTGTGAAATTTTTAATTACTCAACAGACTGCAAAAGCAAAATGGCGCAGGAACAAGAGATTCAACCACAAGCAGGGATTGTGTTTGAGGTTTCTTGGGAAGTTTGCAACAAGATTGGAGGAATTTTTACTGTTGTTCAATCTAAAGCGCAACAAATGGTGAATATTTACGGCAGAAAGTATTTTCTCCTTGGTCCTTATTTTCCTCAAAAGGCGTCTGGAATTTTTGAAGAAACAATTGCGCCAGCCGAATGCAAGGAGCCATTTGACAAACTCCGAAAGGATGGGATTGAGTGCCATTGTGGCAGATGGCTCACTAAGGGCAATCCTTTGGTCATACTCATAGATTTCACAAATTTTGCAAAGAATAAAAACGATATAAAGCGTAGGCTGTGGGAATTGTATGGTATAGATTCGCTTTACACAGAGTACTATGATTTTGACGAGCCTGTCATTTGGTCATGGGCTGCTGGGAAGGTTATTGAGGAATTGGCAAAGGTTTTTGGAGGAAAGGTTGTCGCACAATTTCATGAATGGCTTTCAGGCGCTGGCTTACTTTATTTAAAGAGCGTGGAAGCAAAAGTTGGAACAGTCTTTACAACCCATGCCACTACTCTCGGTAGGGCATTGGCGAGCGAAAGGGCAGACTTCTATGACATAATTCCAAAAATAAACGCACAGCAGGAGGCGCGGGCAAGGGGGCCCGGATTGTTAGCAAAACATCAATTAGAACAAGCCTGTGCAAAAAGTGCAGATGTTTTTAGCACAGTAAGCGAACTGACTGCGATGGAGGCCGAGCACATTCTTGGAAGAAAGGCAGACTTATTGCTACCAAATGGTCTTGATATGGAAAAATTTCCAACATTTGAAGAAGCATCCGTTAAGCATAAACTATTCAATGATAGGATAAGGCATTTTATCCTTTTCTACTTTTTTCCATACTACCGTTTTGAGATAAAGAAGACGCTCATTTATTTTCTTGCAGGACGTTATGAGTTTCACGATAAAGGAGTTGACATTTTCATAAAGGCACTCTCTTTGCTAAATGAGCGACTTAAAAAAGAAAAATCTCCAATAACCATAGTCGCATTCTTTTGGATTCCTGGAAATGCAAAAGGGATAAAGCCTGAGCTCCTTGAGAACAAAACCCTTTTTGGAGACATAAAAGACAGTGTCGATGACATGAGTGAAGATATTCGTGACAGGATTTTATATGCACTTATTGCCAATCGAGAGATTTCAAAAAAAGAGTTGTTCAGTGAAGAAGAATTCGAGGAACTCAGGATTAAGACTTTGAGGCTGCTTAAAAAGGGCAAAGTTCCTATATCAACGCACGACCTCTACAATGAGGAATCAGATTTGATAATAAACTCATTGAAGGTAGCTGGTCTGACAAACGAAGAAAGTGACAGGGTAAAAGTTGTATTTTATCCAATTTATCTCACTGGCGCTGATGGCTTACTTGACACGACATATTATGAATCGATGCTTGGAAGTCATCTTGGGATATTTCCTTCTTTCTACGAGCCATGGGGCTACACTCCACTTGAAGCAGCCGCGCTTGGAGTTTCTTCAGTAACAACAGACCTCTCGGGCTTTGGAAGATACATTTGCACAGAATGCGAGCAAGGGAGATATCCTGGTGTGTTTGTGCTAAAAAGATACAAAAGAAAGGATGAGGATGTTATCAAGGACCTTGCGAACTTCATGTACGATTATGCACACATGACACCTGAAGAACGAACAGAAAACAAATTCACTGCGCGGATGATTGCGGCAACAGCAGATTGGAGAAAGTTCATTAGAAATTACATCAAGGCGCACAATCTGGCTATCGAGAAAAGCGAGCAATGACAAAAGCGCGCTGTCGTTTTAGACCATTAAACTTTTCCCGGTCATTTCCTTTGGTTTTTTTATTCCCATAAGTTTGAGGATTGTTGGGGCAACATCCCCTAACAAGCCCTTCCTAAGCCTGACTGGGCGATGCCTCGAAAGACCAACCGGAACACGTCCATCAATAAGAATGAAAGGAACAGGCGCCAATGTGTGCGATGTTCGTCGTTTTCCTATCATCTCCTCGCAATTGCCGTGGTCTGCTGTTATTATTACCACTCCTTTTTTTTCCAACACAAGCTGTACAATCCTACCAAGCTGATTGTCAACAACTTCAAGGGCACGAATTGCTGCATCAATCTTTCCAGTATGGCCAACCATATCAGGACTAGCAAAATTAACAACTGCAAAATCATAGATGTCTTCTTGAAGTTCGTTTAAAAGCGCGTCTGTTATTTCCTTTGTTCTCATTTCTGGTGCCAAGTCGTATGTTGCAACCTTTGGACTAGGAATGATTATTCTATCTTCATTTGGAAAGGGCTTTTCAATGCCGTTGTTAAAGAAATAAGTTACGTGAGCATACTTTTCGCTCTCAGCAATTCTCAACTGCCTAAGTCCTGCCTTGGAGAGGAGCTCCCCTAAGATGCCTTTTGGAATGACTGGAGGGCAGATAACAGGTATATGAAACTTTGGGTCGTATTCACACATTCCGACAAAATGAACTTTCACCAGCTTACGCTTGAACCAACCAAACCTTTTGTTAATAAAAGCCATTGTAAGCTGCCTTGCTCTGTCTGAACGAAAGTTGAAGAAAACGAGCACATCATCATTTTTGATTCCTTCAAAATTACCAATGACTGTTGGAAGGACAAACTCGTCTGTGATTCCACGGGCATAGTAGCCCTTTAAAGCTCCAAGCGCGGTCTTAAACCTTGGGCCAATTCCTAACATTGCATTGTATGCCTTTTCAGTTCTTTCCCAACGCTTATCTCTGTCCATTGCGTAGTATCGACCAATGACTGTTGCTATCTTTCCAATACCAATCCTTCTCATCTCCCTTTGCAACTCTAGCAAATACCTCTCAGCGCTCTTTGGTGCAACATCACGGCCATCAAGGATGCAATGAATCCAAGTATTAACAATGTCTTGCTTTTTTGCAAATCTCAACAATGCAAAGAGGTGCGAAATTTCAGAATGTACCTTTCCGTCTGACAAAAGCCCAAACAGATGTAGCGCAGAACCTGCCTTTTTGACTTTTTTGGCAGCTTCCAAAAGCACAGGATTTCTGAAAAAGCTTCCATCAGCGATTGAGCGATTTATTCTTACGAGCTCCTGATATACTATTCTTCCAGCTCCTATGTTCATATGCCCAACTTCAGAATTGCCAATCGCACCTTTGACAAGCCCTACAGCTTCTTCAGCTGCTTTTAGTTCTGTGTGCGGATATTTTCTAAGAAATGATTTATAGTTAGGTAGCCTTGCTTGTGCAACTGCATTTCCTCTTCTGTCCTTTCTTATACCCCATCCATCAAGAATAACTAAGACAAAGGGCTTTTTTGGCTTTTGCAGCATGCTCTTGTTCATCTTAATTTTATCACCTTTTGCTCACTTTGGAAACTTGGCAAGCTTCGCCTTCCTTCCAAGCTCTTCTTCAATTCGTAAAAGTCTATTGTATTTAGCAAGTCGTTCTCCGCGACAGGGCGCTCCTGCTTTTATCTGTCCAGCTCCCAAACCAACAGCCAAGTCTGCAATAAAGGCATCTTCGCTTTCACCCGACCTGTGCGAAACCATAACTGACCACCCTGCATCGAGAACAACCTTTGCGGCTTCAAAGCTCTCTGTCAATGTTCCAATCTGATTTGGCTTCAACAGCAAACAAGTGCATGATGAGTGCAATAAGGCTTTTTTTATCCTTAATATGTTTGTTGTGAGCAGGTCGTCGCCAACAACTTGCACTCTCTTGCCAATTCGCACATTCAGTTCTGCGAAGTCTTCAAAAGCTTCCTCATGAAATGGGTCTTCAATTGAAATTAAAGGATAGCTTTTTGTGAGTTCTTCATATTTTGCTATAAGCTCTGGAGTTGTATAGCTCTGACCTTCAACTCTGTAAGCATTGCCTTCCCTAAATGTTGTTGCAGCAGCATCTACGCCAAGCCCTATCTTTTTCCAATAGCCAAGCTCGTTTACCGCATCCAAAATGTAATCAAATGGCTCTTCGATGCAATTCAGTTGTGGTGCAAAACCACCCTCATCACCAACATTTGTTGCCATTGTCCCTAAATCTCTGTCAAGCTTGTCCTTTAGAATGTGGTAGACCTCTGTCGCAATTTGAATAGCTTCTGCAAATGACTTTGCACCTTTTGGAATCAACAGGTATTCTTGGAAGTCGAGCTTATTGCCAGCATGACGTCCACCATTGATTATGTTAAAGGCAGGCATTGGCAAAAGTGGCCTCTTGTTCTTAAAAAGCCTCGCAATGTGCTCGTATAGTGGCACTCGCTGCTCTGCAGCGCCAGCCCTGCAGACGGCCATGCTAACAGCAATCGTTGCGTTAGCTCCCAATCTTGATTTGTTTTCTGTCCCATCGAGTTCTATCAAAGTCTTATCTATTTCACGCTGATTGATGCAGCTCATTCCAACAATCGCTTTTGCGATCAACCTATTGACATTCCCAACCGCCTTTAGAACCCCTTTACCAAGATATGCAGCACCGCCATCGCGAAGTTCCAGCGCTTCATGTCTGCCCACGCTTGCGCCAGAAGGCGCTATTGCTGTAAAAACCCCTTTTGCAGTACGTACCTCTGCCTCAACTGTTGGATTCCCTCTCGAATCAAACACCTGCCTTGCCTTGACAGAAAGGATATTTGACATGTCACACCCCTTTTCAAGCCATCCCTTTGCTACTCGTCTATTTAAAAGTATCTTTCCTCCTTCTCATGTAATGAAAAAGAAAAGCAATAACAAATAAAATGACTGCTGCAATTAAAACAAGCATTATTGTCGAGCCAGTAAGCGGTGAAGGGCGGAGTTGTTTTTCAATGCAATCAGTGTCTAACGAGCCAATGCAGTCTGGGTCACAGATGCCATCAAAAGCAGGAATGCAAAGCTCATCAACCCTGTCAAGAGGGCAATCAGAAGGACAACTGAGGGCGTTTTCAAACTCTTCACAAAAGCTATCTCCATCACAAAGCTTCACCAAATCAAAAGCCAGGACGGTTTTGTTTTTGAAAGCAACTTCAAGAACACCAGTGTTGTTTGTGTAGGGAAGCTTTTTTGATACCAACAAACTGTCAACAAGCACTGGCGGATCCTTATAAAGAACAAAAACAAGTGGGATGTAGCTAAAATAATTGCCAAACCGAATAGACCAATCCTGTCTAAGGCTGCTTGGCTGGTCAGCGGTACCAAAACTTACCCTCGCATCGCTGAACTGTGCACTGCCATTTTTCATAACAATAAAGTCAAAATTTAATACCTTTTCAGACTCTGCTAGGACAACTTTTGATAGCAAAACAAAGAAAAGAATGATGCCGAAGTAGGTAATACATGCCCTTTGCCAACCTTTTCTTTCCTTTTCAAACATCTTGACACACCCCAAGATTGGTGCACAAAAATTCCAAAATGACTGCTTTCATTTCTGCTGTTGACCTTCGAGGAGGGGGGATGTTAGAAGAGCCAAGGTAGCTAAACCAGCCATCTTCTTTTTTGTCTGCATATTTACCAGCACAACATGCCTTGCCAAAAGGATGTCCTTCTTCGCCTGCACAACAACGCTTTCCGCAGTTGCTATTATTTTCATCAGGCATTTTATTGAAACAAGGATGACCATAGGCGTTTGAAAGCTCAAGAGAGGTTGCCTGCCAAACACAAGTGTCGTATTCGTCGCAAAGACCAAAGCTATGTCCTATCTCGTGTGCCAGCGCATTTTGCTGTAAGCTGCAGGCCGCTCCACCTATGTAAATTAATGGTGAATACATAAAGGTGTATCCACAGCCACAGTTCTCGATTGATTGGTTGTTCTTGTCCAAACCAATTATCCTGTAATCATAAATAGGAATGCCGGCTGTAAATTTTACACCTCCAAGACCAGCGCCTGTGCGCTTTTGTGCCCACACATCAACAAAACGATGAAGTTGGCTTGCTGTTTGATTACACTCTGTGGTTGGAAAAAAAAGAGATTCGTCTATGATTACAAAATTTTTTTCAGAAAGCCCCAACTCTGCCTGAAGTAGCTCCTTTAGAACAGCAACCCTACTAAGAAAGCCTGATTCGTTTGGTGCATAATTTATTGGCAAAAAGTAAATGGTAAAGTTGCCTTCTGTAAAAATAGGTTTGGTGCAGGTCCCGTCAGGAAGGCAGTCACTACCTGGAAAGCAGCCACAACGCTGACAGTCTGCAACTAACCTTTTTTGTTTGTTGCAAAAGAAGGGCTTTGTTTTTGAACAGCTTCCAATCTCAGTGCCATCAGCACAGACTGTTGGAGTGATTACTTCTGGACGATGCGCAAGCTTAAGGGTTGTCAAAAGGACCTTTTCAGATTTCTTTGCCTGCAGATAGCTGTTTAGGTATACTGCAGCTACCAGCAGAATAAGAACAAAAACTCCAATCATTATAAAAAGTGTCAGCTGACCTCTTTTTGACGGCATTTTAGGATGTTTGTTTTTTATTGCCAGCGTTCCCTTGCTGCGACGCTCCTCGCTAGCGTTCGGTGGTTTCACCTCACTTGCTGCGGGCGTCTCGCCAACGGTCACTTCGTTCCCTTGCTGCGACACTCCTCGCTAGCGTTCGGTGGTTTCACCTCACTTGCTGCGGGCGTCTCGCCAACGGTCACTTCGTTCCCTTGCTGCGACGCTCCTCGCTAGCGTTCGGTGAAACGGGCGCAAGGGGATTTGAACCCCCGACCACTTGGTCTCTATCAAAGAAGTTAAGAGCCAAGTGCTCTACCAGGCTGAGCTATGCGCCCATTAAAAATTTATCCCTAATCGCCATTTAAATATATTTCTGTGGAGCATGCTGCTTACAATTTTAGCACATTCTTTTCATTAAGCATCAGAAAAGTTTATCCTTTTAAGCATTAAAATTTTCATCTCCAAACTTGGAAAAAAACATAAGAACGATTCCAAAAATCGCTCCGTGAAGAGCTATGCTAATTGCAGCATCTCTAAAGAAAGCAACTGGGTAAACTTGCGTGAGCACCCATCCAGGAGGAAAAAGCCATCCTCCTTGTGGAAAGGTTATAAGATGAAACGCAACAAAAAGGCTGTCAAATGGGATTGCTGCTAAGATTAAAGGAATACTTATTATCAAAAGACTACCAACAAAAAGTGCATTCTTTCTCTCATTGCTGGTGTAAAAAACCAATAACCAGAATAAAAGCAGTACCGCAAAAATCTTCTCTGCATCTTTTACAAGCTTCCGCACATCAGCCAAGTGACTTTTTTCAGCCTCTCTTAGTCCTGTCTTCTCAATCACCTTTTCATCTCCCGTCGCAAAGTAAGAAAGAATTTTTCCATCAAGCTCTCTCAAATTTTGGGGAATTCCAAGTTTCTCAAACTCTTTTTGGTGGAAATGTTCGGAATAGACTACGACAAGTATACTTAGGAGATAAAAAAGTAAAGGGAGAAGCGCTGTTGCAAACCAACTTGACAATTTCCTATAATTCATATCAATCAGGTGATTTTTTGCTTTTATAATTTTTGCAAGCTTACATATGCGGATTATCAAGAAATAACAGCATCGTCGCCGATGTCTGAAATCAGCTCTTCTTTTTTTGTTTTTAATGGTTTGTCGTAGTAAAAGACCTTTTTGTTTCGTGTTACAAGTTTCACATCCGCAAACTGTTCTATTTTTATTTGTTTTTCTGGCTTTTGTTCAACACCATCAACAAAAACAATATCACCCGGCTCTGAGCTTTTTGCTTCAACCAATCTTGTATCAGTTCCTCGCTTTGCCGCAAGTATCATTCCTTGGCTTTCAACTCCTCTCAGCTTTATGGGTTTTAGATTGACAAGCACAAGTACTTTTTTGCCAACGAGCTCTTCAGGTGTATACCACTGTCTTATACCTGCAACAAGTTGCCTCTTCCCAACGCTACCTAGATCAACCTGTAGCACAAGAAGCTTCTCAGCATTTGGATGGACTTTTGCTTCAATTATCTTTCCAACCCTTAGCTCAAGCTTTGAAAATGGTTCTTCTGCAGTAAGCCTTATGTCAACGAGCTTTGTAAAGACAGCCTTTGCAGTACCAATACTTCTGTCTTCAAGATTAAAGCCTGTATCGGAAAAGTTTAGGTTTTTAAGCCTTAGCTGGGCTTCAATCGATGCTGAAAATGATGGCAAGATTGGATATGAGAGAATGGCAATATTCTTGACAATGTTTGTTGCAAGGGTGACAACAGATTTTGCCCTAATCTTTTCATTCACACCTCCTTTAATAAGCTTCCAAGGAGCGTTTTTTTGGAAATAAGCGTTGCCAAGAGAAGAAAGCTCAAGAAGTCCTTTTACAGCTTCTTTTATCTCAAAATTAAGATAAGCGGTTTTTATTTTTTTTATTATTTCTAACGATGCTTCACAAACATCTTTATCTACAGGGTCGATATGGCCAAGCTTTGAGTCTAGATGGCTGTTAACAAATGAAAGAACCCTGTAGCAAAAGTTTGCAATGTTGCTAACGAGGTCGCTGTTTATTTTTTCCTTAAACTCTGTTAAATTTAGATCCACATCGGCCAATGTCCTTCCAAGATGGGATGCAAAATACCACCTAAAATATTCAGGCTTTGCAATTTTCAGCGCGTCCTTTGCTGTAAGAAAAGTCCCTTTGGACTTTGACATTTTTTCTCCATTTATCGTAACAAAGCCATGAACTAGTATGCTGTCTGGTTTTCTTAGACCTGCTGCCATTAACATGGCTGGCCAAAAAAGGAAATGAAAATAGAATATGTCTTTGCCAATTATGTGCAAAATATAGGCATTATTCCAATACTCAATAGCCTTGCGCAGGTCGCCCTTAAACCAATGTGCAAGACTCGAGATATAACCTATTGGTGCGTCCATCCATACATAGTAGTATTTATTTTCTTCCCCTGGAATCTTGAAACCAAAATAAGGACCATCCCTGCTTATGTCCCAGTCCTGCAAACCACTTTCAATCCATCGCAAAACATGATTCTTTATTTCTGGCTGAAGTGCTTTGTTTGAAGTCAGCCAGTCAGCAAGTTGGTCTGAGAAAGATGAGAGCTTAAAAAAGTAGTGCTTTGATACCTTTCTTGTTGGTGCACTATGACAAATGGCACAATAAGGCTCCTTGAGCTCGATTGGCGCATAACTGCTGCCGCAGACTTCACAAACATCACCATACTGGTCAGCTGCTCCACACCTTGGACATGTTCCTTTCACAAACCTGTCAGGGAGAAAACGGCTACACTTTGGGCAATAGGTTAATTCAACATCCTTTTTATAGATGTGTCCATTTTTTCTCAACGTATTAAAAACAAAGTCAACCAGCTCTTTATTTTCAGAAGAGTGTGTTGAGTAGAAGGAGTCTGGCTGAACAAAGAAGGCATCAAGGTCTTCCTTATGCTCCTTAAAGAATCTTGTAATAAGCTGTTCGGGAGAAATTCCAAGCCTCATCGCGCTTATTTCTATTGGCGTGCCATGAGTGTCCTCGCCACCACAATAAATAACCTCTTTCCCTGAGCTCTTCAAAGCCCTTGCAATTATATCTGTTTGGATGTATTCTAATATGTGCCCAATGTGCAACGGACCATTCGAATATGTAAGGGCGCTGGTGATAATGATAGGTTGTTTGTCAAGCTTGCCAGGCTGTTGTTCTGCGGTTTTTGGATTCCTCTTTCCTCTTTTACCTGCAAAAGCTCTTGAGCCACTCACCGGACCAACCATTTACATCACCATTAAATAAATCACCGCTTTTTTCAGACGATTAATCACGACCTATTGTCGACAAAGCTATCCAATATAACTTGTCTCACCCTTGGAACTTGTCGTCGGCTCACGAAGTCTGGAAGGCGGGGGAATGTCTGCGAATTCCTTTTCAAGGCGGGCTATTTCTTCATCAAAATGTTCAAGCGAAATGCCAAGATTGTATTTCTTGTTAAGCGTCTTTAACAGCTCGCGCGCACCCATAACCCCCAGATATGCAGGGTGGGCATAAGTCTCGGCAAGCAAAGCAGCAGCCTTTAATTTGCGTTTACCTGCAAGCCCAACAATCAAACCTGTTGTCCCAACAATTGGGCCAACTACGCCGTACAACCTTGGCGATGCCTTTGCTTTTGCAAAAGACTTTACAACTTCTTCTTCTACGGCCGTACAATAAACTTTTGGCTTTTTTGGAATGTTCTTTAATCCTATTCCTCCAAGGGCGACTAATTCTTCACAGCCAAGTTCGACGCAAACATCTAATAGTTTTTGTGAAAACTCGTAACAAGAGGCTTCGTTGATTGGTTGGTAATCTCCTGCAAGCAAAAGCAAGTCTTGTGCACCTTTGCCGTTCCGCTTTTTCAAATAAAGCTCAATGGTAGGAAGTTCTACAAGGTTTTTCTCATTCACAAAAGCAAAGCTTGGTATTTCTGTTGACTCGAATGAGAATATTTTCTTTGCTTTCAATTCGTCAATGAGAAAATCCACTGCAATCTTTCCAACACTACCAATCCCAGGCAACCCAACAATGAGAAATGGTTTGTTCAGCTTTGGCTTTTTTCCAAATGCGATTGGTCTCCACATTGCTATTCACACTCTTCAGAGAAGCCCCTTTGCTTCCAATTGGGCCCTTTTTGCTTTTCTGCGATAGTCAGCATATTTATCGCCAGGAACGTATTTTGGTGGAATTGTTATAACAGCCTTTCCACCGCAACTACATATCTCTTTCATCGTATATCTTTCGCATGCTTCACACTTTAGTATGCGCTTCATACTGCCTTAGTTCAATCAATCCTTTTGAATTCGATGACTAACTTCTTATCCTGTCCGATTGAAATCATCCTTGCCACAGATTCTTTTAAGAGCCTTTCAGCCTCCTTTGGCTCAGGCGCCATGGAGACTATACGATATTTCCCAGCGCCAGAATATGTTATTGTAATGCCGGGAATCAAACCAGCCAAAAGCGTTTCTTTTATTAATTGTATGCCATTGCTGGCATAGCTTGTCAAGGTTAGTATCCCTTCAAGAATTTTCTGTGGAGGCTTTATTCTAGTAAGTATGACCTCTTCAAGCTGTCGCGCAAGCTCTGGCTCAAATCCAACCTTTTCAAGACTAAGTTCTCTTTTTGCCACTTTCTCAAACGCAGGAAAAAGATTTGGCCAATCTTTGAGAACTGCTCTAACCTTTTTATAAAGCACCTCAAGCGGTTCATCACGCTGTTTTGCAACCTGTTCTACAATCTTTTCTGCAAGCTGTTCTTGTTTTATTTCATTTAGCTTTTTCTTGCGCTGCGTCTCGCTCACCCTTCTTAGCGAGAGGTCTATATAACCTTTTTCTTTGTCTACGCGCAACACCTGACAAACAATCTTTTTGCCTTCGACGACATAGTCCCGGATGTTCCTTATCCTACCAGGTGCAACCTCTGAGATGTTTATCATTCCCTGCTTCTCATATTCGTCTAGTTTGCAAAAAACAGAGTGACTTTGCACAGCAGTGACAGTACAAAGAACGAGTTCGTCCTCTTCCGGAAAGCCTTCTTTTTTCAGCAGCATTGATTATTCAAGCACCTCGAGAATCCTTGCTTTTATTTTCGCCTTGCCGCCAGTTGGTTCTGCAAAGAATTTCCCACAAACAAGACAGTTGACAGTTGTAGAGGCTTTGCCAAAAATAATCTGTTCGTTTTTGCACTTTGGACATCGTACTTTAACAAATTTTGTGCTTGGTTCCCTTAAAAGCTTCATTCATAGCCACCTCGCCATTTGGTTAAATCAGATTCTGTCTTTACTTGAATTCAATCCTTCTTGCCCTGAAACCCTCTGCCTGCGGCCTAATCTTTTTACACACGCTGCATTCAAGCCTTATGTCTGTCTTTTTTGAGGTTTTCTTGCCATACATCTTCCATCCAGAGAGTGCTCCTTTAGAATAACGACCCATGTTGCCTTTTCCCATTCTTCCGCGCAACTTTGCCCTCAACTTACTTCCATAGCTCATTGGGTGCGCGCTACCAGGAGTCTTTCTCTTGGCTTCGCTAAGATTATGCACAGTGTACTTTTTGCATGTAGGACAGTATGTCCGTCTTGTTTTTGGAAGCTTCATGGCTTTGAAAGAAAATGTGAAGGTTTAAAAACATTGCGTTGGTAAACCTTTCTCAAGGCTCATTCTCCTCTTCTGAAAAAAGTGCTTTTTTCTGTTCAACAAGAATTGCTGCAAGGTCATTTGGTAGATAAGCCTTTGAGCCAGGCTCAAATGGTCCATAGGTTTCTAGCTCAGGGCCTACAAGCTGTGGCACTGGCTGGATGAAGGTCACTAACGCTGTCTTTTTTTGTTCAGAAGATGTTGCTTCAACATCGCTCCTCTTTTGTCCTTCTAGGCTGCTGTCTGGACTTGGTTCTGTGGAATTGCTTTGGTCCGTAATGCTTTTAGAATGTTCTCCTGCTATGGTTGGAAGCCTTAGCTCAAGAATGCTTCCAAGAACACCTTTTCTATACTCGTCAAGAACACCAACAAGGCTATTAAAAAATGCTCTTTCCTCTGCAAGTAGGTTTGATGTGTCAATGATTGAAGAGTTTGTCCTTGACTTATTAATTGCCAGAGCTATTATTTTCTTCTCCCGCCTTTCGTAAAGGTCGCGAACTAGCTTTAGGATGTTTGCAAGCTGTGTTGCAAGCCTTTCCCTGTCTGCGACAGAAAAAATGTCATTCTTCTTAAGAGACTCTTCATAAAGAAGATTCTTTTCTTTTAGATATTCAACAAGGCTGTTAAAAAAATTAGCATCAAGGGGTTGAAGCTCTTCTTTGGATTTCTCCCTCCGCACAAGTTCATAGAGAGTTTCATAAGTCAGTAATATTTTTTCTTCAGCCATGGCAAACCACCTAAAGGCAATTAACCAAATATTTAAGCTTTGTGTAATATGGCCATTTGCCTTTCTTTGCAACTAGCTTTTCTACAGAATTTTTTTGGCAATGTCCGAAAGAGAATAGTTGTTGGTATACCTTTTACAACAAAAAAGCCATTTACTATGTTATGTAGCAATGCTCAAATGCTCAAGAAAGTACTCTACTCCAAATTGGCTATAATTAAAAACAGAAGAAAATTAAACAAAAAAGAAAAAGGCAGCTGCTTTTAAGCAGCGCTCACAGTTATGTCTGTCAGGGTTGTTCCCTTGACCTTCACTGCAGAACCCTTGAGGTTTGCGGCATAGTCCTTGTAGTTTGCAAGCACTCTTGTTGCCCTCCTTGTGTCAAGGGCAGAGTAGCCAGCAACCAGCAGGGACACCTTGCCCGTTGTATGCTCGAAGAGCTTTATCCATGCTTCTCCTGGAGTAAAGCCTTCAGTGCAGTCAGCAGGGTTTCCCAGCAACTTTGCAGCCACTGAGTTTGCACAAGGCCCGCCAACAACTATAAGGTTCTGAGCAGCAGGGTCTGTAATTTCTGTGTCAAGCTTTGCAGAACCAACCTGTATTGGTACAAGCTCGACTGTCTCAATCCCTCCAGCAGTTGTTACAACTTCTGCTGCGACTGGAGCCACAAACACCTGCCCAAATCTGTAGTCATCTGGGTATGTAATTGTCAACTCATCATTGTTTTCACTGTCATAAAGGATTGTTGTAGACCAGTTTGTCACATACCACTTGTCATCGTCATTTGTGCTGCTAAAGTCAACACCACTCGCATGGAAGGAACCAGATATTGCCCAAGGTGCATTAATGTTTATGTCTTTATCGCTTGAGTCGAAAGTTGCGTTTACACCAAAGGTTATTGCGCTGACACCGTCATCAGTCTCGTCTTTGACATAAAACAAGGTTGCAGGGTCTGCTCCAGTTGTTGGTATCACGCCAAGAGTTATACCTTCTTCGTTGTAGAGTGTTTCTGCTTGCCTACTAGAACCTGTGGATGTAAAGTTCAACACTCTACCAGTGGTGCCTGTTCCTGTTCCACCAGTTGAATTTAGCCAACTCAGTATTGCTGTTCCAGCACCTGCTGGCAGGTCTATTGTCTTAGCGCCAAGAGTCCCCTCATCAAAGTCAGAAGTCTTCTCTGCATCATAAGTCCTGTCCTTTATTGTTATTTTGTTGTTGGTTGTGTCAAAGTCCCTTATCTCCATGACGTGTGCCTCACCACCACTTGTCACGACATAGAACTTTGCACCTTCAAGCTCTGTTATGTCAGAAGTTACTGTCGCATTTTGGCCTTCAAGGTAGATGCGCTCATCAATGTCGTCATCTGTTCCAAGGATTATTTTATTGCTTGAATCAAGAGTCCACTGGATCTTGACTTCTTTTCCGTCATTGTTCAGGAAAGTAAGAGTCAAGTCGTCTCCTGAAGCAGTCAACTTGTAGGTCTCTGTCTTTTCATCTGTCAGCCCTTCAAAGTTTATTTTGAAGGACTTGAATATTGGGTCAATTAAGTCCTCTCCTTTTGCAAGGTATTCTTTTTCTTCGGGTTTAAATGTCACACTAAACCCGCCCCATTTTCCTGGAGTACCAATTAGCCCAACAGTTGAACCGTCAATGTCCTTGTCATCAACTTCAACTTCCTTGCCGTCTTCAAGAACTATTTTTGTTGCTCCGATATTAACCTGGCATACATCCTTGCCTGATTCTTTGTGGACTGCAATTGCGTCAGAAACTCCAATAGTAACTCCATTGACAGTTTTTGTCTCTCCCTTCTTAATCCAGGCAACTGTGCCATCAACGCTGAGACCACACTTGTCAGCATCCTCATTGACATCTGTAAGGGATACTGTATGGTCAACCCCTGCAATAGTTTTTGTAACAACATCTCCTTGCGCAAGCCAGACAACTGTCTCACCTGCAAGCAGGGTTAGCTTGTTAATCTTGTTTGCTGTTGTGGTGCCTACGTCTGTTATTGTGTACTTGTTGCCAAGTATTTCTAGAACAGTATCTTCTATGTCATCCTGAGCATTTGAAGCGGTTGAGTTATCGTACTCAACTTCCTCATCAAACTCAAGAGTGTAGTTGTAGAGGACTTTTTTGTCCAAGAATAGCGTTGGCTGAGCAATTGGCATGTCATCGTCGTCTTGGAAGAAGAGCAGTTGGCCGTTTCCAGCCGGGAAGAAAAGCTCCTGTGTGTATGTAACAGAGTTATCAGTCTCTCCTTCAGTGTCATCGTATTTTCCGTCTGCGAGTAGTGATGGCAGGTCTGTCTCATCAAGGGCAGTGTTCTGCACGTCGTTCAAGTACTTACCATAGGTCAGCTGGTTTCCTGTTCTCTTAATCTGCACTCCTGTTGGTACACTAACTTGTGTTGTTGTTTGGATTGTCTTTTTCTTCACTGCAACTGTTTGCAGCGATGTTGCAACTTCTATTGCGCCAAGAACATCGTCTGTCTTTGCGTTTGCGCCTACAACAAAAAAGGCATCAAACTGGCCATCCTTTACGAACAAGGGGCTTGGATATTGGCTCAGGTCAGCAGCCAGCGCACCAAATGCAGTGGCTCCCAACATTGCCAGCCCTGTTCCTAAAGCAACCATCTTTTTTACAGCTGTTCTAAGTTTCACGCTAAATCACCTCGTTTTGCGTGTTTTGGATTAACTTTTTTGTTAGGTGAAATTTTTCTTCACTCTTCACCCTTTTTTCTAGCTAAAACTCCGCTTTATTTATAAAGTTTTATCTTGTATAAAATATATTTTATTGTATACACTTTTTTTGATTTTTATGGCATATGCTTGCCATTTATTTGTCGACGATAAAAGTTGCGCGAAAACAAAAATCTTTGACAATAAAGCTTTACAAAGCGCTGCATTTGTCTTTATACATTTGTCCGTAAGGTTGCTAGCACACTCATTGTCAATTTAATTACTTTTGAGTGGTCTGGTTAAACAAAAGCAAATCTGCAAGCAAGTCAGTATACACTTTTGTTTTTGAATAAGTACACCTTTTGAATTTGGCAATATTACCATTTTAAACCCTTAAGCCCTTCAAAGTTTGCATAAAAGCGCATGCGGAGGGCAGGATTTGAACCTGCGCAGGCACTAAGCCACCAGGTTTCCTTTTAACCTGTTTAAACAAAGTTTGCTTAAACAGGCAAAACCTAAGCTTTGCCAGGAAATGCCTTTTGACAATTCCTTCTGGCCCGTTTGGCCACTCCGGCACCTCCGCAAGGAAATATAAGATGGCACGGCTATATATTATATAATAGTTGCGCTTCAGAGCCTTTGTTCTTTTTAGTTTTTCACCAATTCAACATAAATCCAAAAAACCATTTGTTGCTCACGCCTGAGCTCGTAGTAGCTGGCCTTTGGGCGGCAGAACACTTATTAAGGCACTCCAAAGAACTCAAAAAGTCTGCCAAGAGTAACTCCTTAGTCTTGGGCTTTTACCATAACCACAATGACTGCATATGCTTTTCTTTTTGTGATAGGAATGCCTACCACAGCGCCTACATGTTATGTGAACTGTTCCTTTTGATCTTTTTCCCTTTGAAGGTGTTCCTTTTACCATGATGTTTCTCTACAAAAATGTCAAACAACGAATTGTGCCAGCATGGGTTGTTGGCTTGGCGTTCTATGCTGGCGATATCATTATTATTGCATCACCCCTTAGAAAAACAACCCCAAGCTTTCTCCGAAGCTCGCCATCAACCCTTTCTTCAACATCTTCAAGGACAGTGTTGATGTGCATATCAAATGCGCTAAGATTGCCTACATATTGTCTTCCGTTTTTTAGTTCTATGATGACTTTTTTGCCACGCGCCTTGTTCAATGCATCAAGCGGTCTTGAGGTTGTTTCAACCATTGTTTAAGAATTCGTGATAGGGATGTTTATAAAACTTTTGATTGGATTGCACTAAAAGCTCCTTGAAATATACCTACATTTTACCAACGCCTTCTGCAATTGCTTGGCTAAGAAGAATAGAAAAATCTAAAAATGAAAAAGCTATAAGAAAATTTATAAGCTCTTGGCGTTGTTTGGTCAAAAAAGAGGGCTTGATATGAAAATTTTTCTTGGTGCAGACCATGCCGGATTTGAATTGAAGGAAAAGCTAAAAGGGTGGCTTGGAACAATGAAAAAATATCAAGTTTTTGACCTTGGCAACACCCGCTATGAGCCAAACGATGATTACCCTGATTTTGCCTACAAGGTCGCAAAGGCTGTTGCAAAAACACCAGGGAGTTTTGGAATTCTAGTATGCGGCTCTGCAGAAGGAATTTGCATTGCTGCAAACAAGGTAAATGGTGTAAGGGCTGTTGCACCACCAAGCGTTGTAGCAGCAAAGCTTACGAGGAAGCACAATGACGCTAACATACTCTGCTTGGCTGGGGGAGGGCTGCTGAAAAAGGTTCGCGGACTAGGGATCAAATTGGCAAAAGCAAAAAGGATTGTGTCTGCGTGGCTTTCAACCCCTTTTTCTGAAGAGCCCAGACATGTGAGAAGACTTAAAAAAATAAGTGAAATCGAAGAAAAAGAAAAAGTTGGAAAATGGAAAAAGTAAAGGTAATAATTCCTTCTGTTATTGCAGAAAGGCAGGAGCAGCTAGATGTGCTGGTTGAAAAGCTAAGCAAAGGGGCAGAATGGTTGCATCTGGACATCATGGACGGGAAGTTTGTTGGCAATCGCTCTCTGAACTTTGACTTCAAACTTCCAAAAAAAGGATGTAGATTTGAGGCGCATCTGATGGTTACAGAGCCTGCTGCAATGGTTGAAAGGCTGTGGAAGAAGGTTGATGCAATAATTTTCCATGCAGAGGCAACAAAAAATCAAAAAGAAGCAGCAGAGATTATTGGGCTAATAAAATCGAAAAATCTAAAGGCAGGGATAGCAATAAATCCTCCAACTCCTGTTGGAAAAATAAAAGGGCTTCTTGATATCATCGACCAGGCACTGATAATGACAGTCACGCCTGGAGATTATGGAAACCCTTTTGAGCCTGATACTGTTCATAAGATAAGAGATATAAGAAAGCTAAAGCCAGGGCTAGATATTGAGGCTGATGGCGGGATAAACCCTCAAACAATAGGGCTTGTGAGTAGGGCAGGTGCAAACAGATTTGTTGTAGGTTCCTATCTTGTCCAAGCAGAAGATGTGAAGCAAGCAGTTGAAGTGCTTCAAGCATCGCTTGAATAAAAATGAGCATGACAAAGACAAACAAGATAAAAGCCCTTGAGGTGATGGCGAACAAGTTAAGGATTCATTCTTTGAAGTCAACAACCACCGCAGGTTCAGGTCACCCCACATCCTGCTTGTCAGCTGCAGAGCTAATGAGTTGCCTTTTCTTTTCAGAACTTGAAAAGGAAGACGAGTTTGTGCTTTCTAAGGGTCATGCGGCACCAATTCTTTGGGCGTGCTATGCAGAAGCAGGCCTTTTCCCACCTTCTGAGCTTTTGAACCTTAGAAAATTCACAAGCCCACTTGAGGGTCATCCAACTTCGCTCATGCCGTATGTAAAGGTTGCTACTGGAAGCCTTGGCCAGGGCCTTTCTGCTGGGCTCGGCATGGCTCTAGGCAAAAGACTTTTGAAGAAAAAGGGGAATGTTTTTGTCCTACTCGGAGATGGAGAGTGTGCAGAAGGTGCTATATGGGAAGCAGCAAACCTTGCTACGTATTATAAGCTAAACAATCTTTGTGCGATTATTGATGTTAACAGACTGGGGCAATCGCAAGAAACAAAGCATGGCCACGACCTTGAAATTTATGCAAGAAAGTTTTCAGCCTTTGGTTGGGAGGCACGAACAATTGATGGTCATAATGTGAAACAGATTATTTCAGCACTAAAGCAATCCAGGCGTAGTAGAAAACCTTTTGTCATCATCGCAAAAACAATAAAAGGAAAGGGAGTTTCTTTTCTTGAGGACAAAAATGGTTGGCATGGAAAAGCATTGACTGTTGAAGAGTTTGAGAAGGCTCTAAAAGAGCTTCCATCGATTAGCGAGAAATTCAGCCTTTCTTCAAAAATAAACAAAAGCCTTCCACGACAAAAGGTCAAGATAAGACCATTTCAGCCAACACGGTATGCGCTTGGCGAAATGGTTGCAACCCGTGAGGCTTATGGAAGGGCACTTGTTAAGCTTGGCGAGAAAAACCAAGCTGTTGTTGTGCTTGATGGAGATGTGAAGAATTCTACGAGAACAGAATATTTCTTTGAACGCTTTCCAAAACGGGCATTTGAATTTTTTATTGCTGAGCAGAACATGGTTGGGGCAGCGGTTGGCTTGCAAACTCAAGGATTTATTCCGTTTGTGGCGACCTTTTCCTGTTTTCTTTCAAGAGCTCATGATTTCATAAGAATGGCGCAATATTCAAGGGCAAACATAAAATTCTGTGGTTCGCATGCAGGAGTTAGCATTGGACAGGATGGGCCATCGCAAATGGGGCTCGAGGACCTTTCAATGTTCCTTGCAATGCCAGATTCTGCAGTGGTGTATCCTTGCGATGCTGTTTCAACAGAGAAGTTAGTGAACGAGGTTGCGAAGCATAAAGGAATATCATACATTAGAACAACTCGCGAAAAAACCCCAGTTATTTATGAAAATGATGAAACCTTTCCCCTTGGAGGTTATAAGCTCCTTCGTTCAGATCCCGACGACAAAGCACTAGTGGTTGCTGCAGGAATTACAGTTCATGAAGCACTAAAGGCTTATTCTATGCTTAAGAAAAAAGGAATAAACGTACGCGTCATAGACTTGTATTCACTACGGCCTGTAAATGCCCAGGGACTGCTTGAGAATGCAGCTGCTTGCGAGCACAAAGTGGTTGTCGTAGAGGACCATTATCCCAACGGCATTGCATCGGTTGTT
The DNA here is from genome assembly GCA_038891615.1 of Candidatus Woesearchaeota archaeon. Classification (GTDB taxonomy): domain Archaea; phylum Nanobdellota; class Nanobdellia; order Woesearchaeales; family ARS49; genus JAWADY01. Next base: position 56,468 of record JAWADY010000001.1, on the reverse strand, counting down.
GCGGAGATTGTTGGCAAGGTAGTTAGTCTTTGCATAAGGGAAGTTCCTCGCTCAGGAAAGCCAGAAGAACTAATGTCGGCATATGGAATTGATGCTACGGCGATTGCAAATGCTGTCGAAAGGCTTGTGTGAAATCATATAAAATTTTGATTTTTTAGCGCTTCGCAGAGGTGTATCGCCTCTTCATAAACTTTAAACAAAGCATCAACACTATATCAATTAATTTTGTTATTGTTTTAGTTGCATGTGCAAGCAATCAAAACATGATTAGCTTATTATGACCCTTCTAGATTTTGATAGCATTAATTTTAGCCGTGGCTTAATTTTGAAAAGTTATTTAACAAACAAGATAACTTTATATAATATTTTATGATTGTATTCAGAGTTTGTTAGCTTCCATTGGAGTTATGCCAAAAGGAGATGAAAAAGAGGTGAAAAGGTGAAAATATTCCTCGACTCTGCAAAGCTAGATGAAATAGCATACTGTTATTCTGCAAGAATTGTTGATGGTGTGACAACAAATCCTTCGCTTCTAAAAAAGGCGGTTGATGAGCTGAAAGCAAAAGGCAAAAGGGTTGAACTTTTGAGCTATATCAAAGAGATTCTGCGCGTAGCAAAAGGAACTCCTGTAAGCCTTGAGGTTTCATCTTTTGCCTATGAAAAAATGGTGGAAGAAGGCAAAAGACTTTACAGAATCTTTAATCCGGTTGCAAGGAATGTTTACATAAAAATTCCAGTGAATCCTTCTTTTAGTGATGAGCCAAGCACAGATGGTTTGAAGGCAATAAGGACCTTAACAGCAGCTGGAATCCCTGTTAACTGTACCCTTATTCACACTCCAGAACAGGCACTGTTGGCTGCCAAGGCTGGTGCAAAGATTGTGAGCCTTTTTGCAGGCAGGGTTGATGATAGAATTAGGGAACTAAATAACATCCAATTTCAAAAAGGAGATTATTTCCCAGCCTATGGTTGGCGCAAGGATAATACAATCCTTGAGGACAATGGAATAATATCAGGGATAGAACTCGTGCGACAGACTGTTGAGATAAAGAAAAAGTATGGCTTTAATGCGCAAGTGCTTGCAGCCTCAATGAGAAACCCAAGGCAGGTACGTGAGGCAGCTCTTGTTGGAGCAGATATTGCAACTTGCCCATTTGATGTCATAAAAGGATGTCTACAGCACCCTAAGACTGAAGAAGGGATGAGAAGGTTTACTGCCGATGTTGTTCCTGAATATGCGGTGCTTGGGTTGAAAAGAAAAGTTCGCAAGCAATGAGCAAATGATAACCTTAAAGCTGCGGTATGAAAACAGCAATGTACCAAAGCAAGAACTTGTAAAAGTCACAAAAAAGTTAGAGTCAGAGCTAGAGCTGTTTAGAGAAGTTAGAAAGAATGGCGATTATTCGAATGAGAGGAGCTTTATAAATTTGCCATTTGACCATGAGAATATCAAAGCCACAACGGCTCTTGCAAAGGAAAAGCTTAAGCTCAAACCAGCTGCCATTTTTGTTGTTGGGATTGGCGGAAGCATATTAGGTACACTTGCGGTACAAGAGGCAGTGCTTGGAAAGCTTTACAATGAGTCAGGAAAAGGTACAAAGGTCTTTTATGTGGACACTCTTGATCCTCTAAGCATTGCCACAATCTTACATCTTATAAATGGCCTATTAAAAAAAGGGCAGAAAGTTCTTATAAATATTGTTAGCAAATCAGGAACAACAACCGAAACAATTGCAAATTTTGAACTACTGGAGTGGCTGCTAAAAAAACATAGCCCAAAGAAGTACCAGAGTAATATTATTGCAACAACAGATAGGGATTCAAAGCTCTGGAGGCTTGCTATTCGAAATGGATGGTCATTGTTAGAGATTCCAAAAAAAGTAGGAGGAAGATATTCTGTGCTTTCTGCGGTTGGACTGTTTCCGCTGGCACTTTTAAGGACCGACATAAAAAGCCTTGTTGATGGTGCAGCAGAAATGGCAAAGTATTGCTTAAAGCAAGACCAAAACATTATGAGCAATCCAGCTGTTATTGGTGCTTCACTTGCCTACATTCATTACAAAAAAGGCAAACCCATTCATGACCTTTTCCTGTGGAGTCCTAATCTGGAAGGGATTGGAAAATGGTGGAGGCAATTGGTAGGGGAAGGTCTTGCAAAAGAATTCGATTTGAATGGTAAAAGGGTGTTTGAAGGGATAACTCCAACTGTTTCTATCGGAAGCAATGACATGCACTCAATGGCTCCTCTATATCTTGCAGGACCTTTCGATAAATGGACTACTTTTGTAAGAGTTATCGAAAACAAGGAAAGTCCAAGGCTGCCAGTCATTGAGGAGTATGAAAGGATTGTTCCAAAAATTCAAGGAAAAAGGATTGATGAATTGAGGAATACAATTCTTGATGGGGTTCAAGCCGCATATAAAAAAAACAAAAGACCATTTGCAGAGATAACTCTTCCAGACTTATCAACAAAAAGCATAGGTCAGTTTATTATGTTGAAAATGATTGAAACTGTTCTTATTGGAAGCCTGCTTAATGTAAACCCATTTGACCAACCTGCTGTTGAGAAATATAAGGCTGAGACAAGAGTATTGCTTGCTAAAAGGTTTGAAAAAGGCAACGGCTATTAAAAGATGGTTGAGAAAAAAACTGGAAATGAACTAAAAGGAAGAGAACCTTTTCTTATAGTCATTCTTGGAGCCACAGGCGACTTAGCAAAGAAAAAGCTTGTCCCTGCCATTTATAGACTATTTGTGAACAAAAGGGTCGGAGATTTTGCGCTTATAGGGGTTGGGCGCAGACCTTTAAGCACAGATAAATGGCTTGAAGCTTCCAGGCCGTATATAAAGAACCTTGAGAAAAAGAACTGGAAGACGCTTAAAAAAATAAGTTATTATTTCAGGGCAGACTTTTATGAGAGCCAGCGTTGGGCTGAGTTTGGAGCTTTTATCAGAGCCATTGAACAAAAACACAAACTTAGTGGAAACAGAATCTTTCACCTTGCAACCATGCCTGAGCACTTTGAGGTAATTATAGAACAATTGCACAAGCAAGGGCTTGCAGCGCAGAAAGCTGGAAATGGATGGCGAAGGGTTGTTTTTGAAAAACCATTTGGCAGTGACCTTGCTTCGGCAAAGCACATAAATAAGACAATCAGAAAGGTCTTTGACGAGAGCCAGATCTACCGAATAGACCATTACCTTGGGAAAGAGCTTGTTCAAAACATTTCTGTTCTTAGGTTTACCAATCAAATACTCGAACCTCTCTGGAACAAAGAAAACATAGACCACATTCAGATTATCTTGAGTGAAGACTTCGGGATAGAAGGTCGCGGTGCGTACTATGACAGGTATGGTGCGCTAAAGGATGTTGTTCAAAATCACATGTTGCAACTGTTGTGTCTTACTGCAATGGAGTCTCCGTACAGATTGACTGCAGATAGCATTCGTGACGAGAAAATGAAGATTCTAAAGGCGATAAGAAAAATTAATCCTAAAGATGTGGTGCTAGGACAGTACCGCGGTTACACTCGTGAGAAAGGTGTGAAAAAGAATTCGAAAACAGAAACATTTGTAGCAGCAAAGCTTTTTGTTGATAGTTGGCGTTGGTCAGGCCTTCCATTCTATTTTATAACAGGAAAGAAGATGAAAGAGAAGATAACTTCAATATACATCCAATTCAAACAGGCGCCGTGTCTTTTGTTTGAAGGGATATGTCTTTTTGTGCCAAATTATCTTGTCATACAAATACAACCTGAAGAAGGCTTTTACATAAGGCTTAATGCAAAGGTTCCTGGAAAGATGGACATAACTCCAATAAAGCTTGAGTTTTGTCATCCGTGCATCTTTGGACCAAACACTCCTGAGGCTTATGAAAATCTTATTGCGGATGTTGTAGCAGGTGACCAGTCTGTTTTCTTGAGGGATGACGAGATAGAACTTTCATGGAAAATAATTGATGACCTCATAGCAAAAAAGCCTAAAATCAGCATTTATAATCCTGGAAGCTATCCAAAAGAAGCTGATGAGTTGATAAGAAAAGATGGAAGGAGCTGGCATTTGGTTGTGAAGTAAGCAAATTGCCTAACTAAGGTGAAGAAAGAATGAAAACAATTGGTTTTGTAGGTCTTGGTAAAATGGGTTTAAACATGACAGCAAGACTTATTAAAAAGGGCTGGACGGTTGTTGCGTATGCCAGAAGGCAAAGTTCAAGGAAAAAGGCATCAAAGGTTGGAGCGATTGCTGCAAAAAGTCTTGCTGACCTGGCAATAAAAGTCCCAGCCCCAAGAATAATCTGGTTGATGATACCCGCTGGAAAGGCTGTTGATTCTGTGATAACTGCTCTTTTACCTCACCTGAGTCAAGGGGATGTGATAGTTGATGGTGGAAATTCTTTTTACGAGGACTCGATAAAGCGGGCAAAGAGCCTTGCAAAAAAAGGCGTTTTCTTTGTTGACGCAGGGGTTTCTGGAGGAATAAAAGGTGCAAGAGAAGGAGCTTCTATTGGGGTTGGATGTGAAAAAAGGGCTTTTGTGAGGATCAAGCCAGTTCTTGAAGCCCTTTCAGCAAAAGACGGCTTTGCTCATCTCGGAGGGCCGGGCACTGGTCATTTTGTGAAGATGGTACACAACGCAATAGAGTACTGTTTACTCGAGGGGTATGGCGAAGGATACCAACTCCTAGCCGTCTCAAGGCCAAAAATCGACCTTCGAAAAGTCACAAAGCTTTGGCGAAATGGTTCTGTCATACGCTCCTGGCTTCTTGATCTACTACAAGAAGCACTAGAAGAGGACCCAAAACTCTCGCGAATATCAGGGATTGTTTGTGGAGGAACGACTGGCAAATGGGCTATCAATAGCGCAAAAAGGTTTGGTATTAGCTTACCTTCAGTGAGACTTGCAATTAGGCAAAGATATCGTTCAAGAAAAAAGCCTAACTTTGCATCAAAAGTTGTTGCAATCATAAGACACAAATTTGGTGGGCACAAGATTCCAAGGATGGGAGAGCGATGCGAAGAATAAAAAATTAAGCTCATCGAGGCTTATGCGCCTTTGTTGAAGCAATGTCAGCTGTGCAGATGCAATAATCCTTGCCATAGCCACACACAGGGCATGTGGCATGCAAGGGCTTTCCGCAATTCGGACACAAACCCTTTTTTGTTGATTTAAATCCGCAAGTATGACAATTAAATGTTGTCATTGCTTGAGAGGTGCTTTTCTGATTTATAATTTTTGCGCAGAACCAACGTCCAGACCTTGCGCTCTAGCTCTGGGCGCTTGCCTGCCATTTGGAAAGCAAAGCTCATAAAAATCGCACTTTCCTCCTGACCACTTGCAATGAGAACCAATCACCTGCGGATAATCCTCTATGTTGTCTGAAGCAGTTTTTATATGAATTTGCTCAAATTCTGATTTTGCAAAAGCAAGTAGCGATGGATCGACAGGGATTGCTTTGAAAACGCCATCTTTTAAGAAGTGCACACCAACTTTTTCAGGCATTTTTCCATGAAATTCTGTATAAAGCTGGGCATAGGTTGCAAGTTGTATCTTATAATCATTCACCTCTCCTTCGCCTGTTGTTTTGTAATCAATTATTGTCACGTCACCATCAGCCGAAAGTTCTACTGCATCAATTATCCCACGAACAGAGTGTTCTACAGAAATATATTCCCACTCGCGTGCAATCGGAGTAAGCTTAAAAAAGGCTTCTGCAAAAGAAAGTCCTCTCAGTGCTTCAAGTCTTTTTCTAAACCAACCAGCCCAATTGAGGAGCATTGCTAGACTTTCTTCAAAATAAGCTGCCTCTTCTGCTCTGTTGAGTGCAAACTTATCAAGTTCACTGCGAGCTTTGAACCATTCCTCTGCCAAAAGATTTTGAATTGTTTTTGTAATCAACTCATCTGCATTTTCCCAAAAATCATTGCAAATTTCTGTATTTGCGTCTGTAGCTCCATCGCATGAGATAGAGATGTCTGGATGGTTGAGTTGCTTTGGAAGCTCATCAAAGAATCTGTAAAGGACTGCGTGAACTATTTTGCCTCGAGTTTGTTGCAAAGTCGGCCTCATTGGAAGCCCCATAACATATCTATAATAATATTTTCTTGGGCATTCCTTGTAAATATTAATGGAGCTTGGGCTTTGAATTCTTTTTGGCATTATGAAATTGCTACAAGTGCAAATTTAAATATCTTTGCGTCTTAACAAAACCTCACGGAATAGTTTTCTTATCAAATCTTTTGGATGTTTTGCGTGGCTTTGACAAAAGTTGAATTTGAGGCAAGACATTCAGATAAGCAGTTAAATGCACCCGCCATAAGCAATCAAATGTTAAAATAACCATTATTTTGTTCGAAAATCCTTCGAAAAATGACAGAGAATGCATATTAAAAAATGCTTACAAACAACAACAAATGTTGGTTGAAGCGCTTGCCACGCTTGCCGGCTGGTTGGTTGGAATCGGTACTGGACTAATTCCAGGACTGCATACAAATCTTATCGCAGCCACAGCCCTTTCTCTCGCGCCGATTTTGAGCTTTGCCTCTCAACAAGCCATTGCTCTTTTTATTTTCTCTGTAGCGCTGGTCCATTCTTTTGTTTCGATAATTCCTTCTGTTTTCCTTGGAGCGCCTGACGAAGATACGGTCATGGCGGTGCTGCCAGGCCATAGGATGCTTCTTCGGGGAAAGGCTTATGACGCAGTGAGGCTTTCTGTTCTCGGCTCTGCACTTGGAGTTGTTTGTTCTATAGCCATTGCGCCAATATTTTACTTTATGCTGCCACTGCTCTACTCGGTTTTAAAGCCATTTCTTGGGGTTTTGTTGATTGTCATAGCTTCTTTCTTAATAACAAGCGAACAAAACATTGATAGAATGCTCTCTGCTCTCCTTGTGTTTCTCCTAACAGGCCTTTTTGGACTTTTTGTTCTTGATTCAAATGTAAAAGAACCATTGCTCCCTATGCTTTCAGGGCTTTTTGGCTTTTCTGGTCTTGTCATTTCTTTTTTAAGAAAAAATTCCTTTCCTGAGCAGATTGTGTCTACAGGAAAACTGCCAATAAACAATGTTGAAGCAGCAAAAGCAGCAGTGGCTGCAACACTTGCTGGTAGTACAATCCTTTTGTTTCCCGCGCTTGGCCCAAGCCAAGCAGCTGCAATGTTCTCAAATGTTTTGAGAAAAGAGGGCAGCTATTTGACAATGATTGGTGGTGTAAACACCATCAACATCCTTTTATCAATGATTTCAGCCGCAACAATTGGCAAGGCAAGGAATGGAAGCACTGCAGCGATTTCACAAGTGCTGCCAAAACTTGATGCAAGTGCAATTGCATTATTCTTTGGAGCGGCGATAGGCATTGCTATGGCTTCCTATTTTGTCACATTAGCGCTTGCAGCAAAGTTCTCAAAAATAGTTCCAAAGCTTAATTATCAGCTGCTCTCAATTGGAGTCTTTGTGTTTGTTTCACTTCTTGTGCTCTTTGTTTCTGGCTTGAAGGGCCTTGCAGTGCTTATAGTTGGGACCTTGATTGGAATTCTTGCCATAAGACTTGGCACATCCAGAAGTCATTGCATGGGATGTCTTTTACTGCCAACCATTCTTTGGCTGGTTTTTAACTAACTGAAGCCTGGCAAAAAATGAAAAAGGAGAGTAGCTGTTAGGATTGTTTTTTATTGAGGTAGGCTTCCAATTCATCAATCATTCTGCTTATGACATTAAATCCTCTTTGCCAAAAGCTTTCTTTTGTTATATCGAATCCAAGCATTCCTACAAGTTCTGCAGGACTTTTTGAGCCTCCAGCTGCAAGCATTTTTATGAATCTATCAACAGTCTTTTTTAGCTGCTGCTTGTATGTAGCATAAACTGCAAAGGCGAGAAGGTTGCCAAAGCCATACGCATAACAATAAAACGGAGTGTGAAAGATGTGCGAGATATAGCTCCATTCTATCTCAAAGCCCTTATGCACTTTGACACTTGGACCGAAATGCTTTCTAAGTCTGTTCAGATAAAGCATTTTAAGGTCGTCTGTTGAGCCACCATTCTTTATGAGTTCATGTGCTTCCTTCTCAAATGCCACAAACTCAAGCTGCCTTCCTATCGAGGCATATGCTTCGTCAAGCTCCTGGAAAAGCAGTGATTTAACAAGTTCTGGTTTTTCTTTTTTCAAGCTTTCAATGAGAAGAAGTTCTGAGAAGGTTGAGGCTGTTTCTGCAATAGGGAGAGGAGCATCCACATGAAAAATTGACTGTTTTTCAGCCGCAAGTGCGTAATGAACCGCATGACCAAGCTCGTGTGCCAATGTTAAAACACTCCTCAAATCTCCAGTAAAGTTAAGAAGGACAAAAGGACCAACATTTGGCACAGCTCCTGAACAAAAGGCTCCCTGGTTTTTTCCAACTGAAATGGCTGAATGAATATGTTTTCGTTCAAAAAGCATTCTTGCAGCCAAATAAAACTTTGGCGAGAACGCCCTAAAAGCTTCCAGCACAAGCCTGCAAGCATCTGAATAACTTATTTTCTTGTCAAGTTTGCCTATTGGTGCATAAAGGTCAAATCGCCTCAACTTCTTTAGCCCCAATGCCATTGCTTTAAGTTTAAAATACCTCTGAAAGAGTACCTGGTTTTTTTCTGCGAGAGATAATAACATCTCGACGACCTCATCAGGAATATCATTTGCAATGTTCCTGACAGAAATAGGAGTTGGATATCCTCGCAACTCACAGTATTCACTATACCAATCCGAAACAATTGCGCGATAAAGCTCTCCAAAAACCGTTTCATGCTTTTGAAACTGTTTTAGAAGCGTCTCGTAAGCTAGTTCTCTTGTCTTTGCATCGGCGCTTCGCACATAGCTCAGAAGTTCGTTTTGGGTGAGCTCTTTTCCCATGAAGGTGTAGGTAAATCCTGTTGTGAGGATGTCATAAAGTGTGGAAAGAGCACTTACTCCATTGACATTCTTCAAATTTATTATTTTTTCCTCCTTTTCACTTAACAGAAAGTCCTTTGTGGCAACAAGCCGTTTGAGAAAATAGGCTGCATTTGGGCATGAATCAATCAACCTGTTAATGTCTTTTTTTGGAAATCGTGCAAAACCAAGTTTGAGCCATAACAGTCTATTGTCATGTTCTGAAAGGGTTTGCCTCACTTTTGCCTCAAGAGCTCCTGCAGCAGCATCTTTGCTGTTTTCAGCAAACTTCAGCTGCGCAAACTGACTAGCGCGTGCTGCCAGTAAAAGATACCTTTCCCACAAATCAACAAGTTCGTTGAATTTTTTTTCAGTGATTGAGTGAGTAAAGCTGTTTTTATAGCCTTCAATTTTTTTTAAAACACCCTCAGAAGCCATAATAACCTTTTGCACACCCTTCGCATTCGTGCTCGGGATTAGTTCCTTAAGCGTCCACTTCTCTTTTTTGAAAACCATTTAAAAAAATGAAACACAAAGTAGCACTAATCTACAATCTCAACCTCTGTCCCCAATGCTTGCCCAGGAAGGCCACGTTCAAAAACAACCCTCACAGAACCCCTGCTTCCATGCGTTGCCCTTACAACACCCTTTATTTCCTTACGCTGCTTGCCTTCAGGATTCTTCCAAACAACAGCCTTCCCAACAAGGCTTGCTGCTGAGTTTTTATCAGAAATGCTTTCAGGTTTTACTATTAGATGTCGCCCCTTGTTCCTTGTCCTTAAACCACCGCAAAAGTTATCAATTCTCCCTTTCATGACTCAAGATTTGCGGACACATCTTTAAAAACATTTCTAATAGCCACGCCGTCAAAACTCTTAGTGTTTGGAAAAATTCCTTTGCGCAGGCTGCCTTTTCAGTCCACTGAAGAGTGCAGACAAAAAGCATAAGATTTATATATTTGGGCGGCTGTAATTTGCAAAAACAAAAAAAAGGTAAAAGTTGATGATTAAGGAGGTTGTAAAAAAATGGGATTTCTTTCGCAAATAAAAGAAAAAATAATTGGGCCAAAATATGAAGAGGTAGGCGAGGAGGAAGAAGATTATGTTCATGTTGACACAGAAGGTGAGGAAAAAGCCAAAATTGTGATAAGACCTTTTGTTCTTGAGGAGTTTGACGACATAAAACCAGTCCTCGATTCCTTACGTGAAGGATATACTGTTGCGCTCATAAACATAAAGCCATTAAGAGAAAAAGACCTTGTTGAACTAAAGAGGGCAATAAACAAGCTAAAGAAAACAACAGATGCGCTGGAAGGCGAAGTCGCTGGTTTTGGCGACGACTTCATTGTGGCAACACCTTCGTTTGCTACGATTTACAGAAGCAAACAAACAAGAGAAGTAAAGGAAGAGCGTGTTTCAGAATAAGGCATCTCTTATGTGATGCTTGATGCTTTTACAAATCTGATTGTGGTTTAGGGGATTCTATTTTTGGCGTTCGCAAACTTTTTAAATAAGTTAGGGCTGAATCTTGCTAATGAATGAAGAGCAGGGACACAAGATTAATGCTATTCTCAAAGGAAACCTTTGCCCTTTGTGTGGTAAGAAAAGCCTTACTCTAACAGAAGTTGAACTTGACATTCCTTTTTTTGGAAAGACATATCTTTTCTCAATGACATGCAGCAACTGCAATTATCACACTTCTGATGTTGAGGCTGCCGAACGTCACGAGCCAGCCAGGTATACTTTTGAAGTTACTGCAAAGGAAGACCTTAATGTTCGGGTTGTAAAATCAAGCGAGGCAATAGTCAAGATTCCTTACATCGGAGAAATCAAGCCAGGAACAGCCTCTGAAGGGTATGTAACAAACATAGAAGGGCTCATAACAAAAATAAAAGAACAGATAGAACATCTGCGTGATAGCGAAGAGGATGAGGAAACAAGAAAAAAGGCAAAGAATCTCTTAAAGAAAATTCAGCGAGTGTTATGGGGCGAAGAAAAGATTAAGGTGATAATTGAAGACAAAACTGGAAACTCCGCAATAATTTCTGAAAAAGCTATTAAGACAAAGCTGAAATGATTCTCGCAAGCATTTTCTTTGTGTAAAGATTTAAATATTCGCTAAAAACAATTTTTTCAAAAGAGGTTTTGCTCCATGTATGCGCATTTTGGCATTGCAAGGCTGCGGAAGTTGCAAGAGGAAATAAAAAATAAGGTTATTCTTGAAGACTCAATAAATATAAGCGAGATTAAAAAGATAGCAGGATTTGATGCTGCAGCAGTTCCTGCTGCGAAAGGCCAGCCAGAACAGCTTGTTTGTGGTTCTGTTGTCATGTCGTTCCCGCAGCTAGAGGTTATTGAAAAAAGAACGCTCGTCAAGAAAGCACCAATGCCTTATGTGCCAACTCTGCTCGCATTCAGGGAAGGTCCGCTAATTCTTGAGAGCTATTATAACCTTGAAAATGAACCTGATGTGATTCTTGTTGATGGTCATGGTATAGCTCATCCAAACAAGGCAGGACTTGCTACTTATATTGGCGTTGAGCTGGCAAAGCCAACCATTGGCGTTGCAAAAAGCTTAGTGGCTGGTGAGCTGAAGGGATCGGACATAGTTCTTGAGAATGAAGTCGTTGGGATGGTGGTCCAAACAAAGCAGTACGCAAGGCCTATCTTTGTTAGTCCAGGAAATCTGATAACTATCAAGAGCGCTGTTGAAATCGTTCTTAAATGCATAAGACCTCCTCACAAGATGCCTGAACCGCTACACTTTGCCCACAGGATAGCAAAAAGGAAGGCTGAAGAGTTGTTAGAAAAGAAGACGGAGTAAAATTTCTTTGGAAACAATAGAGAGTTCTTACTTGCAAGTAAGCCTTCCAACCTTTGATGCAACCTCATCTATCTTATTATGCAACATATCGATTGCTTCTTGTGGAAGGTCGTATTCCTTGGCAAAAACAAATACCCAGTTTTTAAGGTCGCGAATAGTAGCTTCTATGTCCTGGACCTCTGAAATGCTTGGCTGTGCTTTTGGCATGAACATCACCTCGTCTTTTGCTTCTTTTTAATCTGTAGTGTATATAAATCTTACTGGTTAGAACAGCCAGGAAACCATGAACGCTAGTACAAGCATGCTCACAACATCTGCAATAGCTGTTGTCAAGGGGATGAGATAGTTATCTGGGTCGTGGTTTTGCTTATAGACATAAAAGCCTCCAATGACAGAAAGAAGGAATATTATAAATACAAGAGCTGCGGTAATCGAGACGGTTGTAAAGAGGACCTTCAAAAAAAGTGAAAGGTCAAACTCAAAGCCTTTTGCCATAGCTAACAAATAGGCTCCTACCCCAAGATAAAGCGCGCTGAGAAAAGAAGTAAGTACAATCCTAATGAAAAGCTTTCTTAATTCAAAGTTCTTATTCCAATTTTTTGCATTAATTCTACCCATGTATAAAAGTGTGGTAAAGTTTGAAGCAGTTATGGTTCCAAAATCACCGATCATGTCGTTAAGGGCAGGTATGACTATGAGCAACGGAAGGAAAAATATTATCTTGCGCTCTATCAACTCTATGCCAATTCCACCTATAGAGCTAGTGATTGAAGCAAACACCAAAATGCCAATACTTTCAAATACTATCTTTCTTATAAGTTTTCCAGCACCTAAATTTTCTGGTTGAACCATTTTACTTTTTTGATGAATTACTTATTTGTAAGCATCTAAGCATTATACAATAACTATTGCCACGAGCAGCGAAACGATGCTAATGATGTCTCCCACGGTTGTTATGTAGGGGCCCATTATGTTTTCTGGGTCAAACCCTTTTTTGAAAAGCCAAATGGTTGTTGAAGTAGTGAGCCAAATCATAGCAATGTTAGAAAGCACCGCAGCTATGAGTGAAACAACAATTATTGATGGATTTGAGACACCAAGTATGAAGAATGTTGCAAGATAAGCAATAACGCCTAAAATTGCGCTTACGAGGATTCCCAATACAAATGCTGCTACATTGTTCGCACTAAGAATCGGATTTTTTTCACCAGGCCTTAATGAACCAATGTGAAGTGCGCTATTTAGGCGAGCTGAAAGCGAACCGGCAATGTTTCCTCGCATCTCAAGAAAGCCAGGCAACAATATAAAAAGGCCTGGCACAAGCAAGAGCTTCTCTGTAAAAAGCGCGAGGATTGTTCCAGCAGCAAGACCACCTGTTATTGATACAAATTCTGAAACAAGAATTTCCTTGAACGCCTTTTCCATTGGATTAAAAACCACTTAGCAAGGCTTAAGATGTTGCTGCACGCTTTAACGGCTCTTCGGCAAACTTGCTACCAACTGCGACCAGTAGGTCTCCAGGGAGAATCCTTGTTTCCCTGCTTACTTTGAATATCCACCTTCCTTTTCGCTTTATGGCAATGATGTGTGCGCGTGTGTGCTTTTTAACTTCAGCCTCGCCAATCTTTTTCCCCGCTAAGCTTGAACGGGCACTAATGGTTTGGAGAATAATTCTTTCATCGGTTTCCTTCAATATCTCCTTAATGATTGAAGGCACAACCTTGCCTTTTGAAAGATAAGAAATGCGCCTTGCGCAACCAGCTATGTCTCGTATCTCATCAATGAGTTCTATGATGTAGATGCGCTCTTCCTCAGAACCTTTAATCCTAAAAAGAAGCTTTAGCGTTTCTTTTTCCAAAAGCTTGATTTGGTCGTAAAGGCTTTCAACCTCTTCTGCAATTTTTGGTTCGTGAAGGAAAAGTGCGCTGTAAGCAAGGTCAACAATGAGCTCAGAAAGGTCCTTCATGACGCGAATGTTTTCCCTAATGTTAGGCATGAAAACCACCTCTTTTGCCTTTATCTTCACCCTTTTGGGCACAATAAGACTATAAAAAAGTTATGGAAAAGTTTAATAAGAAAAAAAGAAAAGTTTAAACAAATGGTAGAAGAAATAGATGCAAAAACAGCCGAGCGCATAAGCAGCCTTGCAAAAAGCCTAAAGGAGCTTCACATTGTTGCAACAGCCGAAGAAGCTTATGCAAGGGCGCGAGAGATAATTCTTGGAACCAAAAAGAAGACTCCATCCACTGAATCAGCTGCCGAATCAGAAAAAACTATCAAAGAACTTCTTGAAGGGAGCAACTCTTTTGAGGAAGAGATAACCAACATAAAAAAGGAACTCGAAAAGCTCAAGAAAGAAGCAACAAAGGCTAATGAAGAATCACAAAGATTTATGCAAATGAATGAGGAAGAGTTGAAAGACATTAAAAAAGAGCTTAGCGAAGGAATCCAGAAACATCAACAGCTAAATGAGCTTGTAAAAAAGCGGAAAGAAATAGATTCGGCAACTTAGAACAGAACATAAGTCAAATAGAAACTATTCTTCTTCTATCTCAGTTTCCTCCATAGGCGCTTCCAACTCACGGTACAGCTCGTGGAGCTCTTCTTCCTTTATTTCCTGTTCCTTTTTTTCTATCTCTCTCAAAAGCGCCTCAACCGCCTTGCTATGTTTTGCCTTGTGCTCTGTTGGTGTCTCTTCCTTCACCTTTTCGGCTTTTTTCTTAGCCCTCTTAGCCTTTCTCCCTTTCTTTTTTCTGACCATTTTGGTTATATATGGATTATGGTTGGGGATGGGGATATTTAAATGTATTTAATGAACCCTCAAGGTATAACATTTGTCTATTATATTATTATATTTTGTTTTTTAACTTTGGAAAATATTCTCAAACTCTTGTATTTGGTTTTCAATAAAAAGTAAAAGGCAACGAACATATAGGGGAAAAAGCGACTGTAACAGCAAAATACGAGGATAAAACAACAGAAATTCATATAACTATTGTTCCAGAACCTTCAATTACAGGCTTATTTAGAGATATTCGCTTTTCTACAAAAGAAACAAAAAGAATAAGTGAATTTATTGAAAAAGAAGGAGTACTTGAAATATACGTCAAACATCCTTTAATTAAAAAATATATGAGAAAAAAAGAATTACAGAAATAGAGGTGATTTTTTGGTGTTTATTGCAGATATAATCACAAGGGAAGCTATAGAGGCATCTGTATCATCCGCAATTAAAGAAAATTCATCTAGGTTTCCTATCTTTGATATTGACCATCCAGAACCATACATAGAGGATTATAAAATTGTGGAGTACTATGAACGTGGTCCAAAAATGCATGAAATGTTTATCAATCTTGCAAAAAATTTAAGACCAGAAAGAATAAATTCTTAAATGAAAAATGAAATTAACCAAATATTAAATTAAATCAACGTTAAATTTGATATAACTAAAAACTGTTGTGAGACACTTTATAGATTTTGAAAAGATTATTTCTCTTTTGAAACAATGAGTGTAGCTACATAATCTGAAGGTGTTATTTTTTTGTCGGTTCTTGGGTATGGCTCCAGCTTTATCAACCTGATAGAAAGCTCATCAAAAACTTTGGCTGAAAGATTCTCGCCGCCTCCAGCTCTGATAGTTAAAGGAAAGTTGCCAAGATTTTTGTTATCTTTTATAATGTTAACAACGATAGTCGCCTGCCCTTCCCACGGACATAGAACATCAGAAGGGCACCTAGAATCTTCGTCTATTCTTAAAAATTTCACTCTAATATTATCATCGATAAGAGCTGTGTTATTAAATTTAAGATGAAATGAAGTTTCTAATGCGGCTCTTATAATTCCTTCTACAAATCTTTTACCATTGAAAACACATTGACGAGGAAAAGTCTCAATTATTTGATTGCCTGCCTTGATACATTCATCGAAATTTGTAACCTTTGTTTTTTGATGAAGAAAATATGAGCTTAGTGCTATAACAAGTATCGTCAGAGTGATAAGCATTTTAATTTTAAGATCTATATTTTTGATTTTCATATTTATCAAACTTTGAAATTGCTTTAGGTAGTCTCTTCAGGACTTGAGAATTTGTATAACCTCATTTTGGAACTCCAGGATGTTTTCAATCGACCTCGTTTTAGTTTGAGTTACGCTTGCTAGCAGGCCGGCCAGCAAGCTTTATTTGAATTTCACCAAAAGGTACTTTTTGTTCAAGATCAATCTTGCGTTGGTTTGAAAGATGAAGCAGCGGGATGAGTGTGTAAATTTTTTCTTTTTTGTCTCCAACGTTTAATAGCTCACTGAACTCCAACTCGCGCTTGCCTTGAAGAAATACCTCAAGTATTCGTTTGTAAATTTTCTTGATTTCCAGCGTTATGTCAATTTGTTTTGGAGGAATGACAAGCTCTGGAAGAGTAAATCTCATTAGCCTTCGATGCTTAACCTCTAGCGCTTTTTCTAATGCCCTGACAAGGTCGAAAACAGAAATTTTTCTTTTTCTTGGTTGAGGCATCCTTGACACTAGCTCATAACTCTCTGGCTGAACAACTCGCTGCTCTGCCTCAAGTTGTTCATAAAATGCTTCCTCGTTAAGCTCTCCTGACACAAGTAACCTGTCAAATTCGTTTATGTCGTCACCCACAAGCCTTTTTGATTTTATTTTTAACAGAATGGCGGCGGCAAGCAACACCTTTCCTGAAAGTTTGAAATCAAGGGCTTTATATTTTTTAATTTGTTCAATGTACTTTTGAGTGAGCACTGAAATATCAATATCCCATGGATCAAGCTGTTCTGAGTTTATTAGCTCATAAATCATCGACTTCCATCCAATATCATCATTCTCGACAAGAATGTGAAATATTTTTTCTTGCATTGCTTGGTATTTGTCTCTTTGGGCTTAATAATCTTTTGGCCTCGTTAACTACTGAATGCGCCTGGCGGGAATCGAACCCGCGCCTTGACCTTGGCAAGGTCACGTGCTACCACTAAACCACAGGCGCAAGTCTCAGACAGAGAACAATGATTGTTTAAAATCTATTTAAACTTTTTTTAGAAATGTTACATTGCGTTAAGATAAATTTCTGTAACAGTTGCTTCTTAATGTTTGGAGCTCGCGCGCAAGTGGTCACTTTGAGAGCCCTTTAAGTCTGTTTTCAAGCTCCGAATCTGAAAGGGGCTTCCCTTTGTTATACACCCTTACAAAACTACCTTTGGTGTCGCGAATTTCGGCACTAAACTTTTTTTCTTCGATTACTTTGTATAGGGATTCATCAACCACTGAAAAAACAACAACTCCTGCACCGCACGCATCTTCAAGGTGGTAGCCGTGCTCGTTCAAATACTTTACAAATTCTTGGTCGCTTGTGTAAAGGTCAAGCTTTTCCATTTTTACCCTCCATTTGAAGTTATATGGGCCCGTGGAGATTTGAACTCCAGACCTACGGCTCGCCTAGGCATTTTGTTTATAGCAATGCCATATAAGACCGTCGCTATAACCAGGCTAAGCTACGGGCCCTCAAGAAAGCTTTGTTTTCTTCTCTTTTTAAATATTTATGTTGCAGTCAAATAAAAGTTTTGTTACTAAGGTCATGGGAAAGGCTTTTTAAACAAGCTGCTTTAACACGATAAGGGCCGATGGTCTAGTGGTTATGACACCACCCTTACAAGCAATGTCTATGAAAGGTGGAGGTCGGCGGTTCGAATCCGCCTCGGCCCATAAATCCAAGCGCATGCTTACTTTGCAGCCATTGCCTTGCGCTTTCGCTTCTCTTTCTTCATGCGCTTGCGCTGCCACTTCCAACGCATTTGCCTCTTTTTTTTCCACCGCCTTGAGCTTCGCTTCATTTTTAATTAAAAAAATGTGGCTTCCTTATAAATGTTCTGCATCTTTTAAAATCAGTGAGTTGGCTTGAATAGTGGCATTGAAACTAAAAGTTGTTTTTAATGCCCCCGGCGGGATTTGAACCCGCGTCACAGCCTTTCTCACGTTTGTACTTTTTGTTTGGCAAACACGCCGAGAGGGCTGTATCCTTGACCGGGCTAGACTACAGGGGCTAACGCATTTGAAAGAAAGAGGGCTGTTTTAAAGCTTTCGTGAATTAGCGTTGTGCGAAAACGCCGCCGCCCGGAATCGAACCGGGAAACCCTTTCGGGAACGGGATTGCTGAACTTTGTCTCCAGTCCCGCGCAGTACCATTGTGCCACGGCGGCATTACGTGCCGGTGATGGGATTTGAACCCATGACCTACGGATTATGAGACCGTCGCTCTGCCAGGCTGAGCTACACCGGCTTTTTTAGTCAAAACAAGAAAAAGTGTTTATAAAAGCTTAACTATTTCTTTGGCTATAGCTTCAAGCTCTTCTTTTGAACTTTCCTTTCCAGGCCAGTGCCTAAGTCCATCGTTTGGAAATCTTGGGATTATGTGCAAATGTGCGTGCATGACGAGCTGACCTGCTGCTTTGCCGTTATTCATTCCAATGTTAAAGCCTTGCGCGCCAACTGCTTTGATTACGGCTGCTGAAATCTTTTTTGTTGCAATTGCTAATTCGCAAAGAATGTCTTCTGGGGTGTCTAAAAGGTTGACATTATGAGTCTTTGGCACAACAAGCATGTGCCCTGTGTTTATTGGCCTTATGTCTAAAAATGCAATTACTTTGTCGTTTTCATAAACAATGTTTGCAGGAATTTCTTTTTTGATTATTTTGCAGAAAATGCAATCAGACATTTTCACAAGAACCTCATGAGTTCATTTAGGTTGCCTATCTTATTCGGATAATCCCTTTTCCCCTTTCTGTCAATAAGAATTGCCCGTATTCCGGCCTTTCTAGCGCCTTCGATGTCTGTTTCAAGGCTATCACCAACCATTAGTGTCTCATCTTTTGAAACACCAAGTTGTCTAAGCAGAATCTCAAATGATTTTGGATTTGTTTTTAGAAACCCAGTCTGCCATGATAGATGCATTGCATCAAAGTATTTTGCAAGGTCAAACCTTTCTAACAGAGGCTCGATGCTAAAGCAATCTGCATTTGAGATTAGCCCAATCTTTAACCCTTTTGTCTTTAGCTCTTCAAGCACAGCAGTTGTTTCTGGGAAAGGTTTTGCCAAAAGCCTGTTTTTGTTCCAAATTCCAATCAACTTTTCAATGACAAAAGGGCTTGGTTCCAAGCCTGGAAATGCTCCAATTGCAGATTTAAGCGCGCTTGAGAGGTCCTCAAATTTTTTTGTCATAAAAGCCTCCTCGAAGCGCTGGACAAAAGATGAAAAAGGCATGTTTACACGGAGGATTACATAAGTCTGTCTGAGTGGAGAAAAGGTTCCATTTTCCACAATAGTTCCCCAAAAATCAAACAAAACTGCTTTTATCACTTTTTACCCAAAAGTAAAATTTCGTGGCAATATATTTAAATATTGTGATTAGATTAGATTCATTGTAAATCTGCTGTTTCTGGCAAGCTTTGATTTTTCGGGTTGTGGCTAAAGTTTTCAAAGCGTGATGGACCGGCCGGGATTCGAACCCGGAGTCTCTCCCTTTCTGGTTTCAAAGCCAAGGGAGCACGATACCATTACGCCACCGGCCCGCAAAGGCTCTGAAATAAAATTTCGTTTAAAAAACTATCTCGAAGTTGTATGAAAACAAACTTTATGGACCCTGCGGGATTCGCACCCGCGGCCTCATCGCAGCGAACGATGCGCTCTACTGCTGAGCTAAGGGCCCTAGAAAGGAATGTTTGAATAGTTTTTAAGCATTGCTTTAAGAAATCTCATTAGTTTGGAGGTCTCCAACTAAAAAAATCCCCCTTTGGTCAAAGTAAGAAAAGCTTTTTTGTTTATAAATATTTCCATAGCAACGTTTTTTTCAACAAAAAGATTTTTTCTTATTAAAGCTCATCAACAATTTTTGCCGCTGCACTTATCCCAAGCCTGTCAGCACCAGCCTTTAGAAGAGCAAAGGCTTGCCTGGCTGTGCGAATGCCGCCAGCTGCCTTTACCCCAAATCCAGGACCAACAGTTTTTCTTATCAGCTTTATGTCTTTTACAGTAACTGCAGGACCCCAACCGGTGCCACTCTTCACAAACTGCGCTCCAGCTTCCTTGACGCACTTGCAGGCAGCTATTATTTCCTCCTCACTCAACAATCCGGTTTCAATTATTACTTTAACAATCCTCCCGCGCGCGGCTTTTACAACTGCCTCTAGATCCTTACGAACCCTGTCGTATTGTTTTGACTTTAAAGCGCCAATGTTCATAACTACATCAAGTTCATCCGCTCCTGCTGCAATCGCGATTCTGACTTCTTCAAGTTTTACTTTTGTTGGCACTGCTCCAAGAGGATACCCAATTGTTGAAGTAACGCGAACAGGACTGCCTCTTAAAAAAGCCTTGGCACTTGCAACATTTATTGAATTGACTGCAACAGAATGAAAGCCATATTTTTTTGCTTGAGTGCAAAAGCGTTTTAGCTCGGATATTGTCACATCGGGCCTTAGAATTGAGGCATCAATACGGCTAGCAAGCTCTTTTTTTGTAAACATAAAGAAAAGGAAAAAGGCAGGATTAAAAATTTTTTGGTAAAAAACTTTATAAAAGCAACATGATAATACAATTTGAGTGTCAAAAAGAGGAAAATGGTAAGGCTGTATAAGATTTTAAGGGAAGGAAAGGCAATCTTTCTTGCCTATGATCATGGGCTTGAACATGGCCCATCTGCGGATTTCAATCTCGAAAATTGTAAGCCAGAACGAATAATAGAAATAGCAGAGAAAGGAGGCTACAGTGGCGTCGTCCTTCAGCCAGGCATTGCTGAAAAGTATTATGGCACGATAAAAAAAGTGCCACTTATCATAAAGTTGAATGGCAGAACAAGCATTGCAAAGACAGAACCCCTATCGTTACAGCACTGCTCTGTTAAACGCGCATTAAAGCTTGGCGCGGACGCTGTTGGTTATACCATTTATGTCGGTAGTCATCACGAAGGGCAGATGTTTAAAGAGTTCGGAAATATTGTCGAAGAAGCACACAACAGTGGTATTCCTGTCATTGGATGGATGTACCCGCGTGGCTCTTCTGTTGTCAATGAGTTTTCTACAGATGTGATAGCACATGCAGCAAGAGCAGGACTTGAGCTAGGTGCAGATATCGTCAAGGTAAAATATAATCGTGATGTTCTTGGCTTTAAATGGGTTGTAGCAAATGCTGGAAAAGCAAGGGTTGTTGTGGCTGGAGGAGAGCCAATGCCTGACAGAGAATTTCTCCAAATGACTTCAGAAGCAATGTCAGCAGGTGCTGCTGGAATTGCTGTTGGAAGAAATGTTTGGAGCCATAGCAACCCGCTTAGAATTACAAGGGCGATAAAGAAAATAATTTTTGAAGGGCAAGACGTTGACAGGGCATTGAAGCAGCTTGGCTGAAGGCTCTTAACGCTGGCTCATTGGCAGACTGTTTTTAGCACGCTTTCAGTGTGCTTTCTGATGAATTGCAGCGCTTCTGACCAGCTAAGCAGCCTATTTTTTGTTCCCCAATATTTAATTACGGATGCTGCGTTTGCCATTCCTACCTTGATTGCTGTTTCAAGACTACTCGTCCTAATTAGGCCAGCGAGAAGACCAGAATTAAAGGCATCACCTGCGCCTGCAGTACTCACAACTTTCACCCTATAAGGCTTCATAAAATAATAACAACCACCATCAAAGGCGTGAACTCCTCTTGCACCATCTGTAACAATACATATTCGCGGTCCAAGCGCAGCAAGGCCGTTTAGGAGCGTTCTGACAGGCGTTGATTGCCGTTTGTCAAGCAAAACTGCAGCTTCTTCTCTGTTGAGGATTAGAACCGAAGCAGCTTCGAGGATTTTTGAAAGATAGCTAGCTCCCATTGAAGCTAGATAAAGACTTGTGTTGAATAGCAGATTTATGCCATTTTGCTTTGCAAATTGAGCTATTTTTTCAGCAGTCTTAAAAGATTTTCCGAGCATTGTTGCAAGGTATATCCAATCTGTATTTGCTAAGGCGCGCTCATCCACTTCATCATAGCCAAGGTCGTTGCTAGCACCCTTGTAGGTATAAAGTATCCTGTCTGCTTCCTTTTTGCTTGTCAAAATAATTGAGAAAGCAGTCTTTAATTTTGAAATCTTCTGATTCAAAAGTTCAACACCCTCCATCACAAGTGTTCGCACAATCTCATCAGCATTATGGTCAGAACCCAGCTTTCCTAAAAACGCTGTGCGCAAGCCCATTCGTGAAAGAGCAATTGCTGGATTTACCCCTCCTCCGCCAACCTCTATGTCGATGAAATCTAAAAGTACTTTGTCTCCTGGCTTTGGCTCGCTAAACCGCTTTGTCATCCTGGCAAATAGATCAACAGTTGCAGAACCAACTGTCACAACATGGTATTTCATTCCCATTTCTCACCTTGCATGCAGTGTTTGGAGTTTATTTTAAAGTTCTTTTTAATAAGTCTGAGCAGGTTTCTTCTGCAAGTATTTTATTATGTCAAGAGCAGCTTTTGCACCCTCTCCAGCTGCAACCAAAATCTGCTTTTCGCAAACGTTTGTTACATCCCCTGCTGCAAATATTCCTGGAACGCTCGTCATATTATTTTTATTAACAATGATTTCGCCTTTTTTATTAAGCTTGACCATTCCTTTGACAATATCAGAGCTTGGAATTAGCCCTATTTCAACAAAAACACCTTGCACAGAAAGCCTTTTAGTCTTGCCATCCTGTTCAATAATAATACCATCAACAAAATCTTTGCCAAGAATTGCTTTTGTAATAGCATTGTATAGTACTGTTATTTTCTTGTTGGAAAGAACCTTTTGCATCAAGCCCTTCTCCCCCTCAAGTGCAGGATTTATTGTCACAAGGTATACTTTTGGTGAATATTTAGCTGCAAAAAGCGCAGCATCCATTGCAGAATTACCACCACCTACCACAGCAACATCTTTGCCTTTGAAAAGGGGTGCATCACATGTCGCGCAAAAGGTAACTCCTTTGCCATAAAGGGAATCCTCACCAGGCACATTAAGTTTCTTGGGCTTTTTACCAGTTGCGATGAGGATTGTTCGCGCTTTGTAAATTCCCCTATTGCTTTTTACCCAAAACACATTACCTTTCCTAGCCAATTTTATGACAGACTCCCCCTCTCTAATTTCTATGCCATAATCAGCAATGTGCTCTCTGAATTTTTTTACTAAATCAGCTCCTGACAAAAAGTGGAATCCGAGATAGTTTTCAACATCAGAGCTCAGCAATGTCTGTCCACCAACATCCTTTGATAGAATCACGAAATCGAGCTTTTGCCTTGCGCAGTAGATTGCCGCTGCAATTCCAGCAGGACCTGCACCAATAATAATGAGGTCGTAAACCTTTTCTCTTGCTTTGCTTTTTGAACCTTGCTTTTTTAACAAGCCATTCGTTCTTCTCATTTTTGGCTAGCAAGGGTCACTTCTGCTCAAGCTTTAACGCTTTTGCAAGAGCAGGCCTATCAAAGCCTATTATTATTTTTCCATCGATTTCAATAACCGGCACACCAATCTGCCCTGACTTAGAGACCATCTCATCGAGTGCCTTTTGGTTCGATGCAACGTCAATCTCTTCATAAGGAATTTTGTTTTCCTTAAAGAAAGCTTTTGCCATTGCACAGTATGGACAGGTTGGTGTTGTGTAAATCTTAACCTTTGGCATGCTGCACCTCCTTTAAGTTTAAATAGGCTTGTCATAGTTCTATTTAAACTTTTGTAAGCGCATAATCGTGGAAAATTATTTATAATAGCCGAAAATTATCACTTTATGCCAAAAAAAGCAAAAAAAAGAGGTACGATTTATCTTTGGACAGGCACAGGTGCTGGCAAAACAACATCAAGCCTAGGCGTTGCTCTTCGCTCAGTTGGTCATAAGAAAAAGGTCATAATCATACAGTTTCTAAAAGGCAGAAAGGACATAGGGGAATACAAAATAATGGAAAGACTCAAGCCTTATTACGAGGTGCATCAGTTTGGTCGAGTTGGGTGGGTTGATCTGCACAATCCGTCAAAAATTGACATTGAGCTTGCGCGCAAAGGCCTAAAGTTTGCAGCGGAGTGTCTTAAGCGCAAACCTCATCTTCTTGTGCTTGATGAGCTTGCTCTCGCAGTCGCATTCAAACTTGTGCCACTCAATGAAGTACTTAAAATTCTTAAGAATGTTCCTCCAAAAACAACAGTCTATATCACAGGACGTTTTGCACCAAAAGGACTTATAAGAGCAGCGGATTATGTGACAGAGTTTGTGACTTTGAAGATGCCAAAAAAGATTGTGGCACGAAAAGGGATAGAATACTGATTTCTCAATAGAACTAAAACCCTTGACTGAGTCTAACACCTATCCTCCAGATGAGGTGACCAATTAATATGTAAAGTATCCCTACTACAAGAGTTTTTGGTACAGTGTGCTCAACGAAAAGCTTAACATAAGGTTGGATGACAGAGAAACCGACAAATTTGGCATTCAGCGCAGAAAAGACCTCTTCCTGACTTATGATTCCAAAGAGAACTGCAAAAAAGCCTGGAATCATTGTCATCATTCCAATTGCGCGAAGCCCTTCGCTAAGAGATTTTTTTAAGAAGAATATTATTAGCGATGAAACAAAAATCAAAGCAAGAGCAATCCAAAAGCTTGGTGGAAAAACGCTCCATGGAGACTTTCCAAAACGCAGCGCAGAGGAAAGTACAGGAACAAGTGTGGTTATACCGGAAAAATAACCAATGTGCGAACCGAGGTTTAGTAGTCCCTTCCCAAAAAAGTCCTTTAGCATTTCAGCAAAAAAGTACAAATCTTTTATAATTTTTTTTATTGCTGCATGGAAAAACCGCCAATTTGGAAATTTTACACATTAAAAACACAATCTTATGTGCGAAAAATGGTTTATTGATGAGGCACTTTTGTTTTGCTTCAAATGATGTGAAAAAGATAAAAACAATGTGTAAAATAAATGGCTCGGTAGCTCAGCAAAATTTATAAATGATTTAAAGACTTGCTTTTATATGGCGATCTCACATAAAGGCAGGGTTGGAAGAAAGCCAAGTGGTGGAAGATATGTTCGTGCTAGAAAGAAAAGGCTGTTTGAACTTGGCAATGAGCCAGCCTTAACAAAAATTGGCGAGATAAAAAAAAGAATAATCAAAACAAAGGCGGCTGGCACAAAAAGTGTTCTACTTTCAACAAATATTGCAAATCTTTTTAACCCTAAAAGCAAGGAGTTTTCAAAAGTTGGAATAATTTCTGTGATTGATAACCCTGCAAATCGCCATTACATCAGAAGAAACATTATTACAAAAGGCGCGATTATACAGACAGAAATGGGGAAGGCACGAGTAACTTCAAGACCAGGGCAGGATGGCGCTGTGAATGCGGTATTAATTTCAGAAGGATAAGCCTTTTCGGTTTCTCACGAACTCTCTTCCAAAATATCTAATGGCTCCTCAAGTAGAGATGCAGATTGTCCATCTTCCAAAAGCTCTTGCTCTTCAAACCAGTCTCCAAATAGTTGCAGCTGGTCTAGCTGGAATTGTGCCTGAGCTGTTGAATATGGCAATGAAAAGTTTTCAATGCATCTCAAAGGTATGAGAGCCGCCTTAGAAAAATTAAGCTCTTGGCCATTAGATGTGACAAGGAACAAATAGTCTCCTCTTAAGTGTACAACTGATCCAATTCTTTCAAGCTCTCTTTTCAAGTCGTGATAGGACTTGTTGAAAAGATAACGAACACTTTTCCCTTCAAGGGGTGCCGAATCGCCGCTGGGCTGGATTTGCTCTAGATTAAGTGGATACTTAGAAGGCTCAAATGGCGTTAGGTGGTATTTTGAATGAAACTTTTTAATTCGCTTTATTAAACGGCTTCTTTGGTTGGATAAATAAATTAGGTTTAAAGCGGAAAGCTGCGTGTTAGAATATTTTTTTGCAAGTGGCTCAAGCTCTTTGTTGAGCTTCTCAAGGCTATCAAAGGCCGTTAAGAAGCCATTTAATAGTGACTGTTTCTTTATGTCTAAAGCAGGCATTACCTTCTCTGCATTGGCTCTTAGTAGAAAAAGTTCCTCATTATCTCTCTTGAAAAAATCCATGAAAAAAAATGTTTTTTGTGCATGCAGCTTCTTTGTTCTGTCTGCTCTTATGGCAGCCCTAAGTTTTTTATTAAGTGCTGAGTAAATACTCCTATAGCGGGTCTTTAATTCCTCAAAAAGCCTATAGTATCTGTTCAACATTTGTTTTTTTGCTGCATTTTCATAAGAATTAATTCTTCCTTCTATTTCCAATCTGCGCAATGGAATCTGACCAAGCATGTTGTTGTAACGCGTGAACTCGTTCATGACAAAATAGTAATCCGCAAGTATCTCGCGAAGAAAGGCTCTTGGGTATTGTAAATCACCAAACCTTTCAACAGGAGAGCTACTAAGAGCTGCATAATAGTCCTGCCACTGTGGTGCAGCTGTGATAACTACCTCCTTCAACCATTCCTCGAGCGGAAGATAAACCTGCCAGACGCATGGATATGTACCTGGTTTGCTTCTCACATCTATCTTCGCCTTTTTTAATCTGTCATGCTTTATTGAAACAAATCTCTTTTTGAATATTTGTAACTCATCCTCGCGCTTTTTTTGGGCATAACCATAAAATAATAGGTTTTGATGCCTTCTAAAGTGATTCTCTTCAAATATGTCTAGAACGCAGTTTGGCGAAAAGGCAACTTTTGTCAGCGGGGTATTTGGAATGAGCTTATGAACCTTGAAAATCCTCTTTAAGTAATTCTCATTCGACTCAATTATTTTTTCAAGAATCTCTACATCCTTTGTAGAATAATTCAAGATTAATCTTACCGCTTCTTTATCTCCAGCAATTGCTTTTGCTTCAAGCTCTCGAAGCTCGTCGTAGCTAAAAGCTTTTGTCAGACCATGCTCGCCAAGTAAATATTTTGATAAGGTTGCGAGTTTCAAGTCTCCAGGAGGGTTCTTTCCAATAAAAAAACCATGATTTACAACAGCAAGCCTCCAAAGGTCAATATACTCTATATCCTTTCGCATTTCCTGGTAGGCAGCTCTAACATATGCTCGTCTTGGAAAGATGGCTGTTATGAATAAATCCATTGGTTCTGCTTTTGTCCTTTTTGCAGCCTCACGGGATTGTATGACATCGTAGCAGAGATTGTAGCCAAGAATGACAGCTACATTTAGTTCTTTCATTCTTTTGATAATCGCAGAAATGAGCTCTTTTTCATCTTTGTGGGTGTAAACCGAAAAACCTTGAACTTCATTGAGACCAGACTCGTGAATGGTGTGAATCTCTCTTATTTTTGTGCCGTCGTGCAATTTAAATATGAGCGAATAATAGGATATTTTTGCATCATAAGGCTCTTCCCAAAGCTTAACTTCGTGCCCGCCTAACTGCAAGGTGAGCTTTTTTTCAACAACATCCAAAGCTTCGGCAAATGCACCTCTCTTACACTTTTCCTTTAAAATTGAAAATGTAGTGAGAACATCAGAAGTGTGCTCATCAGACTTTAAAAGTGCTTCTTTTTCTAGCTCTTCCATCTTGTCAACAAGCCATGATGAATATTTTCTGTTAACTCTTGTTTCAGAAATTAGCTCTCTTGCAGTAAGATAAAGCTTTTCCCACCACCGTTTCCAAAAAGGCTTTTCGATATCAAGATAGCACCAAACCTGTTGCTTGAACTCGAGCTCGCTTATTCTTTTGTCAAGGAATTTTAGCGGGCCGAGCGATGAAAGCTCAAGTTCAAAATCATCTGTTTGTGGATTATAAAAAAATCTGCTTCCGCTGTCAACATTAAGCATGTCCTTTCCTACTTTGTCAAGCAATGATGAGCAAACCTTTGAAAGCTGAAGAAGCCTCTCAGCTTTAGCTGGCTCCTCCTTTACAAAGTGCATGAAAGCCTCAAGACCTCCTTTTGCCTTTTCAAGATATTGAAGGATTTCTTCTTTAGTGTGCCATGCGAGGCCTTCATTGAGAAGCTCGTTCATCGCTTTTCGATTCAAAATTTTTCGTCCGGTAGAGGTCGTGCCGGCAAGCCTTTTCATCTCTTCATAAATTTTTATAAGTTCATTTTTGCATTCAAAGGCGTCAACAAGCGAATTCTCGAGCTCGACCTTTTTGTACAGGCAATCGAGCTCCCATCTGGCAATTTTGTCATAATTTGAAGTTTGAAATTTTCCTGAGATCTTTTTTAGCCTGTCAATCAGCCGTCTGTTTTTGGGAAGGATTGCTGTCATGACATAATAGTTTTTACTTCCAGACCTCGGCTGGAGTTGTATTTGCTCTGGATAATTTTTAACAAGTTTTGCAACCTCTTGACTTCTTTTAACATGATGATGTAAAACAAGTTTTATCTTTGAAAGCTCAGGGTCCTTGTAGATTTTATTAATTATATTTTCAAGTTCTTGGGTGGAAGTATGATGAATAAAATGAGAGGGTATGTTTACGGGCCTACGAACATAGACAAAACCCCTTTTAGTGCCTTCTGGACTCCAGTAACGAAAACCAAGAATTAGCCTGTTTTCACGAGTCAACTTAGTCTCATAACCAATATAGTCACAATACCAGTAACCATTGGGTTTTTTTGAATCCAACTGGTCTGAGCTTTGAACAGTTTTCCCGCGGCTCTCAAGCAGAAGCTGTTCAAGCCCTTGCATTTTGGCCCCCAAAATCCCCCTTAATCTCACAAAAATTGTAAATAAATCGCATGCTAGTTTGAATTCGACGATTGTTTATTGTTGAGCTATTTTATAAAACTTTTGTAAGACATCACTTTAAATCAGAACACAAGCTATGCATTTATGAGTGAGCAAAGCTTTTATAAAGAAAAAGCATTGGCTGAGAAATGACAAACGCAAAAGAGCTCTACAGAGACTTGCTAGCCATTGGAAGTCTTCCATTTTATGGCTTGGTTATTGTCAGAGCGATTATTGGGAACTATTGGCTGACTGTATGGCAACTAGTTCTTGCGCTTGCCTTAATTCATTTTTCCACTTTCTTTATGAAGAGAGCAAACATTCATGTTGGAATGGCGATTTCGCTTGCAACATTCACAAGTCTTTTTTATGGCAGCAAAACATATACTGCTTTTGCAGCCATTACCGCGGCTCTTGTTGCCTACGCCTCAGCAAAACTTAATTATCGCGGGCAGTCGGTTGGTTACGGAATTCTGAGTGGTGCAGTCGCAACATTAATCGCATATCTTCTTGTGCCGGAAGTTGTCTGAAAAGTTTTATATAGAAGCAAAGTCTTTTTAGGAGAGGGGTGGGAACATCGCTGAAGGCTCTCTTGAAGAATATAAGGATTTTGATACAAATCCGTTTGGAATCTCGCAAACAAAAAGACTGACAAATTCCGCGAGTGAAGAAATTCTTTATAGACCAATAAGATTAAAGAACGGGATTGTTAGGTTGGTTGATTATATGGGTGGTGATGAATCTATTGTTTATGCAGCAACAGGCGGGGTAGGGCTCAAAGCAGTAAAACCAGAATGCGGAGTTCTTAACTTCTTTCACTATCTCCGACAAAATGGCATCATAAATCCTTTCAAGTTTGTTCAGGCAAAGTTTCATCTTGAGATGCCAATAAGTTCGGCGCTTTTTTGGGTATACTTTGAGCGTTTTAAGATAAATGAATATTCTGGCAGATATTCAATTATGATGGATCAATCACGAAGCGTGACTGCAGACGAGCTTGAAAGAATTATTGATGAACCTGATGAACAAAAGCGCATGTCAAAGGCTGCAGAAGCAGCCAAAAAGATTTCTGAAATTCAACAAAAGAATCGCAAATGGTATGAGCTGCTGCTTGACAAAAATCTTGCACGGGAGCTAGCCAGAATAGGTCTTGGCCTTGACAATCAAACAAAATTCTATCTTTCTGCAAATTTAGAAGAACTTGCTCAAGCAACCAAGATTGCACTTTTGACATCAAAAAGCAATCCGGATTTGAAAGAATTTGCCGAAGCAATAGAGGATGTTTGCAAACGGCTTGCGCCTCTTGCTTGTGAAGCACTATGCCGACCAATCAACTCATCCCAAGAGCTTGAGGTTTGTTACGATGCATTTGAGGAAGAACCGAATAAAAATCCAAGATATGGGATTAGCACAACAAAACGGTTGACTATTCCAACGGCAGAAGAGCTGTTATTTGTGCCACAACAGTATCTCAATAAAGGATGGTTCATGCCAACAGACTATATGGGTGGGGATGCTTCTGTTGTTCAGTCAGCGCGAGTCAGCTATGGTGCTGGCACAAGAAAGACGAGTGAGGATAATCAGCTCATAAGGTACCTTTTAAGACACAAGCATACAACTCCTTTTGAACATGTCTCACTGCAGGCAGAATCAAAGACACCTATCTTTGTAAGACCTAGACAAGCAGGAAGGCACAGAACCTTTGACAAAGAAGGGGTTCTTGGACAATGGCTTCCATTAGCAGACTGGTATGAGATTTCTGACAGCGAGCTAAAGGAGCAATCAAAGTCTAACAGGCAAGGGCGTGGTTGTGAGCTTGAGGAAAAGGTGAAAGAAGAAATAAAGTCTGTGCTTAAGGAGCAGTTCACAATGCAAAACAAAGTTACCCAAGAGCTTAAGAGCCTCGGGGTTCCTTGGTGGCTGGCCATGCAAATAAAAGGAGTTGGTCATTACACAAGAGGAAGCGAAAAAGTGGACTTGCACAACATCTTTCATTTTCTAAAGTTGCGCGACGACCCGCATGCACAGAAGGAAATCCAATTGTATGCAAAGCATTGGTCTAAGTTTGTCGAAGCGGTTGCGCCAGTGGCATACGGTGCATTTTTGGACTATGAAAAAAATGCAATCCTTCTAACAAAACCTGAACAAGAGCTGCTCAGAGGCGTGATAGAAAAGGTTCCGTATAAAACCTTTGAAACCCTTTTGCTAGCAAAAGGCTGGTCTAAAAAGGATGGAAAGCTAAACAGAGAAGCTGAAGAACTTCTTGAGAAAGTGAAGAGGTTAGGTTGGCTGAAGGAATGAATGAGTTGCAAAAGTTATATACTTTTTTGCTTAAAACATATGGCCCACAAGGCTGGTGGCCAATAGGAGGCAAATATTCTGGAAAAAAGAGACTCTCTGAAAAAGATGTGTTTGAAGTGTGCGTAGGAGCAATTCTCACACAGAACACAAGTTGGAGGAATGTTGAAAAGGCTCTTCTAAAGTTGCGAGAAAAAAACTCACTTGAAGTCAAAAAGATTGCTTCAATGCCTATTGAAAAGCTTGCGCTGCTGATAAGAAGTTCGGGTTATTTTAGGCAAAAGGCAAAAAGCTTAAGCTCATTTGCACGTCATGTTGTTGAAAATTATGAGGGCAATCTGAAAGCAATGTTCAAAAAATCAACACCAAAACTGCGAGAGGAGTTGCTATCTCTTTGGGGCATTGGTCCTGAAACAGCTGATAGCATTCTGCTCTATGCTGGGCAAAAACCAGTGTTTGTTGTTGATGCTTACACAAAAAGACTCCTTTCTAGACTTGGCCTTTGCACAAAAGAGCACAGCTATGAGCAGATTCAAGAGCTCTTTCACAGATGGCTGCCAACAAATGTTGAGCTATTTAAAGAATTCCATGCTTTAATTGTAAGGCATGAGAAAGAGCTCAACAAAAATAAGCATAGAAAAATTTATCAACCGGCTGTTTTAACCTCATCCAATGAAAAAGGACGATAAATTGATAATGGTTGTTGAACGAGAACAGCTTTTTGGAAAAAATGGAGAGATGTGGTTTGAGGGCTTCAAGCCTCATTATGAAACAGACTACATTTCAATAATCCTGCAAAAACATAAGTATTTTCCCCGCAGCACTGCAGAGACTGATCCAAGCTATAAACAGCCAATAGCTTACCTTCTTGTTGTCAATCCTGTACAAAGAAGTGTTTTTGTATACAAGCGTGCAAGCAAAGACTCCGCTTATTCAGAAAAAAGGCTACAGGGGAAATGGTCTTGGGGAATTGGTGGTCATATAGAAAAATGTGATAAAATAGAAGGTGGTAATCCAATCACATCAAGTATACTCCGCGAAGTTGAAGAAGAAATAGTCTTTGAAGGGGTAGAAAAAAGTCTGGCAAAGTTTACAAAACCAGACGTGCTTGGCTACATAAACTACGACTCAAACGATGTCGGGAAGGTTCATTTTGGAATACTATATATCCTCGAAACAAATTGCAGCACAATTCGACCAAAAGGGAATGAAATAGAAATGGGCTGTCTTAAACCCATCGAGGGGCTCCAGCACCTACTTTCCTCGCCAGATGTTTGTGTAGAAGAGTGGTCTCGGATTGCACTCGAGCCGCTAATTAAATATCTCGAGAGCTATCGGGGCACAATAAAAGATAAAAAGCGTTAACAGCTGTTTCTAATGTAATAAACAATGTAATTTCTTAAGGACTGCTTCTCTTGCATGCGCCTGCGATAACATTCGCTTTTGTATGTAGAGCTGTGATTGAAGTTACTTTTAGGGTCCTGCCTTCTTGTTCTTATATCAGAACAAAAGCGGGGCTTTTTGTTTATAAAATAAAGCTTATCAAATCTGCTTTCTAAGTCTTCTAGAAGGCTCTCAAAGTTTTTGTTCTCCCAAATTTGTCTTTCACTCACTTTCCCCACCTCCATGGAGGATTGAAGCAAACTTGGTTGTGGTTTAAAAATTTTACTGTTTGTGTTCCCAAAGGAAAGCAAAAATTGTGTAAAAAGGATGCATTATGAGTTTGTTTCAAAACTGTTAGACATTTTTAACAAAAATTTAAATAGTAAGGCTCTTGTGTAAGCCTAAAGAGAGGTGGCTGATGGGATTTTTTGATGTCATAAAGTTCTGGAAAAGGAGAAAAGTTGAGGCACCGGAATTCAAGGGCACGTCGCCACCAATGCTGCCAAAATATCCCTTTGAAGAAAAGGTCTCTGAAGAAACACCGCCTCTACAACCTTCAGCACCACTGCCAATAGTGGCTACGCCAGAGTTCAAGCATTATCCCACGCCTGTTGAGGTGACAAAAGAAACGCTGATAGAAAAAGATTTAGCCATCATCTCCTCGAAACTTGATGCTTTGCAGGCAAGGCTTGAAAGTATCGAACAACGGATTGAGCGAATACAGAGGATTGCAGAAGGGGCATGAGCATTCGTAGGCTTTTTTTGCTTCTCATAGTAGTTGTTTTTCTTTTAGACCAGGTTGCCAAGACCTTAGTCTTCAGCACAATTTCAGCCGAGGAGTCACTACCAGTAATTAAAGGGGCATTATACTTCAGCATAGTTAAAAACACTGGTTCTGCATTCGGTCTAAAAGTTCCTGCTGCTGTTCCTGTTCTAATTTCATTTGCTGCGTTGGCAGCCATTATAAAGAGCAGAAATGCTTTTCTCAAAAAATTAGAAACAGCAATTCCCCTGGCATTGCTTAGTGGCGGAATTCTGGGAAATCTTATGGACAGACTTTTGTTTGGCTATGTACGCGATTTCATCGATTTTAGGATATGGCCTGCGTTCAATGTCGCAGATAGCGCCCTAATCATTGCCTTGCTTTGGCTGATAATCAATTCTTTGAAAAAAAAGATTAAAAATTATTAGCGCTTTCTCTTTCTTTTCTTGCCAATAACAGGTGGGGTGTAAGCAGTTTCAGGCTGGGAAGCCTCTTCGTAAACAGGTTCTACGACATTTTCTGTTCCAGCGCTGGGTATTGAAATAATTGAAATCATAAGCCCAAGCCAAGCGAAGAATACAGTTCCTATAAACGGAAGAAAGCCCTCACCGGCCTTAAAATATAGCCAAGTTACATTTGCAAGGCTTCCAGCAAAAAAGATTGTAAAAAGTTGCCATCTCCATCTGGCATTTGACACAAATCCATACAGCAAGATAACTGCAAGAATTATTCCTAAGACAATTATAATAGGTTCTGAGGTGTTTGATGAAAGCTCTTTTTCAAGAATCAAAGTTCCAAGAAAATTCAACAAAATTAGGATAAGCATTCCTGAAAGCTTTAGGAACATTTGTATCACCTTTAGCACCGTTTTGTTTGTGAAACAGTTTGACTTTTATAAATATTTCTATTCTTAAGTAGCGACAATCAACAGAAACCTTAAACTGCTTTATGAGAATCTACTGAATTAAAATTCCTCGACAGCTTCAAACTCTTTGAGGTAACCCTTTTTTCTTAAGAAATCTACCTGTAACGGTTTGTATTTGTAAAGGATATCACCTTTTTCTTCTCCGCCGAGTTCCCATGGTTCGACGAGTAGAAGATCACCTTCACGAACCCATAACTGCCGCCTAAGCCTTCCCGGAATTCTACATATCCTTGTCTTACCATCAGCGCAGCGTACCTTCATCCTTGAGCCTCCGAGACGCTGCTCACAAATACCAATCACCTGCCTACCACGCGGAATTGGAGTACGCCTGATCTCTTCTTCAATCTGCTGTTGCTGTTCTAGCTCTTCCTTTTTTCCCATGTCACTAATTTTAGGCAATAACTTTATAAAGATGTTGCTTTAATCTGGATGCAACAATGCCTGTAAAAAAAGAGGCTGCTGAAAAGCGCACACTTGCGGAAAAGATTTCATCGATTGGCACCATCATTGGGAGTATTCTAAAAATAGGAATAACCATTTTTATTTTGCTTTTTATCCTTTCTTTCTTTCTTCCAGCAGCTGAAATTGTGACAGGAAATGTTGCAGTGGTGCCATTAAAAGGAACCCTGACAGCAGATAATGATGCTGCCACCCTGTTAGGAGAGTTTGTTTCTTCAAAGAAAATAACCGAATGGATTGAAAAGGCAGCCGAGAGTGCTGATATAAAAGCAATCATCCTGGACATAAACTCGCCTGGAGGGACTCCTGTTGCAAGCGATGAGATTGTGAGAGCAGTGAAAAGGGCTAGACAAAAAAAACCGGTTTATTCTGTGATAGGGGAAGTTGGAACTTCTGGGGCATATTGGGTCGCAAGCGCAAGTGATAAGATCCTAGCAAATCCTATGTCTGTCACGGGCTCAATAGGAGTTCTTGCATCTTATCTAGAATTTTCAGGCTTGATAAAGGAATACAATGTCACTTATCAAAGGCTTGTTTCAGGAAAGTATAAGGACATGGGTTCAAGGTTCAAGGAACTAACACCTGCAGAGCGTGAACTTCTTCAAAGGAAGATAGACCTTGTGCATGAATTTTTTGTTAGGGATGTCGCGGAAAACAGAAAGCTTCCAATTGAAAAAGTGAGGGAGGTTGCAACTGGGGAAATATTTCTTGGAACAGAAGCACTGACTCTTGGGCTTATCGACGAGCTCGGCGACCGCAACGATGCCATTAAAATGCTTGAAAGGAGCTTAAACATCACAGCAAAGGTTTTTGAATTCAAACGTAAGCCAAGGCTGTTTGGTAGCCTCGCAGATGCAACTAATTCCTTTGCCTATTATGTTGGACGCGGGATAGGTGCAGAGTTAACAGCGAGCTCAGCAAACAACGAGATTGAGTTAAGGACCTAAATCAAAAAGATAAGGTTTGGTTAGAAGTCAAAAGCTTTAGCACATCTTCGGCATTAATCATATCTGACCGTTCATCGGCTATTCGTGGGCAAGCTGCGTTGACCCAACAATCAATAAATGGAAAATTAGCCAGTTGGTCAAATTCAAGTGTATCGCAAAGAAAAAGATATGTTTCTTTTGAGTTTTTGTCAAGAAGCTCCTTTAGAGCAATTGCATGTTTAATATTTCTTTGACCGTTTTTTGTGCTGATGATTAAGCCCACTGATTTTGCGTGCAAAAATTTAAGCATTGCAGCCTTTTTCTTTTTGAGAAAGCGCTCGATGCGCTCTGGTGAAAGCTTTTGCAAACCCTTCTTTGGTGAAAGAGGGTCTAGAATGTAAACAGGCTTTCCTGTAGCAATGGCAATGCCAATTGGATGAAATTCTCCAGAACCAACAAAGAGGAAGCCATCAACCTTGCTGGCTATTTTCTCAGCAGAATCAACCCTGCAACCAAGGACCTGCCCTCCAATAACTGCCTTTTTAATTCTTTTTTTTAGCTTTGGCAGCTCATCAATGTGTTGGATTGATGCAACAAGGCCTATCTTTGACGGCAGCTTTGCAAGTTCTGAATCAGGAATTTTTATACTGCCATTTACTTTTGCCTGAAGATATAAAAGTCTCATTGCACCCAAAAGAAAAAAATTTTGGTTTTTAAAGATTTGTTTTTTAACAGCAGTCTTATGCAGGTGCTGGGCAGAGAGGAGTAGGACAGCCGCCAGAAAACTCGCTCTCTGCAACAACAAAGGGCGGGGCGGTTGTTTGAGCTTCGCGCTTGCGTTCTAATTCACCAATTGTAAGAACCTGCTCTGGCTTTGAACCATACCTATAGACTGTTATTCCTTTACATTTAAGCTGATAGGCAAGTTCGTATGCCTTCCTGACATCATCAACAGTTGCCTCCATTGGAAAGTTTATTGTCTTTGAAACAGCGTTATCGCAGTGATTTTGGAACGCCGCTTGCATTCTGACATGCCATTCTGGTGCAATCTCAAGAGCTGTAACAAAAACCCTTTGCACATCTTTAGGAACGCCAGGCACTCCGCGAACAGAACCAGTACGTGCAATCTTTTCCATCAGCTCTTCTTTCCAAAACCCTCTTTCAGTAGCAACCTTTTCGAAAACCCAATTGGACTCAAACAAACGCGAACCTTCCAGCACATTGCGAACAAAGGATACTGCAAAAAGAGGCTCAATACCCGAGCTACAGCCGGCTATTATTGATATTGTCCCAGTTGGTGCAATGGTTGTTGTTGTTGCATTTCTCATAGCCTTCCATCCATTCTTTTCCCACAAACTTCCCTTAAAATTTGGAAAGTTGCCCCTTTTCTTTGCAAGTTCTGAACTGGCTTTATGACTTTCATCATTGATGAACTTAGCAATCCTCTCACCTAGCCTCACAGCAGCCATACTGTCATAGGGTATTCCAAGAAGGCAAAGAAGATCTGCAAAACCCATCACGCCAAGACCAATTCGTCTATTTGCTTTTGTGACTTGCTCAATTTCCGGAATTGGATACTTGTTTGCATCAATGACATTGTCAAGAAAGTGAACAGCATCGTGCACAACCTGTCTGAGCTTTTCCCAGTCAACATCGTGCCACCCTTTTTTGCCCGGCTTTGTCATCAGCCCAAGATTTATGCTGCCCAAGTTGCAACTTTCGTATGGATGAAGAGGCTGTTCGCCGCAGGGGTTGGTTGCCTCGATGGTGCCGACATGCTTCGTTGGATTTTTTCTGTTGATGGTGTCAATAAAAATAACTCCTGGATCACCAGTTTTCCAAGCATAGGTTATTATTAGTTCCCATAATTCCCGTGCCTTAACCCTTCTTACGACTTTTTTTGTTCTTGGATTTATCAGCTCAAACAAGCCATTGCGTTTCACAGCGCGCATGAACTTGTCTGTGACGGCAACAGAGATGTTAAAATTCCTTAACATAGTAGGGTCAGACTTTGCTGTTATGAACTCAACGATATCTGGGTGGTCTACGCGGAGGATGCCCATATTAGCACCACGCCTTTTCCCACCTTGCTTTATGACATCTGTTTCTTTGTCAAAAATAGTCATAAAGGTCACAGGACCAGAGGCTACACCTTTTGTTGAGCCAACAAGGTCGCCCTTAGGCCTGAGCTTTGAAAAGCTGAAACCAGTTCCTCCGCCTGTCTGATGAACCTTTGCCGAATCCCAAAGTGTCTTGAAAATGCTGTCTAGGGAATCTTCGACTGGAAGAACAAAACAAGCACTGAGCTGACCAATAGGAGTTCCTGCATTCATCAGAGTTGGAGTGTTTGGCATGAACCAACGATTTGCCATCATTGTATAGAATACCTTCTCAGATTTTTTGGGATTTTCACCATATTTTGAATCAATGGCAGCCACTGCTTTTGCTACACGCCTAAAAAGCTGCACAGGAGTTTCAATGATTCTCCCTTGCATGTCCCTAAGAAGATATCTTTTTTCGAGAACCGCAATCGCATTTGTGCTAAGCTTTAGCTCCTCGTGTGGAACGCCAACAATTGCAAGCTTAGCAGCCCTGACTTCTGCTCTTTTTTTTCTATAGAGAATGTATGCCTTAGCTGCTTTAGTAAAGCCGGAGGTCATGAGAGCCTCTTCAACTGCATCTTGAATGTTTTCAACAGAAGGAATTTTTCTTGCAAAAGTGCGTTGAAGGCGCTTTACCACGTCTGCGGTGAGCTTCTCCGCAATAGCTGCGTTTCCGCTTTTGGTTGCAACCAAAGCCTTAAGAATTGCTTGTTCAATTTTTGAACGGTCAAAACGTTCGAGCTTGCCGCTCCTCTTTTTTACATAAACAAGTGCCATAACCTTTTT
Organism: Candidatus Woesearchaeota archaeon; assembly: GCA_038891615.1. GTDB lineage: Archaea > Nanobdellota > Nanobdellia > Woesearchaeales > ARS49 > JAWADY01. The sequence continues at coordinate 18,396 of JAWADY010000001.1, read as the reverse complement.
TTTATCGCCTTGTTTATAAATTTTCTTATAATCTATTAAAACTTGACATTTTAAGCACGAAAAAAACAATGACAGCTCTTGCAAAAGATTTATAAATGATTCCATTGTGCCTAAAAATACCAATGACTGATGAAGCCCAAATGGCTGAATGAGGACGGCTTTTTATCCTCAAAACAAAAATAACATAGCACATTGCGGAGGAAAAAGGATGGTAGACAAGGAAATTTCGGATAAAGCTCTTGAAGCCGTTGAAATTGCAAGGACAACAGGCAAACTAAAAAAGGGAACAAATGAGACAACAAAGGCTATTGAAAGAGGACTTGCTAAGCTTGTTGTATATGCGAAGGATGTTTCTCCAGCCGAGATAACCCTTCATCTCCCTCTTCTTGCCAAAGAAAAGGGGATTCCTGCAGTCGAAGTTGAAAGTAGGGAAGAGCTCGGAAATGCTGCTGGCATCGGTGTGCCAACTTCTGCTGTTGCCGTAATTGAAGAAGGAGAAGCAAAAAACATTATCAAAGAAATAAAATCAAAAATTGAGCAGTAGGTATGAAAGATGGGGTTCACAAAGATAAAAGATTATGTTAACATAGAGGAAAAAAAGCAACCTGCTGAAAAATCAGCTAGTGGAAAGGCGATGAAGCTGGAGGAGAAAGCAGGCCCGGCAGTCAAATTTTCTCCTGCGATTCCTGCAAGAGTCGAGGAAATAATTGGCAGAACCGGTTCGAGAGGGGAAGCAATACAGGTAAGAGTGCGAATTCTTGAAGGAAGAGATAAAGACAGGGTGCTAAGAAGAAATGTCAAAGGCCCTGTCCAGAAAGACGATATATTGATGCTTAGAGAAACAGAAACAGAAGCAAGGCCACTTGAGAAAGGTGGTCGAGGAACAGCTTAGACTATAAAATGCTAAAATGCACATTTTGTGGAAAAGCCATAAATCCTGGAACTGGCAAAATGTTTGTGAAGAATGATGGCAGGATTTTTATTTTTTGTTCAAACAAATGCGATAAAAGCTTTATCAAGCTTGGCAGAAAGGCACGTTTTCTCAAGTGGACTAGCAGCTATGTAAAAGGCATTACACCAACAGAAAAAAGAACTGTAAAAGAGGAAGAAACCATCCTGAAAGAAAAAAGTGCTGTGAAAGGAAATGTTAGTGAATAGTAAGTTGATAATAAATGAAAGGGCGATGCAAAACAAAAAATGAGCAAATGCAACATAGCATTGACGCCACTACACATTTGATGATAAACTAATGTCTTGGCGATATGCTCAAGAAAGCAGAGTGAGGAAGATAAACAATGGCCGTGAGCGAAGATGTGCTACAAAAGATGAAGAGGCTTGCCGGTAATCCTAAGAACATAAGGAACATAGCCACAAGCGCTCACATTCATCATGGCAAAACAGCTCTAACTGATAATCTGCTTGCAGCAGCAGGGTTTATGTCAAAGGTTGCTGCGGGTGATCTTGAAAAGGGAATGCTGACTTGGCAGCACACGGATGAACAGGAAAGATTGTTAACAGTTGATGCTGCAAATGTTTCAATGGTGCACTCCTTTGAGAATGAGGAGTACCTCATTAATCTTATAGACACTCCTGGACATGTTGATTTTGGCGGAAATGTAACAAGAGCAATGAGGGCAATTGATGGCACAATAGTTCTTGTTTGCGCTGTTGAAGGGATAATGCCACAAACAGAGACAGTCCTCAAACAGGCGCTGCGCGAACGTGTAAAGCCAGTTCTTTTCATAAACAAGGTCGATAGACTCATAAACGAGCTGTTATTCACTCCAGAACAGATTCAGAAAAGGCTAGCAAGCATCGTTATTGAGTTCAATCAACTTATAGAGCAGATTGCAGAACCAGAATTCAAGCAAAAATGGAAAGTCAATGTAGAAGATGGTTCTGTTGCATTTGGTTCTGCCAGAGATAATTGGGCACTCTCAGTTCCATACATGAAAAAGACAGGAATAACTTTTAAGGATGTACTGAGGATGTACAAAGAAATGAGCGATGAAGAAAGAACAACTTATTGTTGGGAGAAAATGCCTGTACACGAAGTGCTCCTCGACATGGTTGTGAAACATCTTCCAAATCCAATTGTTGCGCAAGCATACAGAATCCCAAAAATATGGCGTGGAGAGCTTGAGTCAGAATTTGGTAAAGACCTTCTATCCTGCAACCCAGCTGGCAAATTGGCATTTGTAATAACAAGAATAGTCATTGAGCCAAGATCTGGCCGCGAAATTTGCGCAGGTAGGCTCTTTTCAGGAACGATGCGCGAAGGAATGACCATTTATCTCAATAATGCAAAACAAACCCAACGAGTTGGGCAAGTGTTCATGTATCAGGGCATAAGGCCAGAGCTTATCGGAGAGGTTCCTGCAGGAAATGTTCTTGCAATTGCCGGAATTGCAGCGAATGTCGGAGAGACAATAACAGAAGCTCCAGAGCAGCCTTTTGAGGAGTTGAAACACATCTTTGAACCTGTTATAACGAAGTCTATTGAGCCTGCAAAGCCTCAGGACCTTTCAAAGCTTGTTGACGTTCTTAAGAAAGTAGTGAAGGAAGACCCTTCCCTCAAGGTAGAGATAAACCTCGAGACAGGTGAAAACCTCATAAGTGGGATGGGTGAGCTTCATCTCGAAATTATTGAGAACAGAATAAAGACTGAAAAAAAGCTAGACATAAAAACAGGTCCTCCAATTGTGGTGTACAGGGAAACTATAACCAGACAGAGTCCGGTTGTCGAAGGCAAGTCACCAAACAGGCACAATAAGCTGTACTTTAAGGTCGAGCCGCTTGAGCCTCACGTGCGTGAACTTATAAGGAACGGTGAACTGCCAGAAGGAAGAATAAAGAAAAAGGATTTAAACATAAGAGACACGCTAGTCGAGGTTGGCTACGACAATGAAACTGCTCTTTCTGTCAAAGATATATACAAAGGAAACATCTTTATTGATGCAACAAGAGGAATTGTGCAGCTTAATGAAGCAATAGGTCTTATCCTTGACGGCTTTGAGCAAGTGATGGACAATGGGCCTCTCGCAAGAGAGCCATGCAATGGAGTGAAAGTAATTATGGTCGATGCAAACCTGCACGAAGATGCAATTCACAGGGGGCCTGCACAAATGTATCCTTGTGTTCGCGATGGCATAAAGCTTGCAATGATGAACGCGGGCCCAATGATGCTTGAGCCAGTCCAAACGCATCTTATCGAAACCCCAATCGATTTCACAGGCGAGGTCACCAAGCTTGTGATGAATAAAAGGGGGCAGGTTATAGAGTTGCAACAAGAAGGAAATAAGACAATTATTAAGGCAAAGATTCCTGTTTCAGAGATGCTTGGATGGAGCTCTGACCTTAGAAGTGCGACTGAGGGAAGAGGAGTTTCTTCACTCTCAGACCAGACCTTTGAGCGCGTGCCTTCTGAGCTCCAGGAAAAGGTCATAAACGCAATAAGGCAGCGCAAAGGCTTGAAGCCAACAGAGACAGGTGTTTAATTGGCTGCTGTCGTGAAAGGTGCTGCTAGACAAACAGCTAAATATAGCATAACATAACGAAAGCTTTTTAAATAAATCAGCATAATCAAAACTCACATTATTTCCATAAGCAAATATTGGAGGGATGACGATGCCAAAGGGAAAGCCCCACATAAACATTATATTCATAGGTCATGTAGACCATGGAAAGTCAACAACAGTTGGTAGACTTCTTTTTGATGCTGGGATGATTGATGAGCAAACAATGCGCAAGCTCAAAGAAAAAGCAGAAGAGCTGGGCAAGGGCGGCTTTGAATTTGCTTTTGTAATGGACAATCTCAAGGAAGAAAGAGAACGTGGTCTTACAATAGACCTGAGCCACAAGCGTTTTGAAACACCTAAATACGACTTTACAATAATCGATGCGCCAGGGCACAGAGACTTTATCAAAAACATGATAACAGGAGCAAGCCAAGCAGATGCCGCTGTTCTTGTTGTTGGCTCAGAAGGCGTCCAGGCGCAAACAAAAGAACATGTCTTTCTTGCAAAAACATACGGAATTAATCAGCTAATAGTTGCCTGCAACAAGATGGACCTGGTCAAATATGACCAGAAGGCGTTTGAGCAGAGAAAAAAAGATATAGAAACATGCCTAAAGACTTATGGTTTCAAAACAGAAAAAGTTCAGTTTGTACCAATAGCAGCTTATCCAGGAGACAATGTTGTCAAGAGGTCTGCAAACATGCCTTGGTATACAGGGCCAACACTCCTCGAAGCCTTTGACAAGCTCGAAACTCCAGAAAAGCCAATAAATCTCCCATTAAGGCTGCCATTGCAGGACGTTTATAACATCACAGGCATAGGCGTTGTTCCTGTTGGAAGGGTTGAAACAGGAGTAATGAAGGTTGGTGATAAGATAATAATTGTTCCTGCAAGGGAAGGTAAAGGCGTTGTTGGGGAAGTAAAATCCATAGAGATGCACCACGAACCACTTACCCAAGCCGAGCCTGGCGACAATATTGGTTTCAATGTCAGAGGAATAAGCAAGCAGGACATTGCAAGAGGAGATGTGGTTGGACATACTACAAATGTGCCAACTGTTGTAACAGAATTCACTGCACAAATAATCGTGCTTAATCATCCAACCGTCATGACTGTTGGCTACACTCCAGTATTTCACATTCACACGTCAATGGTTGCATGTCAGTTGATTGAAATAGTAAAAAAGATAAACCCAGCAACTGGTGAGACACTGCAAGAACATCCAGACTTCCTAAAGAACGGCGATGCTGCAGTGGTCAGGTTCAAACCAGTCAAGCCAATAGTGATAGAAAAGCAAAAGGACATCCCGCAGCTTGCAAGGTTCTCTATCCGAGACTCTGGATTGACTGTTGCTGCTGGAATGTGCATCGACTATGTCAAGAAGCCATTGTAAATACAGTAGTTTAGTGCTCTTGACAAAAGCTTTTGTTTTTAATTTTTCAAAGAGGTCATGGCGACCAATGGTTCGCTGTGATTAAAAATGCAAAGGGCAAGAATAAAACTCGCGAGCATAGACATAGACAAGCTAAACCAAACATGTCAGTACATAAAAGATATTGCTGAAAAAACTGGCGTGGATATGCGAGGGCCAATCCCTTTGCCAACAAAGAAGCTACGTGTCACAACAAGAAAATGTCCCTGTGGGGATGGCAAGGCTAGTTGGGACCACTACGAGATGCGTATCCACAAAAGACTTATTGACCTTGGTCTTGATGAGCGCGCCCTTAGGTTAGTAATGAGAGTTCCTATTCCTGAAGGTCTTAACATCGAAATAGAGATGGTTGGTGTTTAATTTTAACAAGAGGAAATCCCTACATTTTTTTAATAAAACCTATTGCAGTAAGTATTAGTGTAAATATTGCCTTCTTTTTTGTGCCTTTTAAGTTAATATTCCTTTCATGTAAAACAACTACTTTTGGCTAAATTTTCCAAAAAAAACAAAACTTTAAATAAGGAGTTGATGTGTTAAATTGTGAAGTGCAAATGGATGAAAAAGAGCTTCTTGATGTAGTTGATGAGAGTGATGTAGTCATTCAGCGTGGCGTGCCAAGGAGCGAGGTGCATGCAAAGAATTACATTCACAGAGCAGTTATGATTTTTGTGTTCAACAAAAAAGGACAAATTTTTGTTCAACAACGCAGCAACACAAAAGACCGGTATCCAGGCCTTTGGATGGCTTCTGCGTCAGGCCATGTAAGGTCAGGAGAAAGCTATGATGCAGCAGCAGTGAGGGAACTCAAAGAAGAGCTGGGGATTTCTGTTTCTGCAAAAAGACTTGAAAGGGTTTGCGATTTTGACGTGATGGAACCGATAGAACGAGAGCAAGACGTGCTTTATGTCCTTGATGAATTTGATGGCGAAATAAAGCTTGATAGGCAAGAGGTGCTTACTGGAAAGTGGATGTCAATCAATGAATTGAGAAAGGAAATTGTGAAGGATGAAAAAAAGTGGACTCCGCCTTTCTTAACCGCCTGGAAGCTCTGGATGGCAAAGACAAAAAAAGGTGTCTAAGCATAAAAAGAATTTATAAGAGATTTCCCATCACTTTTGGCAAATATCGACTTCTATAGCAACCAAAATGAAAATGTGAGAACGCCACCGGCAGGACTCGAACCTGCAAGCCCTTGTGGGCAACGGTTTGCTCGAAAATGTTTATTCGAGACCGTCTCCTTACCATTAGGATACGGTGGCATGCCCCCGGCGGGATTTGAACCCGCGTCAAAGGCTCGAAAGGCCTCTATCCTTGGCCGGGCTAGACGACAGGGGCGTGTTGTTTTGAAACAAGAAAACCTAAAAGCTCTTTAAAAAAGTTGCGTCAATAACTTTGTAATAACAAAATAAGCTTGCTTTGAAATGATAGAGCAACAAAAGCGAAATATTTATAAAGGAGGTGGGTGATTAAAATAATCTTCACCTCCCGTGCCGGTAACATCATCCGGCTTCTAAAAAAATGAGGCTCGGGAAAGCTGAGTCTGCTAATAGAGTGAGTGCTCAATCTCTTGTTGAGCACGATGCAGGCAAGCCAGTTCCTAGAAAAGCTTTGCGACGAAAGGGGTTATTGGCGAGGCTCCCGACAGGAGTCGGGTTCTCGTCTGGAACCACACCCTGCAGCGGTAAAACCGCAGTTCCCTGTTTATCCTGCAGGAGGTTGCTGCTATTGGAATCCCAGTAAGACATGCAAGTCGGCTTGCTCCTTCGCAAGAGGGAGCCGGCGGCGAACTGCTCAGTAACACGTCGACAACCTACCCTTGGGATGGCAATAACCTCGGGAAACTGAGGCTAATGGCCGTTAGGGAAAGGAAAACTGGAAAGTCCCTTTCCTGAAAAGGCTAGGGTAAAACCGCAAACCGCCCAAGGATGGGTCGGCGGCGGATTAGGTAGTTGGTGGTGTAACGGACTCACCAAGCCGAAGATCCGTAGGGGCCTTGGAAGAGGATGCCCCGAGAAGGACACTGAGACACTGGTCCTAGCCCTACGGGGTGCAGCAGTCGGGAAAACTTCACAATGCGCGCAAGCGTGATGAGGGGATTCCAAGTGCTCGCTTTACGGCGGGCTTTTGCCAAGAGCAAAAATCTTGGCGAATAAGTGGTGGGCAAGACCGGTGCCAGCCGCCGCGGTAACCCCGGCGCCACAAGTGGGAACCACTATTATTGGGTCTAAAGCGTTCGTAGCCGGTTTGGTAAATTTCCTGTGAAATTGTCGGGCTCAACCCGACAGCGCGCAGGAAAGACTGCCAGACTTGGGACCGGGAAAGGCAGAAGGTATTCCCAGGGGAGCGGTAAAATGTTATAATCCTGGGAGGACCACCAATGGCGAAGGCATTCTGCTGGAACGGCTCCGACGGTGAGGGACGAAAGCTAGGGGAGCGATCCGGATTAGATATCGACTCACCCCTGTAGTTCGTATGAAAAGTTTCACAAAGATCGCCAAAAAACTACTTTTGCGAAACTTTTTGACGTAAAATGGGGTTTTGTCGACTAATTACCCGAGTAGTCCTAGCCGTAAACGCTGCGTGCTAGATGTTGCACATTCTTCGAGAATGTGCAGTGTCGTAGAGAAGTCGTTAAGCACGCCACCTGGGGAGTACGGTCGCAAGGCTGAAACTTAAAGGAATTGGCGGGGGAGCACTACAACGGGTGCGGCGTGCGGTTTAATCGAATTCAACGCCGAGAATCTCACCAGGGTTGACGGCAGGATGAAGCACAGTCTAAAGGGCTTTGCTGACGAGCCGAGAGGTGGTGCATGGCCACCGTCAGCTCGTGCCGTGAGCGTTCTGCAGGCTTTAATCACTGCAAACGCCGGTTAAGGTGTCCTGTTAAGTCAGGTAACGAGCGAGACCCGTGCTCACACTTACCAACGCGACCGCAAGGTTGAGCGGGCACAGTGTGAGGACTGCCTTCGAAAGAAGGAGGAAGGTGCGGGCTACGGTAAGTCCGTACGCCCCGGATATCCTGGGCTACACGCGCGCAACAATGGCAGCCACAATGGGATGCAACTCCGAAAGGAGAAGCTAAACCTCGAAAAGCTGCCCCAGTACGGATCGAGGATTGCAACTCATCCTCGTGACGTTGGAATCCGTAGTAATCGGGTATTATCATTGCCCGGTGAATATGTCCCTGCTCCTTGCACACACCGCCCGTCAAACCAACCGAGCCGGGCTTGGGTGAGTATTGGCTGCTTGGCCAATCCGAACCTTTGTTCGGTGAGGTGGGTTAAGTCGTCACAAGGTATCCGTAGGGGAACCTGCGGATGGATCACCTCCTATTTTTTTAAACTGGCTTGCCTGCACTCTTTATCATATCTAATGCTCATGGGCCCGTAGCTCATCTGGTAGAGCGCCACCCTTGCACGGTGGAGGCATCGGGTTCGAGAACGTCTTCAAGACGTTGGGCGACTGGCGTCTTGCCAGCGTCGAGTTTCCCGACGGGTCCATTGCATACTGAAAAAGTCATGGGCTAACTGCAAAGGCCCAAACAGTAAGCTTTCAGTTGTTCGCAAGCATGAGCCTTGCGAACAATTATCGGTGAGACATCAGTAGCGTTACAGGCAAACAGCCTAGTAACGCGAAAAGCACTGGCGACTGATGTTGATGAGACCGTGCGGCAGAAAGGGCGTTAGATCCACTTGTCAGGTGGATGACTAGGCTTCGAGCGCCGACGAAGGACGTGGCTAACTGCGTTAAGCTCCGGCGAACCGTATGCAGGTGTTGAACCGGAGATCTCCGAATGGGACTTCCCTTAAAGACCGAAAGGTCGGGGAACGCGGGGAACTGAAACGTCTTAGTACCCGCAGGAAAAGAAAACAATTGTGATGCGGTTAGTAAGGGCGACTGAAAACCGCTCAGAGCAAACCGAATGGGAATGCGTAAGCATTTCCAGATGTGGGGTTTGGACCGTGCCGTTTTAAAGTCCGGCCTTGGGAACCCAAAGTCTCCTGGAATGGAGCACCATAGAGGGTGATAGTCCCGTAGGGGCAACTGAGGTGGACAAGGTACCAAGTCCAGAGTACTGTCCCTCGGAAATGGGGCAGGAAGATGGGTGGCATCAACATCCAACTCTAAATACGTTCGAAGTCCGATAGCAAACTAGTACCGTGAGGGAAAGTTGAAAAGAACCCGTGACAGGGAGTGAAAAGAGCCTGAAACCTGACAAGGATAGTCTGGCAGGGCACTATGGTGTTCTGCCGTCCGTTTAGAATAACGTGCCAGGGAGTGCATCTGGGTGGCGAGGATAACTCCTACTCAGGAGGGATCCGCAGCGAAAGCGAAAAGCACGCAACAGCATTAGCTGTGAGGGGCTGGGTATTAACGTGCCCGGAGTCACGCGGATGCGACCCGAAACCGGTCGAGCTAATCCAGGGCAAGGTGAAGCCGGGGTAAAACCCGGTGGAGGCCTGTAGGGGTTCTGGATGCACCCGTTCCTCTGACCTTGGATTAGGGGTGAAAAGCCAATCGAGACCGGTGATAGCTGGTACCTGCCGAAGTTGGCCGCAGTCAAGCCTCGAGCGAGAGTGCAACAGCTGTAGAGTCACAGATTTGGGATGTGGGTTCCGAAAGGGATCAGTCCCTTGTCTAACTCCGAAGGTTGTTGCCTCGTAGACCTCGGGAGACGGGGAGCCGGCGTAAGGTCGGTTTCCGAAAGGGGAACAACCCAGACTGCAGTTAAGGCCCCTAAACGCTGGATAAGTGTGAAAGGAGGAAGGGTGTCCACAGCCAGAGACAGCGGGGCGGTAGGCTTAGAAGCAGCCATCCGTTAAAAAGTGCGTAACAGCTTACCCGTCAAGGCTGTGGGTCCCGAAAATGGACGGGGCTAATCCAGCTGCCGATACTGCAGACCACCCAAAAGGTGAGTGATAGGCAGGCGTCCTGTTCGGGCAGAAGTGTCTTCGAAAGAAGGCATGGACCGTTCAGGAATGAGAATCCTGGTGCTAGTAGGATCTTAGCGGAGTGAGAGTCTCCGCCGCCGAAAGGGCAAGGGTTCCTTGGCAATGTAGATCAGCCAAGGGTTAGTCGGTCCTAATCCACCACCCAACTGGTGCAGTGGAGAAAGGGCAACTGGTTAATATTCCAGTACTGCCCGGCTACGTGCGGCAACGCAAGCCCTGTTCCTGACGCTTTTGGCTAGGTGGGCGCAGATTGTCGTCTGCGTTAAAAGGCATACATCCTGGGAGTGCCGTAATGGCGAGAACAGGATGAAAGCCTTGAATAGCAGCCCTTTGGGTTGTCCCGCCGATGCCTGGAGCCCATGAAAAGGGAACAGGGAAGGACGCCGGGCAACCGTACCAAGAACCAGCACTGGTGCCCCTAGGTGAGAAGCCTAAGGTGTGAGGGTGTTAATCCGGCTGAGGGAACTCGGCAAATTAGTCCCGTACCTTCGGTAGAAGGGATCCCTGCGCTTGTGGGTCTTGTGCCTGGCGAGCGCAGGGCGCAGTGGCAAGGACGGCCCGACTGTTTAACAAAAACACAACTGGCTGCCAAGCCGAAAGGCTATGTATAGCCGGTGACGTCTGCCCAGTGCCGGTATCCGAATACCCTTTTCAAGGGGTGCAAGGACCGGTAAACGGCGGAAGTAACTATGACTTTCTTAAGGTAGCGAAATGCCTTGTCATCTGAATGGTGACGTGCATGAAGGGCGTAACGAGGTTGTCGCTGTCCCCAGTCGGAAGCCCCCGAACCCCCTTTCTGGTGCAAAGGCCAGAGAGTTCCAGTAGGAAGTGAAGACCCCGTAGAACTTTACTGTAGCCTGCAGCTGCGGTGCGAGTGTTGTCGTATAGAGTAGGTGGGAGTCGCTTGAGGGCACTGCCGTCAGGTTGTGCCTGAGACAAAAGTGTAACACCACCCTTCACCACTTGTGCTGCTAACCGTTGGAAAAACCAACGGGACAACTGTTGGCAGACAGTTCGGCTGGGGTGGCACCCTGATGAAAGGATATCGTCAGGGCCCAAAGGTCGGCTCAACCCGGTCAGAAATCGGGTGTGGAGTGCAAGGGCATAAGCCGGCCTGATTGGAATCTGACCAAGAAGGATTCCAAGAGCGAAAGCTTGGCCTAGCGAACCTCCGTGTCCTCCTTGATGGGGGCCGGGGATGACCGAAAAGTTACCTCGGGGATAACAGAGTCGTCGCGCCCGAGAGTTCACATCGACGGCGCGGCTTGCTACATCGACGTCGGCTCTTCCTATCCTGGGTGTGCAGAAGCATCCAAGGGTGAGGGAGTTCACCTATCAAAAGGGATCGTTAGCTGGGTTCACAACGCTGTGAGGCAGTTGGTGTACTATCCACTGGAACTGCGTGATGCCTGAGGGGAAGGACGCCATAGTACGAGAGGAACTGGCGTTCGTGGCCTCTAGTCAACCAGCTGTCCGACAGGGCATTAAGCTGGGCAGCCACGCCATAAGGGATAAGTCCTGAAAGCATCTAAGGACGAAACCCTCCTCGAGATGAGGCATCATAGGACACCCGTAGAAGACGGGTTTGATGGAGACGGTGTGTAAGGCTCAAGGTAACGAGAGCCTCAGCATGCGTCCCCCAACAGTCCGCTCTAACAAACTTCCTGCCGCACGGTTTTTTCTATTATTTTCATTTGAAAAGAAATTAAAGCGCCACTCAAGCTTTCTCTGATTACCTAATTAAAATTTAATCATTCACAAAAGGCATTACATGCGACGCTGTGAAACAAACGAGTTGAACGGTCATTTTTCTAAGCTACAAAATATTTATAAGGAGTTAGAAGAACAATCCGAACAATGTATGTCCTTGGTGTTGAAAGTACTGCGCATACTTTCGGAGCAGGCATAGTTAGCAGCGAAGGAAAAATTCTAGCTAATCAAAAGTCTGTTTTCACGACACGCGAAGGTGGCTTAATCCCTAACATTGTCGCACAGCACCACAGAGAGGTTGCTGCTAAAATTATTTCAGAAGCTCTAACAAAAGCAAAACTGCGAATTGAAGACATAGGGCTTTTGGCATACGCACATGGCCCTGGCTTACCTCCATGCTTGCGGGTTGGAATGGAGCTTACTAAGAAACTTGCATCTGAGCGAAATATTCCAATAATTGGCGTAAATCACTGCGTTGCCCACCTAACAATCGGAGAACTCATGACAGGTGCAAAAAATCCTGTCTACCTTTATGTTTCAGGTGTTAATACTCAAGTGATTGCAGCAACGGGAAGACGCTTCAGAATATTTGGAGAAACACTCGACATAGGTTTAGGAAATGCCCTTGATAAGTTTGCACGAGAGGCAGGCCTAGGTTTTCCCGGAGGACCAAGGATTGAAGAGCTAGCAAAAGGCGGACGCCTAGTTGAGCTGCCTTATTCTGTTAAAGGAATGGATGTCAGTTTTGCAGGCATTGTTACAAAGGCAACTAGGCTGCTCAAAGCAGGAAAAGCAAGCCTACAAGATCTTTGCTTTAGCTTGCAAGAAGTTTGTTTTGCAATGCTTGCAGAAGTTTCAGAACGCGCAATGGCACACACTGGAAAAGAAGAACTTCTTCTAATTGGTGGTGTTGCTGCAAATAAAAGGCTTTGTGAGATGCTTGAAATAATGTGCAAGGAAAGGGGTGCGCGCTTTTACGCCGTGCCCCTTGAATACGCAATGGACAATGGTGCGATGATTGCATGGCAGGGATGGCTTCAGCACAAAGCGGGTGAGAGGCTTAAGCCTGAAGCCGCAGACATCCGACCATACGAAAGAAGCGACGAAGTTGAAATAACTTGGTGATTTTTCAAACTTAATGTTGGCTATTCCCAGCTTACATTAGCAGTGCTAAGTAAATTCTTGCTGTCCAATCAAACTCTTCTTTTTTGCTGTTTTTTCTTTCCTTTTCTTTTTGTCTTTTTTGCTGATTTTTTTGGTTCAAGGATTTTATGGCTTTCTCTAAATTTTTTTTCTACTTCAGGTAGCAATGGCTCAAAAATTAAACCGCAACTTCTGCAAATGAGCTGCTCTCGTTTTGCATCATAAATAACATCTCCAGAACTACAGTCAGGGCATTCTTTGAGTTCTTTTATACTTTTCATTTCAAGAAAATCAGCCAAAAGGATTTATAAATTTTTTGAATTTGCGGGTTAAGTATAAATGAAGAAAATGAGATGGCTAAAGGAAGCTTTAGACCAAATAATTTGGCTGCACCTGCATTCTTGCTTTTGCTGTGCACTGCGCCGCAGCATCTAAAGAATCTGGAAGGGCTTGAATGGTTCTTGCAGCCACTGCTTTGTTTGATGTTGTTTTCACAAAAAGAACCTATCTCTTCCGTCTAATGAGCAAAAGGTAGACAATGAGCGCAACCAAAAACAGAACGAATAATGCTAACATAGAATCTGAATTCATCGGATTGTTTTTTGAGAAATCAGTTATCGCGCCAGTTGCCACAGGGGCACCCTTGCCTCTTGTCTTGGCCGGTTCTGGAATTTTTGGCTGAACTTTTGCCCTTGCTTTTAATGTTCTTTGCACTGCAGCATCCAGAGGATCAGGTGGAGTTTCTACAACAGCCGGCCTTCCAATGCCGGCTATCTGCGCATCAAACTTTGCAAGAGCCTGTTCGATGCCCTTGGTTTGTCTGTCAGCAGCAGCAACCATGCTCTCTACTGTTGTGCGCTTGCTGGCAACCTTTAAGCCTATTGCCTGCACCTTGCCATCTGGACCACGAGCTTTTAGATTAAATCCAACATCGAATGTGGACGGGCTTCCTGTCTTGGCAACATCAAAAGCAACCACCTTTGTCTGGCCTGCAACAAAAGCATGCGTACAACCCCCTTCACTAATTAAATTCCCAAACTCATCATACGCACCAACCACTGAATAACCAACAGGCACCTCGGCACAAACATCAACAGACCAGCTGCTGTCAGAAATGAAAATGAATGGATATAAGAATTGTGATGCAACAACATCCCAGACAGCCTCAATCGGATAAAGAACTTCCAACACGCTTCCCCTTACGACAACCTTGGAGCCTCCAAGAACCTGTACGCTTCCATCCCTCCTTATTGTCTTCATTATCTGGAAGTCCTTTGTTGCAAGATCGACAATTGTATCACCATCACTATCAACAAAGTCAGAAGCTGACTTTGGCAAACCTGTGTAGACAATCCTGCCTGTCTGACCATCAACATACTTCACAATCACAAGATAATCCCCAACAACCCGTTCACCAGCATAGCAACTTCCAAAGCTGTCAGTTGTACAGAAGCTAGACTTTGCAACAGAATTAGCAACATCCGACTCAAAAATATCATCATACAAAGAACCAGAAGGATTCTTTGTCAGGGTAATAGCGCCGCCGTCAAGACCAATAATAGTCAAACCAGCAAGCCTATTCCTGTCAAACACCCTTATGCTTGCTCCTGCAATCGGGAACTTGCAACTCCCGGCACCGCCTGGACAGGCTCCTGACTTTGCCTGATCAATAACATGCAAACTTACGATGTTCCTGTCAGCAAAAGGACAACCATTATACAACGCACGACCATCAATCCCAGGGCATTGGTCAAACAAAGTTGCACTCTGGCCAGCCCCAACAGTTGTCTCCTGGCCCGCCTGAACAATAGTCGCTGTACCATTCTCAACCGTTGGCACAACAGTAATTGTCCCTGTTGAAGGATCTGTTTCTGTTGCGATTGTCACTGTCGAAGGCACTGTCTGAACTACTGAAACCTCTGTTGTCTGGACTGCTGAGGCCACTGTTCCTGAAATTACTGTGATGGTCACTTCTGTAGGAATCAAAACATTAAATACAATCTGTGCATCAGAACTTAGAATTGAGCTTACATTTGCATCAGCAAGTTCTGTAACAACCTCTGGCTGGCCGGCCACGACTTTTATGTCAACACTTCCGCACCGCTTGTCCACACTCTCACCAGCCCTCAACTTTATCAGCAAGTTCTCATGGCAAATCCTGCTCTGTGCAATTCCAGTTCCAGCTCCTGATGCTGCAATTCTTACAAAGCGATTTGCAGCTGTCGAGGCTGTTGCTGTTAATCCACCACGTTCAACAATTCTTCCAAAGCTTGTGCCTAGAACTCCATCTGTCCTAAGCCGCTCATTTGACCACTTGTCACTAAAGACTGCGCTTGTATCCACAAAACCTGAATCGCGGTTAATGTCAAGCAGGCTCTCAATCCCGTCAGCATCGCGGTCGCCGAGCTTGGCCGTCTCGCCTGACAATGGCTCATGAATCTTTATCCCATCAATGAAAAGCTCGCTACTTCCAGCAATCTGGCTTATTGCGACCTCCTCGTTTCCAGGCGCAATTGTTTCAGTAACATACACTGCTCTGGAACCTTCAGGCAGTCGTGAAGTGTAGCTTCTTGTTCCAATTGTTGGTGTTTGCACCACCAGCGGAAGCTCCACGCTTCCAGCCTCTACCGTAATATCGAGGTTTGAACACTTTACAACAAACTGTGCAGGTGCATTCACAAGAATTTCCCTGCCACAAGCATTAACCTTTCCCTTTCCTGTGCCGCCAACCTTTATCCTGACTCCGGCAGGGTTTGGCAGCTCAAACACTGTCCAGCCCAGTCCAGCCCTATCCGTTATTGTTCCACTTGTGCTCCCTCCATTGCCAAGTGGAACATCACTAAAATCGTTTGAAAATGTTGTTGGCAGAACATCAATAGGCTCTTCTATTCCATCGTTGTCAGTGTCTATAAAGAAAGTAACTGGAGCAAAGAAGCAGAAGCTGTCAGTTACATCTGCCCGATTGCTGTCTGTGCCGGGAATAAAACACTGCCCAGTTGTCCTGCCCCAGAAGTTTCCGACCCCTGCCACGCTTAGCTCCACTGCAGCGTCTGATTCAATCTGTTTAGTATTACCTACCAAATTATTGCGCGAGAACGCGAGACCGCTTGTGCTATTGGATATCAATACTCCTACTGAACCACTTGTTATGTTGTTCTCTAAAATACTTGTGTTTGGACTGTCAGTCAGCTTGACGTTTATGTTTGAGCTTGAAATGTCATTTCTAAGCAAACTGTTTCCAGGAGCTCCCTCAAGCGAAGCACCAGCCAGCGACATTCCTGAAATTCTGTTTCCTTCAATTCTTGCACGTGTTGAGCCATTTGCCAGTAAAATACCTCTGTTGCCCGAAGTTATCACATTATTTAGTGCAACTAAGTCATTGCTTCCAGCGCCACTCAGAAACCCAGCCGCCTGTAACCCGTCACCAGATCCACTAACGGTATTACTCTCAAAAGTGTTCAAATTTGAACCATCAGCCGAAAGACCAACTGTTGCTGCGTTGATGACTGTGTTTTTCTTCACAGCCACGTTGGGAGAATTGAACGATAGGATTCCAAAATCAGTGGCTGTTATTGTATTGTTCTCAATAATCGTTCCAGCAGCTTCTGCTCCTGTTACGGCTATTCCAAAGGCAAGGAATGGACTTATAGTAAAAAGATTGGTTAAAGAGTTTCCGCGTACAATCGCAGGACTTGAGACGAGAATGCCACGCTTTGTGCCTGTTATTGTGTTGTTCTCAAGAAGTGTATTGACCGCATTGAGGACTCTTATCCCTCGGGCGCCATCGGCTGTTCCATCAAAGACATTGTTTGACCGTATTGTTACATCTGTTCCTCCGTTCACATGTATTCCATCATCAGTATTTCGTGAGACTGAATTGCCCTCAACAAGTATCCTCGCGGGCCTCTCAGCAACTGCGATTCCGTTTACGACTATCCCCAAACCTGAAGAACCAAAGCGCAAGGAATTGTTGGCCACAGTGTTTCCGCGAATAGTTCCATCAGATGAAAAGCTGAAAACAAAAATTCCTCTGTTGTTTCCTGAAAGGTGGTTTCCTTCTATCAAGAAATTGGAGAACGGATTTGTAGAGTTTCCAAAAACAAATATTCCTTCTAATCCATTGTCAAGTACGCTGTTGTTCGCAATTATGTTGCTATCACCAATCTGCATGAAAATACCCTTATTGCCTGCTATTGATACATTACCTCTTATGACGTTATTGCGCACAACAATGTTGCTCGCAACAAAAGTCTCTATGCCATTTAGGTCGTTGCTGTTTAGAGTATTTTCTTCGATTGTTGCGCCGCCAATTAGGCCTGAAACAAATATCCCTCTATTATTACTGTTGACATTGTTGTTCCTTATTGTTGCCGAGCCGACTGATTGAACATCAATTCCAGGCGAGAATCCTCCATCAGTCCTCCTGTGCCCCGTCACAGTGTTTCCCTCAACAAGCACATGGTCCGGAGTGTTAAAGACAAGTATTCCCCTGCCACCAATCCTGCCATTGTTTGTTAGAATATTATTCTGAATTACTACACCTCTGGCACTTGAGACTTCTATTGCCCGCCTCTCCTTGTTACTCACCGTGTTGCCTTTGATTATCAACCCATTTGAGGAAAAAGAATCAATTCCCTTTCCAAAACCTTCTGTTACCACATTATTCTCAACAATGTTATTGTTGGAACTTGGAGTCGCAAATGTTGAAACTCGAATACCTGCTGCACCGGTGAAAGCACTTGAGCTTGGACTGTTCGTTACAGTGTTTGCACTTACAATATTGTTATGGGAGTCCTCAACAAGTACGCCTATTCCCAAGTTGTCAAAGATGTTGTTGTTTGTTATGTTATTGAAGGAATTCTGGAAATTTTCAATGCCCCTGTTATTGTTGAACAGTATGTTTTGAGTTACGAGTGCAAAAAAGCTGTTCATTCCAACGCTTATCCCAGCCATAAATGTTCCTTTAAATCCTGATACGGTGTTGCTTGCTATGGTCGTGAAGTTACTGTTACCTACAAAAATGCCATCTGCGGCTGGTGGCAGAGTCGGTGCAGTAACAATATTGCCAATTACGGATGCTGAATTCCCAAAATTGATAAAAATACCTGTGCCGTTGTTGTTTTCAACACCATTATTGAACACTGATACAGAAGTTCCGCGAATTATGCTGATGCCTGTTCTTTCGTTGCTTGTAATTCTGTTGTTTTCTATTTTGATGTTGCGTGGGTTTTGTTCAGCGCCAAGCGCGCTGGGTCTGAAAACAAGTATTCCTGTTCCTCCTTCTGTTATGAATGTGCTTTTTGTGATTGAATTGTTGCGTATGGTGCTGTTTTGTGTGTTTTTGTTAATGAAGATTCCGTAAGCATTGCTTGTTACTGTGTTGTTTTCAATCAAGACATCACTGACAAGGTTTGTTGCGTCTGCGCCTTCAATGAAAATTCCGCTGCCTGAAAATCCTCCAAATGTGTTGTTTGTGATGTTGTTTTCTATGATTCTGTATCCGCTTGTTGGGCTACCTACGCTGTTTGAGATTAGTATTCCATGTTTGTTATTGAAGAGGGTGTTGTTGAGTATTGTTGCATGTGCGTAACCAGCAACGCCGAATATACCAATTCCCTGCCACACATAATTGCTATGGACA